>NZ_JALQDA010000005.1:0-130641 GCF_023631485.1 Caballeronia sp. GAFFF2 | reverse complement strand
CGCGAAAAACACGGCGGCCGCCAGACTCGATAAAGATCACCCCCCCCCCGCGGGGGAAAAAACCCCCCCCCCCCCCCCCCCGCCCCCCCCCGCCCCCCCCCGGGGCCCCCCCCCCCCCCCCCCCGTGACTCTGCCCAGGGAATGGTGGCGCCCGCCACGTCGCAATCGGCAGGCAGCCGCTGAACTCTAAAGGAGCGGCCATTGCGATTTGCATTGCCAGCTTGCTGTTCGCGCTTTGCAGGACAAGGCGATGGCTCTCTTGCTTGCTTGTCGAACGTTTTCAAACCGACAGAGTTGAATAGGCGCCTCGACAAAGCGTCAGAGCAAGCGTCGAAGCAGGCTTAGGACGTCCCGCGCGACGCAGCGCGAAAAATCTAGGACGTCTTGGAACGCCAGATCAAGTCTTTGTTGGCGCATCATGCGCTTGATGCGCCTGCCTTGGCGCTTGCGCTCTCCGGCGGTTCGCGTCCAGTAGCCAAAATCCTCTCCCGGCAGCGGATACGGATCGTCGTTTTCGCCGCGGCGAAGACGACGGGCGATGGACGAAGCGATGATCCTTGCGCCGCGCGCCGCTCGGCGGACGCACTCTGCCAACGTCTGCGCCATCCAACATCGCAAGCCTCGCCGTCCTTCTCGGCTGCGACCAATAATCCCCGTCCGGCCCTGTCGTCCGTTTCTCATCCGCCCTCCGTTTGTTTGTCGTCTCCTCTTAAGTCTTGCGGGCAGCAACGCAAAACCGGACGCAGCGCTCGGAATTTAAATTGAAGCTCTCAATGCTCATCCGAGAGAAGATCGGACAGGCTCGCCTGCGCGGGCCGTGCAGGCGATGGCCGAAAGTGGCCCGACACGCTTGGCGGTTTCGCCGGGCCAGCCGCCATTGGCCCAGCGCTTGGACGAGGCGTTGCGTCGCGCGGCAAAGCGTTCGCCGCTGGCGATCCCGTCGCGACGCCGCTGCGTTCCGCCGCAAGGCGTGTCGGCTTCAGCCATTGCGCGCAGACATGCGCGGGCCGCACATCGCGCATGGGAAAGATCGGCCAAACGATCTCGTGGGCGTCGCCGTGGGTGAACAGACAAAGCGTGACTCCCGTTCCATCTGGCGTTTTCCCCAAACGCGAGCTGAGCTCTGATGGCTTGTAGAGATCGATGTCGTCCCGACTAAACGACAGCGTCTGCGACTCCGGTTGGCCGGCTCGCGCGCTCGTCGACGCGGAGATGTTGGCTCGCTCGACTTCGCGCGATCCCAGCGCCTTGCACAGCTTGTCGGCGGTCTCCCCCGGCATGGTGTTGCCCACAACCAAGGTTCCGCACATGGCGACCAACGCTCTGAGCATTTTGTCGCCATAGATCTCTTCGAGTTGAGCGAAGTCTTGGCAGGCCACAACGCAACGCACGCCGCGCGATCGTCCAACTTCAAACAACGAGCGAACAGGCAACTTGCCGGCTTGCCCAAACTCGTCCGCGATGAACCACACCTTGCGGTCCGGGTCGTCCTCACTCTCGATGCTGTTGATCGTCGCCGAGAAAACTCCGAGGACGCCCTGCGCGAAGCTCTTGGTGGTGTCCGCGTAGGCTCCATGCCCTTGCAAAATGATCTGCGGGTATCGCGCTTTCCCTTGCGCCCAATCGACAAAGCCGACGCGACGGTCTTTTGGCGTTTCTCCCCAAGCGGCCGCCAGGTCAAATATCGGCGAGCAAAACGACGCCAAATTGATCAGGATGCCTGTGGTTGTGACGCTGGCGCGCTCCACCGCGCGCGCGGCTTCTGGGTGATGCGCCCGCATCAGGGCCAGCAATTCCGGCTGCGGCAGCGCGACCGCCTCCGCCAAATCGGGCCAGCCCCAATCCTCGCCCCTGGTCGCTTGCAGATGCGCGATCACCCCCACAAGAAGCTGGCGCGCCGCGTTCGACCACATGGGGTCGGCGCTGTCTTGAATCATTGACATCGCGAAGCGCCGGGCGTCGAGCAAGTTTCTTAGATCGGCCGCGATGTCCCACGCGAGGCTTCTCTCGTCCCACGGCGCGAGAATCGCCGGACTTTCGAACGCGGCGGTGAACTCGCCTTTCGGATCAAAACAAATCATTTGCTCGCCCGCTTCGACGATCTTTGTGATCAAAGGGCGCAGCACCGTCGATTTTCCGGCGCCGCTTCCGCCCACCATCAGGCAGTGCCGCGTCCATTGATCGGCGGGATATGGCACACCGGGAGCGATGTCGTAGTCGGGCCGAGCCCGACACTGCGCGGCGAATCGCTTGCGCAGCCTTTTGACCGCCTCGTCACCCTCAAGCCTCTCCCCGCCCCGCATGGGACGCAAGCGGTCTCGCGGGGTCAAATAAGGTTTGGCGAGAAGAACAGCGGGAGCGCAAGCTGCAAAGGCCGCGATAGCCCCGCGAACGATCAGCCCGATTCGCTCGCCCTCGGACAGCGCTCCACGCGAATGGGAGTAAGCGCTCGCGCCGTGCTTGAACAAGCTTGGCGCAAGCCAATGCGCAGCAAGCTCGGCGCAGCCGGCTGCGTGCGACGCCAGCGAAGCGCTTGGGTCGGCCAGTCCAAGCAACGGCCGCCATCCCGCCCAAAGCGCCACCGAGCCCGCCGCGGAGCCAAGAATCGCGCTGGCCGACAACCAGCCGCGCCAATCCGCGAGCTTGACGGAAGGGGCCGCGCCCGCGCCCGATGCGCCGCTTTTCCAACTCTTTTTCCAGCCCATTCTCGCTCTCCCCAAATTTCTTTTAGCGATTCAGGGCGACGAAATGGATGTCTGGTCTGACAAAAGGGAATTTGTGCCGTTCATCGGGTTGCAGTGCCGCTGGCGTCGTGAGCGGCTTTGCATCGCAGCAAAAATAAATGAGAAAGCGCCGCCGACGCTTCTCAACAACAACATCGGCAACAACGTGCGAGGACACACAATGAACAATCAAATCAAAAGAGCCCAACGCATCTTCTCCGCTTTCCAAGCTTTGAGCCCCGACGAGCGCAAGTCCCTTTCAAGGGCGGCAGAACGCTTCATCATCGGCACCTCGTTCAGCGAGGCCGACGATCTGTTGCACGAGGCGCTGGCCAGATCGGTCGACGGCCGAAGAAACTTCCCGAGCCAAATCGAATTCGGGCCCTACATGAACATGACAATGCGGAGCATCGCCCACGCGGATCGTTGCCTGCGCGCGCACATTCTCGTCAAATCGATTGATGGAGAAGGCGAAGAGACGCGCGCCACGGTTGTCATTTTCGAGGAGTTGGCGCCTTCAGCCGAGGACGAGGCCGAATCTTTGGAGGCCTTGGAAAACATGGTCGAGATCATTGACTCGGTTCACGACTCGCTGGGCGATGACCGCGCCGCCCGCGCGGCTTTCGACGGCATGTTGCTTGAAGAATCGCCGCTTGAAACGCGACAAGCGCACTGCCTCGACGCCAAAGCTTACGACTCAGCCCGCAAAAGGGTTGATCGGCGCTTGCGGGCTTTGCGAGACGCGCTGTTCGAGCGCTCGCATGGCCGAGAACGGCCCAGAGTCCGCCACGAGCCGATTGAACGCGCTGACAACGCCACGTGCTCGCCCGCTCGCGCGGCGTCGAGGGCAAGCGTTGGCCGCCCTCGGAAAACGGCGGCCAAGACCCCGGCACCGTCGGCAAAGCAATCGGGTTCAAACACTGAGTTCTGATCGAATGAAAATATAGGCGCGGGTTTTGAGTCGTGCCCGGACCTGCGCAAGACGCGGAAAACCAAAGGGTTTTCGCGTCTTTTCGCATTGTTATCCGATTTAGGCTCTCGATGGCTTCGCGGCCTCGGCCGCTTGCCTTTTCACAGCCAGCAGGGCCATGGCCTGCTCAATGATCGCTTGGCGCCGAGCCTTTTTTTCCGCTGGCAGCTGGGCCGGTGCCTCTCGAGCACATTGCGGCGCCTTCGACGGTCCGCGTTCGATCGCTTCAAGCGCAGCAGCGCATTGGCAAGCGGCAGCGCGCGCCGGCCTTTCGCTGGCCCGGCAATACCATTCGGCGAGGTCCTCAAGCTTGACCACCGGAGCGGCGCCCAGCATGCGATGCGGAAGGAAGAACGAGCCAGAGCGCATCGCCGAGTAGATGGTCGTAGATCCTATGCCCAATATGCGCGACAAAGCGCCGACTCTGACGAAGGCAGAGCGGACGCCGAATCGCGTGGCGAACAGGTCCATCGCCGACTCCATAGACGAAGCCGTCAACGGCGGGCTCACTTCGTGCCTTTCGAGGTCGCGCTCAGCATGTTCGCTCAATGTTCTTTCCATGCTGCGCGCTCCAATCCGAGTTCTCCCTCTTTGTTTTGCGGGGAGAACAGCGGAATCGGACGCAATGCGCCTCGTCGGCGCTTAAAAACAAACTCGACGCGACAGCAGGAACCGTCCGATTCGACCGTCGAGAAAACATTTCAAAGCGCTCGCTGGTGAGCCCGAAACTCGCGTTTCTGAGACGGTGGATTTTGAGCCATCTCCGTCTAAGCGGCCGCAATGATAGACCGTCTGTCGGCCAAGCTCTCGGTGCAACGCTGCACCGACTGGCGGCGCGAATCGCTCGATTTCCGCATTAAAAGAAGACGCAAGGTTCCAACGCTTTCGTTTTTCCATCGAACAGCGACAATTCAGCTTTCAAAAACGCGTTTTTATAGCCGATAAGCGGCCCGAAGAGGCCATTTAAACCCTGACCACCTCCCGCTAACCCTTGCGTCGCGTGGATTTGTGCGAGATGACATTTTTGCCCGACAGGCTCGTTGCACCAAAGTATGAGGTTGGTGCACCGAGGCCAAATTCGAGGCGTCCGAATGCCGCCCGTCGACAGCAAAAATAGACGGGGACATGTCAACTCACACAGGAGACCATGATGGCCAGCATCAAACCGATTTCAAGCAAGGGCGGAATTAAATGGAAAGTCTTGATTCGCAGAAAGGGCGAGCCCCATATCGGCAAGACCTTTGACACTCGCGAGGAAGCAGAGGCTTTCGCCTTTGTCACAGAGAACAAGGTGCTCGCTGTGACGATGCCAAAACACTGGAACGCCCCGGCGCGAAATACTGAGCCGCCTCCTGAGATCGCCGCGCCCGCGCCCGACGCGGACGCGAATCCGCGCGCAATTCCGCCCGTGGCTCCGATGTCAGGCGCGGCTCCGACGCTCGCGCCGGTCTGCCCGAATTTGGACGTCGAGATGCTTGGCGATGTCGTCGCCAAGTTCATGGAGCGGGCGCGAGCCAAACAAAAATACTCGTCTTCGGCGCCCACCGTCATCAGAGAGGTCGGCGAAATCACTGTTGGCGAGATCAACAATGATTGGATTGCCGCCTACATCCTAAAATTGCGCTCCAAGAAGAGCCGCATCCACAAGCAATTTGCTTACGGCACCATCAAAAAGCATATGACGCTGATGAAGAAAGCCATCGAATGGCGCGCGGCGGCGCTTCGAGTTTTCTGCCCGCCCTTCCCGTTCACCATTTCAGACGATTTCCCGCGGGACTATGAACAGGCGCGCAATCGACGTTTGAGCGTGGCAGAAGAACAGAGACTCGCCGCGAGGCTCAGCCGTATCCAAGGGCGAAGCCGCGACCATTGGGTCCTGTTGGTGGAGTTCGCACGCCACACTTGCGCTCGCCTGCAAGAGTTGCTCTTGGCTGAGTGGACGGAGTTCACGCCCAATGGCGACGGTTGGATCATTCCCCGGAACCACACCAAAGCTTTTGACGAGCGAAGCGTTCCTTTCGGTGCGGCAGCGAGAGAAATTTTCGAAAAACTCTTGAGCCTCAAGAACCCCGATGACCCGCGCGTCTTTCACACATTGGGAACCCCGAAGGCTGTTTCGGCAAACTTTGTGAGATATGTGAAGGAAGCCGGCATCTCTAATTTCCGGTTCCACGATTTGCGCCATGAAGCGGTGACGCGTCTGGCGCTTCTCAACCCGGCCGACTCGACAAGCGTCATGAAAGTTTCAGGGCACAAGTATTCCGAAATCTTCGACCGATACGTCAACCCGACCATGAAAGAGCTTTCTGCGCGTTTGACTCTTCCATGATTCGTCGCCGCTTTTTCCGAACCATTCGATAAAGCGGCCCATTGATGATGGCCGCTTGCCACAGTCGCGCTTCGGCAAAAGACTTTTGGATTTCCTGAGTTGGGGGCGCCTGTGCTTTCAATCACAAAGATCAACTCCGCGAAAAGCCAAGCAAAGAGCAGGGCAGGCGCCGCCGGCTATCTTTTTTACCTTGGCGCGCCGTCAACGCGCCAACGCGGCGATTTTGACGACTACGCGCGCGGCAAATCCGCCGAAATGGGGCCCGCGCCTTTCTGGGTGGGCCGCGGTGCGACGTTCCTCGGGGTCGGCGGAGAGGCCGAACCGGAGCATGTGGACCGCCTGTCTCGCGGCTTCCATCCGATCACGGGAAACGCTTTGGTGAAAGGCGCGGGCGACTCGCATGTCATGGGGCTGGACCTGACCTTTTCCGCGCCGAAAGATTTCTCCGCCGTCTTCGCCGCCGCCGACTCGCAGACGCGAGACGCTTTGCTTCAATGCCTTCACGGCGCCACGCGCGCCGCCTTGGAATATGCCGAGAAAGTGTCAGTCACGCGGCACGGGAAAGGCGGAAGAGACAAGCAATTGGCGGACGCTGCGGTCGGCGTTTGCTACACGCATTTCTCTAGTCGCTCCGGTGACCCTCAACTGCATTGCCACGCGTTCGTCTTCAACGCCGGGAAGCGAGCGGGGTCAAACGAATGGAGCGCATTGGAGCAAAGCCCTCAGTTTGAACGAAAAATGGCGACGGGCGCGCTCTTCCGCGTCGAGCTCGCTTGCCGGCTTGCGGCACTTGGGTTCGCCGTTGAGCCGGACGGCCCATACTTTAAACTCCGCGGGGTCAGCGACGCTCAGCGCGCGGCGCTGTCGACGCGAAGCCGAGAGATCAATGAGCATGTCAGCCGAGCCGGCGGGGCTGGCTCGGTCAGCGCGGCGCGGGACGTAGCGGCGCTCAACACCCGCGCGGCGAAGCGTGAGCCTCCTCTGCCCGAGTTGCTCGAAAAATTCTCTCGGATGACGGCGGCGCTAGGCCTCACGCCGTCGCGCGTCGACGCCATGCGAATGGCGGTTGCCGATTATGAAAGAAATCAATCCTTTGCCGACGGCGCGGGCGCCGAGCTTGGCTTGGACGAACCCGCCGCAGCGCCGTTTTCGATCGACCATCAGGAATTGTTGGCAAGCTTGACGCTCTCGCAGTCCTGCGCGACTCCGCAAGAAGCCCTCGCCGCGATATGCGAAAGGGCGATGGGGCGATGGTCGGCCACGGAGTGCCTTTCTGAATTGAACCGTTTCTTGGCCTCTGAGCATGTCGTGCCGCTCGGGCGAACCGAACTTTTGACGCCTGTCTTCACTTCCCGCGCAACGATTCAATTGGAGGGCAACATCACAGCGCGCGTGCGAGAGGGCCGAGCCGATCTTCGCCATCGAATCGATGCGAGCCTTGTCTCGGATCAGTTCAACGCGCTTGAAACCGACCTTGCGCGAACGCTCGGCGTGCCTGTCGCCCTCGATGAACAGCGAGCGGCGGCTCTGCATATCGCCACGCAAACCGGCGACCACGCGTTCGTGGAAGGTTGGGCCGGCGCAGGAAAGACGACGCTGTTGCGAGCGTTGTCCGCCGCCTACGCGACCGCAGGTTTCTCTGTCCTCGGCTGTTGCCAGTCGGCCGCCGCCGCCCAAAATCTTGCGCGCGAATGCGGCATCGACTCGCGGACCATCGCCAGCTTGTTGCTTTCGCTGCGAAACAATCCGGGAATGTTGTCGGCGAAGTCCATTCTTGTTTTGGACGAAGCCGGAATGGTCGGCTCGCGCGAGTTCGGGTTGCTGCAAGACGCGGCGCTCGCGGCGGGCGCAAAACTCGTCGCCGTCGGAGACCCAAAACAACTGCAACCGATCGAGGCCGGCGGCATCTTCCGCGCGCTCGTGCGCGAGCACGGCGCAGCGGATCTGTCGGAGATTCGGCGGCAACGCACAGATTTCGCCCCAATGTTGGATTGGCTTCACGCGCAGCTTGGGCGCAAAAACGCAGTCATTCGCAACCAACTGAGCGCTCTTCGATCACTTCCGGACGAAGCGAAGATGCAAGCGATCGCGCATTTCTGCGAGCGGGATGCAAAGCTGCGGCAGGGATTTTCAGCGTGGCGCGCTCGCTTTGACCATGAATGGCTTAGAAGCGCGGTTGAACTCTTTGCGCGCGGGCAAGCGCTCCCCGCTCTGCGCATGCTCGACGCCCACGGGCGACTGCTGCTGTCTGACGGCTTGGAGTCGGCCATGTCGTCCGTGGTCGAGCGCTGGGCGACCGACAAGACGGAGTTGCGGGCGAAAACCATGATCGCCGCCACCCGCGCCAATGTCGCCGAGCTGAATCGAAGAGCGCGAGCGGCGCTGGTGTCGAAAGGTGTGGTTCGCGACGCGGCCGGATTAGACATCGCTATAACGCGCCGAGACGGTTGCATGGAGACCAAGCGATTCGCGCCAGGCGATCGCATCGTGTTCACCCAAAACGATCGCGAGCTCGGCGTCGCGAACGGCGCGACGGCCACGATCTGTCGCATCCATTCCGCAATCTCTGGGAGCGTCCTGATCGCCGAGCTGGACGACGCCAACCCGCGCGGAGAAAAGACGATTGCTGTTCCAGCGTCGTTCGGTCGATTCGACCTCGCGTTTTGCCTCACAAACAATAAGGCGCAAGGCAGAACTTTTGACAGCGTCGTCGCGCTTGCTGAGCCATCGGCAGACCGGGAGTGGACATACGTCGCAGCCAGTCGGTCGCGCTTCGCGACAACGTTCATTGTCGATCAGTCGGCAATCGCGCCGGTCGATCCAGAGGCGCACCAGTCCGAAGCGTTGGCCGCGCCGACGCGCGAACAATTGATCGAAGCGCTCGCCCGGCGCATGTCGCGCAGTCGTTCAAAAGGGTCCACGCTCGACTACCTCCTCTCCCCCGACGCATCGCCTTTCCGTGCAACAGAAACAGACAGGCGTCTCGCGGCGAACGACCCAGCGCCTTCGCGCGCGGTGGGTAAAGCAGCGAAACGCGACCCCTGCTCCCAGTTGTCTCGCGATAGTTTGGCGCCTTCGGCCAGGTCACGCGGCGCCCTTCGACGAATCTTCCAATCCCGTGCCCGCCGGCTTGAAGGAGATATGGAAGCGCAACAACGGAGATGACTTTTCGGCTCCCGGTGACACGGCGCAACGCAACTTATTGCCGCGACCCGTCCCGAGCAAAATTCGAATCCGCAACGAGGGCGCAAGATAAAACGAAGAGGGAACAAATGGCCATGGCCCAAAATGACAACGACCTCCGATGGGATCGCGCTCAGATCAGCGTCTGGCTGGCTGGCGTTCGCAAGGCCCGGCTTCGACAGGTCGCCGCGCAAATGGCCCCCGGAGCGGGTCCAAAAGAAGCAATCGACAAAGCGATTGAACTGGCAAGCTCGCCACTCTTCGTCCCTCGTATTGGCGAGTTCGCAACCTCCGACGCCGGCCAAGAGCTTGTTCGCCTAGAAGAGAAGCTCGTCGGGTCGTTGAAATTGACCGAGAGCGAGATCGCTCGCCGCGTCGAGCGACTGGACGGGTCGCTCGCCCTTATCGCCGCGCAAGTTGGAAAAATGCGCGCCGTGATCGAAGCCGCGGTCGACGCTGGCGATGACGAGGCGGCGCTCGACACCGTCGGCGAATTGACCCTGCCTATTACCGAATGGCTGGCGCAGGAAGCGGCTCGACTAAACATTTCCATCAGCCGAGCAGCCATCGTTCGGGCGACTTGGAAAGCAAAATCGCGGGCGAGCGACGGCCTCGTGTCGATGGTTTTCTCATGTGAATTGACGGCGGTCGACAACGTCAAAATTGATCGTAGACATCGCCTCGAGTCCGCTGCTCGCTTCGATTCGGTCCCTGACTCGAACCCGTTTTCGCGGCTTGACGCGGAAAAGACGCTTGGCTTCGTTTGCAAAAGCGCGCAATCAAGCAGCTGGATTGTTGACGCTCATCCAATCGACGACGCGGGAAATGTCGGCGCGGTTCTTGGTTCAATGCGGCTTTGAGTTCCCGATGTTTTGCCCAGTTTCGCGATTTTGCGAACCATCTAAAAACCACCTAAAAAAGGTGCGTCGGGTGTATAGCAATAAAAGAGACAAAAAAGAACGACGAGTCAAGCAAACCGACGACTCACATTAGAGCGGCCGCTGCGCGAGCTTCGAGCAAACTTGCGATCGTCTCCCGATTGTTCCTCGCCGCCGCCTGCGCGAGCTGGCGCAATGCCCCGAGCGATTCCGCGTGATTTCGCAAGAGCCTCGCCGCCTCCGCCGCGCCGGACCGCTGGCCGCTCGCGTCCGCGTCTTGGACGACCGACTCAAGTTTTCCGCCGCCCGCGCGCACTCGCGAAGGGCTGCGGACGCTGATTGAAACCGCGGCAAAACGAGGCGTTTGACCGCCTCTTCCAACTTCCTCGCGCTGCGCGCTGGGCGAAGAGCGCTCCTTGGCCACTCGAAGCGCAGCGAGCGCTTCGTTCCGCAGATTCTCAATTTTCAGCTCCGCCGCGCGAAGGTCGCGCGCGGAATGCTCCGCGAATGCGCGGGCGTCGCGAAGCTCGGCGAGCAGCGCCGGCAGATCAAAGTTCGACTCGTTCATGTTCGTTGAATGGGTTTCGATGGCTCGGGCATGGAGGAAGCGCGCGCATTCATTAAGTGGGTCGGCAAGCGCGGCGGCTTCTTTAATCGGCGCGACTCGACTCGCGCGTCTTTGCGCTCCCCTTGCGCGTTTGAGCGTTGGCTCTAGTCGCCGACTCGGGTGCGAAAACACACTTTCTCGCGGGCGCGTTTCGCGAGAGCATTAAGAGCGCGCCGCGGGGATTTTTTGGCGCCAGAAATTTCACCGACCAATTAAAAAGAAAAGAGAGAACCATGTGCTCCACTGCTTTTTGGCGCGCCGCAGCCCGCCTGCTTCGGCGCGCTCGTCCTTTGAGCCAAGAACACGCGGCCGAACAGGCGCCGGGAATGGAGTCTCGGCCTCAGGCTGGCGGCGTCTCCGACCAAGCGGCTTCGTCGATCGAATACCGCGAAGCCCGCCACGGCTTTTTGATTCGCGTCTCGCCCAACAAGGCCGGCTCGTTCTCTCTTCTTGTCGAAGGCGGCCGCGCCAGCGAAGCGGCGGGCCTTGAAAACCGGCTAGCCGCCGCGGGCTGCTCCGGCGCGCAAAAGTTTCAAACCTTCGGCGCGGCGATCGAGGCGGTGGAGGCGGCCAAGGGCGTGATCGACGAAATTGTCGCGAGCCGCGACGCCTAACCCTTACCCTGCGCAAGCCTTTCGCCAACGGAACTCGCGGCTCTCCTATGCGTCGCGGGCCCTGCGTCGCGCAAACGTTTTCTGTGGCGCGCCCGACAAAATCGGGACACAATGCGGCCCAGTTGTTGCGATCTGAGCCCATCTTGCCGAGCGATTCCCGAGCGGCCCGAAAGAGGAATCGCCATGGACGCGCAGGTGAAAGTGATCGGCCGCTTTGAAAGGTGGTCAAGCGAAACTCGCCCCGCGATCGACAGGCGTCGCGTGCTGGTGGTCGACGATTATGAAGACATCGCCGAAAGCCTCGTGGCCGTCTTGGAGCTCAAATGTTTCGAGGCGCGCAGCGCGTTCAACGGAGAGCAAGCGCTGCGGCTCTTCGAGTCGTGGCGGCCCCACGTCGTCATCTTGGACATCTCCCTGCCCGACGTGCACGGAATTGAAATCGGCCGGCGCATGCGCTCGCTTCTTCGCCATGACGCGGCTCTGATCGCCCACACAGCCTTGGACGCGTCGGAAATTCGCGCGGAAGCGATTTCCGTCGGCTTCGACGCCTTCGCCGGCAAGCCGATCTCGCCGCCCGAGCTGGTCGCCATCATTGATCTCGTTTGTCCCGACGCCCGAGAATGGGCCAAGGCGCGCCGAGGGTGGAAGCAAGCCGCTGTGGCCGGAAAATAACCGTGGCGCTCCACTCGGAGTCCGCGCGGCTGGGCGAGACGCGAAACGCTTAGGCTCGCGAGACGGGCATCGAGAACACGAAAATCGTGGACCCGTCTTTTGAGTCCACGCGGATGGAGCCGCCATGCCGAGTCGCGATGTGTTCGACGATGAACAGCCCGAGCCCCAAGCCGTCTGGGCGCTTCGCGCCTTTGGGCCGCCAGAACGGCTCGAAAATTCGCTCGCGCGTCTCCTGGTCCAACTCTGCGCCCTCGTTCGCGACGCGAATTTCAAGCTCCGATTCGCTTGTTTCGGCGACGATCGAAACAGGGCGATCTCTGGCGCCGTGCGTCAGAGCGTTGTCCAGCAAATTGCCGAGAAGCTGCTGCAATCGCGTCGGGTCGCAGTCAATTGCGCGAGCAATGCGGATTTGGCTGTCGATCTGTTGGCCGGGACGCGCCTCCCTGACTTCTTCGACGACCTGCGAAAGCCGCTCGGCGAGATCCGGGCAGCTTTGCCAGCGCATCGTGATTCCGCCGCCGAGCCGAGCCCGCGCCAAATCCAGCACGCCGTCGATTAGCGAAGCCATGCGCGCGACAGCGGCCAAGAGAATTTTCGCGATCCGGGGCAAGTTCGCGCGCTCGGGCGCGATCGAGAGAGTCTCGCCCAAGGCGCGCACGGTGGACAACGGAGTGCGCAGATCATGCGCGAGGACGGCGACAAAGCGCTCCCGCTGCTCGGCGGCGGCCGCCTCGTTGCCCAACCTCGCCTCCGCTTCCGCGCTGCGCCGCGATTGCGCGATCAAAAGAGCCGCGAGCTCCGCGAAGACTCCCGCCGCGTCGCGAAGCCCGGCGTCGGCGACCGAATCTGCGCGAGAGGCCACAAGGCACAGGTTGCCGAAAAAGCTTCCGTCGCGCAGCGTGATGGGCTGGCGTAGCCGAAGCGCGCCGTTTTCCGGCGGCGGCGGGTCGATCGCAGGCTCGCCGAGCTCGCGCATCCACGCGTTCTCGGGCTGCTCCAAGCTCTGCCCGGCGGCGAAAGAAGATTCTTGGCGGCCCCGAGCGGCGATTGCGCGCCAGGGCCCGCTTGCGGGCGAAGCGACGACGGCCGCGAGCGCCTGCGGCATCCGGCGGAAGATGGCGTCGACAAGCTGCGCGAGCGCGTCCGTCTCCGCTTCAAAAGCGGGGTCCTTGGGCGGCCCTTCGCCCGGCGCGTTCTTGTTTTTCATTGGAAGATTCGCGAGATTGCGCGTGGGGCTGGGCCTTGGCTGGCTCGCCGCTTGCGTTCAGCCGCGATGCTACCGCGACTTTGGTCGGCGCGAAAGCTGTCCAAGAGAACCGGCGCGACGTCGACTTTTTGTCGCGACGTCGCCGCCAGCCCAAAACGCATTGCGGCTCGCGCCGATAGCCGCAAACACCGTAACCGTCATGCCCAAATCGAAATCGCGCAAGCCCATCCGCAGCGTCGCGAAGGCGGCGAGACACAAAAAGGTTCTCTACCTTCCGCTCGACCGCGACTCGGTCGCGCAAATCGCTGTTCAAGTCAGGATGGCCTTGGAAGTCGCGCGCGCCGGCCAAGGCGACGCGGCCACGTTGCGATGCCTGGCGCAGGCCGTCGCCCTGACGGGCCTCATCGCCGCAGCCGGCCATGGCGAGATCGAAGAGGAGGCGCTTCAAGCCGCCGAAGCCGCGCTCTTCGGAACCCTTTCCTCAGCCGATTTGAACAGCTGGGGGCTTGATGCGGGCGAGCTCTCTGCGATTACAGACGTGGTGAATGAACACGACCGTCAATTGAGAGAGACGCGCCTCGACGTTGTCGTTCGAGCTTTCGAGAAAATTGAGCGACGGCTGGGTTCCGGGCTTACCCTCGAAAGACTCTTCTCGCTTCGTCGGTGTGCCGCGAAGGCCTAACGTTATGAAACAGGTCAGAAGGCTCATTAGCGTGCGCAATCTCGAAGGCAAAACCCGTTCCGACCGGGCGCCATCTTTAGCCGATTGACATCTCAATCCGGCGACCGTTCCAATTCAGTCTTATCGGATCACCTCACTGTTTTTATAATAGTCGGCTAACACACCCCAACTAGTCGCGCTAACGATCATCCAAATGACCCAAAATGTCGCCGACAACCCAGCCAATCGCCTATTGGTTATCCTTCAGGAGTGCAAGGCGATCCCACCAAACGAGAACTGCCGAGCGGCTTGGCAGAAGGTGTTGAAAACCACCGATGAGGCAGCGCTACTAAACCGGATGGCGAAAGCGCTCAATCTGTCGCGCGAAGTGGTTGATGTAGTTGAAGAAGCGTTTCCTCGACATGTCCCGCCAATCCAAAAATTGCGCAGTCAGATATGCGCCGGCTTCTCACAACAGAATATGAACGGCGATTGGTCTGCTTTTACCAGCCAGATCACGGATGATTCGATCGTTGCAATTGGCTTCGCCGCCAGCCTGCTCGAAGAAAGAGAGAAATTCAGGACCGTCGCCAGCGACAATCTGGCCGCTCAACGCGACAGGCTTGTGGAGTTGCGAAAAGAAGTGGTTGCGTCAATCGAGCTTCCAGAGGAGGTTCGGCTTACGATCGCGCGCTATCTCGGGCGGCTCATAGACAGTTTCGATGAATACTTCATCACGGGGATTTTTCCGGTTCTTGACGCGGCCAACATGGCAATTGGAAACTTGGCTTTTGACCAAGAATACAATCACGCCTTGCGCGACACGGAGGTCGGCAAGAGGGTGACGGACGCGCTTGCGAACATCGCCAACTCCGTGACGATCGTCGCCGGAATGATTCAATTTTCGGAGCCGTTGCACCACCTTTTGCAGATGCTCCCCCCGGTCTGATCCGTGCGAAGAGGCGCGCGTTGCACTCCTTGCTTTGAGCGAATTCGATGTCGATTTTTTCGACAAGTTTGCCCAGCAAGAACTCGTCTAAAGGTTGAAAACAAGAGCCGGCGGCGTCGAAGTTAAACGGGCAAGCGAAGAAAGAAGTCATGGCGAAAAGCTCCGGTTTTGATCAAGGGAGAGTTCGGCCGGAAGCTTCTTTGCTCCTCTTTTTTGGGAGGAGGCGGGGCGGTCGAGAAGATTCGTGGCATTAAGAAGCCGGCAGTTGCCGGTTTTCGGATCATGCCCCGTTCGATCTCTTCACGAGAGATAAGGGGCCTGACGCGGGCATTTGAAAAATTGGAATTATCGGTTTCGAAATTGGGCGGGGTCGCTGGCGGTTCGAGAATTTTCCACACCGGCGGCTTCAAAAAAATCGGCCGGCACGCCGGGCCTGAGCGTGGCAGCGGGCGAGCGCGCCAGTGCCGGCGAAGCGTCACTATTTGGGGGCACGCCACGCGCCCGTAGCAATCGACGCTGTCGAATTCGGCAGTTTCTCTCCAGATTACCCTGCTAGCCCCGCTATTCGGCGTCGAGATTTAAGATTGTTTTTGAGGCAGGCTGCCGAGCTTGATTCCGCGGTCAATCCCTTCGACGGCAAAATTCTGCGTCGATCAGCATGCACAAGATGTTGATCATGTTGTTGCAAAAGCCACTACATGTGGTAGATTTGCAAAACCACACAATGCGCGAGGTCTTCCATGGACCACGAAAAAATAGAGCAGGAAGCGAGAAGGCTTCACTACGAAATTTGGCATAAGCGCAAGCTGCTCTTTCCGTTCGGAGAACCTGAGCCGGCAAAAATGTGCGCGCCGGACATCGCGGCACGTGTGCTCGATATTGATTATGAGTATAGAACCAACCTCGGAGCCTTTCGCGTTGATGGAACGACTTACGCGGTTGCTGGAATTTTGGATCGTCGGCGGGGAATTGTCAGCGTTGCGACACGCTTCGGAGACAAATCGACACGATTCACTGGTGCACACGAAATTGGGCACCATCTGTTGCACCCGGGAGAACATTTTCATCGCGACAGGCCGCTGACTTCACAATCGCCAGGAAAACTCCGACCGCCTATTGAACGCGAGGCAGATTACTTCGCTGCGTGTTTCCTGGCGTCGCGCCGGCTCACTCTTGAAGCCTTTTCGGTTCGCTTCGGGCGCGCGCCGCTGATGCTCGACGACAATGTTGCATTCCACCTCAAAGGAGCGAAGGCGCATGAGCTAATGCGGGCGACCACAGGCTCCGGTGATTTTGCCGCCGCTGTCGCCAGCGCCCGCTCATTCAACGGACGTCGCTTTCCGTCCCTCGCTGATCATTTCGGGTTGTCGGTCAGCGCGATGGCTCACCGCCTCCAAGAGTTGGACTTGGTTTTGTCGTGATTCCCCGGCGCGGGCATCAAGCGGTTTGCCCTGCGCAAACGACGCTATGGCAAGCGCAATTTGTTGAGACACGTGAAAGAATGCGCCCACAAAACACGCTGATTTTTGTTGGAGAGAGCCGGAGTCCGACAGGGATCCTGCTAGCCGGGAATGTTCGCAGTTGCTATTTTCGCGCAGTGAGCGTGTGTCGTCAAAAGAGGGGTGTGAAAATTGACAAAGCCCTATCGAGTTCTTTGTTTGGACGGGGGCGGCATGCGCGGCGTGTATCAAGCCGCGTATCTCGACACGGTCGTCAACAGAATTGCCAAGGGCCGGCAAGGTTCTGCGGCGACGGACGTGGGGCAATGCTTTGACTTGATCGTCGGGACAAGCACGGGCGCGATCGTCGCGTGCGCTTTGGCGGCCGGCAGACCGCTATCCGAAGTGCGTGCGCTTTACGAGAAACATGGCTCCGCGATATTTCCTTATCAGACGTTGCGTGCGATCCCAGTGGTCGGAAAGGCGGTCCGGGCAGCAGGCGCGGGAAATCGACGCGGAGAAGCCGCTTTGCGCTCTGCGTTGAATGACGCGTTGGGGGTTCTCACGTTCGCTGACGTTCTCGATAAAAGAGAAATCGCTCTGGCTATTCCAGCAATCGACATGGCTCGCCATGCCGCCGTGGTTTTCAAGACTCGGCACATGAACCGGCTCAACGGCAGAGATGACGCGCGGACACTCACGGACGCCTGCATGGCTAGCACGGCCGCCCCGATCTTGCGATCGCTGGCCCACCTCATTGAGCCGGAGACCGGAATTAGCGTCGTATACACCGATGGGGGGCTTTGGGCAAACAATCCGGGAGCGCTGGGCGCCATTGAGGCGGTCGAAATTTGCAAAGACGCGGGCGAGGCCAGCCGCCCTATTGAGCTGTTCATGCTTGGCTCGCTGCCCGTTCAGGGCGGGGAGGAAATTTCAAACAAGGCGCGCCGCCGGGGCGCCTGGGGATGGAGCTTCGGCATAAAGATCATGGAGGCGTCGATCAATGCGCAGGCTGTGGGCTACGACTACATTGCGAAAAAGATCATCGAGATTCGCGGCAATGGCAGCGGCGCGTGGCGCATGCCAGCCCAATGCCCCTCAAATGATTTGCGAAAGTATTTGTCGAATATGGATGACGCGCGACCGAGGGTGCTAAACGCGCTCTCACGCCAAGCGGTGTCTGACGTCGACTTCTTATGGGCAGAAGCCGCCCGCGGAGAACCGTGCGCGCTCCGGTTCTTGGCGGCGTTCGGGCCCCGCCCGCTTGATCCACAGAAAGAAGGAAATAAAAATGTTTGACTGCCACAACGAGATGGACAGCTTTCACGGCAAAAAAGTCACGCTCACCACGCCTGAGCGCGACGAAATGCGCGCGCGTCGCAATAACGGTCGCATTCGACTCAATAACGGCCTTGATAAAAATGGGCATCCGCAGCCGGATCACCATTCTCAGGGTTCGTATGCGATGCACACGATGGTTCAAGACATAGAGTGTGAATACGACATCGACGACGGCGCTTATTTCAAAGAGAAGGATCTTAACGACGCGCAAGGTGTGGCTTTGACGCCTTCCGAGGCAAAAGAACGCGTCCGCGCGGCGCTCGCCATGGACGGGAGGCTCGCAAGCGAGGCGGAAATTCACAACAATTGCGTGCGCCAGCTCTACCCGCAGGGCTATCACATCGACATTCCGGTTTATAGAACTCGCGTCAGCAAAGACGAAGCGGGCGGGCGAACCGAAACCTACGAACTGGCTAGCGGCGACGAGTGGACTGTTTCCGACGCGCGCGAAGTGACACGGTGGTTCAAGAGGAAAGTCTCAGATTTCGGCGTTGACGGCCGGCAATTTCGCAAAGCGGTGCGACTGACGAAGTTCTATGCCCGTAGCCGTCACGACTGGAAAGAAAAGACGGGCAGCGGCATTCTGATCACTTGCTTGGTCTGCGACGATTTCGTCCCCGTTCAGGACCGAGACGATCAATCGCTGCGCGAAACATGGGTCAAGGTCTTAGCCAGGCTCAGGCGCTCGCTCGTCGTCGCGCATCCCGTGGGCGACACGCCGTTGGCCGGACCAGACGACGAGAAAGCAGCGTATCTGCGCGACCGACTCGCCGAAGCTTTGGCGACCCTCGGCATTTTCGATGGCGACCCTACTCGGGTCGAGGCGCGCGCGGCGTGGGACGAAGTGTTCGACACCAACTTTTTCTCGGGACAGCCCACGCCTTCCAGCAGAGAGGACGGCGGGGGCTCTAAGTCGCGTTTCGTTGTCGCCGAGACAATAGGCGACAAGCGCGACGATGGCGATGGGCGATACGGTTGACTTCGCTGGCCCTTTCCCCTACGCCGCCTATGGCAGAAAGCTTCGAAAACAGTTTAGACGAGCTTTGGCCCAACGAATGGCGACGGCTTGATGACGCCGAAACCGCCGCGTTGCGCGGAATATTTAATTTCGCCTACGCGTGGCGCATTGAGATTCCGCGCGGCGAGCACCAGCACCCCACAGTCGATCATCTGCTTGTGTTGATCGACGGCAGCTTTCCATTTTCCGAGATTCGCGTTTGCGCGCCGCAAGCTGACAAGCAGCACGCTGACCGATGGCCGCACGTGGAGGAGTGGGGCAGCCTGTGCCTTGTGAAGCGCCCGTTCAACCTCCCCACCGGCCGTCGCATTGCGCTTGCGATCTCGGACGCGGTGAAAGTGTTGCGTCTCGACAAAGATGCGAGAGAGGGCGAGCTGCGCCGCGAGGCGTTGTCTTATTGGGCGAGAGAAAAGACCCCTGACTCGCGATCCGGCCTTGCTATTTTCCCGCCCACGGGACTATCTCGATCAATCGTGCATGCGGTGCATCGAGGCGCCCCTGTATTTGCGGATTCTGCCGAGCAGATGAAATCCTGGCTGCGCAACTCTGGCGTCAGAGAGCCCGCGGAGCCCTCGCCCGCGTGGTTCACGATGCTAGATCAACCGCTCACCCCGGCCCAATACCCGATCAACGGCAAAGATATCCTCAACATCTCTGGCCATGCAAACATCGCTCCGCTGCTCACCCCTCCCAAACCATTTCCTGTCCTGATCGGCATGCCAACGCCCAGCGGGCCGGTTTTTGTCGGAACCTGGATTAAAGGCCCGCCCCGCAAGACCCTGCTGAAGGGATTTCGCGCGATTGCCAATCTCCCCCAGAAGCACATTTTGTTTTGCTATTCGGGGCAAAGCGTCGAGCGCTTCAATGTGGGCCGCGCAGATCGCGCCTGGGTGCACGGGCGGGACAAAGACCCCTCTTCTGATCTGCTCGCGCAAAAGACTGTGGCGCTCGTTGGATGCGGCGCACTTGGCGCTGAAATTGCCCGGTTGCTCGCGCAGTCAGGGGTCGCGCGCTTCATTCTTATAGACCACGATAATCTCGCCCCACAGAACACGTCTCGGCATCTCTTGGGCGCCGCGGATGTTTTCCGCTATAAAACCAACGCGCTTTCGGATCGTTTAAAACGCGACTTTCCCCACATCGATTCCGCCGATGCATTTCCGCGACGCTTCGGTGATTTGACGAAGGAGCAGCTTGCCTCGGTCGCTTCGGCAGATCTGCTGATCAGCTCCGGAGTTTCACTTGCGGTCGACATGCAGATGGACCGATGGCGAAAATCGATCAAATCGCGGTCGCCCTGGATGGTCTCGTGGACCGAAGAATTCGCGCTTGCCGGACACGCTGTGTTGCTTTCGCCCGCCAGTGAGTTAATGGATTTGTTCGATGACGAGGGCAAGCCCAAACGCCGGATGACATCGCGGTGGGCGTCCGGGGTGGCCACACTTTCTGAGGCTGGCTGCGGCAACTTTTTCCAGCCATATGGCGCGGCCGATTTGCAAGGAACAATAGGGCTCGCGGCGCGCCTTGCGCTTGACGCTTTGCTGGGACACTGCGCCCCGCCGTGCCACCGCGTGTGGCTTGGCGCCCGGGATCGGGCCATTTCGCTGGGGGCGACGCTTTCCGACGACTTCGATATGAGCATGACCGAGCGTGTGATTCCTTGGCCTCAATAAAGACTCCGGCAACTGCCCAGCTTGTTTTCAAACACGACGATTTTGCTCAGGAATTGTTGATTGCCCCTGCTGCGCGATCCCATCTTGCGCGCCATCGGCAATGCTTTCGTTGGTCGAAGGAAGCCGGGGGCCAATTGTTTGGAGTGGTCTCCGATAAAGCGGTTTGCATCCTGGAAGCCAACGGCCCTGGTCCGCGCGACGAACGAACGAGAGTGTCGTTTCGTTCGGATCCGGTCGTCGCGCAACGCAATATCGATCTGCGCGCCGACCGAGGCATGCTTTATTTGGGTGAGTGGCACACCCACCCCGAGGCCCAGCCAGTTGCGTCCGCTATGGATATTGACGCGTTTTCCCGATTGCTTCGCCAATCTGAGGTCCGTGTGAGTTCGCTTTTGCTAGTAATTCAAGGGACCGAAAACGGTCCGCCAGGAATAACGGTGTATAGCGGGCAAGCCGCCGACATCAAGAAATGGGCGCTGAAAATTTGACGCTCCGATAGCCATCCGGACATTCACCAGGCGCTCACTTCATGCCAAAGTCGGGTTCGAGCAGTGCCCGAACAACATCCCGTCGCGAAAAATATGTGCCATCCAAAGAAGCTTCGAAGGATCCTTGAACACGCTGCGATTTTACGGCGATGGCGACCAGTGTCTCAGCACTGATCGTGAGCAGAAAGCGGCGCCGGGTCCGGTAATAATTTGGCCGCACGCACGGTTTCACGGACGAGCGTTTGCCCTTTTTCATTCCGTTCGTCTCCTTTTACTTTTTTGCTATTGCCATCGGGCCTTGACTCAAATAAAAGGGGACTCCTATTTTCGGACCGTTAAACCCAGCGAGCTCTCGATGAAACAGCCCCCTGAAAATTTTCAAGAAGCGTTGGAAACGAGAAGAGCGCGAAAATCGTTGTTTGGTTTTTTCCTCTTTTTGCTATTCAGTTTTGTCGCATTTGCGCTGATGGGTCTTGCAAAAGTGACCTCCGGCCACTAGCCGATTGTTTTTGCAATCAAATCGAGCAAAAACGCCGCCGCTACGAGCAATGAACCCCGCTCGCAAGCCGTCGACGCATCGACAAACAAGTCCGCCGCCACCTGTGTGAAGCGCGAAGAGTCTCCCGCGTCGGCCGTCTTTTTCAATTTTTCTCGCTGTTCGTTCATCAGGATCACACCGCGCGAGATGAACATCACACCTGCGAAGTTTAGGATCGCGACACCGTATTCCAGCACCGTGGAGACGGTCTTCAACGCACTCGATTCGCTTACGAAGCTCAAACCTATCACCAGCACGACGCCAACAGCGATGATCGCGCCGGCGAAGGAAAGCGTCGTTATCTCAATGCCGAGCCACTCTTTGATCTCTTCGATTCTCGTTTGAGCCCATCGCTCGATTCGCTGTTCGCAATCATAGAATATTCCTGGTTTTTGCCTGATAACTGCCATAACCAATCCAACAGCGATAGCGGTCAATATAAGCGCGAGAAGTGTTCTCATTGCGGATTTCCTTGATATTAAGCGACTTTTCGCATAATTCGCCAAGTGCGAGGGTGTTAAACACATGCCCTTGGCGTGTCGTTTGCTTTCGCTTCACACACATTCTTTCGACATCGAAAATGTCGACGCATTGTCACGAACGACGTTGCCAGGATTTCTCGACTACGGGCCTATCGTTGAATGCGGCTTCAATGGCTGCGTCGCCAAATGTGAAGTGCCCTTTCACAGGATATATGTTCGGAGGCATCAACCGCTCCTCGTTGCGGCTCTTTGTTGGACTTCGCAAAGACCTCATGCACGAAAAATGGCGCTAAAATCCGGTGGTCCAACCCAGTGGACCACCAGTTTTTGGGCTCTGAGCCTCGCCGAGTCAGGCGGGGCGGCCGATCCGGGAATTTGTCCTTTTCTCCCTGATTCGCCACCAGCATCAAAAGAAGCCGCTGTTCCGCAAGGATCAGCGGCTTTTTGCTTTCGGCGCGCTTCCCGGCATGCCAGCGTTTTTTTGTCTTCATGCATGACCGGCGCCTTTCCGCATCTCGTTGGTTACGCGCTCGTCGCCATGACACTCGACACGCGTGACTTGCCCGCCGCGAAGTGACGCGACGCTTCTCAAACGCCTCCTCGTTCGAATCAAGCGGAGATGTTTGCTTACAAATGTCACACCGAACGCGTCCACCGGGTAGCAAACGCGGCGTTATAGCAGGCAGGCATCAATGCCTTGCAAGCACTCAACGGAGACGCTGCCATGAACGCCGTACCCCAGTTCGATCAAAAGCCCTCGCGTATTCATCCGCTCATGGCGGCGGCCGCCGTCTCGGTGATCCTCGCTTGCGGCACGGGCGTGGCCGCGATGACCGGCCTTCTGCCGTCATCGAAAGCCACCGCGACGGCCGTGACAGCTTCGCCGACGGTAGATGGGCAAGTCGCCAAGGCATCGCCCGCAAGCGCGCCGGCTCTGACTGGAAGCGACGCGGATCGATTGCCGCGTGCGGTTCGCGGGCATCACTTGAAACCGGCGTCGACGACGGCACATAGCGTGGCGGCCGCGGCGCCCGCAGCGGTCGAAGCCCAACCGGCGTACGATCCGTATGCCGGCCAGGTCATGGCGGTGAACGCGGTGCAGACCGCGCAACCCACCACGGGTCTCGGTGCAATAGGCGGCGCGGTCGTGGGCGGTTTGGCGGGGACGCAGATCGGTAACGGTCGCGGACGCACGGCGGCGACGATCATCGGCGCACTTGGCGGCGGGCTCGCGGGCAATCAGATCGAACATGTCGTCCACAAGACGACGACGTATCAGGTGCAAGTCCGCATGAACGATGGCAGCGTGCGCAGCTTCAATTACGACAGCGCGCCCGGCGTCGCGGTCGGCGAGCGAGTGCGCGTGGCGGGTGAATCGCTGAGCCCGGCTTGAGAACGGCGCGCCTTTGCAAAGCCTGACGCGTCTTAAGACAACACTAATTATCGAGTGCGATGATGTTTCCATGCTCATTGCACGAAGCGTCCCGGCCCGCCGGTTCGGGTGCGCGAGCAAGAACCTGTTCCGGAGAATTCCGTGAAGAAAAAATCGACGAATATGAAGTCCGGCCGTCCTGCCATGTCGCCGCTGTTGCGCGCGCTGACCTATAGCCGCGCCGCCCGCGAACCGATGACCAACGCCATGCTGCTTCAAGCCTATGCCGCACTCGACGCCCTCCGGCGCGGACACGGCTCGAAGCCGCTCTTCATGGCGCTGTGCCGGCATCTGCTGATCGCGGAAGAACTCGGCCAGCTCGGTCACGTGACGGATCACGCCGACGACATCACCGCAGCCTACGAAGCGCTCGTCGAACTGGACGAGCGGCACACCGGCACGGGCGAGTGGACGCTCGACGACGCGGCGCACGCCAACCTGTGCGATGCACTCGCCATCTATGCCGACCAGCTCGAAGACGCGACGCTCGAACACATCGCGCAAGCCGAAGCACGCATGGTCACGCAATCGCTCGTCGCGGCGAACCTGCGTCAGGAGGCCAAACACGAAGAACTGGCTTAGTCGAAAAGCCGATTGGACGGTTAAGGGTTTATCCGCCACGTATCTTGCTTGCGTGTGTTCGAGAACGAACACTCATACAAAACCGTTGCCTCGATACTGTGTCTGCGCACGGGGGAAGTCGATTCAAGCGCAAACGGACCACAAAAAAGATGGGCGGCATTCGACCGAGTTGTGGGTAAAGGCACAGGCGCGCCAGGCAGGTAACGAATAAAGAGCGCACGGTTTTGCCAACAGCCCGGCGAGTAGCAGGCGAACCACGCCATCGCTCCGACAAAGAAGCTCAAAAGCCGGCACTCGCCGGCTTTTCTTTTTTGCGCGACTCAGCGGTACTTCGAAAACACCGTCCGGCCGCACTCCGCACACCATGAACGCTGCGCGGATTCGATATCCGCATCCCAGACGTGTCCCCACGCGCATCGCCAGGAAGGCGGCGCCTTGGTGTCGGCACGGCCCGGCGATAACAGCGCACCGCCGCGCATCTGCGCGATGCCATGCAAGCGCTGCATCTCGACCTCGCGCCGGTGCGACGCGCAGTTCATGCAACGAATATTCTGAGCCGCATCTACCGCGTCGTCCCAGTGATGACCACGGTCGCAAGCCCAGATCGTGAGCGTCGCATCGTTCGCGTCTTGCAGATAACGGTCGCGATAGCGCGCGGCGTCGTTCATCAAGGCGTTTCGTCTCTTGTCGTTATTCTGATTGTTCATTGCCTCTACACCTTTCAATGACGTCCGCCGCCCTCCGCCTCCGAGCGCGAAGTCGTCACCACGATGCCGTTCGGGTCGAAATGCGCGTTGAACATGGCGTCGCGATTCACGCCATCTTCGAGCCAGTGCCAACTCCACACGCGTTCCTGCTTCAGTCGATACTCCGCGACGGTGGTCGGCTTGCCAAGCAACCGGCGCACTTCATCCTGCGTCATGCCGGGCCTTACCTTCGCGATATTCGCCGCGGTCAGAACCTGCGTCACCGACACGAAGAGTCCGTCGGCGTCGAGATCGACGAAATAGGTGTTCGTTCCCGCCGGGCCGCGCGGATATTCGAGCCGCTTGGACCCGTCGGTGAAAGTCCGTTCGATTTCCGGGTCGCCCATCTGACTGCGAATCTGCGCCTCGGTCGTGACGCCAGGCTGCAAATCCTTCAGCAGCAGATTGTCGGGCTTCACGGCATTGAAAATTGCCTTGAGCTTGTTCAACCCATCCTCGCTTTGCTGCTGATCGCAGCCAGCAAGCAATGACAACGCGACACATGCCGCGCCCATGACTTTCTTCACCATCACTCTCCTTCGACCTTCATGTTTCAACCTTCATTCTTCAACCACCTGCGCCAAGCAGGGGCAACGGGTCAACCGCCGCGCCCGACTTGCGTACTTCGAAATGCAGCTCCGGAGAGCCGCTCGGTCCCGTGCCCATGTCGGCGATGGTCGCACCTTGCTTGACCGTATCGCCTTCGTGCACGAGCAGCTTGTCGTTATAGGCGTAGGCGGTCAGAAAATCGTTGCCATGCCGCACGATGATCATGCGCCCATACGAGCGCAAGCCGCTGCCCGCATACACGACCTTGCCGCCGGCTGCCGCCTTCACGGGCTGCCCGACCTTGCCGGAGATATCGATTCCCTTGTTGCCGCTTGCGCCGAACTTGCGCACGACCTCGCCCTTCGCGGGCCACACGAACGTGCCCCTGGCCGCGCTCACATGTTCTTCGCTGGCTTCGGGCGCGGGCTTTTGCGCGACGGACTTTTCGGTCTTGTCGCTCGATGACTTCTGCGGTGTGGCAATGAGCGGCGGCATGTCTTTCTTTTGCGCCGTGCTCGCGGATGCCACGGCTGCGCCCGGCGGCGCCACGCGCAACAACTGTCCGATATTCACCTGCTTGCTTTCGGGCAGCGTGTTCCATTTGGCGAGGTCGTCGGGCTTCTGCTTGTAGTTTCGCGCGATGCCGTAAAGCGTGTCGCCCGGCTTCACGCGATAGAAGCCCGGCTCCGCTGGCGGCGCGTTGAGCGGCACGACCGGCGCGGGAATGACGGCGGGCGACGTCGTCTGAACGACAGGCGGCGCGCTCGACGCCGAACTCTCGACGATAGGCGCGGGCGTGCGCGGTGTGGAGGAACATCCGGCGAGCATTGCCGCGACCGCTGCCCCCGCGATGCCCGCGCGGCTGAATAGCTTGAAACCTTCCATTTGCATCGACACCAACGTTCTCATTCTCTTGTTCTAGTCTCTTGCAGCGTGTTCAAAGCCCACAGCGCCGATTACAGCAATGCGTCGCGCCGCTCCTGTTGCATTACGTGAAACGATCAACATCCGCCAGCATAAAACATTACCGAAACAATTCCGCCGTCGTGACATAAACGACACACGTGGCCATTCGGTGCACCGGGCGTTTCGGCATTCTAAATTTTGATCAAATTACACACTATCTTCGACGCGCTTGCCGTGTCTGGCGCGAGCCGTGGCATCGACAAAACTTGACACTCAGGCCGGTCCGCGTGGCCGTTCTTTGGGCTAAATTCACCGCGCTCGAAAGCAGGAGCTTCCTGCAGTCCTGCAATCATCTAATCTCTCGGAGTTTTTTCTCATGAATTTCTTGCAACACGGAATCATCCTCTGGCTGATCATCGGCGGCGTCGCGGGCTGGCTCGCCGGTCTCATCATGAACGGCAGCGGCTTCGGCGTGATCGTCGACATTATCGTCGGCGTGGTCGGCGGTCTGATCGGCGGCTGGCTGTTCGGCACGCTCGGTATCTCGTTCGGCGGCGGCATCTTCGGCTCGCTCGTGACGGCCGTGATCGGCGCAGTCGTGCTGCTGTTCCTTATCCGCCTGATTCGCCGCGGATAAAACGCATCGAGCGAGGCGCGCAGTGACACGCGTCTCGCTCGATTTCAGTGCCCCGAAGCAGCAATCGGCCGTTACGGCTTACGCCTTCGAGCGCCGCCGCGTCAGCTTCCAAAGCGCACCCAGCGCGATCGGCACCACTGCCGCGCCGATTCCCACCAGCACGATCACGTTCAAATACTGCCGAATGAACGGAATGTTGCCGAAGAAGTAGCCGAGCAGCACGAGCAACAGGACCCAAACCAGCGCGCCCAGAATATTGAAGAACTGAAAGCGCGTGTGATTCATCGACGAAGCGCCCGCCACGAACGGCGCGAAGGTCCGTACCACCGGCACGAAGCGCGCGATCACGATAGTCTTGCCGCCGTGATGCTCATAAAAGTTGTGGGTCTTCTGCAGCGCCGCGCGGTCGAGAAAGCGCTCCAGCACGGGAATGTTGGTGTCGAACACCTTCGGGCCGATAGCGCGCCCAATCAAGTAATTCACCGTGTTCCCCAGAACAGCCGCCACGAGCAGCAGCACGATGAGCGCGCTCAAGTCCATCGCGTGGGACGCGGCAAACGCGCCGCCGATGAACAACAGCGAATCGCCCGGCAGGAACGGGAATACGACGAGCCCGGTTTCGCAGAACACGATGAGGAACAACACCGCATAGACCCAAGCGCCGTAGTGCTGGATAAAGACACCGAGCGACTTGTCGATGTGAAGGATCATCCCTAGAAATTGCAGCAGCGTGTCCAAAAGCTTTCCTCGAAAAAAATGGCCCGGCGCGACAGGAATCTGCCCGCCGTCAAGAACCGTGGAAGGTCGCGCCATGATACCGAACGCAAACGCGCCTTCAATTAGGAAGCGCTCATCCAGACGCCGTCTCGACGCCCTTTTGCCGCCAAAATCGCGCATCGGGACGCTCGGATGCGAATCGCTATAATTCGGGATGGCCGAACTCAACGATCCCTCCGCCTACACATTGACCGCAGACGCCGCGCGCGGTTCGCGCGCCATCGCGCCGCTTCCCGACCAGCTCATCAGCCAGATCGCGGCGGGCGAGGTCGTGGAACGGCCGGCATCGGTCGTGAAGGAACTGCTGGAAAACGCGCTCGATGCAGGCGCGCGCACCCTGCGCATCACGCTCGATGAAGGCGGCGTGAAGCGAATCGTCATTGCCGATGATGGCAGCGGCATTCCGCCCAACGAACTTCCGCTCGCGCTTTTACGCCACGCGACCAGCAAAATCCGCTCGCTCGCGGACCTGGAAGCCGTCGCCACGCTCGGCTTTCGCGGCGAGGCAATTGCCTCCATCGCTTCCGTCGCGGAGTTGTTCATCACGAGCCGCACTGAGAGCTGCTCGCACGCGACGCGCATCGACGCGCAAACGGGCGCCATTTCCCCGGCAGCCGGCACGGTCGGCACCACCATGGAAGTGCGCGAGCTGTACTTCAACACGCCCGCGCGGCGCAAGTTCCTCAAGAGCGAACAGACCGAACTCGGGCATTGCCTCGATGTGATCCGGCGCATGGCGCTCGCGCGCCCGGACGTCGCCATTTCGGTGATGCACAACGGCAAGGCCGTCGAGCATTGGAACGCGAGCGATCCGCGGACGCGCGTCGCGAAGATTCTCGGCGAGGTGTTCGAAACCGCGCATCTGCCGCTCGATGAACGCGCCGGGCCGCTCGCCGTCTACGGTTGCGCGGGCCTGCCGACCGCCAGTCGCGGACGCGCCGATCAACAGTATTTCTTCGTCAACGGCCGCTTCGTGCGCGACAAGCTGCTTACGCACGCGGTGCGCGCGGCCTATGAAGACGTGCTGCATGGCAATCGCTATCCGGCCTATGTGCTGTTTCTCGACTTGCCGCCCGAATCGGTGGATGTGAACGTGCATCCGTCGAAGATCGAAGTGCGCTTTCGCGATTCGCGCTCGATTCACCAATACGTGTTTCATGCCGTGCAGCGCGCGCTCGCGCGGCAAGCGGGCGCGTCGCCGGAAACCACGTCGGGCGGGCATGCGGCGCAGTTGTCGCCGACCGGACCGGCTTCGTTCAGCGCAAAGCCTTACGCCACGGGCAGCGGCGATACGGCGCCGATGCGCGGCGAAAACGGCACGTCATGGATGCGCCAGTCGCGCATGACGCAGGGCACTTTGCCCGTCGCGCAGCCGCTTGCGCTGTACGACGCGCTCTTCGGCCGCAAGGACAACGCCGCGCCCGAGGCGTCGCCTTCGGTGGCGTGGGCCGGCGAAAGCGCGCCGGCTTATGCGCCGCGACCCGCTCCGCTCGATCACGCCGATGACCAGCCGCTCGGCTTCGCCGTCGGGCAGATTCACGGCATCTACGTGCTTGCGCAAAACGCGCGCGGACTCGTGATCGTCGACATGCACGCCGCGCACGAACGCATTCTCTACGAGCAGTTCAAGAATGCGCTTGCGGATCGTGCGATCGCCGTGCAGCCGCTTCTCATTCCGGTATCGATGACGGCGGATGCGGTCGAGATCGGCATCGTCGAGGAAGAGCGCGCCACGCTCGATGCGCTCGGCTTCGATCTGGCCGTGCTCTCGCCGACATCGATTGCCATTCGCGCAGTTCCCGCGCTGCTCAAGGATGCCGATCTGCAAGCGCTTGCGCGCGCCGTGCTGGCGGATTTGCAGGCGTATGGCGGGTCGCGCGTGCTCACCGAGCGTCAGCACGAGTTGCTTGGAACGCTCGCGTGCCATCACGCCGTGCGCGCCAACCGGCGCCTTACGCTCGATGAAATGAATGGCCTTTTGCGCCAGATGGAAGCAACCGAACGCGCCGATCAATGCAATCACGGCCGGCCGACGTGGTTCCAACTCACGCTCGCCGACCTCGACCGCCTCTTCATGCGCGGACAATGACGGCTCGTTCCATCGCGTGTTTATTGGGGCCGACGGCATCGGGGAAGACAGCGGCGGCGCTTGCGTTTGCCGCGCGCTCGGCGCGGCCGGTCGAGATTATCAGCGTGGATTCGGCGCTGGTTTATCGCGAGATGGATATCGGCACGGCCAAGCCGAACGCGGAAGAACGCGCGCTGGCCGCGCATCATCTGATCGATATCATCGATCCCTCACAGAGCTATTCCGCCGCGCAGTTTCGCGGCGATGCGCTGCGGCTCGTCGGCGAGATCGTCGCGCGCGGGCATGTGCCGCTGCTGGTCGGCGGCACGATGCTGTACTTCAAGGCGCTCACGCAGGGCTTGAACGACTTGCCTCCCGCCGATGCCGATACGCGCGCTCTTCTGGATGCCGATGCCGCGCGCGACGGCTGGCCGGCGTTGCATGCGCGACTTGCGTCAATCGATCCGCAAACCGCCGCGCGTCTCGCGCCGAATGACTCGCAGCGCATTCAACGCGCGCTCGAAGTGTTCATGCTCACCGGGCAGCCGATGTCGGCGCTGCTTGCCGCGCCGCGCGAGTCTTCGGGCGATGCGCCGTATCGCTTCGTGCCGATTGCACTCGAACCTTCGGATCGCGCGGTGCTGCATGCGCGTATCGCGGCACGCTTCGATGCGATGCTGGCGCACGGTTTCATCGACGAAGTGAAGCGGCTGCGCGCCCGTGGCGACCTCGATCTGTCGATGCCGTCGATGCGTTGCGTGGGTTATCGGCAAGCATGGGAGTATCTCGACGGCGCGACACGCTATGACGAAATGCGCGATAAGGGCGTCTTCGCGACGAGGCAGTTGTGCAAGCGGCAGTTGACGTGGCTGCGTTCGATACCGGAGCGGGCGGTGGTGGATTGTTGCGCGGGGGATGCAACGGAGCGGGCGGTGGCGACGGTGTTGGCGGTCGCGGGGTGAGTGGCGTCAAGAAAAGCGGCGAAACCGGTTCTCGCTTGCGCTTCATGCCTCAAGGCAAAGCCGCGTTATCATTCATGCGTGGCTTCTTATCGTTCCGTCCCATGACCAAACCTTCATCAGCGCTCGAAGTGCATCGCAACGACGTTCGTCGCATCATCGCGGCCAACCATGCGGCAAATCCGCGGGTATTCGGCTCGGTTCTTCACGGCGAAGACGACGACGGCAGCGATCTCGACATTTTGGTTGATGCTCTACAGGGAGCGACGCTTTTCGACCTTGGAGCAATTCAGGTCGAACTGGAAGAACTGCTCGGCGTGCCGGTGGACGTCGTGACACCGCAAGACTTGCCAATGAAGTTTCGATCCGTTGTTCTGAGTGAGGCGCGCGCGGTATGAATGCAAAACAGCGCCAGTTGCGCCTGACCGACTATATCGACCATCTGCTGGACGCTTCGCGAACTGCACGCGGCTACGTTCAGAAGCTGAGCAAGGCAGACTTCGTCGCGAATCGGATGGTTCAGCAGGCAGTTATTCTGAACCTCATCGTAATAGGGGAAGCCGCGGTTCAGATTGAGACCGAGTTTCCCGGCTTCGCGAAAAGCAACGCTACCGTACCGTGGAAAAGCTACGCGGCATGCGCAATCGCATGACACACGGCTATTTCGATACGAATCTGGACATTGTTTGGGAAACGGTGCAAAGCGCGCTGCCCAAACTCGAACGCGTCCTCGCGCAGCCGTCTGAGTAATGTCGTTGCTGTAGTTGAAAAACAAAAACCCCCGCCACCAGCGAGGGTTTTCAACACCGACATCACAACGCGGCAAGCATTCAAACCACCACCGTCTGCGCCTCCCCATCCGCGCTTTCCCGCACCACACCAATCTGCCAAACCTGTTCACCCGCTGCCGACAGCAAGCCGGTGGCTGCCTGCGCGTCTTCCGCCGCGACGATCACCGCCATGCCGATGCCGCAGTTGAACACGCGATGCATCTCCGCATCCGCGACGCCGCCGTGCTTCTGCAGCCATGCGAACAGCGGCGGCAAAGGCCAAGCGCGATGATCCAGCTCAGCCGTCAACCCTTCGCGCAGCACACGCGGAATGTTTTCGACGAGACCGCCGCCCGTGATATGCGCCATGCCCTTCACGGTCACGGTCTGCATGGCCGACAGCAGCGACTTCACGTAGATGCGCGTGGGCGCCATCAGCGCGTCGGCGAGCGAACGGCCGTCGAAATCGGCGTTCAAGTCAGGATTTGCCCGCTCGATGATCTTGCGCACCAGCGAATACCCATTCGAATGGATACCGCTCGACGCCAGACCCAGCACGACATCGCCCGGCTTGATCGCGCTGCCGTCGATAATCTTGCTCTTCTCCACCGCGCCGACCGCGAAGCCCGCGAGGTCGTACTCGCCGTCCGGGTACATGCCCGGCATTTCCGCCGTCTCGCCGCCGATCAGCGCGCAGCCCGCATATTCGCAACCTTGCGCGATGCCCTTCACCACGTCCGCCGCCGTATCCACGTCCAGCTTGCCGCAGGCGAAATAATCGAGGAAAAAGAGCGGTTCCGCGCCCTGCACGAGGATGTCGTTCACGCTCATGGCGACGAGATCCTGGCCCACCGTGTCGTGCCGGTTCAGTTCGAACGCGAGACGCAGCTTGGTGCCGACGCCGTCCGTGCCCGACACGAGCACCGGTTCCTTGTACTTCTTGGGCACTTCGAACAGCGCGCCGAATCCGCCGATGCCGCCCAGCACGCCTTCGCGCAAGGTTTTCTTGGCGAACGGCTTGATCCGGTCGACGAGCGCGTCGCCTGCGTCGATGTCGACGCCCGCATCGCGATACGACAAACCGGGAGCATCAGGGGCGGATTTCGGTTGATTCATGGGGGGAGCGCAAGAAGGTCGGTAAAATGCGATTTTACCCGATGACAGCCGTCCGGCTGGTTTTCCCGCGCGTGCATCGAAGCCTGCCGGCGCTCTTTTCGAGATCGAATACGGTCCGGCGAAAGCAACGGCGCCGCGCGCGAACGGTGGCCAGAGGCGGCGTTTCGAACATCGGCGCATCCGAGCCGCCTGTTTTCAAGACACGACGAAGACAAGACGAAGACACAACCGATCCGCCCAAACAGCCCGAACCGACTCCTTTCTCACGTGCAACGCCAACTGACGCTCGACCTGGGCACACCACCGCCCGCCACCTTCGACAACTTCTTCGCCGCGAGCAACCACGAACTGGTGACGCGCCTGCGCGAGCTCGAAGGCGCGCTCGCGGCCGGACCCGTCGCGGATCGCACGTTCTATATCTGGGGCGAAGCCGGCAGCGGCCGCAGCCATCTGCTGCACGCGCTCGTGTACGAGGCGAACGGCCGCGCGCGCTTTCTGAGCCCGCAAAGCGCGCTGAACGCGTTCGGTTTCGATCCGCGCGTGACGCTCTACGCCGTCGACGATTGCGACGGCCTCTCGCCGGCTCAGCAAATCGCGCTGTTCAATCTCTTCAACGAAGTGCGCGCTTACCCCGCCAGCGCGCTTGTCGCGACCGGCAACGTCGCGCCAATGCAGCTCGTCGTGCGCGAGGACCTGCGCACGCGGCTCGGCTGGGGCCTCGTGTTCCATCTGCTGCCGCTCGCGGATGACGCCAAGGCGTCGGTGCTGCGGCACGCGGCGCGCGAGCGCGGCATCGTGCTGGCCGAAGGCGTGCCCGCTTATCTGCTCACGCATTTCCGGCGCGACATGCCGAGTCTCATGGCGCTGCTCGACGAACTCGACCGCTTCTCGCTCGAAAAAAAGCGCGCCGTGACCATGCCGCTTTTGCGCACCGTGCTCGCGCGCTTCGGCCAGCCTTCGTGGGACCTGGCCGGGTCCGAGACGGAAAGCGCATCGCCCGATTCCATCGACCTGTTCGGCGAGCCTCACGCGCACGCCGCTACAGACAACGCTCCGACCCGCTTCAAGTAAAATGCGCTCCCATGAACCTAGCCCTCTTTGATCTCGACCACACGCTCATTCCCACCGACAGCGACCACGAATGGGGCCGCTTCATGGTCAAGCTCGGTATCGTCGATGCAGACAGCTTCGCGCGGCAAAACGATGCCTTCTACGCTCAATACCAGGCGGGCGTGCTCGATATCAACGCGTATTTGCACGCCATGCTGGGGCCGCTTGCCAAGCATTCGCGCGAGCAACTAGACGACTGGCACGCGCAGTACATGCGCGAGGTGATCAATCCGCGCATCGTCCCGGCTGCCGTCACGCTCGTGCGCGAGCATCAGGATAATGGCGATCTCTGCTGCCTCGTCACCGCGACCAACGCGTTCATCACCGCGCCTATCGCGGAAGCGTTCGGCATCGAAACGCTGATCGCTTGCGAATTCGAAACCGTCGACAACGACCCGCAAGGGGCGCTCACGGGCCGGCCGACCGGCACGCCGAGTTATCGCGAAGGCAAGATCGTGCGGGTCGAGGAATGGCTCGGCACGCTCGGCAAGTCGCTCGCCGACTTCAAACACAGCTATTTTTATAGCGATTCGCACAACGACATCCCGTTGCTCGAACGCGTGACCGACCCGGTCGCAACCAATCCCGACGACACCCTGCGCGCGCATGCGCAAGCCAAAGGCTGGCGCATTCTGAACCTCTTCGATACACGTGATTAAAAAACTCATCCGCAAGCTGTTCGGACAAGAAAGCGCCGATACCACCGATGGCGACGTTCAAGCCAGCGCTTCGTCAGAAACGAAACCGGCTCGCAAGAGCACGCGCAAGAAAACCGTCGCGCCGCCCAAGCGCGATCCGAGCGTGCCGGTCATCCTGTCGTCGGATGTTCATGGCATCGATCCTTCGCTCATCTCGAAGAACGCGGTGCGCGTGACCGACGGGCTGCAACAGGCGGGGCATCGCGCGTTCATCGTCGGCGGCGCGGTGCGCGATCTCCTGCTCGGCGTCGCGCCCAAAGACTTCGATGTCGCGACCGACGCCACGCCCGACGAAGTGCAACGGCTTTTCAGGCGCGCGCGCATCATCGGGCGGCGCTTTCAGATCGTGCACGTGCAGTTCGGGCAGGAGATCATCGAGACTTCCACGTTCCGCGCGCTCGTGGATGCACCGTCCGCGCAAACCGCGCCCGCCGCCGAAGCGCCACGCCGCTACAAGCGCAGCGAACTCGACACGCGCACGCACGCGGTCGACGCGAGCGGCCGCGTCTTGCGCGACAACGTGTGGGGCGAGCAGCACGAAGACGCCACGCGCCGCGACTTCACCATCAACGCGATGTACTACGATCCGGCCACGCAAACCGTGCTGGATTATCACGACGGCATGGCCGACATCCGCGCGCGCCTGTTGCGCATGATCGGCGACCCGGCCACGCGTTATCGCGAAGACCCGGTGCGGATGCTGCGCGTCGTGCGCTTCGCGGCCAAGCTCGGCTTCGAGATCGACGACGCCACGCGCGCGCCCATTCAAGAACTCGCCGATCTCATGGACAACGTGCCCGCCGCGCGTCTGTTCGACGAGATGCTTAAGCTCTTGCTTTCCGGTCACGCATTGGCGTGTCTCACGCGTCTGCGCAAGGAAGGGCTGCATCATGGCGTCCTGCCTTTGCTCGATGTCGTGCTGGAGCAACCGCATGGCGAGAAGTTCGTCACGCTCGCGTTGACGAGCACCGACCAACGCGTGCGCGCGGGCAAGCCGGTGTCGCCGGGCTTTCTCTTCGCCACGCTGCTTTGGCACGATGTGCAGACGCGCTGGCAACAGTTCACCGCAGCCGGCGACTATCCGGTGCCGGCGCTGCATCGCGCAATGGACGACGTGCTCGACATGCAGACCGAAAAGCTCGCCATTCACAAGCGTTTTTCGTCGGATATGCGCGAGATCTGGGGGCTTCAGCATCGGCTCGAAAAGCGCGGCCGCACCGCCTTGAAGCTGCTGGAACATCCGCGCTTCAGAGCGGGTTATGATTTTTTGCTGCTGCGTTGCGAGTCGGGCGAACTGGATGCCGAAATCGGTCAATGGTGGACCGATTTCATCGAAGCCGATCACGCCGATCGCGAAGCATTGCTTTCGCAAGGCGGCACGAAAGATCGCGGTCCGAAGAAGCGCCGGCGGCGCAGCAACGCAAAGCGCAAGAACGGCGAGACCGCGGAGCACGAAGCACACGAAGCAGGCGCGGCGAGCGACTCGGGCCCAGTCGAAGGCGCCGACAACGAATAACGCCGCTTTTCGTTACAGTAGCGAATACAGGTTTGCCCCCGGGCCGTATCGCCGGGATCTACCCGCTTTTCGCCGAACGACGGCGTAGGACTTCTGCCATGACGATTGCTTATCTGGGCCTGGGAGCGAATCTCGGCGATGCGCGCCAGACCCTGAAAGACGCAGTCGTGTGTCTCGCCCAGCAGCACACGATCACCGTGCTCGCCAAATCGAGCCTTTACCGCACCGCGCCGATCGACTCTTCGGGCGACGACTATTTCAATTGCGTCGTGAAGCTTGAAACATCGTTGCCGGCGCGCGCGCTTTTGCGCTTGTGTCACCACATCGAGGAACAATTCGGGCGTGAGCGGCCGTATCGCAATGCGCCGCGCACGCTCGACCTCGACATCCTGCTGTATGGCCAGTCGGGCATCGACGAAGCGGACCTGATCGTGCCGCATCCGCGCATGACGGAGCGCGCGTTCGTGCTCGTGCCGCTGCTCGAACTCGAACCCGAACTCGTCATTCCGCAACGCGGCCGCGCCAATGCATTTCTCGCGGGCGTCGCCGATCAGCGTATCGAGCAGGTCGCGACCTGCCAATGTCAGGTGCTCACGCGCGCCGCTCCATCCAGTGCAGCAGAGGCACCCGCTGCCGCCACCAAACCCAATTGCCGATGAGCGCTCCGCCTCTCACTGTTACCGCGCCGCAACTGCGCCCGCCGCACCGTTATATCGCGATCGAAGGTCCTATCGGCGTGGGCAAGACCACGCTTGCAACCTTGCTCGCCGAACGCTGGTCCATGCGCACGCTGTTCGAGCGCCCGCAGGACAACCCGTTTCTCGAACGCTTTTATCGCGACACCACGCGCCATGCGCTCGCGACGCAATTGAGTTTCGCGTTGCAGCGCGTGACGCAGACGCGTGAAGCCGCGGAAATGCTCACCGGCCATACGCCGTTGATCGCGGACTTTCTCACGCAGAAGAGCGAGCTTTTCGCACGCCTCACGCTGCCCGACGACGAGTTCCAGTTGTACAAGGACCTGGCCTCACGCATCGGTACCACCGGGCCCGCGCCGGATTTCGTCGTGTATCTGCAGGCGAGTCCCGAAGTGCTGTTTTCGCGCATTCAAAAACGCGCGCTCCCCATGGAACTGCAGATTTCGGATTCGTATCTGCGCGCACTGTGCGATACGTATAACGAGTTCTTCTATCACTACGATGCAACGCCGCTGCTCACGGTGAACGCGGAGCATCTGAACCCGCTGACATCGGAAGAAGATCTCGCGTTGCTCGTCGAGCGCATCGAGACCATGCGCGGACGCAAGGAATCTTTCGTGAAAGGCGTGTCGGTCTGAGCGCCAGGCTTGCTGCTGTTTTCCCCTAATCGAGTTTTGAAACGACCATGACGTACTTGCAGGAAACGAGCCGTTCGGCGATCACCGTCCCGAAACTCCAGGCCATGCGTGAAGCCGGCGAAAAAATCGCGATGCTCACGTGCTACGACGCGAGCTTCGCCGCGCTGCTCGATCGCGCGGGCGTCGACGTCATACTGATCGGCGATTCGCTCGGCAACGTGCTTCAGGGCCATGCGACGACGCTGCCGGTCACGCTCGCGGACATCGCGTATCACACGGCTTGCGTGGCGCGCGGCAGCAAGAGCGCGCTGATCGTCGCGGATATGCCGTTCGGCACCATCGGATCGCGCGAGGAAACCTACGCCAACGCCGTGCAACTGATGCGCGCCGGCGCGCAGATGGTGAAGCTCGAAGGCGGCGAATGGCTTGCGGACACGGTGCGCTTTCTCGTCGAGCGTTCGATTCCCGTATGCGGACACGTCGGTCTCACGCCGCAATCGGTGCACGCGTTCGGCGGGTTCAAGGTGCAGGGCAAGTCCGAAGCGGCCGCCGAGCAAATGCGCCGCGACGCGCTGGCGCTCCAGCAGGCGGGCGCCCGCTTACTCGTGATCGAAGCCGTGCCGACGCTGCTCGCGCGCGAAGTGACCGAGAGTCTGGCGATTCCGACTATCGGCATTGGCGCGGGCATCGACTGCTCGGGACAGGTGTTGGTGCTGCACGACATGCTCGGCATCTTCCACGGCAAGCGTCCGCGTTTCGTCAAGGATTTCATGCAGGGACAGCCGACCATTTTCGCGGCGGTCGACGCGTACGTGCGCGCAGTCCGTGAAGGCACATTCCCCGGCCCGGAACACACCTTCTGATTTTTTTGACGCCGATTGCGTTTTGTCGTACATATGGCGAGATTCTTGCAAAGTAAGCTGCGAACAGTCACCAAGAACGAGAACAGCCATGTGGCAAGTCCTTCCCGATGAATATATCCGCGCGCAGATGGCCGTCGGCGCGCTCGTCGCTTTCGGCGTCGCGCGCGTCGTTGCGGCGGCAATTGGCGCGCAGCGTGGCTGGCGCATTCCTGTCGTTACCAACTGGTTCATTGGCGTGGCGGGCATTTTCTGCGCGCCGCAAATGCTCGAAGTGCTGCTCGTTGCAAGCTCGCACACGGCTTATGTCGAATTGCAGGGGAAAGTGATCGGCTGCGCGGTGGCGCTCTTCTGTGCGCCGATCGTCAGTCATCGGCTGGGATACGAGTAAGCGTTCGAAACGCGTTCAGCCGGCGAGCGCCGCGCCCGGCACGCCGTGAGACAACACCGACGCCGTGGCGAACACGCAAAGCATCAGCACCGCTTCAAGGCGCATCACGTTGATGACCGTGTGCGCATCCATCGTCGATGCCGTGCGCTGCAGGCGCGGCAACACCGACCAGCGGTTGAGCGCGCCCAAGGCGAGCGCCGCCAGAACCAGTCCCGTTTTCACGATCAGCGCGTGCCCCCAGTTGCTGTCGACGAGCACCGCCGCCGATCCGTCCGTGCCGCGCCACGCGTTGAACACGCCCGTCGCGATGATGACGATCACCGCGAGCGTCGCCACCCGCGACATGCGCGCGACGATGCGAATCGACGACGCACGCGCCACCGATGTTCCGAGCGCCGGCAACACCGCCAGCGCGCCCACGATGACGATCCCGCCCCACACGCCCGTGGCAAGCAGATGCAGCGTCTGCACGGCTTCGGCGAGGGAAAACGCACCGGCATCGGCGGCATGGCCGATAGCCGCTTTCCCTGCAGCGGCCACGAGCGCGCCGAAGATCGCGAACCCTGTCTTCGATGCGCCTTGCGGTATGCCCGTCGCGCAGGCCAGCACGATCACCAGGCCGCCCGCCAACGCCACCAGCCAGCCGATGCCCGCTTGCGTGCTAGTCGCAACGAGCCACAGCGACGCGCCCGCATCGCTGACAGGCGAACCGCTCATCGCCGCGGCCTGAAGCCACAAGCACACGAAGTTGCAAGCCACGAAGGTAATTGCGGCCACGGTTCCGGCACGCGCTGCATGCCGCCAACCCCGATGCGCAGGCGAAACGACCGCGTGCGCTCTTTCGCCGCAGAGCCACGCGTCGAAGAGCGCCGCGCCAAGCGCACAGGCAAACGCGGTATCGCTCAATGCTCCGAATACGACCTGCGCGAGCCAGAGAAAGTCGAAATCGCCGTTCATGGCGCCGCCGTGGACGCTTCGGGAACGCCAATTGTTGGATGTAAGGCTGGGGAGATCATGGAAGAACCTGCGAGTCTCGGCTCGCGCAGTCTAAACGAACGCACCTTGCGCGGCACCATTGAAAGGTCTTGAACCTGCGCATCGAGCTTCCTAAGCTTGCCGTGAGAATAGAGTGCAGCGACCCCGTTTTTCGCACGAAGAAAGTCGATGCTTTGTCGACATGCATTTGTGTTGCGCTATGTCAAAGTTCTTGGTTGCGACGCGGCAGATTGTCGCGATTGCGCCTCAGTGAGGGCGGAAAGTTGTGTCAAATAGTCATCATCATGCATCGATGATAGAATTCCGCGTCGCATCAGAGGCTCGTCGAGCCACTATGGCCGTGGCCCGCCACCCTCCGCCACCCAACGCGTGGCCGTGGTTCGCCACCTTCGCACCGAGCCGCACGAAGCTCGGCAGGTCCCCGAATTTCATGGAGTGTCGCGTGTTTTCAAGACGCATTTTTCGTCCGCTGCTCGCTTTGGCCGTCGTCAGCAGCGCCGGCGTATTCGGCGCGGGTCAGGCACAAGCCCAGGCGCAGAACCAGCCGATCGCCCCGGACACCATGGCAGCGCGCGTGCAAGGCTGCACGGCATGTCACGGTGTTCATGGCGAAGGCACGGACAATGACTATTTCCCGCGTCTTGCCGGCAAGCCTGCCGATTATCTGTACAACCAGCTCCAGAATTTCCGCGAAGGCCGGCGCAAGTATCCGCCTATGAACTACCTCGTCACGTATCTCTCGGACGACTACCTTCATCAGATCGCCGGATACTTCTCGAGCCAGCGCCCGCCGTATCCGCCGCCCGCCAAGACGAATGTTTCGGCTTCCACGCTTGCGCGCGGCCAGCAAATCGTGCTGAACGGCGATGCATCGAAGAACATTCCCGCCTGCGCGGCCTGTCACGGCAAGGGTCTGACCGGCATGCAGCCGGCCATTCCGGGCCTCGTCGGGTTGCACTCGGATTACATCAGCGCGCAAGTCGGCGCATGGAAATCGGGCACGCGCCACGCGAAAGCGCCTGACTGCATGCAGCAAATCGCCTCGCGCCTGACTGACGACGACGTGACCGCCGTCGCTGCCTGGCTCTCTACGCAAACCGCACCCGCCAACCCGGTGCCCGCGCCCGCTGGCTCGTTGAAGATGCCGCTGACCTGCGGCAGCGAACCGCAATAAGGCGTCTGGAGCGACAACATAATGAAACGCAAGTCCCTGTTCGCACTTTCCTCGGCTGTCGTGGTGGCAGCCGTCGCAGCCGCCGCCGTCCTCTGGTCGGGCGGCGACAACCTGCATTCGGGCGGCGCCGTCGCGGCGACGCCTACCGACAAAGCCGCGCTGATCAAACAAGGCGAATACCTCGCGCGCGCCGGCGACTGTATCGCGTGCCACACGGTGCGCGGCGGCAAGGAATTCGCGGGCGGCCTGCCCATGGCGACGCCGTTCGGCACCATGTTCACGCCGAACATCACGCCGGACGATCAATTCGGCATCGGCAAATGGACGTCGGACGACTTTTATCGCGCGATGCACACCGGCCGCTCGAAGGACGGCAGTCTGCTCTATCCAGGCTTCCCGTTCACGAGCTACACGAAGGTCACGCGCGCCGATTCGGACGCGATCTACGCGTATCTGCGCTCCGTCCCGCCGGTCAACGAAGCGAGCCGTCCGCATGAACTGCGCTTCCCGTTCAACAATCGCAATCTGCTGATCGGCTGGCGCACCCTGTTCTTCAGCGAAGGCGAGTACAAGCCGGACCCGACCAAATCGGTCGAATGGAACCGCGGCGCGTATCTGGTCGAAGGCCTCGGCCATTGCGCCATGTGCCATACGTCGATCAACGCCATGGGCGGTCCGGTCAGCTCGGCGGCATTTGCCGGCGGTCTGATTCCGCTGCAAAACTGGTATGCGCCGTCGTTGACGTCGAACAAGGAAGCCGGTCTCGGCGACTGGGACATCAAGGACATCAACGACTTGCTGAAGTCCGGCGTGTCGCAGCGTGGCGCGGTGTTCGGCCCGATGGCCGAAGTCGTCCACAACAGCTTGCAGTACATGACCGACGGCGACATCAACGCGATCTCGACGTATCTCAAGTCGATTCCGCAAAAGAAGGAAGCGCCTGAGTCGTTGCAGCTCGAAACCTCCGAGAAGTTCGGCGGCGAATTGCTGACCATGGGCAAGAAGGTCTATACCGAGAACTGCGCGAAGTGTCACCAGGAGAATGGTCTCGGCAAGCCGCCGGCATATCCGCCGCTCGCGAATAACCAGTCCATCCAGATGCCGTCGGCCGTCAACCCGATCCGCATGACGCTCAACGGTGGTTATCCGCCGAGCACGGGTGGCAACCCGATGCCGCACGGCATGCCGCCGTTCGCGCAGTCGCTGTCGGATACGGAAGTGGCCGCGGTCGTGACGTACATCCGTATGTCGTGGGGCAATCACGGCACGCCGGTGTCGCCGCAGCAGGTGAGTAATCTGCGTTCGGCGCCGCTCGACTGACATTCGGGAAAGACAGCGTACAATACGCACTGGGGCGCAGCCTTCAACTTAGGCCGCGCCCCTTGTCTTTTGTGGCGCGTCACCGGCGCGTCTTTCGGTATGGATCGGGCATGTACGTAGGCGAGCGGTTCAACAGCATCAGCCATTTGATCGGCACGGTCTTGTCGATCGCCGGTCTGGTGGCGCTCGTCGTAATGGGTGCGTTGGACGGCGATGCCTATAAGGTCGTGAGCTTCGCCATCTATGGCGCCATGCTCTGCGCGCTCTACCTGATTTCGACGCTGTACCACTGCGTGCGCTCGCCTCGCCTGAAGTCGATTCTGCAAAAGTGCGACCATTCGGCAATTTATTTGCTGATAGCAGGCAGCTACACACCGTTTACACTAGTGACATTGCGCGGTCCCTGGGGCTGGTCGCTATTCGGCGTAAGCTGGGGCCTCGCGGTTCTCGGCATTACGCAGGAACTCACGCTCGGGCGCCGAACCCGCAGCGTTTCGATGGTGCTGTACGTGTTGATGGGCTGGCTCGCGCTCGTAGCCGTCCGTCCGCTCGTGACGGCGCTGCCGCCCGCGGGCACCGCGTGGCTGGTGGCGGGCGGCGTGATCTATAGCGCCGGTATCTACTTTTTCATCAACGACGAGCGTATCCGGCACGGCCACGGTATCTGGCATCTGTTCGTGCTGGCGGGCAGTCTCTGTCAGTTCGTGAGCGTCGCGCGCTATGTCGCGTGAAGCGGCGAACAGCGAGTGAGCCCGGGCATCGCGGCTTCATCGATGCAACTTACGGCCAGCCGGCGTGTCTTGATAACGCGTCGAATCCCCGCGGCAACGCTTCGCGCTCGTCGATGAATCGATGAACGCTCGATGGCAAGCCGCCCGATTTTTTTCCGAGCGTCGCACATGCGCGCAACCGGCAGAACCACGGTTCGCCGCAACGTCATTCGCATGCACGCCGTTCGACACAACGAATTCGAAAATCCCTTATGTCCTTTGATTCACTCGGCCTGTCCGAACCTCTGCTACGCGCTGTCAACGAACTGGGCTACACCGTTCCGACCCCGATCCAGCTCCAGGCCATCCCCGCCGTTCTGAAGGGCGGCGATCTCCTGGCGGGCGCGCAGACCGGCACGGGCAAGACCGCCGGCTTCACGCTGCCCATCCTGCAACGTCTTTCGCAACTGGCGCCCGCTGCCGCCGGAACGAAGCGTCCGATCCGCGCGCTCATCCTCACGCCGACGCGCGAACTCGCCGCGCAGGTCGAGGAAAGCGTGCGCGCCTACGGCAAATATCTGAAGCTCAAGTCGACCGTGATGTTCGGCGGCGTGGGCATCAACCCGCAGATCGACGCGTTGAAGCGCGGCGTCGATATCGTCGTGGCAACGCCGGGACGTTTGCTCGATCACATGCAGCAGAAGACCATCGACGTGTCGCAGCTCGAGATTCTCGTGCTCGACGAAGCCGACCGCATGCTCGACATGGGCTTCATTCACGACATCAAGCGCGTGCTCGCGCGCCTGCCCGCGAAGCGTCAGAACCTGCTTTTCTCGGCTACTTTCTCGGATGAAATCAAGGCGCTGGCCGACAGCCTGCTCGATTCGCCCGCGCTGATCGAAGTCGCGCGCCGCAATACGACGGCCGAGCGTATCGAACAGAAGATTTATCCGGTGGATCGCGACCGAAAGCGCGAGATGCTCACGCATCTGATCCGCACGAACAACTGGTTCCAGGTGCTCGTGTTCACGCGCACGAAGCACGGCGCGAACCGGCTTGCCGAGCAATTGGGCAAGGACGGCATCAGCGCGCTTGCGATTCACGGCAACAAGAGTCAGTCTGCGCGTACGCGTGCGCTGGCCGAGTTCAAGGATCAGACCTTGCAGGTGCTCGTCGCCACCGACATCGCGGCGCGCGGTATCGATATCGATCAGTTGCCGCACGTGGTCAACTTCGATCTGCCGAACGTGCCGGAAGATTACGTGCACCGTATCGGCCGCACGGGTCGCGCGGGCGCGGATGGCGAAGCGGTATCGCTCGTCTGTGTGGACGAGCTTCAGTTGCTTAAGGACATCGAGCGTCTGATCAAGCGCCCGATTCCGCAGGAAGTGATTCCCGGCTTCGAGCCGGACCCGGATGCGCGTCCCGAACCGATTCAGCGCCGCAGCCAAGGGCGCGGCGGTCCGCGTGAAGGCGGCGAAGCGAAGCGCAGCAGCGCCCCGCGACGCGAAGGCGAAGCGAAACGCGGTGGCGGCGAAGCGCGACGCGATGGCGGCCGTGCAAGCGGCGCGGCATCTGGCGAAGCGCGCGGCAGTGGCAAGCCGGCGAACGGTAATCGCAACGGCGGATCGCAAGCGGCGAATTCACGCGATGGCCGCGATGCACGCGGTCCCAAGCCTGCCGGCGCGAAGCCCGCCGCTCCCAACGCCAATGCAGGCGCGGCAACGCGCCGTCCGGATGCGGCACGCGCGGCGAATCCGAACGCAAAGGCCGGTAATCCCGGCGCGCTGCTCGGCGGCAAGGCGCGCAGCGACAGCGGCGGCGCGCGGCGCGACGGCATGCGCTCGGGCGGCCGCGGACGTTAAGTATTCGAAGGTGTGTTTCAGGCGGCAGCGCTCGCTGCCCGCTTCAGCCAGTCAAGCTGCTCACGCCAGCGCGTGAGCACGCTCTCGGTCTCCGTCAGTTCGAACGTAATCCCGCTCTTCAAACGCGCATAGGCGACACGTTGCGCTTCGCCGCTTTCGATCGTGGCGACAAAGCATGCGAGCGGGACATCGTCGAGCGCCACGCGGCGCGTATCCAGTTGAACCTGAAAGAACGCTTCGTCGAATACGAAGGCGATGGTCGCGCGCCCGCTCGCGGCGATCGCCTGCGCGGTACGCGAGCCGGGCCACAACGCGAACACGAGCGTGCGCGCGTCGGGCGCGAGCAGCTCGCCCGCACTTAGGAGCGCGGTGCGGACGCGCCCGCCGCTATCGACGGCACATAGCGACGCCGTGAAGCCGACGGGTGCGCCGGTCAGCGTGCCATCGAAGAGCGTCCTGAGTTCAGGCGGCCATTCATCGAAAGGCGTTTGCGACGAGAGTTCGGCCTGACGCGGCGTGGCATCGGTCATGGGGGAAATGACTTGAAAGGCAGATCCACCGAATGCCCGCATGAACCTGAGCGGGCATCGTCCTGATTAGCGGAAAAACAACTGCGTGATCTTGGCAAGCGGATAGTGAACGCCCGGCTGAATACGCGCGGGCAGATCGAGCGGCTTCAACAGCATCTTGATGCACTGATCCGCCGAAAGATTGCGCCGCACGAGCGCGTTCACCTGCGCGAACAGTTCGCGGTTATAGCTCGAGTCCTTGACGCGCTCGGGATAACGCACCGCAAACACGTGCCGTAGCGCGATTTCCGAGTCTTCGCTCTTCAGTTCCATCACGCGACGGATTAACGCGCCAAGCACGGCGAGACGCCCGTTGCCTTCGATCTTGTTCCACTTCTTGAAGAAGCGGAAAAAGTGCTTGTAGTGGCGCACTTCGTCGGTGCGGATGTTGTCGGTGATCTCCTTCAACACCGGCTCGTCCGAGCAGTCGTTGATCGCGCGATACAGCGTGGCCGTGCCCGTTTCGACAACACACCGCGCCACCATTTCGAGCGCACGCTTTTTCTCGAACGCTTCGTAGGAACACGTTAGCGAGTACTCGTCGAAGAAGCTCTTGAAAGCCCGGTCCCAGTCGAATTCCGGCCAGATGTGGTTGATGTAAGTCTTGAGCGCCCGGCCGTGCTGCATTTCTTCGGGCTCCCATTCGTCGTTCAGCCACGCCGAAATCTCGGGGTCGTCGTGAAAATACTTGCTGAGATTGCTCGTGTAGAGATCCGTGCCGCTCTCGATGAATGAGCATGCGCACAACAGCAAAAGAAGATGTTCGTTGGATGCCGCCTTCTGACGATCGATCCGGTTGAGATCGATGTCTTCGATGCGCCACGGCATCACATGGGTACTATCGGTGTGCATGTATCGCGCTCCCTGGATGGACTGAACGCGCCATCGGCCAACAAGAGCGGGCCGAGGTTCAGGCGACGCCGCGAACCATTCGGCTCGGGCGACTTCAACTTCGCGTCTTAACGGCTTGTTTTTCCATCTTAGCCGTCCTGCAATGAATTTGCAGACATGGGGACAGACTTGCGCTGCATCAGCGCAGTTCCGTCTATGTCAAATTCTTACGAGTCGATGCGCAAGAACGGCTGGCGCACGAAGGAGCACGAAATGTGCCGCCAAGGGAGGTTGCGCGATCTGGCGTCGACGACGCGCCTGCCGCCGTGATTAGCTGCCGGCGCGTGCAGGCTCAGAAGCCGGCCGCAAGCCCGTCGCGTCGACTGTCGCTTGCGGCAACGTAACCACGCTCTGGATCGTGGCGATCCAGCTTCCAGATGTATTGTCCCGAGCCGAAATCCATGTATGGATCGTCGACCGACTTGATGGTGTGGCCGAGCCCTTCGAGCGCGCGGGCCGTTTCGAGGTCGAGTGTCGCTTCGATATCGATCGTGAAATCGTGATTCACCTTCCAGCGCGGCGCGTCACAGGCGGCCTGAGGCTGTTGCCCATAGTCGAGCATGCGCACGATCGACTGCAGATGTCCTTGCGGCTGCATGTCGCCGCCCATCACGCCGAAGCTCATGACGGCCTCGCGCCGGCCATCCACTTCTTGCGTGAGGAACGCAGGAATGATCGTGTGGAACGGCCGCTTGCCGCCCTCGACCACGTTCGCTGACTTCGGGTCCATCGAGAACCCGCAACCGCGGTTTTGCAGCGAGATGCCCGTATCCGGCACGACCACGCCCGAGCCAAAACCCATGTAGTTCGATTGAATGAAGCTCACCATCATGCCGCGCTCGTCGGCGACCGACATGTAGATGGTGCCGCCCGCTTTCGGCATGCCGAAGTCGAAATGCCTTGCCTTGTTCGGATCGATCAGCTTGGCGCGTTCCGTGAGGTAGGCGTCGTCGAGCATTTGCTCGGGCGTGACTTCCATCGAGCGCGGATCGGCGACATAGCGATATACATCCGCGAACGCGAGTTTCATCGCCTCGATTTGCAGATGCTGCGACTCGATGCGGTCGACGGTCAGCGCGCGGACATCGAACTTGTCGAGGATGCCAAGCGCGATGAGCGCCGCGATTCCCTGTCCGTTCGGCGGAATCTCGTGCACGGTGTAGCCGCGATAATCCTTCTGAATCGGCTCGACCCACTCGGCGCGGTAATTTCGGAGATCGTCCATGGTCATGGCGCCGCCGCCCTGCCGCGAGAACGCAGCGATGCGCTCGGCGCTTTCGCCTTCGTAAAACGCGCGCGGGCCGTGCTCCGCGAGCCGTCGCAACGTGTTCGCATGGCCGGGAAAACGCACGAGTTCGCTGACTTCGGGCGCGCGTCCACGCGGCATGAAGACATCCGCGAAGCCTGGCTGGTCTTTCAGTTCAGGCACGGCGGCCGCCCATTTATAGGCGACGATGCTGGCCACCGCGTGTCCGCGCTCCGCGATTTCGATGGCAGGTTCCATCAAATCGGCGAATGGCAGCGAACCGAACTTCGCGTGAAGCGCTTCCCATCCGGCGATGACGCCGGGCACCGTCACCGCGTCCCAGCCGCGTTTGGGCTGACGGGCAAGACCGTTCTCTTCGCCGTATTTGGTGCGGAAGTAGTCCACGTTCCAGGCCGCTGGCGCCACGCCCGAAGCGTTCAGTCCATGCAATTTGTTGCCATCCCAGACCAGCGCGAACGCGTCGCCGCCGAGCCCGCATGAAACCGGCTCGACGACCGTGATAGCGGCCGCTGCGGCGATGGCCGCATCCACGGCGTTACCGCCCTTCCAGAGCATGCGTAAACCAGCTTGAGCGGCCAGCGGATGCGACGTCGAAACGATATTGCGCGCAAAAACCGGCAAGCGCGGAGTCGGATAAGGGTTCTGCCAGTTGAAACGAGTCATGTGATTGATGTCCGGATTAACAGCGAGCCGCTCTGGTCTGACGGCTTGCCGCGTCGATCAGCCGACAGTTCAAAAGAACGAATGGTGCATTGTCTGCTTAATTCAAAGCAAATTCATTTGTCGCCGCAATTGATGAGTCAATCGCATGGCGCTGAAAAAGACCTAGTTTGAGGTGTTTGCAGTGCGGCAAAACCTTCAAGTAATTTCTTCAAGTTCGGCTGACTTGGGACCCGCTTGCGCGACGAGGAAATGTCAAAGCCAAAATTTTCACCGGGAGTTTGGCACTCTTCAGACGCTTGCCTACAATCCGAATTCCTGGCAAACGCAGCACACGACAACGCGACTGCCCGGCAGATTGAAGTCTTCCAATTAAACGCTTAGAAGCAAAGAGACCCGGCTCACAAAGCCGGTCGCCTTGCCGTTCGGTCTTAATGGAGAACACGAATGCTGAGTCCGCACGAATTCGCCACGCTGCTGCTGGTTCAGGAAGAGCCCAATCAGGTCGACATGGAACGCGATGAACTCGATGCATTGCTCGAACGTCAACTCGTTCAACTCGAGAACCTGGCTTCGGGCCGACAACAATGGCGCCTTACCGCAACTGGCGACTCCACCATCAAGGCATTCAAGCGGTTCTCCTAGCCTTCGCTTCCCAAGCGATGTCGGACGCGGACTTATCTGCGCCGCGTCCTATCCTGCCCGCAGCGTCGGATCGACTGCCGCACGCCAGCTCAAAGCCTGCGCACGCTGATCCAGAAAGAAGCTGGCCCACGCACTTTGCGCCTCCGGCCCCGAATTCGCGCGATATACGCCGTAGCGCGCGGCGATCGTCCCCTGAAACGCGCAATAGCGATCCTTCGATAACCCGCCGCGCCGTTGCGCCACGTAAGCGTCGAAGAACGCCGTGTAGACGGACGGCGCGTCCCCGCCATAGTCCACCTGCGTGGTCCCGCACATCTCCTGCAACGCGCTGAACGACGGCGCACCGCTCGATCCGTCGATATTCGGCGTCGCTACACAGCCGGCCAGAACAGCCACGCCCAGCACGCCTGACACAACCTGCATTCGCATTGCATTCACCCGTTGCCCGATTTCGAGTTGCCAGTATCGGACGAACCGCGAGTTCGCGCCACTCGGCCAAATGGAATAGGCATTCTTACGGTTTCCTTGGCGCGAACGGCTCCTTAGGGCGCTTTGTGCTAATGGCCTATGCCATCCGGCCAGGTTGTACGCATGCCGCGCGTCCGATAGATTGCGCATGCAGACCTCGCACGGCATCGCTCGATTTCACAAGCACGCCGATCCGTGCACTTTCCGGAGATGAACATGCAGGATCAGTACGTCCTCGCGCTCGACCAGGGCACGACCAGTTCGCGGGCCATGCTGTTCGACAGGAATGGCAATGTCGTTTCGGTGGCGCAGAAGGAGTTTCAGCAGATTTATCCGCAAGCGGGCTGGGTCGAGCACGATCCGCAGGAAATCTGGTCGACTCAGGCGGGCGTCGCCGCCGAAGCCGTGACGCGGGCGGGTTTGAGCGCGTCGTCGATTGCGGCGGTGGGCATCACGAATCAGCGCGAAACGACCATCGTGTGGGATCGGGAAACGGGAAAGCCGATCTATAACGCGATCGTCTGGCAGGACCGGCGCACGGCCTCGCTGTGTGACGAATTCAAGGCACGCGGGCTCGAAACCATGGTGCGCGCGAAGACGGGGTTGCCCATCGACGCGTATTTCTCGGCGAGCAAGATCCGCTGGATTCTCGATAACGTCGAAGGCGCGCGCGACAAGGCGAAGCAGGGACGGCTCGCGTTCGGCACGGTGGATAGCTGGCTCGTGTGGAACTTCACGCGGCGCGGTTTGCATGTCACCGACATCACCAATGCGTCGCGCACCATGCTGTTCGACATCCACGCGCGCCGCTGGGACGACGAACTGCTCGAGGCATTCGAGATACCGCGCAGCATGCTGCCGGAAGTACGCAGTTCATCTGAGGTGTATGGCACGACGCAGGGCACCGTGTTCGCGGCCGATCTTCCACTCGCGTCCATTGCCGGCGACCAGCATGCCGCGTTGTTCGGCCAGATGTGCATCGATACCGGCATGGTGAAGAACACTTACGGCACCGGCTGCTTCCTCGTGATGAACACGGGCGAAACGCCGATCGAGTCGAGCAACAATCTCGTGACGACGATTGCCTGGCAAATCGGCGATACGGTGAACTATGCGCTCGAAGGCAGTATTTTTATTGCGGGCGCGGTCGTGCAATGGCTGCGCGACGGGTTGGGACTAATTCGCCGCGCGAGTGACGTCGAAGCCCTTGCGCGCGGCGTGCCGCATAGCGATGGCGTGTATCTCGTGCCCGCTTTCGCTGGCTTGGGCGCGCCGCACTGGAACGCGCGGGCTCGCGGCACACTGTTCGGCGTGACGCGCGGGACGACTTCCGCCCATATTGCGCGGGCGGCGCTGGATTCGATCGCTTATCAATCGGTCGATGTCTTGCGCGCGATGGAAGCGGATTCGGGCATACGCATCGCCCAATTGCGGGTGGATGGCGGTGCTTGCGCCAACGATCTGTTGATGCAGTTTCAGGCGGACATCCTGGGTGTGGATGCGGTGCGACCGCGCATCGCCGAGACGACCGCGCTTGGCGCGGCTTATCTCGCGGGGCTCGCGGTCGGATATTGGAAGGATATCGACGAGCTGAAATCGCAGTGGCAACTCGAGCGGCAGTTCACACCGACGATGCCCGCCGCCGATGTCGAGGCGTCTCTCGCGGGATGGCAGCGGGCGGTGAAGGCGGCGAAGGCGTGGGCGGATGGTTAAGCATTCGAATCCGCCGCTTTCACCCCCGACCTGACCTGCGGCGCATCGAAGCGCGCCGCGAACCACGTCACCCCAAGAGCGGCCACTGCGACCATCGCCGCCGCCCAAGGCAACACATTGAGCCCATAACCATGCATCAATACCGCGCCGCCGAGCCAGGCGCCACCCGCATTGCCGATATTGAACGCGCCGATGTTCAACGTCGAAGCAAGATTGGGCGCGTCCTTCGCCTTCTCGACCACGCGTGTCTGCAACGGCGGCACCGTCGCGAACGCCGCGATGCCCCAGACGAAGATCGTCACGATCGCGCCGACCTGACTGTGGCTCGTCTTTGCGAACACGGCCATCACGATGGCAAGCGCCAGCAAAATGCCCATCAGCGAAGGCATCAACGCGCGGTCCGCGAGCTTGCCGCCAATCGTATTGCCGACCGTAAGCCCGATGCCGAACAGCACGAGCACGAGCGTCACGCCGCGCGGCGAGAAGCCGCCGACCTGTTCGAGAATCGGCGCGATATACGTGAACACGACGAACACGCCGCCGAAGCCGAGCACGGTCATCGTCAGCGCGAGCCAGACCTGCGGGTCGCGCAACACGCGTACTTCGCGGCCGAGTCCGCTTGGTGCCGCATCGTGACGATTCGGCACGAGCGCGGTCACGCCGAGCGCGGACAGCAAGCCGAGACCGGCGACGATCCAGAACGTCGCGCGCCAGCCCAGTTCCTGACCGACGAACGTCCCGAACGGCACGCCCAGCACGTTCGCGAGCGTGAGGCCGGTGAACATGAGCGCAATGGCGCTCGCGCGCTTGTCGGCGGGCACGAGCGACGCCGCGACCACCGCGCCGATGCCGAAGAACGAACCGTGCGCGAACGAGGTCACGACGCGCGCGATCATCAGCAAACCGTAGTTCGGTGCGAGCGCGCAAAACACGTTGCCGACGATAAACACGAGCATCAGCAATTGCAGCGCGAGCTTGCGCGGCATTTTGCTCGTAAGCACGGCGAGCAGCGGCGCGCCGACCGCCACGCCGAGCGCATAGCCCGTGACGAGCAGCCCTGCCGATGGAATCGACACGGAAAGATCGCGTGCGACGTTGGGCAGCAAGCCCATGATGACGAACTCGGTCGTGCCGATGGCGAACGCGCTGATCGCCAGCGCGAGAAGAGGTAAAGGCATGGTCATGCTCCGAAATAGATCAATGGCGCGCGGTCACGAACTCGACTACCACGCCCGGCGCAAGCCGCACGAAAAGCTGACGTTCGCGCGCGAGCGGCACTTCCGCGATCCCATAGGCGTAGCCGCGACATTCGAGACGGTCGATGAGCGTGCGCCACTCGGCTTCGTCGTCGATACGCAGCGCGAGATGGTCGATGCGCGTCGCATCGGGGTGCGCGGCGACAGACGCATCGCCCGTCGCGATCAGATGCACGGCCGGCCGCGCGCCGAGATACAGCCAGTAGCCGCTCACACCGAATGGCGGTCGCGGACCCACTGACATCCCGGCGACATCGACGAAGAAACGCATCATCGAATCGCAGTCCGGCGCGACGATAGTCACGTGATCGAGTTGCATGGCGTTGAACCTGAAACGAGTTGGACGGATTGTGACCGCATGGCGCGCCGTTGATAATTGGGCTAGCCTTTGAATCATTGTCAAACCGGATTTGAAGATGACAATGGATCGGCTTGGCGACATGCGCCTTTTCACCGAAGCCGCCACGCTCGGCAGCCTGTCGGCGGCGGGACGCAAACTCGGCTTGTCGCCAGCGGCGGCGAGCGCGCGGCTCATCAAGCTGGAAAAAGCGCTGCACGCGCGCCTCTTCGAGCGCACCACGCGCCAATTGCGCCTGACGGACGAAGGGCGGCTGTACTTGCAGCATTGCCGTATCGCGCTGCAGGCTATCGACGACGCTGAAGCGGCGCTGCAAGCCGGGCAAAATCGCGTGCGCGGCAAAGTTCGCATTTCCGCGACGTCGGATTTCGGCCGGCACATGCTGCGCGGCTGGCTGGACGACTTCAGCCGCCTGCATCCGGACGTGAGCTTCGCGCTCACGCTGTCGGACTCGGTGTCGAATCTGCTGCAGGAGGAAATCGATCTGGCGATTCGCTTCGGCGCGCCGCCGGACAGCGGGCTCGCGGCACGCTCGCTGGCGCCGAATCGGCGCGTGCTGTGCGCGTCGCCGAACTATCTCGCGCGCAAAGGCGTGCCGCAAACGCCCGCCGAACTCACCGGGCACCAATTCGTCGTGATTTTCACCGCTGCGGGAACCCTTAACGAACTGGCTTTCGTGCGCGGCGAGGAGCGCTATTCCTACACCTTGCCCGTCGCCGATGCCTGGGAAACCAACGACGGCGCCATCGCGCGCGCGTGGGCGCTGGCGGGACATGGCATCGCGCATCAGTCGATCTGGGACATCGCCGCCGACGTGCGCTCGGGCGCGCTGCAGCTGATTCTGCCCGACTGGTGCACGCACGAAGCGCCCGTACACGCGCTCTTCCACGCCAATCGATATATGGCGCCGCGCGTGCGCGTGCTGCTGGATTTTCTGATCGGACGCTTCGAGACGACCACGGGCGAACTGCTTGGCGATCTGGCGTATCCGCCCGAGCGCGTCGGGCTTCGTCAGGATTTGTCGCCAGAGCTATAATATCGGCCTAATTACAAGTAGAAGCCGTGCAGATTGCTGCAAAAGCGCGGCAGTCACGCGCAAAACCCTCTCAATCTCTTTTAGCGCCCCCAGGTTAACCACTGCGACCGGCGACCATTCATGACCAAGAAAGTATATGTAAAGACCTTCGGCTGCCAGATGAACGAGTACGACTCCGACAAGATGGTCGACGTGCTCGGCGCGGCGGAAGGGCTCGTCAAGACCGACACGCCTGAAGATGCGGACGTCATCCTGTTCAACACGTGCTCGGTGCGTGAGAAGGCCCAGGAAAAAGTGTTTTCCGACCTCGGCCGCGTGCGCGAATTGAAGGAAGCAAACCCGAATCTGCTGATTGGCGTAGGCGGTTGTGTCGCGAGCCAGGAAGGCGCGTCCATCGTTTCGCGCGCACCTTACGTGGATCTCGTGTTCGGTCCGCAAACGCTGCATCGCCTGCCCGCCATGATCGACAAGCGCCGCTCGACCGGCCGCGCGCAGGTGGACATCTCGTTTCCGGAAATCGAAAAGTTCGATCACCTGCCGCCCGCGCGCGTCGAAGGCCCGAGCGCGTTCGTATCGATCATGGAAGGCTGCAGCAAGTATTGCAGCTATTGCGTCGTGCCCTACACGCGCGGCGAGGAAGTCTCGCGCCCGCTCGACGACGTGCTCACCGAAATCGCCGGCCTGGCCGACCAGGGCGTGCGCGAAGTCACGCTGCTCGGCCAGAACGTGAACGCTTATCGCGGCGCGCTGACGCTCGGTTCGCAGGAAATCGCCGACTTCGCCACGCTCATCGAGTATGTCGCGGAAGTGCCGGGCATCGAGCGCATTCGCTATACGACGTCGCATCCGAAGGAATTCACGCAGCGCCTCATCGATACCTACGCCAAGGTGCCGAAGCTCGTGAGCCATTTGCATTTGCCGGTGCAGCATGGTTCCGACCGCATTCTCATGGCGATGAAGCGCGGCTATACCGTGCTCGAATACAAATCGGTGATCCGCAAGCTGCGCGCCATTCGCCCGGACCTTTCGCTGTCGACGGATTTCATCGTCGGCTTCCCCGGCGAAACCGAAGACGATTTCAACAAGATGATGGCGCTCATTCACGAGATGAGCTACGACACGAGTTTCTCGTTCATCTACAGCCCGCGTCCCGGCACGCCCGCCGCGAATCTGCACGACGACACGCCGCGCGAAGTCAAGCTCAAGCGCTTGCAACATTTGCAGGCGACTATCGAGGAAAACGTCGTCAAGATCAGCAATTCCATGCTCGGCTCGGTGCAGCGTATTCTCGTGGAAGGCCCGTCGCGCAAGGACCCGAGCGAGCTCGCCGGACGCACGCAGAACAATCGCGTGGTCAATTTCCCGGCGCCGCTTTCGGCTCACAAGCGCCTGATCGGCCAAATGATCGACGTCGAGATCAATCACGCGTACCCGCACTCGTTGCGCGGCGCGCTGGTGCTCGCGCCGGATACGGCGGCGACGCCCGAGTTGGCCAACTAAGTTAAGGACACCCACTTCGCCTTGAAGAACGCTCCTCAGCAGCATCTGGAATTTACCGCTCCGCGCGATGACAACGCGCGGCTCGCCAACCTCTGCGGTCCGCTCGACGAGAACCTGCGGCAAATCGAGCAGGCGCTCGACGTGACGCTTTCGCGGCGCGGCCACAAGATCGCCATTCGCGGCCGTGGCGCAAAGGTCGCGCTTACCGCGCTCGAAAACTTCTACAACCGCGCGCGCGATCCGCTCTCGGTGGACGACATCCAGCTCGCGCTGGTCGAAGCGCGCCACGCAACGCGCCGCGCGAAGGCGAAGGAAGAAGAAGCGCCGATCGATCCGCGTTTTCGCGGCGATCCGGACCATCCCTTCGACGAACCCAGCGCCACCATCGACCTGGGCGACGAAGAAGACCACGGTCCCAAGCTCTACACGCGCCGCGCCGATTTGCGCGGCCGCACGCCCGCGCAACGCGATTATCTGAAGCAGATCATCGCGCACGACGTGACCTTCGGCATCGGGCCGGCGGGCACGGGGAAGACTTATCTCGCGGTTGCCTGCGCGGTGGACGCGCTCGAACGCGATCAGGTCAAGCGCATCGTGCTTACGCGACCCGCCGTGGAAGCGGGCGAGCGGCTCGGCTTCCTGCCGGGCGATCTCGCGCAAAAGGTCGATCCGTATCTGCGCCCGCTCTATGACGCGCTCTACGACCTGCTCGGCTTCGACAAGACCGCCAAGATGTTCGAGCGCCAGATGATCGAAATCGCGCCGCTCGCCTACATGCGCGGGCGCACGCTGAACCACGCGTTCATCATTCTCGACGAGGCGCAAAACACCACGCCGGAACAGATGAAGATGTTCCTCACGCGTATCGGCTTCGGCTCGAAGGCGGTCGTAACCGGCGACACCACGCAGGTCGATTTGCCGCGCGGACACAAGAGCGGCCTGATCGAAGCGCAGCATGTGCTGGCGGAAGTGCGCGGCATCGCGATCACGCACTTCACGTCGGCGGACGTGGTGCGCCATCCGCTGGTCGCGCGTATCGTCGAGGCTTACGACGCGCAATCGCAGAAAGATGCGGCAATCGCGGAAGCGCGGCAAAGGTCCGAGTGAAGTCATGCCTCGCCTCACTTTGACGCTGCAGTTTCCTGCCGCGAAAGCGTATCCGTCGCACAAGGCGCTGTTGCCGCGTGCGACGGTTGCGCGCTGGATCAAGGCTTCGCTCTTCGCGGACGCCGAATTGACCGTGCGTTTCGTCGATGAAGAAGAAGGCCGCATGCTGAACCGGACGTATCGGCAAAAGGATTACGCGACCAATGTGCTGACCTTTGCCTATGCCGAGTCGGAAGAAGATCCGGTCGCCGGCGATCTCATTCTTTGCTGCCCGGTCGTCGAGCGCGAGGCCGCCGAGCAAGGCAAGCCGCTCGCCGCGCATTATGCGCATCTCATCGTGCATGGCACGCTGCATGCGCAAGGCTATGACCACGAGGTCGAAAGCGAGGCGGAAGAGATGGAATCGATCGAGACGGATATCATGCAGTCTCTGGGTTTCACCGATCCCTACGTGCCGCTCGTCTGATCCCCGGTCTTCATCGAGATGCCTTGCCACGCGCCGTGAACGACAAGACGCCTGAACCCACGCCCTTTTACGAACCCGCCACGCCGTGCCCCGACTATCCGCCGGTGCTGGGCAACTCCGCGCTTCTCACCGACGAGGAGCTCGCCGCCTCGCGCGCGGTGACTTTCGCCGATTGGGACGGCAAATCCGACATCTGGCTTTTCGGCTATGGATCGCTCATCTGGAACCCCGGCTTGCCGACGCTCGAAGCCGTGCGCGGCAAGGTGCATGGGTATCATCGCGGGCTCTATTTGTGGTCGCGTGTGAATCGTGGCACGCCGGAACAGCCGGGCCTCGTGCTCGCGCTCGATCGCGGAGGCTCGTGCACCGGCATGGCGTTTCGCCTGTCCGGAACCGAGGCGCACGAACATCTCGAAGTGCTCTGGCGACGCGAAATGGCAATGGGCTCGTACCGTCCCGCGTGGCTGCCGTGCACGCTGATCGACGGCCGGCGCGTCGATGCGCTTGCCTTCGTGATGCGTCGCGACGTGGTGTCGTACACGGGCAAGCTCGCGGACCCGATCGTTCGGACCGTGCTCGGCTGCGCGAGCGGCCGTTATGGCACGACGCTCGATTACGTGAGCCGCACGGTCGTGGCGCTGCGCGAAAGCGGCATGCCGGACCGCGCGCTGGAAGCGCTGTTGCGGCGCTGCAAGGGGCAAAACGCGGAGTGAAGGCGCGCGCTCGGGCATCGTACGAAGATCGTCCGGATGGCCAATCCGCGCACGAGACACACATCTCGCATAATTCTCGGCTAGCATCTCCTTCGCAGGAGAAGCGCGCGCGCCGCTTCACCCCGGCCGCTATTTTCCTTGGTGTATGCTTAACTTTCCGCTAAAACGCGCCCGGGCATTCCCGGGCGCTCCGCTATGAACGAACCCTATCCCAGTCGACGACACTCCGAAAAACCGCCGGAAAAGCGCTCGCTGCTCGAACGCCTGACCGACTTCATCTCGCACGAACCCGAGTCGCGCGACGAGCTTCTCGAAGTGCTGCAGGACGCGCACGAACGCAACCTGCTCGACGCCGATTCGCTTTCGATGATCGAAGGCGTCTTTCAGGTGTCCGATCTCTGCGCGCGCGACATCATGGTGCCGCGCGCCCAGATGGACGCCATCAACATCGCCGAAACGCCCGCGGAATTCATCCCGTTCGTGCTGGAAAAAGCACACTCGCGCTATCCGGTGTTCGAGGGCAATCGCGACAACATCATCGGCGTCCTGCTCGCGAAGGATTTGCTGCGTTATTACGCGGAAGAAGAATTCGATGTGCGCGGCATGCTGCGCCCCGCCGTATTCATTCCGGAATCGAAACGTCTGAACGTGCTGCTGCACGACTTTCGTGTAAACCGCAATCACATTGCCATCGTCGTCGATGAATACGGCGGCGTCGCGGGCCTCATCACCATCGAAGACGTGCTGGAGCAGATCGTCGGCGATATCGAGGACGAATACGATTTCGACGAGGAAGCGGGCAATATCATCGCGTCGCCGGACGGAAAGTATCGGGTGCGCGCGCTGACGGGCATCGAACAATTCAACGAGCAATTCGGCAGCGACTTTTCCGACGAGGAAGTGGACACCATCGGCGGGCTCGTCACGCATCGTTTCGGGCGCGTGCCGCATCGCGGCGAGAAGGTGCGCATCGACGACTTCGTGTTCGAGATACTGCGTGGCGATGCGCGGCAGATTCATGTGCTGCTCGTGAGGCGCGTGCCGAGCGTGGCGCAGCATCGCCGGCATGATGCCGATGACGAGGATGAGCTGCGGGATTGAGGGGTGCGCGATTGATAAAGTCTCGATCGCAAACCACAACCACGCCTCCGCTCCCGCACGGCTCCGCCGTCAACCACGTATTCCATGACCGACTCATCGTTCCGTCTTCTCTCGCGCCGACGCGCGGCATCTGAATCCGCAACCGGCAATACGCCCCGCGCTCTTCCCTTCTGGCATTACCTCTTGGCCGCCGTGCTCGGCGCGGCCAACACGCTTTCGTTCGCGCCGACGCCGCATGGCGGCTGGATCGAGCTCCTGCTCTTCACGCTGTTCTTCGCGTGGCTCTCACGCACGACCAGTTGGAAGAGCGCGGCGGCAACCGGCTGGGCGTTCGGTTTCGGCAATTTCGTCACGGGCGTGTGGTGGCTCTATGTCAGCATGCATGTGTACGGCGGTATGGCCGCGCCGCTCGCGGCGGCCGCCGTCGCGCTCTTTTGCCTGTATCTCGCGATGTATCCGGCGTTATCGAGCGCGCTCTGGGCGCTCGTCGCAGGGCGCGCGCGTTTCGGCGATGAAGATGCGGCCACCGTGCAAGATATCGAAACCGCGTCGCGCTACGTACCCACCTGGCACGGCGCGTTCGCCTTCGCGAGCGCGTGGGCTATCGGCGAGTGGTTGCGCGGGCTAGTGTTCACGGGCTTTCCGTGGCTCGCAAGCGGCTATGCGCAAGTCGATGGACCGCTCGCGGGCTTCGGTTCGGTCGTTGGTGTATATGGCGTTGCATGGGTGCTGGCGCTCGTCGCCGCGCTGATCGTTCAAACGGTCTATCAAGTCAGCCGAGCGCGCGCTGCGCGTTTTGTACCGGGCGCGGTTGCGCTCGCGCTGATCGTCGCCGGCATGCTGCTCTCGCTCGTGCAATGGACGACGCCCGCCAACGCGCCGCTCACCGTGCGGCTCCTGCAAGGCAATGTCAAACAGGAGATGAAGTTCGAACAGGCGGGCGTGGATGCATCGCTCGCGCTTTATGAGCGACTCATCACGGAGAAATCCGCCGATCTCATCGTGACACCCGAAACCGCGCTGCCGGTGCTGGCTGTTCAGGTGCCGCATGATTTCGCCGCCAAGATTCGCGGCTTCGCCGACAATACGAAGTCATCGATCCTGTTCGGTGCAATTGGCGTAACGGTTCTGCCCGATGGCCGCGTGACCGACTTCACGAACAGTCTCTTTGGCATCACGCCGGGGACGCTCGATGTCTATCGCTACGACAAGCATCATCTCGTGCCGTTCGGCGAATTCGTGCCGCTCGGGTTTCATTGGTTCGTGCAACTGATGGGCATTCCGCTCGGCGATCTCGCGCGCGGGCCGATCGCGCAGAAGGCGTTTTTCGTGCATAACCAGCCCGTAGCCGTCGATATCTGTTACGAGGACATCTTCGGCGAAGAGATCGCGCATACGATCCGCGAGCAGGAAGCGCCTGCGGGCGTGCTGGTGAACTCGACCAATCTCGCGTGGTTCGGCAATACGATCGCGCTCGACCAGCACTTGCAGATCGCACGCATGCGTTCGATCGAAACCGGCCGGCCGATGCTGCGCGCGACCAACACGGGAATGACCGCGGTGATCGCGGCGAACGGCGATATCGTCTCGCGTCTGCCGACGTTCACGACAGGCGTGCTGGAGGCGACGGTGCAGGGAATGTCGGGGCGCACGCCTTATGTGACGAGCGGGAACGTCACCGTGATTGCCGTTTCGTTGTTGTTGCTCGCGTTGGCATTTGCGTTTGCGCCGGGGAGAAAACGCTCGTAAATGCGACTGCGGCGTGCGCTCATGCCGGTGCGCGCGCCGCATCGATCCAAGCTGCCGAGTCACGCGAAGGCTCACCGCGCATGGGATCGGTCCAACACCCTATCCGCGCTCGGCAACCCATACGCAAGCTCCCCCACCCCGCCATACGCTAGAATTGAGAGTTTCGGTATTCCGCCGAGCTTCGGGTCCGTGCCGTCACGAGCACCATGACGTCTGCGTCCACGGCCGCGTCCGGTCCGCATCAAAGGCAATCATGCTCACCTTTCAGCAAATCATCCTGACGCTGCAGTCCTACTGGAACGACAAGGGCTGCGCGCTTCTTCAGCCGATCGACATGGAAGTCGGCGCCGGCACCTCGCACGTTCATACGTTTTTGCGCGCCATCGGCCCGGAACCGTGGCGTGCCGCCTACGTGCAGCCGTCGCGCCGCCCCAAGGACGGCCGCTATGGCGAGAACCCGAACCGCCTGCAGCACTACTATCAGTATCAAGTGGTGCTCAAGCCCGCGCCGGAAAATATCCTCGATCTCTACCTCGGCTCGCTCGAAGCGCTCGGCTTCGATCTGAAGCAGAACGACGTGCGCTTCGTCGAAGACGACTGGGAAAATCCCACGCTCGGCGCTTGGGGTCTCGGCTGGGAAGTCTGGCTGAACGGCATGGAAGTCACGCAGTTCACGTACTTCCAGCAAGCAGGCGGTCTCGACTGCAAGCCGGTGCTCGGCGAAATCACCTACGGTCTGGAACGTCTCGCGATGTATCTGCAAAAGGTCGATAACGTCTACGACCTCATCTGGACCGAATGGCAGGAAGACGGCCCGAATGGCCGCGAACTGCGGCGCCTTACGTATGGCGATGTCTATCACCAGAACGAAGTCGAACAGTCCACGTATAACTTCGAACGCGCGAACGTCGATCTGCTTTTCACCTTCTTCAACAGCTATGAAGCCGAAGCGAAGAAGATGATCGAAGCGAAGCTCGCGCTGCCCGCCTACGAACTCGTGCTCAAGGCCGGCCACACATTCAATCTGCTCGACGCGCGCGGCGCCATTTCCGTGACGGAGCGCGCGGCGTATATCGGCCGCATCCGCGCGTTGTCACGACTCGTCGCGCAGGCGTATTACGATTCGCGCGAAGCGCTCGGCTTCCCGATGCTCGGCAATCCGGTGCACGCCGCAGCCGGGCTCATCACCGACAGCGAGGAAGCGGCGCGTCCCGCCTGGGCGCCCGCGTTGAAAGTCGAAAGCAATCCCGGCAACACCGAACAAGCTTGACGAGAGACGACAGAACAATGACGCAATCCACTTCCGCTTCTCTGCTCGTCGAGCTGTTGACCGAAGAACTGCCACCGAAGGCGCTCGCGCGTCTCGGCACCGCTTTCGCCGAAGGCATCGTCGAGCGTCTGGCCGCGCGCGATCTGATCGAAGGCGCGGCATCGTTCGAAAAATACGCCACGCCGCGCCGGCTCGCCGTGCTGATCGAAAACGTGCGCAACGTCGCCCCGGAAAAGCAGGTGCGCGAGAAGGTGCTGCCCGTGACCGTCGCGCTCGACGCGAGCGGCAATCCCACGCCGCCGCTCGCCAAGAAGCTCGCGGCGCTCGGCTTTCCCGACTTCCCCATTGGTGAACTCGAACGCGCGCAGGACGGCAAGGCCGAAGCGTTCTTCCTGCGCTACGCGGCGCCGGGCGCAACGCTCACCGAAGGCTTGCAAGCCGCGCTCGACGAAACCTTGGCCAAGTTGCCGATTCCAAAGGTCATGACGTATCAGCGTCCGGACGGCGCGAGCGTGCAGTTCGTGCGTCCGGTGCAGCGTCTGGTCGCGTTGCATGGCCGCGATATCGTGCCGGTCAGCGCGCTCGGCGTCGATGCGGGCGACACGACCATCGGTCATCGCTTCATGTCGGAGGGCTTCGTTGCAATCGCTCGCGCGGACGACTATGCCGAAACGCTGCGTACCAAGGGCCATGTCGTCGCCAATTTCGACGACCGCCGCGAATCCATTCGCACGCAGTTGCAGGCGTTCGCGGGTGAAGATCGCGTCGTGATGCCCGAAGCGCTGCTCGACGAAGTGAACGCGCTGGTCGAATGGCCGGTCGTGTATCAGTGCCGGTTCGACGACGAGTTCCTGCAGGTGCCGCAGGAATGTCTCATCCTCACGATGCAGACCAACCAGAAATATTTCGCGCTCACGGACCAGGACGGCAAGCTGCGCTCGCGCTTTCTGATCGTCTCCAATATCGATACGAAGACGCCCGGCGAGATCATCGAAGGCAACGAGCGCGTGGTGCGTCCGCGTCTCGCCGATGCCAAGTTCTTCTTCACGCAGGACAAGAAGAAGCGCCTCGAAGACCGCGTGCCGCAACTTGCGAACGTCGTCTACCACAACAAGCTCGGCTCGGCCTTGCAGCGCGTGGAGCGTCTCGAAGCGCTCGCGGGCGAGATCGCGCCGCTCGTCGGTGTCGATGCCGCCCTCACGCGCCGCGCCGCGCGTCTTGCGAAGGCGGACTTGCTCACCGACATGGTCGGCGAATTCCCCGAATTGCAAGGCACGATGGGCACGTACTACGCACGCCACGACGGCGAACCGGAGGAAGTGGCGCTCGCATGCTCGGAGCACTATCAGCCGCGTTTCTCGGGCGACGACACGCCGTCCACCGGCGTCGGTTGCGCGGTGGCGCTCGCGGACAAGCTGGAAACCATCGTCGGCATCTGGGGCATCGGCCTTGCGCCGACGGGCGAGAAAGATCCGTTCGCGCTGCGCCGTCATGCGCTCGGCGTGCTGCGCATCCTGCTCGAAAAGAAGATGCCGATCGACCTGCGCGAGCTCGTCAACGCGGCCCAGCGCCAGTTCGCCGGCATGCCGCAAGTCGCGGATTCGACCGAAGCAATCTACGCGTTCTTCCTCGATCGTCTGCGTGGTCTTCTGCGCGAACGCGGCTTCAACGCGAGCGAAATCGACGCCGTGCTGAGCCTGAATCCTACGCGTCTCGACGACATCGTCGCGCGTCTGGATGCCGTGCGCGAATTCGCCTCGTTGCCAGAGGCGGCATCGCTCGCGGCGGCCAACAAGCGCATCTCGAACATTCTCAGAAAGTCCGAGCAAGGCGTGCCGACGGCGGTCAACCCCGACCTGCTCGTCGAGGCTGCGGAGAAAGACCTTTACGCGCAGATCGAAAGTGTCACGCCGCGCGTGCAGAGCCAGCTCGCCGCACGCAACTACACCGAAGCGCTGACCGCGCTCGCCGCCCTTCGCGCTCCCGTCGACACGTTCTTCAACGACGTGATGGTGAACGCGGAAGACCCGGCGTTGCGTAACAACCGCCTCGCGCTCCTCAACGCATTGCATCAGCAGATGAACTGCGTCGCGGACATCTCCAAACTGGCCGCATGACGACGATGAATCGCAAACTGGTCATTCTCGATCGCGACGGCGTCATCAACGTCGACTCCGATGCCTTCATCAAGTCGCCGGACGAATGGGTCGCCATTCCCGGCAGTCTCGAAGCCATCGCGCGGCTGAATCAGGCCGGTTTTCGCGTGGCGATCGCATCGAATCAGTCGGGGATCGGGCGCGGCCTGTTCGACATGGCCGCGCTCAACGCCATGCATCAGAAGATGAATCGCGCGGCGGCGGCAGTCGGCGGGCGTATCGACGCCATCTTCTTTTGTCCGCATACGGCCGAAGACCAGTGCGATTGCAGGAAGCCGAAGCCTGGCATGTTGCAGCAGATCATCGAGCGCTTCGAGATCGACCCGGAAGACACGCCGGTCGTCGGCGACTCGCTGCGCGACCTGCAAGCCGGCGCGGCACTCGGCTTTCCCGTGCATCTCGTTCTGACCGGCAAGGGACCGATTACGCTCGCGGAAGGCAATCTGCCCGAAGGCTTAAGCGTTCACAAGGATCTGCGCGCCTTTGCGCTCGACTATCTCGCGCGGCATCGTGACTGACCGGCCGCCGCATCACTGACCTTCCATGCGCTTCATCCGTTCGTTGCTGTTGATGCTCTACTTCGTCGCGTACACCGTGCCGTACGCGACCGCGTGCTTCATCGCGTTCCCCTTCATGCGGGCCGACAAGCGTTACTGGATGGCGGCCGGCTGGTGCCAGTCGACCATCGTCGTGTTGCGCTATCTGGTCGGCATTCGCTACGAGATCGTCGGCATGGAGAATCTGCCGCATGGTCCGGCGGTGCTGTTGTCGAAGCATCAATCGGCTTGGGAGACGCTCGCGTTTCCGGCGCTGATGCCGCGTCCGCTCTGCTATGTGTTCAAGCGCGAGCTGCTCTATGTGCCGTTCTTCGGCTGGGCGCTCGGACTCCTGAAGATGGTGCATATCGACCGCAAGCAAGGCCGCGATGCGTTCGTTTCCGTCGCGCGGCAAGGCCGTGCGCGCATGGACGAAGGCGCGTGGGTCATCATGTTTCCGGAAGGCACGCGCACACGCACCGGCACGCAGGGCAAGTACAAGACGGGCGGCGCGCGCTTCGCGGTGGCGACGGGCGCGCCGGTCGTGCCTATCGCGCATAACGCGGGGCGGCTCTGGCCGCGTAATTCGTTCATCAAATATCCGGGTATAGTCACGGTGTCGATTGGCCAGCCGATCGACACTGCCGGACTCACGCCCGAGGAAGTGAACACGCGAGTCGAGAGCTGGATCGAAATGGAGATGCGCCGCATCGATCCGCTCGCGTATGCGACGCCCGACGTGCGACCGGGTGAACCTGGCGCGGCGGGCGCTGGCCGCTGACGCGGTCGTTCGCATTCGCATCCGATCGAGCCGCGGCGTGCCTTTCTCGTTCTTCTCGTCATTCCTGCGCCGGGAGCGCAAAGCCGAGCCGATGCAGAAGCAACCTTCGCGACAGCGCCCCGCCGTCGCGCTCGATACCCTGCAACTCGATCTACCGTTCGAGCATGCGCCCGAGTTCTGTGCGCCATCCACGGCGCCCGCGCCTCTGCGCGGCGAAGTTCCTCCTTCAAGCGCACCACTGCCGGAAGGCGTGCGTCAGCGCCGCATCGTCCTGGGTGCGCGCGCGCTCGACTATCGGCTAAAGCGGTCGGCGCGGCGCACCATCGGCTTTTGCATCGATGGCACCGGACTCACCATCACCGCGCCGCGCTGGGTGACGATCGCCGATATCGAAAGCGCGATCGGCGGCAAGCAAAGCTGGATCTTCAAGAAGCTGACCGAATGGCAGACGCGTGTGGAAGAGCGCGCGTTGCCGCGCATCGACTGGAAAGACGGCGCGCAGTTTCCGTATCTCGGCAAGACCATACGCGTGGCGCTGAATGCGGGCGCAGGATCGCTTTCGTTCGATGACGAGACCGGCGTGCTGCGTGTGCCGCTTCCCGCACTCGCGGATGCGCAGCAGATCAAGGACCGCGTGCAAGGCTGGCTGCAAAGCGAAGCGAAGCGCATCTTCGGCGAGCAGCTCGCGGTCTATGCACGAAAGCTCGGCGTGGAATACCGGGCGTATGCGCTTTCGTCGGCGGCGACGCGCTGGGGCAGTTGTTCGAGCGATGGCAAGATTCGCCTGAACTGGCGGCTCATTCATTTTCCGATGTCGATCATCGACTATGTGGTCGCGCACGAGCTTGCGCATCTGCGCGAGATGAACCACAGTCCGCGTTTCTGGCAGACCGTCGAATCCATCTTTCCCGAGTTCCGCGAAGCCCGGCATACGCTCAAACATCATCCGCCGGATCTGCTGCCCGCGCTTTGAGCGCCCGTCAGCGCGCGCCGCGGGTGCCCGGTACAATTCGAGACGAGAACCGCGCGGCCCGACCAATCGATAAAAACGAACCGGGCGTGTCGTCTTTTCGCAATCAAACAACAGGAACCCCACCATGCGACTCCTTCACACGATGCTGCGCGTCGGCGATCTGCAACGTTCCATCGATTTCTATACGCGCATTCTTGGCATGAAAGTGCTGCGTCAAAGCGAGAACACCGAGTACAAGTACACGCTCGCCTTCGTCGGTTACGGCGATGAGAGCGAGACCAGCGTGCTCGAGCTGACCTACAACTGGGGCGTTGAGAAGTACGAGATGGGCACGGCATATGGTCATATCGCGCTGGAAGTGGACAGCGCCGCCGACGCGTGCAACCGTATCCGCGAAGCCGGCGGCAAGGTCACGCGCGAAGCCGGTCCGGTGAAGGGCGGCACGACGGTGATCGCGTTCGTCGAAGACCCGGACGGGTACAAGGTCGAGTTGATCGAAAAACATTCTTGATTGACGTCCGACGTTGGACGTTCGATTCAGCGCGATTGCGGCAATCGGAAGCGGCGAAGTGATGCCGTTTGCTCAAGCAGACCGTGCTTACCGCTTCCAAACGACGTGCGCTTGCGCACGACGGCGCTTGTCGTCAAGCCGAACTCGGCGTGTTCGAACGTCAGGCTGTGGGCGCATGACCGACCACGGCTAAGCCGGCCGTAATCATCGCGCTCGAACGTAAGGCCGGTCACGCTTTCGCATCACCGTCGTGCTACTTCTGGTTTTTCACGCGCAGCGTCACCACTTCGCTGGCACAATCGACGCTCCAAAACAGTGCGACGTCGATGCGTGAACATGAGCACATCCTCTTTCGCCCTGCGCCGCGCGCCCGACCTCACGGCCGTCGCCGTGATGATTGCGCTGTGCGGCGTGTGGGGCTTTCAGCAAGTCGCCATCAAGGAAGCAAACAGCTTCATTCCGCCGATGCTGCAAGCGGGCGTACGCTCGCTCATCGCCACTTTTCTGGTGTTGATCTGGACGCGCACGCGCGGCGTGCCGCTCTTTCAGCGCGACGATACCCTGCCCGCCGGAATCCTTGCCGGCATATTGTTCGGCGGTGAATTCGTCTGCATTTTCTTCGGCCTGAGTCTAACGACAGCCTCGCGCATGGCCGTCTTTCTCTATACCGCGCCCTGTTTCACCGCACTTGGCCTGCATTGGTTCGTCGCCGGCGAGCGGCTTGCGCGCACGCAGTGGTGCGGCATCATGCTCGCGTTTTGCGGCATGGCGCTTGCCTTCGCGGATGGTTTTCTGCACGGCGCGCCGCAAAGCGCATCGACCTTGCGCGGCATCGCAGGCGATACGCTCGGTGTCATGGCGGGCCTCTTCTGGGCCGCGACGACGGTGGTCGTGCGCGCCTCGTCACTCGCGCGAACGAGTGCGAGCAAGACGCTCTTCTATCAGCTCGCGGTATCGGCGGTCATGCTGCTCGCGCTCGCGGCCGTCACCGGACAAACTCATGTCGACGCGCTGCCGCCGCTCGCTATCGCAAGTCTCGTTTATCAGGCCGTGGTGGTGGCGTTCGTGAGCTATCTGACCTGGTTCTGGCTGCTCACGCGCTATATGGCGTCGCGGCTCTCCGTATTTTCGTTTCTGACGCCGATCTTCGGTGTGACCTTCGGCGTGTTGCTGCTCGGCGAGCACTTCACCGCGCGCTTCATGGTCGCTGCGGCGATGGTGCTTGCGGGCATCGCGCTCGTCAACCGGCGCGGCGGGAACGCTTGAATTTTTATTCGAGCGCCGACCTGGAGCATGGGCGCTTGCGGCTATCACCCGAGTAAGCCGGCGCGGCAGGACCGCCCGAGTTTCGATTACTCGGGCGCCGTCGCGCGGATCGTGACCATGTCGTCCATATCGCTGTCTTCGTGCGTATCGACGTGCGGCTTTTCCGGCGGAATGGATTCGATCGGATAGCCGTGCTTCTCCCACGCGTCCAGGCCGCCCTTGAGCGGACGCACGTTGGTGAAACCCTTGGCGCGCAGCCGACGCGAGATAGACTTGGCCGTCGCTTCGTTCGGGCAGACGCAATACACGACGACTTCGTGCTCCGACAGCAACTGATCGACGCGGCCGGGGGAATCGAGATCCAGCGCGACCGCGCCCGGAATGCGATACGGCTCCTTGCGGCGTATGTCGATTGGCCGTGCATCGTAGATGACGGGCGGCGTATCGCTTTGCATCATGGCGTCGAGCTGGTCGGGCGTGATGTGATACTTCTCCAGCCACTGGTGAAACTGCACGCGCCGCACCCATCGATACAAAATGAAACCGACGCCCGCGAGCACGAGAATATCGATCACGGTCGCGCCGTTCGCGCGAACCAGCACGACGAGGCGCGCGATCTGCTCCTGCAGCGCCGCGCCGCCTAGAATCCAGAAACTGGCCCAGGCGGTCGCGCCGATCAAGTCCCACAACACGAACACGCGCACGTCGATCTGCGTGGTGCCTAGCAACGGCGCCGACACGAGCCCGAGTCCGGGAACGAACTTGGACAACGCGAGCAGCGGCACGCCGAAGCGTTCGAACCAGCGACGCGCGGTGCGCAGCGTGGAGTCGATCGAGAGGGAGAAGCGCACCAGCGAGTTGAGGAAGCGTCGGCCGTAGAGACGGCCTGCCGCGAACCAGAGCGAATCGGCGATGAGCACCGCGAGCACGGCCGCGCCGAGCATCGGCCAAAAGGACGACTCGCCGGACGCGACGAGCGAGCCGGCGAGAATCAGCATCGGCGCGGCGGGGACCGGTACGCCAAGTTGCGTCGCGAGGACGCTGACGAACACGGCCCACGCGCCCCACGACGACGCAAGCGAAGTCGGGACGTGCGGCATTCAAACTCCTTCACGAGCTAGCGCACGGTTCTTCGATGCGGGCGTGCTTTCGGTGCGGTGCGCAAGGGCTCCACTTTATCGCGATCGTGAATGGTTTGCCTGAATGTAGCGGTGTCAGCGGGGCGTTTGGGTCGTGCGTGCGTGGCGCTGTCACTGCGGTGTGATGTGCGAGGAAGAAGGCGCGCATTGCCTTCTTGCCGATGAACGCCAGCCGGTTTGGCGACGACACATGCCGAGGTCGCAGGACAGATGGTTCATGCCTCCGATGTACGCCTCGATCTGCTGTCTGCTATCCGCGATTGCGTCACGCCAAAGCCGATTGGCCGGCGTGCGCCGTGCGCCGTGCGTCGTGCGCCGTGCGTCGTGCGCCGTGCGTCGTGCGTCGTGCGTCGTGCGTCGTGCGTCGTGCGTCGTGCGGCATCGCGCACGATGATCCACCGACGCACGCCTCAACTCTCGATCCGCGACCGCGTCACGCCGAGCAGATCGGCCATTGCGCGGCGAGCGGCGCCAGCATTGCGCGCGATGATCGCATCGAACACCGCCGTGTGTTCGGCAAGCGACGCGTTGTACACCTCCGCGCGCTTCGCGTTCAGCCGAAGCTGGCCTTCCAGCGTGCGTTCGATCAGCGCGCCAAGCGGAATCAGCAACTCGTTGCTGCAGGCGGCCAGCACGCACAAATGAAAATCCAGATCGGCGCGTACCCATTCGTCGACGTTCTGCGCGCCGACCATCGCCTGATGCGCGCGCGTGAGCCGCTCGCGCGTCTGCGCTTCGTGATTGTCAGCGGCGAGCGCGGCTGCGTATGGCTCGATCATCTCGCGCATCTCCTGCAGCTTGAGCGCGAATTGCAGCGGCGGCGCCACGCGCGAGTACCAGTCGAGCATGTCGGCATCGAGCAGATTCCACGCGTCCCTTGCGCGCACGCGCGTGCCGACCTTGGGCCGCGATTCGATCAGCCCTTTAGATGTGAGCGTGCGCAGCGCCTCGCGCAGCACCGTGCGGCTCACGCCGAAGCGCTCCATCAATTCGGCCTCGCGCGGCAACGAAGTCTGCGGCGCGAAATCGCCGCGCAAAATGGCCATGCCGAGTTCGTGAGCGACGCGGCCGTGTAAATCGCGATGAATGATCTCGTTCTCCTGCTCGTTTGCGCACGATTATCGGGCATTGGCCGAGTGTGCTGAAGCGGTTTCCTTGGAACCGAAGCGGCTTTGCATGGATAGCGGATGGGGCATGCGCGAGCGTCGCCATATCTCCACCACTCCACCATCCGACTGCTCGTGCACCGATCCGCGACTTCGCCACTCTGCTGTTTCACCTCGCACCTTGGTCACTTAACCATCAAGCCACTCACGACTCCCACTACGCCAACTCACCATCCAACACCTAGCGAATCCGTCATTCCGCCATTCCGCCATTCCGCCATTCCGCCATTCCGCCATTCCGCCAATCCATCAATCCATCAATCCGCCAATCCGCCTTTCCGCCTTTCCGCCTTTCCGCCTTTCCGCCTTTCCGCCTTTCCGCCTTCCGCCGATCCGCCGATCCGCCAATCCGCCAATCCGCCAATGCGCCAATGCGCCAATGCGCCAATCCGCCAATCCGCCAATCCGCCAATCCGCCAATCCGCCAATGCGCCAATGCGCCAATGCGCCAATAGTACTATTAATACTACTTCAAGCCGCGTTTTGCTAAGATAGCGAACCCGTTTAGGAGACGTCCATGAAAATCACGAAACTGGAAACCTTCATCGTTCCACCGCGCTGGTGCTTCCTCAAGATCGAAACCGACGAGGGCATCACCGGCTGGGGCGAACCCGTTGTCGAAGGACGCGCGCATACCGTCGCCGCCGCCGTCGATGAACTCGCCGACTATCTCATCGGCAAAGACCCGCGACATATCGAAGACTTGTGGCAAGTGATGTATCGCTCGGGCTTCTATCGCGGCGGGCCTATCGGCATGAGCGCGATTGCAGGCGTCGATCAGGCGCTGTGGGACATTCTCGGCAAGCATCATGGCGTGCCGGTTCACGCGCTGCTCGGCGGACAAGTGCGCGACAAGATCAAGGTGTACTCGTGGATCGGCGGCGACCGTCCGAGCGATGTCGCGAACAACGCGCGCGCGGTCGTCGAACGCGGGTTCAAGGCCGTGAAGATGAACGGCTCGGAAGAGCTGCAGATGATCGATACCTTCGACAAGGTGCAAGGCGTCATCGACAACGTGCGCGCCGTGCGTGAAGCGGTGGGACCGAATGTGGGCATCGGCGTCGATTTTCATGGCCGCGTGCACAAGCCGATGGCGAAGGTGCTCGCGCGTGAACTCGATCCGTTCAAGCTGATGTTTATCGAAGAACCCGTGCTGTCGGAAAACGTCGAGGCGTTGCGCGATATCGTCAGTCAGACGAGCACGCCCATCGCGCTCGGCGAAAGGCTCTATTCGCGCTGGGACTTCAAGCACATCCTCGCGGGCGGTTATGTGGACATCATTCAGCCGGACGCGTCGCATGCGGGCGGATTGACCGAGTGCCGCAAGATTGCCTCGATGGCCGAAGCGTACGACGTCGCGCTCGCGCTGCATTGTCCGCTCGGGCCGATTGCGCTTGCCACGTGTCTACAGATCGACGCCGTGAGCTACAACGCGTTCATTCAGGAACAGAGCCTCGGCATTCACTACAACAAGGGCAATGACCTGCTCGACTACATCAAGAATCCCGAAGTGTTCGCTTATGCGGACGGGATGGTCGCGATTCCTCAAGGACCGGGGCTGGGAATCGAGGTCAATGAAGAGAAGGTGCGCGAAATGGCGAAGATCGGTCACCGGTGGCGCAATCCGGTCTGGCGGCATGCGGATGGAAGCGTAGCCGAGTGGTGATTTCCTGACGCGCTGACGGCTCGTCGAGATCGCGAGCCGTCACCGTCTCAGACGCGCCTTCACCCCGCCGCGCAACGCATTGCTGATGAGCAACTCATCGGCGCCCTCGAGGTCTTCGGTCGTCATTACGCGCTCGGCGGCTTCCAGTTCTTCGATCAACACCGCGCGCATCACGCCCGGCAGCACGCCCGCCTCGATGGGCGGCGTCCACCACTTTCCGTCGATGCGCGCAAACACGCTCGACCGCCCGCCTTCCGTAATCTCGCCGCGTTCGTTGCAAAAGAGCATGTCGAACGCGCCCTCCGCTTCCGCCGCTTTCCACGCGCGATCGTAGTCGGCACGATGCGTCGTCTTGTGACGCAACAGCGCGTCGCCGGAGTATCGCGGCGCAAACCCGCGATCCGAAGCGAGCAACACATCCACGCTATCCGACGCCAACGGCGCAAGCCGCGCGCTCGTCAATGCAAAGCGTCCGCTCTTGTCGAGCGCGATGCGCAACCGATACGGCGTACCCGCCTCGAAGCCCGCACGATGTTGCGCGAGTTGCGCGTCCAGCTTGCGCTCATCGAACGGAAAACGAAGCCACGCGGCGCTCGCCTTCAAACGAGAAAGATGACGCGCGGCGTGGCGCACGCCGTCATCGCGCGTGGCGTGCGTCGTCTCGAACAACTCGAAGCCGGGGTCCGCGCCCGTCAGAAAGCGCGCCTTCAACAGACACTCTTCGTACTCGCTCGCGGCATCGCTATCGAGCACGATTCCCGCGCCGATACCGATCACGCCGCGCGTGCCGTCGGCATCCACGACGAGCGTGCGGATCGCGACCGAGAGACAAAAGTCGCCGCGCGTATCGAGCCAGCCGATCGCGCCGGTATAAAGACCGCGCGGCGTGCTCTCGATCTCGTCGATGAGCTGCATCGTACGGTATTTCGGCGCGCCCGTGATCGAGCCGCAGGGAAACAGCGCGCGGACGATATCGGCGAACGAAGCGCCCGGTTTCATGCGCGCCTCGATGGTCGACGTCATCTGCCACACCGACGCATAAGCCTCGACCGAGAACAACGCCGGCACATGCACCGAGCCCGTCGCCGCCACGCGCGACATGTCGTTGCGCAACAGGTCGACGATCATCACATTCTCCGCGCGATTCTTCGGGTCGTCGTGGAGCGCGGCGGGATCGGAGTCGCGTGGCGCGGTGCCTTTCATCGGCCGCGCGCGCAAAAGCGCTCCTTGCTTCTCGACGAACAACTCCGGCGAACACGAGACGACCACGCGGCCGTCCGGCATGGAGATGAACGCGCCAAAGCGCACCGGCTGACGCTCGCGCAAACGCCGATACAACGCGAGCGGCGTGCCGAATACATCGAAATTCAACCGGAACGTGAAGTTGATCTGATACGACTCGCCTTCGCGCAGCGCGTGATGAACGGCGGCGATGGCGGTATCGAATTCGTCGCGCGTGATGCTCGGCTCGATGCCCGCCACGCCCGCCACCGAGGGCGTCTCACAACCGCCATCTCGCGATGCAAGCCACGCGCTGGCTTCGTCGCGAGACATGGGCGCGAACTCGCGGAACATGAGCACTCGCAACGCACGATCCGCGCCGCGCCCGATACCGCCGAACTGGAGATTGCGCCCGAACTCGTAATCCGCGACGACGAGCGCATGCAGGCCGCTCTGGAAATCGGCATCGATGGCCGCGCATACGGCGTCGAGCATGCGCCCGTCTTCGCAGACATGGGCGCGCACGAATCCCGTGTACAAACGACTCGACCGCCTTTCGGCGGTCGCTTCGCAGTCGTCGAGCAGCGCGAACACCGCGCCGCGCTCTTCAGTCTTCATGGCAACACTCGCTGCCGGTAGTGCCACGTCTTACACATCAATCGAAGAAGCTTTTCACGCGGTCGAACCAGCTCTTGCTTTGCGGGCTGTGGCGCGCGCCGCCTTCCGTCAGCGACTTCTCGAACTGCTTGAGCAGATCGCGCTGCTGATCGGTGAGTTTCACGGGCGTTTCGACCTGTACATGCACATACAAGTCGCCCGCAATGCTCGAACGCAAACCCTTGATACCCTTGCCGCGCAACCGGAACGTCTTGCCCGACTGCGTGCCTTCCGGCACCGTGAAGCTCGCGCGGCCCGCCAGCGTCGGCACTTCGATCTCGCCGCCCAGCGCCGCCGTGGTGAACGGAATGGGCATCTGGCAATGCAGGTCGTCGCCGTCACGCTCGAACACCGAGTGCTGCTTGATGTGGATCTCCACATACAAGTCGCCGCTCGGACCGCCATTGAGACCCGGCTCGCCGTTGCCGGCGGAGCGGATACGCATGCCGTCGTCGATGCCCGCCGGAATCTTCACTTCCAGCGTCTTCGTTTCCTTCACCTTGCCCGCGCCGTGGCAGTTCGTGCACGGGTCCGGAACATAGGTGCCGCTGCCGTGACACTTCGGGCACGTCTGCTGGATGCTGAAAAAGCCCTGCGACATGCGCACCTGGCCCTGACCATGACAAGTCGGGCAAGTCTCGGGCTTCGTGCCGGGCTTCGCGCCCGAGCCGTGACAAACATTGCAGTTGGCCCAGCTCGGCACGCGAATCTGCGTGTCGTAGCCGTGCGCCGCCTGCTCCAGCGTGATTTCCATGCTGTAGCGCAGATCCGCACCGCGATACACCTGCGGACCCGCGCGGCCGCCACGCGCCGCGCCGCCTGCGGCTTGCCCGAAGATGTCGCCGAAGATGTCGCCGAAGGCATCGGCAAAACCGCCGAAGCCCTGCGCGCCCGCGCCGCCCATGTTCGGATCGACGCCAGCGTGGCCGTATTGATCGTAGGCCGCGCGCTTCTGCTGGTCGGAGAGCATTTCGTAGGCTTCCTTCGCCTCCTTGAAATTCTCCTCGGCCTTCTTGTTGTCCGGGTTGCGGTCAGGGTGATACTTCATCGCGAGCTTGCGATACGCCTTCTTGATCTCTTCGTCGCTCGCGTTTTTCGCGACGCCCAGAATGTCGTAGTAATCCCGTTTCGCCATGTCGGTTCGATTCCGCCGCGCTTCTAACCCGACGGTTCCTCTGAGATGCTCCGGGCCATTCGACCCGCGCTTGAAACCTCTGACGCCTCGCCCCAAACTCGGCTCGAAGCAAGACGCCTCTAAAAACAACGTGCCCGGAGAGCCGTCAGGCTCGCCAGGCGCGTTCCACGTCAGACGCTAGACGCGTCCCGATGCCGGTCTTCGCGTGACGCATACGCGCCGCGAAACGACCAAGGGCGCATGAATGTCGCCACTCACGCGCCCTCCGGCTTAGTCCTTCTTCACTTCCTTGAAGTCGGCGTCGACCACGTCATCGTGCTGCTGGCTCGCACCCGCTTCCGCCGATGCACCCGCGCCCGCCGCACCGGCCGCACCTGCCGCCGCGCCCGCCGCGCCTTGCTGCGCCTGCATGTCGGCGTACATCTTTTCGCCGAGCTTCTGCGATGCCGCCGCCAGTGCTTCGACCTTCGCTTCGATGGTCGCCTTGTCGCTCGCGTTGTCCTTCAGCGCGTCTTCGAGTTCCTTCAACGCAGCTTCGATCTTTTCCTTCTCGCCGGCTTCGACCTTGTCGCCGTACTCGGCAACCGCCTTCTTCGTGCTGTGGACCAGCGCGTCGCCCTGGTTGCGGGCATCGGCCAGTTCACGCAGCTTATGATCTTCCTCGGCGTTGGCTTCGGCGTCCTTCACCATCTTGTCGATTTCCGCGTCCGTCAGACCCGAGTTCGCCTTGATGGTGATCTTGTTTTCCTTGCCCGTTGCCTTGTCCTTCGCGCCGACGTGCAGAATGCCGTTCGCGTCGATGTCGAAAGTCACTTCGATCTGCGGCACGCCACGCGGCGAAGGCGGAATGCCTTCGAGGTTGAACTCGCCGAGCAGCTTGTTGCCCGCGGCCATCTCGCGCTCACCCTGGAACACCTTGATGGTCACGGCGCCCTGGTTGTCGTCCGCCGTCGAATACACTTGCGCGTGCTTCGTCGGGATGGTCGTGTTCTTGTTGATCATCTTCGTCATCACGCCGCCGAGCGTCTCGATGCCGAGCGACAAAGGCGTCACGTCGAGCAGGAGCACGTCCTTGCGGTCGCCCGACAGAACCTGACCTTGAATCGCGGCGCCAACGGCCACGGCTTCGTCCGGGTTCACGTCACGGCGCGGTTCCTTGCCGAAGAATTCCTTCACCTTCTCCTGCACCTTCGGCATACGCGTCATGCCGCCGACGAGGATCACGTCGTCGATATCGCCGACCTTCACACCCGCATCCTTGATGGCGGTGCGGCACGGTTCGATCGTGCGCTCGATCAGCTCTTCGACGAGCGCTTCGAGCTTGGCGCGGGTGAACTTGAGGTTCAAGTGCTTCGGGCCCGACGCGTCAGCCGTGATGTACGGCAGGTTGATGTCGGTCTGAGCCGTCGACGACAGTTCGATCTTCGCCTTTTCAGCCGCTTCCTTCAGGCGTTGCAGCGCGAGCACGTCTTTCGACAGATCGACGCCTTGTTCCTTCTTGAACTCGCCGATGATGTAATCGATGATGCGCTGGTCGAAGTCTTCACCGCCGAGGAACGTGTCGCCGTTGGTCGAGAGCACTTCGAACTGCATTTCGCCGTCCACGTCCGCGATTTCGATGATCGAGATGTCGAACGTGCCGCCGCCCAAGTCGAACACGGCGATCTTGCGGTCGCCCTTTTCGGCCTTGTCGAGACCGAAGGCGAGCGCGGCTGCCGTCGGTTCGTTGATGATGCGCTTCACTTCCAGACCGGCAATGCGGCCTGCGTCCTTCGTTGCCTGACGCTGGCTGTCGTTGAAGTACGCCGGGACCGTGATGACGGCTTCCGTGACCGGCTCGCCGAGGTAGTCCTCAGCGGTCTTCTTCATCTTGCGCAGCACTTCAGCGGAAATCTGCGACGGCGCGAGGCTCTTGCCGTGCGCTTCGACCCATGCGTCGCCGTTGTCGTGCTTGACGATCTTGTAGGGCATCAGGCTGATGTCCTTCTGCACTTCCTTCTCGTCGAAGCGGCGGCCGATCAGGCGCTTCACTGCATAAAGCGTGTTGCGCGGATTCGTAACCGACTGACGCTTGGCAGGTGCGCCAACCAGGATTTCGTTGTCGTCGACATACGCGATGATCGACGGCGTGGTGCGCGCGCCTTCCGAGTTCTCGATGACCTTGACCTGATTGCCTTCCATCAGCGCCACGCACGAGTTCGTGGTGCCGAGGTCGATACCAATGATTTTGCCCATTTTTTATACTCTCCTTGCTTTGATCGCTTTAGCGCTGCGGCCGGAAAACGCCGGCTTGTGCGGCCGATTTACCGGGCCGAACGCCCAAATATTCATACCTGTACGCAAGATAAGAACGCGGATTTCGTTTTCAAGACCCTGAAAGCGATGCGGTCTATATCTTTTTTCACTCGGAAGCCTTGCCGCGGATCTTTTCCCGCGCCGCCGCGACCGCCGCTTCGAATTGCGCGAGACCATGCCAGCCGGTGGCGCGCCCGAGACGCTTGCCGCGATGAAAGAAAAACCACGTCGGCACGCCATGCAGCAAAAAGCGCCGTCCCAGTTCCCGATGCTCGTAGACATTGCTGTGAAACCACTTCAGTCCGAGCGCGCGAATTTCATCGGGCTTCGCGAGCATCGCTTTTTTGGCGATTTCGCAGTTGAAGCAGTCGACGCCCCAGAAGAACACGACGGCCAGATCATCTCCCGCCGAAGCCAGCGCGGCGTCGAAACCGGGCGCGTCGAGCTCCTGCATGGCGAAGACCGAAAACGCGGTGGCATCGACGGGAACGCGATTCTCCGAGGCGGCCATGGCGTTCTCGCGGCGCGTTACTTCGGTGCGGCGACGGTGACGAGAGCCGGACGCAGCACGCGATCCGAAATCACGTAGCCCTTTTGCAGCACGGACACGACGGTATTCGCTTCCTGCTCGGCCGGCACCATGGAAATAGCCTGGTGACGATGCGGGTCGAACTTCTCGCCCACCGGATTCAGCGCGGTGACGCGCCCCTTTTCCAGCGCGGCGGTCAGTTGACGCAGCGTGAGTTCGACGCCTTCCCGCACCTTGACGAGATCGGACGATTGATCGGCAAGCGCGGCTTCGAGACTGTCGAGTACCGGCAGCAGATGTTCGGCAAAGCTTTCGATGGCGAACTTGTGCGCCTTCTGCACATCGTCCTGACCGCGGCGACGCACGTTTTCCGTTTCCGCCTTGGCGCGCAGGAACTCTTCCTGGAGCGCGGCGATCTTCGCCTGCGCTTCGGCCAGCGCGGCTTCGTTCGCGTCCGGCGCGACTTGCGGCGCATCGGCGCCCGTCGGCGCTCCGGTTGCGCCGGCTTGGGTCGGGTCGGCGGCCTGGCGCGCGGTTTCGTCTGCGGGCGTGGGGTTCTGGCTCGCTGGATTCTCTTGCGTGTTTTCCATGTCGCTGAATGTATTGCTGTGAGTGAAATGGATGCGATCGGCCGGGAGTCCTCTTACCGCCGAGAACCAGGCCAGGCTTTTTCGCACTAGCGGCGGAATTTGGGGCATCCGAGGGATTTTCAAGGCTCCAGAAGCGATTTTTCGGACGAAATTTAGCTTTTTTCGCGTGCGCTTCAAACATCGGACAACGGCGGGCCACGCATGTCGGCTGCGTGACGCGTTAAGTGCAAATTCGCCACATTTGACTGCGGGAAACACTTCGTAATGGGCGTTTCGTCGCAGTACGCAAAAATCAGATTGAGGCGATTGCGTTGTTCGCCTACACTTCGAACATGCGTCGCAGGAACACGTTAACCCTAATCCTACGAATGCAGTAACCGCTCAAGCCCTTGCCCGTTTCCTTCCGGTTTTCGCAACCGGTTATCCCGCTCACCGGGGGTACCATGAAACTGACCTTTGCTATCGCGGTGGTCGCTCTGGTACTGGTTGCGGGAACGACCACCATATGTATGTCCGGCGCTGTCACCGCCCGTAACACCGAGTACGGCGGCGTTCATGCGACCATCGAAAACTACTTCAATCCGAACCTGCCAGTTTGTCGATAATGCGCCGGTCGCGCTTCGTCGGCCTGCCCTGAATTCCGGCAGCCGGCTCGCGAAACGTCTTGCGCCGCTCGGCTTCGGCTAACCGCTTCACTCGGCCCTCTTCCGTTTCCGCGTAAAGCGTCTGGGCCACGCTTGCCGGTCCGCGCACGTCGCACACGCCCTTTACTTCCACTTGCCAGACGATCCGCTCGATATCGATCTCGACGAGATCGCCGACGCGCACGTCCTTCGACGGCTTCACGTTCGCCCCGCCGATCTTCACGCGGCCTTTTTCCACCGCGTCGCTCGCGAGCGAACGCGTCTTGAAGAAGCGCGCTGCCCAAAGCCATTTGTCGATGCGCAGACGCGCGCCCGGTTCCGTCGAAATCGTGTAGTTCATGAATAACCGTTCGTTCAGGCGGCAACCGTCAATGGCTGCACGGCCTGCACCGGCCAGCCTTGCAGATTCTGCGCCGCGATTTCTCCCAGCGCCTTGATCCACGCCGGCGATGCATTCAGGCAAGGAATGCGGTGAAACTGCTTGCCGCCTGCGTGCAGAAATTCGTCGCGCACCTCGATGCCGATTTCCTCGATCGTCTCAAGACAATCCGCCGTGAAGCCCGGACAAAAAACGTCCACGCGCGCAACACCCGCCGCGCCGAGTTCCGCGAGCGTCGGCGCGGTGTATGGCTGCAGCCATTCCGCGCGGCCGAAGCGCGACTGGAACGTGACGCGGCATTCCACCGGCGTGAGCCCCAACGCGGAGGCGAGCAGCGAGCCCGTCAACTGACACTGGTCGTGATACGGATCGCCGAGATCCATGGTTCGCTTGGGGACGCCGTGAAAACTCAGCACGAGCTTGTCGCCGGCGGCAAAATCCGGCACGCCGTGATGACGCCAGTAATCGCGCACCTGCTCTGCAAGCGCGGAGATATACGCCGGATGATCCGCGTAATGACGAATGGTGCGAATCTCGGGCTGATTGCGCACGCGCTTGAGCGCGGTAAAGGCGTCGTCGAAAGCGGTCGCGGTGGTCGAAGACGAGTACTGCGGATACATCGGCACCAGGAGAATGCGCTCGGCGCCTTCGAGCTTGAGCTGATTGAGCATGACGCCGATGCCCGGCGTGCCGTAGCGCATCGCGTAGTCGACGAGCACGTGATAGTCGTTTGCCGCAAAGAGGCGCCGCAAGCCCTCGACCTGCTTCTCCGTATAGACACGCAAGGGCGAGCCTTCCGCCATCCAGACCTGCGCATATTTCTTTGCCGACGCGCGCCCGCGAAACGGCAGGATGATCAACCGCAGAATGATCTGCCAGAGCAAGGAGGGAATCTCGACCACGCGCGGATCGGAGAGGAACTGCGCCAGATACTTGCGCACGGCACGCGGCGTGGGCGCGTCCGGCGTGCCGAGATTGATCAGCAGCACCGCGACACGATGCGAAGCGCTAGGCTGCGAAGGCAACTCGAGATCGAAACGCATAGGGCAAGGCGGCCGGAAGTGGTCGAAAGGTGAAACCCATTATAGCGGCGCGTTTCACGCCGCATCATTGGCCGAACGGCCTAGTGGCGGCGCGGCGCGCGGGCCGGCATGATGGGCTGAAGGAAAAGCTATTGAGAACTGAGCGACATGGACAACAGGCGTGCGGTGATATCGACGATGGGAATCACGCGGTTGTAGGCCATGCGCGTGGGTCCAATCACGCCGAGCGTGCCGACGATCTTGCCGTTGACTTCATACGGCGCGGTCACGACGCTCATTTCCTCGATCGGCACCAGATTAGATTCCCCGCCGATGAAAATCTGCACGCCCTGCGCGTGACTCGAAACATCCAGCAATTGCAGGAGGCTCGTCTTTTGGTCGAACAAATCGAACAGCTTGCGCAGCCGCGCCATGTCGGACGAAAGGTCCGCCACTTCGAGCAGATTGCGCTCGCCGGAAATCAGCACGGTCTCGCCCGGATCGGTTTCGGCGGTGCTCGCGACCACGGCCGCCTGCATGAGCGCGGTCATGTCGCCGCGCAATTCGTCGATTTCCTGACGCAGCCGCAGACGCACTTCGTCGAAGGACAGGCCCGCGAAATGCGCGTTGATGTAGTTGGAGGCTTCCGTGAGCTGCGACGGCGAATAGTCGCGCTGCGTCGCCATCATGCGGTTCTGCACGTCGCCTTCGGGCGTCACGATGATAAGCAGAATGCGCTTGTCCGACAGCCGCATGAATTCGATCTGCTTGAACATGTGACTGCGGCGCGGCGTGAGGATCACGCCCGCGAACGACGAGAGACTCGACAGCACGCTCGCCGCCGCCGCGACGATCTTCTGCGGCTCCTCGCCTTGCAGGCGCGTCTTGACGGCGGTGGTCATGGCTTCGTCTTGCGGCGCTTCCACGGTGAGCATGGTGTCGACGAAGAGCCGATAGCCGCGCGGCGTGGGAATGCGTCCCGCCGACGTGTGCGGGCTGACGACGAGACCGAGGTCTTCCAGGTCCGACATCACGTTGCGAATGGTCGCGGGACTCAGCTCCAGGCCGGAATGCCGTGATAACGTGCGCGAACCGACCGGCTGACCTTCGGCGATGTAGCGCTCGATCAGCGTTTTGAGGAGGGTTTGTGCACGTGGGTCTAGCATGGGGAAATTTTAGCCTAACGTGTCGTGGCGCGGCGAACGTACCCGCCGCGATGAATCGCTTGTCGAGCGATTCAATGTCCGCTCCATTCTAGCGATAAACAACGGGCGTGCCCCGGCGTGATCGGGTGGCGTCGCAGCCACCCTTCGCGCACGGTTCTTTTCGCCTTCCACCTATGGTGTAATGCCGGCATGGAAATTGGCCAATTCAAGACTGTCGCGCTCATTGGGCGCACCAATACGCCCGGCATCGAGACGCCGCTGCGCCTGCTCGCGGAGCTGATCTCGAAGCAGGGTTTCGAGGTCGTGTTCGAGGCCGGCACCGCGAAGGATGTCGGCGTGACCGATTACCCGGCGCTCTCGGTCGCCGAAATCGGCGCGCGCGCAGACGTGGCGGTCGTGCTGGGCGGCGACGGCACCATGCTCGGCGTGGGCCGCCAGCTTGCGCCGTACAAGACGCCGCTCATCGGCGTGAATCACGGGCGGCTCGGCTTCATCACGGACATCCCGCTCACCGAGATGCGCGAGATCGTGCCTCAGATGCTCGCCGGACAGTTCGAGCGCGAGGAACGCAGCCTGCTCGAAGCGCGTATCGTGCGCAACGACAAGCCCATTTATCACGCGCTCGCCTTCAACGATGTGGTGGTCAATCGCAGCGGCTTTTCAGGCATGGCGGAACTGCGCGTGTCGGTGGATGGCCACTTCATGTACAACCAGCGCTCGGATGGTCTGATCGTCGCGACGCCCACCGGCTCGACCGCCTACGCGCTTTCGTCGGCGGGGCCGATTCTTCATCCGCAGTTGCAGGGCTTCGTGCTCGTGCCGATTGCGCCGCATTCGCTCTCGAACCGTCCGATCGTGCTGCCCGACGACTCCAAGGTGACCATTCAGTTCATCGGCGGGCGCGATGTCAACGTGAACTTCGACATGCAGTCGTTCACGGCCGTCGAGCTGAACGACGCCATCGAAGTGCGGCGCTCACGGCACACGGTGCCGGTGCTGCATCCGGTCGGCTACAGCACGTACGCCACGTTGCGCAAAAAGCTGCACTGGAACGAGCATCCCTCGCAAGACTCCGCCCTCTGAAGCGCTCACCACGCCCTTTCCAAGCGTCCATGCTCCGTCATCTCTCCATTCGGGACTTCGTCATCGTTGCCGCGCTGGATATCGAGTTCGACTCCGGCTTCACGGTTTTTTCGGGTGAAACCGGCGCAGGCAAATCCATCCTGATCGACGCCCTTGCGCTCACGCTCGGCGCCCGCGCCGACGCGAGCGTCGTGCGCACGGGCGAAGCGCGCGCCGACATTACCGCTGAATTCACCACGCACGCGCAAGTGGCGCGCTGGCTGGACGAGCACGCGCTCTCGCAAGACAGCGACACCGTCATGCTGCGCCGCGTGATCGATTCCGGCGGCCGCTCGCGCGCGTTCATCAACGGCACGCCGGCCACGCTCACGCAACTGCGCGAAGTGGGCGAAATGCTCGTCGACATCCACGGCCAGCACGCGCATCAATTGCTGATGCGCCCCGACGCGCAACGCGAACTGTTCGACACGCACGCCGGTCTCGTCGACACAGCGAGCACCGTGAATCGCGCGTGGCGTGCGTATCGCGAGGCCCAGCAGGCCGTAGAAGCCGCGCAAAGCCGCGACCGCGAACTGCAACTGGAACGCGAGCGTCTCGCATGGCAGTTGAGCGAGTTCGATAAGCTCGCGCCGCAGCCGGGCGAATGGGAGGAAGTGAGCGCGGAGCATCATCGGCTCTCGCACTCGGCAAGTCTCATCGACGGCGTGCAAAGCGCGCTGTCCGCATTGTCCGAATCCGACGAAGCCATGATTTCCCAACTCGCAGCCATCATCACGAAGCTGCGCGATCTGGCCGATATCGATCCCGCGTTGAGCGACGTGCTCGCCTCGCTCGAACCCGCCGAGATTCAGTTGCAGGAAGCGTCGTACTCACTTTCGCACTACGCGCAGCGCCTCGAACTCGATCCTGACCGGCTCGCGCAGGTCGAGCGTCGCATGGATCAGCTTCACTCGACGGCGCGCAAGTTCCGCCTTCAGCCCGAAGCGCTGCCCGAGGAACATGAAGCGCGCCGCAGCCAGCTAGCCGAACTCGATGCCGCCGCGGACCTGGACGCGCTCAACGCCGTCGCCGAGAAAGCGAACGACGCTTATCTCGCGGATGCAAAAGCGCTGTCGAAGGCGCGCGCGAAAGCGGCCAAGACTTTGTCGAAGGCAGTCACCGAAGGCATGCAGGAATTGTCGATGGCGGGCGGCAGCTTCGAAGTCGCGCTCGTGCCGCTTGCGGAAGGCGGCGCAAACGGGCTGGAACAGATCGAGTTTCGCGTGGCGGGCCACGCTGGCGTCGCGTTACGGCCGCTCGCGAAGGTCGCATCGGGAGGCGAACTCGCGCGCATCAGCCTCGCGCTCGCCGTGATCGCGAGCACCGCGAGCCCGACGCCCACGCTGATCTTCGACGAAGTGGATACGGGCATTGGCGGCGGCGTGGCGGAAGTGGTCGGACGGCTCTTGCATCAACTCGGACGCGACCGGCAAGTGCTGTGCGTCACGCACTTGCCGCAAGTCGCGGCGCGCGGCGATCAGCATTTCCAGGTGGCGAAAACTTCCGACGATGCCGGCGGCACGGTCAGCACGGTGACGCCGCTCGACAAGTCGAAACGCATCGAAGAAGTGGCGCGGATGCTTGGAGGAATCGAAATCACGGCGACGACACGCAAGCATGCAAAGGAGATGCTCGCGGCTTGAGGCGCGGGCGAACGAGGCGGCGCAAAAACGCTGCGCCGCCTTCCACCTCACTCGGCAATCGAGAACACGCGTCTCCACAACGCCGTCACCGCTTCCCTTTCGCCCTTTACCGCATCCGGCGCGACGCGCGCCTTCTCCATTCCATCGAGCCGCAGCGTGTGCTGCAGCTTGCGGTAGTGCCGGTACACCGCGCCAATCGTTTCCGCTTCGTCCGCGCTGATCAACCCGCTCTGCGCCGCGATCTTGAGCAAGGTGATATTGCCCGCATTGCGCACGAACTCGCGATGCTCGCGCGAGTGCAGCAACACCCAGTACTGCACGATGAACTCGATATCCACCATCCCGCCGCGATCGTGCTTCAGGTCGAACAATTCGCTGCGATTGGGATGCCCCGCCGCCACACGCTCGCGCATCGCGACGATTTCGCGGGCAAGCAATGCCGCATCGCGCTCCATCACCAGCACGTCCGCGCGAATGGCTTCGAATTGCGCGCCGATCTCGGCGTCGGCGGCGCTGTAGCGAGCGCGCGAAAGCGCCTGATGCTCCCAGACCCACGCGGTATTCGCGGCATCGCCTTCACGAATCTGATAGCGGCGAAACGACTCCAGACTCGTCACCAGCAAACCCGATTCGCCGTTTGGCCGTAGACGCAAGTCCACATCGAACAGCGTGCCCGCGCCGGTCGCCGCCGTGAGCCACGTGATGAGACGGCGCGCGAACATCGCGTAAATGTCGGCGGCGCTGTCGTTCGAATCGTCGGGATCGTCGTAGAGAAAGATCAGATCGAGATCGGACGCATAACCCAGTTCCTTGCCGCCGAGCTTTCCATACGCGATGACGGAGAAGCGCGGCGTATCGCGATGCCGCTTCGGAAACTGCCGCCAAACCGTCTGCACGGTTACGTCAAGCACGGCATCGGCGAGTTCGGACAGACGGTCGCTCACATGTTCCACCGACAGATGTCCCGCCAGATCGATCAGCAGGATGCGGAACACTTCGGCCTGATGCGCGTGACGCAGCAAGTCCATCTGATGCTCCGCGTCCTCCGCTGCCGCAAGCCGGGCGAGCAGCGAACGCTTGAACCCGTCCCAGTCGAAGGGGCTGGCAATGGCTTCGTCATCGAGCAATTCGTCCAGCAATTGCGGATGGCGAATGAGATAACCCGCCGCCCAGCGCGAGCCGGACAACACGGACAGCACGCGTTCGAGCGCCGCCGGATATTCAGTCAGAAGCGCGAGATACGCGCCGCGTTTGCCGATGGCTTCGAGCAAGTCGAAAAGCCGCGCGATCACATCGCCGCGACGCGCGGCATCGATCGACTGCACGACTTCGAGCGCGCGCTGCGCGACCACGTCGAAGCGCTCGCGGCTGTGCTCGTTCAGGCTCGCGTAACGCGTGGAGTTCCACACGCCCGTTAGACGCGCGAGCACCGGCGCCGGGTCCGCGAAGCCGAGTTCGGACAGACGGCCGGCGAGTTCTTCCTGCGCGGAATCGTCGGCGAGCGCGCTGCTCCAGATCCACGATGCAGCCGAATCGTCCGACACGCCGCAGCCGTTTTCACCGCCGATCTTGTCGGCGAAGATGGCATCGAACTGTTGTTCGACGAATTCGCGATGCGCATCGAGCTTGTCCATCAACGCGGCGTAGTTCGCAAATCCGAGCGATGACGCGAGCAACGCGCGCTCGTCGTCGGCAACCGGCATGGCATGCGTCTGCGCGTCGTTGCGATACTGCAGCCGATGCTCCACCGTGCGCAAAAACAGATACGCGTCGGTGAGCGAGTCGCACACGTTCTGCGCGATCAGCCCGTGCGCGGCGGCGCGTTCGAGCACCTTGAGCGTCGGACGAATGCGAAAATCCGCCGCCTGTCCGCCGCGAATCAACTGGAAAACCTGCGCGCTGAACTCGATCTCGCGGATACCGCCGCGTCCGAGCTTGATGTCGTCGGCCTTGTCGGGGCGCATGGACGCGCGCCGCCGCGCTTCCTGCCGAATCTGCAGATGCAGCGAGCGAATCGCGGCGATCACGCCGTAGTCGAGGTATCGCCGATAGATGAAAGGCGTCGCAATGGCTTCGAGTTGTTTGACGAGACGGCGCGCGGCATCGCTCTTCGTCTCCGAGACGACGCGCCCCTTGATCCACGCGTAGCGTTCCCATTCCCGCCCTTGCACATAGAAATACTCTTCGAGCATGCCGAGACTGCACACGAGCGGACCCGAATCGCCGTTGGGACGCAACCGCATGTCGACGCGAAACACGTAGCCGTCTTGCGTCATCTCCGCGAGCGCGCCGATCACGCGCCGCCCGAGCCGTGTGAAGAATTCCTGCACCGAGAGCGGCGAGCGCTTGCCGCCGGCGGTTTCGCCATCGTCTTCATAAACGAAGATCAGATCGATATCCGACGACGCGTTCAGTTCGCGCCCGCCAAGCTTGCCCATGCCGACGACGCCGAGCGTAAGCCGTTCGCCTTCGGGTGAGCGCGGCTCGCCGAAGAGCGCTTCGAGGTCGGCCGCGAGTACCGCGATGGCGCGTTGGATCGTTACTTCGGCGAGATCCGTCATTGCGCCGGTGACTTCGGCGACATCCGCCGTGCCCGCTAGATCGCGCTCCATCGCCGTGCAGAAAACCTCCATGCGCAAGCGGCGCAACGCCGTCTTGAGCGCGGCTTCATCGAGCGTGCCGGTCTCGACGCACGGCACGCAATGAGCGTCGAGGCGCGCTTCGATCCATTGCCGCGTGATCGGCGTCGTTGCCCATTGGGCGACATCGGAGGCTAGTTCCGGACGCGCCGAATAAGCGCGCGACGAGTAGTTGGAATAGCTGGAACTGAGGAGTTTCGCGTCGGTCATGAAAGGGTAGGCTCGCTCGTTGCTTGGTACAGATGCTGATCGTACACGGGCAGCGAAGCGGTTTGAACCGATGGTCCGCGAGGCTTGTCCGAAGCGGCTCCGAGAGACTTTTCCAGAGCGGCGCGGCCAAGCCTTGCCCGCTTTTCCCTGTGTTACATTGCAGCGTCAAACACGCAAAACTACCATATCGCCGACTAGCCGCAGCATGTCCGACAGCAGACGATCCGTCGACCCGACCGAAGTTGGACAAGCCCAGCCCAGCGGCAACGCCGAGCGCGTGCTTTCACGCGTCTTCAAAATCGTTCTCGTGTTCGCGGCCGTGGTGTACTTCGCGGTTGCGGGCATCTATCTCGCGTTGCGCTATATCGTGTTGCCGCAGGTCGATTCGTTCCGGCCGCGCATCGAGCAACTCGTCTCCTCGCGCATTCACGCGCAGCTACATATCGGCCGGATCACGGCGGTCATGGCGGGTTCGCAACCCACCTTTCTGATCGACAATCTGCGTATCGACGCCGCCGACGGATCGCCCGGCGTGGCGGTGCCGCATGCGCGCGCGAGCATTGCGTGGGGCTCGCTGCTGCATCTTCGGCCGAAGCTTGCCGATCTCACCGTCGATGGTCCCGATGTCATCGTCGCGCGCAATGCCAAGGGCGAACTGACCGTCGCGGGCGTGCCTGTTCCCACGCATCGCACGGGTTCTGGCGCGTTCACGAACTGGCTGCTCGGACAAGACCGCATTCGTCTGCGCGACGGCACGCTGCGTTGGCGCGATGCCGAACGCGACGCGCCCGAAGTGGCGTTCAAGCGCCTGCAACTGACCATCCTCAACGACGGCTTGCGGCATCGGCTCGCACTCGATGCACCCGCCGACGGCGACGTGCTGCACGGCCCGCTCGATGTGCGCGCGGACTTTCGCCACGAGCCGTTCACCGCGATGGGCGCACCCGCGAACTGGACCGGACGTCTCTACGTTTCCACCGGGCCGCTCGACCTGCCGACGCTCGGCCGCTACGTGAAGCTGCCTTTTCAGATCTACGATGGCCGCGTCGAAAACCGTATCTGGGTGGACTTCGCGCGCGGCCAGTTGCAAAAGGCAGGCGGCGATCTGAACGGCGGCAACGTTGCGCTGCGCGTGCGCGCCACGCAGCCGCGCCTCGAATTGCCGATTGCGCGCTTCGACTGGACCATCGACAAGAACGATACGGCCTACACGCTGAATCTGTCCGACATCCATGCCGAACTCGGTCAGCCCGCGCTCTCGGACGGCACGCCGGTCGCGCGTCTTCTGGCGGCGCATACGCTCACGGGCACGTACCGGCCGGCATCGGTTGGCAAGGGATTGATGTTTCGCGTCGCGGGCGATCACGTCGATCTCGGCATCCTCGCGGACTTCGTGCGGGCGCTGCCCGTGCCGCCGCGCGTGCTCAACGAACTCGTGCGCTTCAATCCGCGCGGGCAGATTGCGAACTACTCGATCTACACGGAGCGCGCGGCGCCGCGCAATGAAGAAGAGGTAAAGCAGCAGCACGAAAAAGGCGACGCCAAGCTCTTGCACTTCACGCTCAAGGCCGACTTGCAGGGTATCAGCGTGCAGGCGCAGGAACCGCCGCCGGGACTTACCGTGAACAACCATCCGCGTGCGGGCATTCCGGGCATCGAAAACCTGTGGGGTCATGTCGATGCCAACGAGGCGCAAGGCGCTATCGACATCGATACGAAAAATGCGGCCATCACCATTCCCGGCGCGTTCGATGATCCGCGTCTGACCTTCGATACGCTGCAAGGCCACGCAACCTGGACCGTCGCCGATGAAATCGCGCCCGGCGAATTGCGCCGCGCATTCACCATTCACCTCGACACGCTGCGTGTGAAGAACGCCGATGCCGAAGGCGACGTCACCGCTTCGTATTGGAATCAGGGCCACGGGCGCGGCAATCTCGATCTCAAGGCGAAGATCGCGCACATGCAGGTCACAAGGCTCGTGCGCTATCTGCCGACGAGTCTCAACGAACGCGTGCGCGTCTATCTCGGGCATGCGCTGCAAGCGGGCGTGGCGCGCAACAGCGTGCTCGAAGTGCATGGCGACCTCACCAAGTTCCCGTATGCAAAGGCGCCGGACGCGGGCGTGTTTCGCATCGAGGCGCCGTTCACCGGCGGCCGTTTCGATCCGACGCCGTTCCCGCCGCGCAAACTCGCCAACGGCATGCCAAGCATCTGGCCGGGTTTCGACGGGATCGACGGCACGTTCAAGCTCGCGCAAAACAAACTGCGCTTCGATGTCGAGCGCGGACATTATCGCGGCGTGAAGGTATCGAATCTGAGCGGGCGAATCGACGATACCGGCGACCGCGAATCGAAACTGTGGATTGACGGGCAAGCACGCGGACCGCTCTCGGACATGCTTCAGTATGTCGACGACAGTTCGCTCGGCCTGATGGCCAAGCACGCCACGCGCAAGCTGCAAGCTAAAGGCGATGCCGCGCTCGCGCTCACGCTCGGCATTCCGCGATTCCGGCCGCCGCCGCCCGCGCCGCCGCTTCGCACCGAATACAAAGGCTCGCTCACGTTCGCGGACAACGAAGTCGCTTATGGCAATCTGCCGCCGCTCGAACATCTGCACGGCAAGGCGAATTTCGCGGCGAAGACCGTGACGCTCGACGGACTGAACGCGCAACTGCTCGGCGGCGACGTGCGCGCGAAAGGCGGCGTGCAACCGGACGGCAGCTACACGTTCGATGTGAACGGGCGCATTGGCGCGGACGCGGCACAGCGTCTGAACACGCGCATCACGCCGCAGGTCGCGCAGTTCCTGAAGCGCATCGACGGTTCCGCGCCGTATCAGGCGCACGTGCATGGCGTGAAGAACGCGTTGCCCGTCGTGCAGGCGAGTTCGGATCTGACGGGCATCGGCTTCGATCTGCCCGCGCCGTTCGGCAAGGCAAAGGGCACGCCCATGCCGTTCGCGTTCACCTTTCAGCCCGCGCCTGGCGGGCCTTCGGATCTGCATGACGCGCAACTCACGTTCGGGCCCGTGCAGGCGCATTACTCGCTGCAGCAAATCGGCCGCGCGCAGGTCACGGTCGATCCGCAGAACCCCGCCGAGCCGATGAACATGCGCGCCCGGCTGAAGGTTGCGCGCGGCGCGATCGCCGTGAACAAGCCGGCGGCGTTGCCCGCCGAAGGCGTGTCGGCATCCGTCGATATGGACACGCTCGATGCCGACGCGTGGCGCAAGTTCATCGCCGATATCAACGCATCCGCGAGCGCTTCACCCGTGGCCGATACAGCCGCGCCCGCCTCGCCACCGATGAACGATATGGTCAGGCAGTTCATCCCGACGCGTGCCGACATCCACTTCACCACGCTCAGGCTGCTCGACCGCCGCTGGGACAACGTGCGGATCGGCGCGAACCAAGAGCCGGCGAATCGCAAATGGCAGGCGAACGTGGCGTCGAATCAGGTGACGGGCACGCTCGCGTTCACGCCGGGCGCGCTCAAGGGAAGTCCGGGCGCATTGCAGGCGCGCCTCGACAAAGTGGTCATTCCCGAGAAGATAGCGGCGACGAACGCGCCGGACGAACGCATCGTGAGCAAGCCGCCGCGCAACATGCCCGCGATCGATCTCATCGTGAACGAGCTCGTATATCGCGAGCACGATCTCGGCCGGCTTCAGGTCGATGCGCATAACGAAGTCGTCGCCGATCAACCCGTCTGGACGCTCGACAAGCTCGAACTCGCGAACCCCGACGCCACGCTCACCGCAAACGCGACGTGGCGCACGCTGCCGGGCGGCGTGGTCTCGACCGCTGTGAAACCCGCGAACGACGACACCCTACCGCGCCGCACGGCACTCGACTTCAAGCTCGACGTGAACGACGCCGGTCAGTTGATCGACCGCTTCGGTCTGCCGCGCACGGTCAATCACGGCGCGGGCACGGTGTCCGGTCACGCGGCGTGGAACGGCGGCCCGACGACAGTCGATCCAAATTCGCTCGATGGCAACGTCGCTGTCGATTTGCGTCACGGCCAAATTCTGCGCGCGCCCGGCGCCGCGAAATGGCTCGGCATCTTCAGCTTGCGCAGCCTTGCGAATCTGCTCACGCTGCATTTTCAGGATGTCGTCGGCAAGGGACTGCCGTTCGAGAAAGTCACGGGCGACGCGCATATCGAACAGGGCATCGCGAGGACGGACGATCTGGTGATGATCACATCGCCCGCGCGCGTGCAGATGCAAGGGCTCGTCGACCTGCCGCAACGCACGCAGGATTTGCACGTGAAGGTCATACCGACCGTCGGCGCGGGCGCGGTCGCAATCGGCGCGGCGGTCATCAATCCGCTGCTCGGTCTGGGCGCGCTGGCCGCCGATCTCGCATTGTCGAAGTCCATTCAGAAGGCGTTCGAACTCGACTATTCGATCACCGGTCCCTGGTCCAAACCCGTCGTTCAGCGCCTGCGGGGCGATCAGGGTAAGATCGAAACACCTGCCGCCGCCGCTGTCCCTGCTGCCGTACCAGCAGTCGCTCCGTGAAGGCGGCACGGTTCCGCCCTATTTTCGTCACCTTTTTTGGCAAACGCGCACAAAAATATGAACGATAAATCGAGCGAAAGCGCGAATTTCCGCGTCGCCGCGCTGCAGATGGTCAGCGCGCCGGACCGCGATCGCAACCTGACCGAGGCCAGCCGGCTGATCGCGCAAGCCGCGCGCGACGGCGCCCAACTCGTGCTCCTGCCCGAATACTTCTGCTACATGGGCTTCAAGGACACCGACAAACTCGCCATTCGCGAGACGCCGGGCGCCGGTCCGATCCAGCAATTCTTGTCCGATGCGGCGCGCGAGCATCGCGTGTGGGTGATCGGCGGGACTTTGCCGTTGCAGTCGGCGGAGCCGGATCGCGTGCTGAACACCACGCTCGTGTTCGACCCCGCCGGCAAGCAGGTTGGGCGCTACGACAAGATTCACCTCTTCAATCTCGAGAAAGGCGAGGAATCGTTCGACGAAGCGCGCACCATCTGCCCCGGCAGCGAAGTGCGGACTTTCGACGCGCCATTCGGACGAGTCGGCCTTTCGGTGTGCTACGACCTGCGATTCCCGGAGCTGTACCGAAAAATGGGCGACTGCGCGTTGATGGTCGTCCCCTCCGCGTTCACCTACACGACCGGCAAGGCACATTGGGAAATCTTGCTACGCGCCCGCGCCATTGAAAACCAGTGCTACGTCCTCGCCGCGGCACAAGGCGGCAAACATGAAAACGGCCGGCGCACTTTCGGCCACAGCATCCTGATCGACCCTTGGGGCGAAATCATCGACGTGCGCGACGAAGGCGCGGGCGTCGTGGCCGGCCAGATCGATCCGGCGCGCATCGCGTCAGTGCGACAGAGCTTGCCGGCGTATCGGCATCGCGTGATCGGCTGAGACGCGCGCGCCAAGTATCTTGAAAATAGGTTTTCCGACGGTCTTGAAAGCGCGATTTTTTCTCCGCACATGACCGAACCCCGTCAGCCATTAGAATGGTCTGAAATATCACCGAACTCGCAACAGGCACCGCATGAACATCATCGAACCCGGCATTAGGAATCTGGTCACGGCGAAGGACGTTTTGCTTACGCCGTATGGCCTCGACGAGGGGCTCATCACGCGTACGCTTGCGGAAATTTTCACGCATCGCGTCGATTACGCCGACCTCTATTTTCAGTCCACGCGCAGCGAAGCGTGGAGTCTGGAAGAAGGCATCGTCAAATCGGGCAGCTTCAGCATCGATCAGGGCGTCGGCGTGCGCGCCGTCTCGGGCGAGCGCACGGCTTTCGCCTACTCCGACGATCTTTCGCCCGAATCGATTCGCCAGGCGGCGCACGCAACACGCGCGATCGCCAAGGCGGGCGGCGGCAAGCACAAAATCAAGTCGGCGAGCACGCTCACGGGCGTGTCGGGCCGCGATCTGTATTTGCCCGCCGATCCGCTGCATTCGCTCGATTCCGACGCGAAGGTGAAGCTGCTGGAGCGCGTCGAGCAGATGGCGCGCGGCCGCGATCCGCGCATCACGCAAGTCATGGCCGGGCTCGCCGGTGAATACGACGTCGTGCTGGTGGCGCGCAGCGACGGCGCGCTCGCCGCCGACGTGCGACCGCTCGTGCGCGTATCGGTCACGGTGATCGCCGAGCAAAACGGACGCCGCGAGATCGGCACGGGCGGCGGTGGCGGACGCTTCGACTACGGCTATTTCACCGACGACATCCTGAACCGCTACGTCGACGACGCGGTGCACGCGGCGCTGGTGAACCTGGAAGCGCGTCCGGCTCCCGCAGGCGCCATGACCGTCGTGCTCGGGCCGGGCTGGCCGGGCGTGCTTCTGCACGAAGCGATCGGGCACGGGCTGGAAGGCGACTTCAACCGCAAGGGATCGTCGGCGTTCGCGGGTCGTATCGGCGAACAGGTCGCGGCGAAGGGCGTGACCGTGGTCGATGACGGCACGCTGCCGAATCGGCGCGGCTCGCTCAACATCGACGACGAAGGCAATCCGACGCAGTGCACGACGCTGATCGAGGACGGCATTCTCAAGGGCTACATTCAGGATTCGCTCAACGCGCGTTTGATGAAAATGCCCGTGACGGGCAACGCGCGCCGCGAATCCTACGCCGCCCTGCCGATGCCGCGCATGACCAACACGTACATGCTCAACGGCGACAAGGACCCGAAGGAAATTCTGGCTTCGGTGAAGAAAGGCTTGTACGCGGTGAATTTCGGCGGCGGACAGGTGGATATCACCAACGGCAAGTTCGTGTTTTCGGCGTCCGAGGCGTACATGATCGAGGACGGCAAGATCACGTATCCGGTGAAGGGCGCGACCTTGATCGGCAGCGGACCGGAATCGCTCAAATACGTGACGATGATCGGTAACGACATGTCGCTGGATACGGGCGTCGGCGTGTGCGGCAAGGAAGGCCAGAGCGTGCCGGTGGGCGTTGGGCAACCGACGTTGCGCATCGAAAAAATGACGGTGGGCGGCACGGTTTGATGTTTCTCGATGCGGGCTTTCCGCGTCGCTTCGGGCTGGGTTTGCGATTGCACGGGCCGGCGATGCGGGATTCCCGCGTTCTTCGAGTGGAAGGCTTGCCAGCGCCGCGTGTTTGCGGTTATAAAAGCAGTTACCTGATTTTTTTGCAACAGACTTTTCTCTCTTAAGCCATGACCGCCAAGTTTTATTTTTATTTCTTTTGGCATCTCGAGCCGCTGGCGGATGGAGAGGGGTCGTTGCAAGTACGGTAAGTACGCAAAACCAAATTCCCGAAAAACCGCCAGCGAGTCTGGCGGTTTTTTTTCGCCCTTCACACGTTGGTTTTGATTGAAAGAGACGCAGGAGAAAAGAAATGCCCCCGCACAATACCGACGATGTCCGCATTCGTGAGCTGAAAGAACTGACGCCTCCCGCGCATCTGATCCGCGAATTCCCTTGCGCCGAACCCGTGTCGGAACTGATCTACAACGCGCGCAAGTCGATGCATCGCATACTGCACGGAATGGATGATCGCTTGATCGTGATCGTCGGACCGTGCTCCATTCACGATCCCAAGGCGGCGATGGAATATGCGGGACGACTGATCGAGCAGCGTAAGCGCTTCGCGGGCGAATTGGAAATCGTGATGCGCGTGTACTTCGAAAAGCCGCGTACCACGGTGGGCTGGAAAGGGCTGATCAACGATCCGTATATGGATAACAGCTTCAAGATAAATGATGGATTGCGGGCTGCGCGGGAATTGCTCATGCATATCAACGAGCTTGGTTTGCCGGCCGGCACCGAGTATCTGGATATGATTAGTCCGCAGTACATCGCGGACCTGATTTCGTGGGGCGCGATTGGGGCGCGGACTACCGAATCTCAGGTTCACCGTGAGCTTGCATCGGGATTGTCTTGTCCAGTGGGCTTTAAAAACGGCACGGATGGAAACGTCAAGATTGCCGTCGATGCTATCAAGGCCGCTTCGCAGCCGCATCATTTCCTGTCGGTCACGAAGGGCGGACATTCGGCGATCGTTTCCACCGCCGGCAACGAGGATTGCCATATCATTTTACGCGGCGGTAAATCGCCGAATTTCGATGCCGCTAGTGTCGATGCGGCTTGCAGCGATATCGGCAAGGCGGGATTAGCGGCGCGCTTGATGATCGATGCGAGTCACGCGAATAGCTCGAAGAAACACGAGAATCAGATTCCGGTTTGCGAGGATATTGGCAAGCAACTCGCTTCCGGCGATGAGCGAATTATCGGCGTGATGATTGAATCGCATCTGGTTGGCGGCCGGCAAGACCTCAAGCCAGGATGCGAGCTGACTTACGGACAAAGCGTGACGGATGCTTGCATCGGCTGGGATGAGAGCGTGACTGTACTCGAAGGATTGGCAGCGTCGGTTAAACAGCGGCGCATTGCGCGAGGCGGTGGTAATTAAGATATAGACAGCGGCCGCTAACTCAGCGGCCGCTGTCTATTCGTTCACGGTTAATCGGTTGCCGCGTCGCGCTGATGCTTCCACAAGACATCGTTCTGGCCATCCGCGCGATTCAAAACCCGCGCCAGTACAAAAAGCAAATCCGACAGCCGATTGACATACCGCCTTGGCGCTTCATTTACTCCGGCTTCATCGATTTTCCCCAGCGCCACGATCGACCGCTCCGCTCTTCGGCAAACCGTCCGCGCCACATGCGCCACTGCCGCCGCTCTCGATCCGCCCGGCAGAATGAATTCAGCCAACGGCGGCAACGTCCGGTTGTATTCCGCGAGCCAGTCATCCAGTTGCGCCAAATGCGATTCCTCGATCATCGAATGCCCGGGAATCGATAACTCGCCGCCTAAATCGAAGAGATCGTGCTGAATCGTCGTCAACGCATCGCGCACGTCCGTTGGCAGCGGTTCGCATAGCAATACGCCCAAAGTCGAATTCAATTCATCGACATCGCCGATTGCGGCAATCCGCGCATCGTCCTTGGAAACGCGACGGCCGTCGCCGAGCCCCGTGGTGCCATCATCGCCGGTACGGGTGGCGATCTTGCTCAGACGGTTGCCCATCGTTTTCTCCTTGCTCGTTGATTCATCGCTCGAAACGCGCGTTCACGCTTTGAACCGCGCCGAAACTCCGACCCATTATAGGCAAGCGGTCCCACGGTTTTACCCGCCTGCCGCCCTCCATCTCATCGGCGTAAAATGAGATGGAAGTCGTGAAGCAAGCACTCGACCACGCCGAGCGCAGCAACCCAACGAGCGCGACGATTAAGCACCGGCGCGCAAAACGCAACGTGCTCGATCCGTCGCCTGAAGCGTTTAGTGGCACGAATAAGCAACACGCGACGAATCCGCCGCGAAAATCGACCGAACAATCGCAGCGCCCAAGCTGCCCCGGAGACACCGTGAACCACCCCGCCGAAGCCGCACGAACCGCCTTCCGCCGCCCGTTCCCCGCCGCCCTGCTCGATGCGCTGCGCTCAAGATTCGCGGAGCGCGTCTCCACTGCCCAGGCGGTGCGCGAGCACCACGGCCGCGACGAATCCCCGTTCGACCCGCAACTGCCCGACGCCGTCGTCTTCGCGCGCAGCACAGATGACGTGCAGGCTATCGTCAGACTTTGCGCCGAACACGACACGCCGATCATTCCTTACGGCAACGGCTCATCGCTCGAAGGGCATCTGCTGGCAGTGCAAGGCGGCGTCTCCATCGACTTGTCGGAGATGAAAAACGTCATCTCGATCAACGCCGAAGATCTCACGGTCACCGTCGAACCCGGCATTTCGCGCAAGCAACTGAACGAAGCGCTGAAAGACACCGGCCTCTTCTTCCCGATCGATCCCGGCGCGGACGCGAGCATCGGCGGCATGTCGGCAACGCGCGCTTCCGGCACCAACGCCGTGCGCTACGGCACGATGCGCGAAAACGTGCTCGGCCTCACGGTGGTTACCGCCGATGGCCGAGTCATCAAAACCGGCACGCGCGCGCGCAAATCGTCGGCGGGATACGACCTGACGCGTCTTTTCGTCGGCTCGGAAGGCACACTCGGTGTCATCACCGAAATCACCGTGCGGCTTTATCCGCAGCCCGAAGCCATTTCCGCCGCCATCTGCGCTTTCCCGTCGATGGGCGATGCGGTGCGCGCCGTCATCGGGACCATTCAGATGGGCGTGCCGATTGCGCGCGTCGAATTCGTCGATTCGCTCGCCGTGCGCGCAATCAATCGTCATTCGAATCTGACGCTCGCCGAATCGCCGACGCTGTTCTTCGAATTTCACGGCACGGAAGCGGGCGTCAAGGAGCAAGCACAAACGGTGCAGGACATCGCCGCCGAGAACGCCGGCACCGGTTTCGAATGGGCGACCCGTCCCGAAGACCGCAGTCGTCTTTGGAACGCGCGCCACAACGCCTACTTTGCGATGCTGCAACTGAAACCCGGCTGCCGCGCCGTCACCACGGATGTCTGCGTGCCGATCTCGCGTCTCGCGGAATGCGTCGAGGAAACGGAAAAAGACCTGGTGGATTCGCCGCTTCCCTGCCCAATCGTCGGCCATGTCGGCGACGGCAACTTCCACGTCGCCATGCTGCTCGATCCGGCCAAGCCCGAGGAACTAGCGGAAGCCGAACGGCTGAATCACCGCATCGTCGAACGCGCGCTGATGGTCGGCGGCACCTGCACGGGCGAACACGGCGTCGGCTTGCACAAGATGGGCTTCATGATCGAGGAGCACGGCGAGGACGCGATCGCCGTGATGCGCTCGATCAAACACGCGCTCGACCCGAAAAACCTCATGAATCCGGGCAAGATCTTCGCGTTCGAGCAGTAATCGCGCGGTTTGCGCTTCATTTCGCGCACACGGCGACGGCAATGGACGCTGTCGCCGCAAGCGGGCAAGATGGACCGCGGTAACCCAATCATTCGTCGACGAAGAGCATCTGCGTCGATCAAACCGAACGAAGCGCCGCCGAGCGCCCGGAGGAGACATGAACGCACCCGACGAGCTCAAGACCGCACTCGTGACCGACACTTCGCCGAATTTGCCGCATGCGGACGCGCCTCGGTTCTCCGAGGAACAACTCGCGGCGCGTCAGCGCGATGTCGTGCAGGCGCTGATGGCGGTGCTGCCCACGCATTGCCTCCTGTTTCGCGAGGAAGACACGGCGCCGTACGAGTGCGACGGTCTCGCGGCGTATCGCCGTCTGCCGCTTGCGGTCGCATTGCCGGAAACCGAAGCGCAGGTGCAGCGCGTCGTGCAGATCTGCGCGCGCCTCGACGTGCCGATCGTGCCGCGCGGCGCGGGCACGGGGCTCTCGGGCGGCGCGATGCCGATCCGTCATGGCATCGTGTTGTCGCTTGCGCGCTTTCGCAAGATCATCGAAGTCGATCCGTACGCGCGCACCGCGACGGTTCAGCCGGGCGTGCGCAATCTCGCCATATCGGAGGCCGCCGCCCCTTACGGGCTCTACTACGCGCCGGACCCTTCGTCGCAGATCGCGTGCACTATCGGCGGCAACGTCTCCGAAAATTCGGGCGGCGTGCATTGCCTGAAATACGGCCTTACCGTGCATAACGTGCTGCGCGTGCGCGCCGTCACCATGGACGGCGATGCCGTCGAATTCGGCTCGCTCGGACCCGACGCGCCCGGCCTCGATCTGCTCGCCGTGCTGATCGGCAGCGAAGGCATGTTCGCCATCGTCACCGAGATCACCGTCAAGCTGATCCCGAAGCCGCAGACGGCGCAAGTCATCATGGCGAGCTTCGACGACGTGGTCAAAGGCGGCAACGCGGTCGCGGCGATCATCGCGGCAGGCATCATCCCGGCCGGCCTCGAAATGATGGACAAGCCCGCGACGCGCGCCGTCGAGCAATTCGTCAACGCTGGCTACGACCTGGACGCCGCCGCCATCCTGCTGTGCGAATCCGATGGCACGCACGACGAAGTCGCCGAGGAAATCGTCCGCATGACGGCGGTGCTGCGCGAGTTCGGCGCATCGCGCATCCAGATTTCGCGCACGGAAAGCGAGCGGCTCAAGTTCTGGTCGGGCCGCAAGAACGCCTTTCCCGCCGCCGGCCGCATGTCGCCCGACTATTACTGCATGGACGGCACGGTGCCGCGCCGCTCCATCGGGCCGCTGCTCAAGCGGATCGAAGAGATGGAACAGAAGTACGCGCTTCGCTGCATCAACGTGTTCCATGCGGGCGACGGCAACATGCACCCGCTCATTCTCTTCAATGGCAACGATCTCGACGAATGGCATCGCGCGGAGGCGTTCGGCAGCGATATCCTCGAAACCTGCGTGGAACTGGGCGGCACGGTGACGGGCGAACACGGCGTGGGCATCGAGAAGATCAATTCGATGTGCGTGCAGTTCTCGCCCGAGGAGCGCGACGCCTTTCACGCGGTCAAGCGCGCGTTCGATCCGCCCGGCCTGCTCAATCCCGACAAGGGCATTCCCACGCGCGCGCGCTGCGCCGAATACGGGAAGATGCACATTCGCGGCGGGCTTTTGCCGCACCCGGAGATTCCGCGCTTTTGACGAGTGCGCGATCCCGCTATCCACGTTTGTCCGACTGTGGCTGCGTTAAGCGCCCGGTACAATCGACCGGACGAGACGGAATAGAAGAAGCATCAATCAAGCGGGACACCCATGGAACAGGACGACATCGTCGCCGGCTGGTCGGAGCGGATTGCACACGCCACCGAGACCGGCACGCCGCTGCGCATTCGCGGCGGCGGGACGAAGGACTGGTACGGACAGACGCTCCAAGGGGAGATTCTCGACACGCGCGCGCATCGCGGCATCGTCGAATACGATCCGGCGGAACTCGTGATCACCGCGAAGAGCGGCACGCCGCTCGCGGAAATCGAAGCCGCGCTCAGGGAGCACGGGCAGATGCTGCCCTTCGAGCCGCCGCACTTCGGCCGCAACGCGACCTTCGGCGGCTGCATCGCGGCGGGACTTGCCGGCCCGCGTCGCGCATGGACCGGCGCGCCGCGCGATTTCGTGCTCGGCGCGGTGGTGATGAACGGGCACGGAAAAGTGCTGCACTTCGGCGGCCAAGTGGTGAAAAACGTGGCGGGCTATGACGTCGCGCGCCTGCTCGCGGGCTCGCTCGGCACGCTCGGCCTCATGCTGCAACTGTCGATCAAGGTGCTGCCCCGCCCCGTCGCCGAAGCCACGCTCAAATTCGACATGCATGCAACGGACGGCGTGCGCAAGCTCAACGAATGGGGCGGTCATCCCTTGCCGATCACCGGCAGCGCGTGGCGCGACGGCACGCTCGCGCTACGTCTCGCGGGCGCGGAAGCTGCTGTTAAATCCGCGCGCAACACGCTCGGCGGCGAGGTAGTCGACGCCGTCGAAGCCGACCGTTTCTGGATCGGCATGCGCGAGCAGACCGATCCGTTCTTCGCGGTCATTCAGCCGCGCTCGGCGCTTTGGCGGCTCGCGTTGCCGTCCATTGCGGAGCCGCTGCATTTGCCGGGCGCGCAACTCATGGAATGGGGCGGTGCGCAGCGCTGGTGGATCACGGACACCGACCCGCAGACCGTGCGTATCAGCGCGAAGCAAGCCGGCGGGCACGCGACCATCTTCCGCGCCGGTTCCGCGTATGACCGCAATGCGGGCGTGTTCACGCCGTTGCCCGCGCCGCTGATGAAAATCCATCGCGGGCTGAAGGCGGCGTTCGATCCGGCGCGCGTGTTCAATCGCGCCCGGCTGTACCCCGATTTCTAGGCGCCTCGATGCAAACCAATCTCGCCGATTTCATCCGCGGCACGGCCGATGGCGACGAAGCCGACGCCATCCTGCGCAAATGCGTCCATTGCGGCTTTTGCACGGCGACTTGCCCGACCTATCAAATTCTCGGCGACGAACTCGACGGACCGCGCGGGCGCATCTATTTGATGAAGCAGATGTTCGAAGGCGCGCCGGTCACGCGCAGCACGCAACTGCATCTGGATCGCTGCCTTACCTGCCGCAATTGCGAGAGCACATGTCCGTCGGGCGTGCAGTACGGGCGGCTCGTGGAGATCGGCCGCAAGGTGGTCGAAGAGAAAGTCGAGCGCCCCATGCGCCAGCGTTTGCAGCGGCGCTTGCTGGCGAGCTTTCTGCCGAACAGCACACTCTTCACGCCGGCGATGAAACTCGGCCAGCAGTTTCGCGGCATCCTGCCACGCAATCTGCGCGCGAAGATTCCCGTCCCGGAGAAGCCGCTCGCCGCGCCCACGCGCAAACACGAGCGCAAGATGCTGATGCTTTCCGGCTGCGTGCAACCGGCCATGATGCCCAACGTCAACACGGCGACCGCACGCGTATTCGACGCGCTCGGCATCGAGATCGTCACCGCGCCGGATGCGGGCTGCTGCGGCGCGATCCGCCTGCATCTCGGCTACAACGACGAAGCGCTCGACGACGTGCGCAACAATATCGACGCATGGTGGCCGTATGTGGAGAACGGCGTCGAGGCAATCGTGATGAACGCGTCGGGTTGCGGCGCGACGGTGAAGGAATACGCGCACCTTTTACGCGACGATCCGGTCTACGCGGACAAGGCGGCGCGCATCGTCGAGCTTACGCGCGACCTCGCCGAAATCCTGCCGATGTACGAGGAAGAACTCATCGCGCTGGCAAGACGCCGCAGCGTGCATACGGTCGCCTACCATCCGCCGTGTACCTTGCAGCACGGGCAGCAGATTCGCGGACGCGTCGAGCATCTGCTGACCGCGCTCGGGCTCGAAGTGCGTTTGCCCGCGGATAGCCATCTCTGCTGCGGATCGGCGGGCACGTATTCGGTGCTACAGCCAAAGCTCTCATACACGCTGCGTAATCAAAAGCTCGACCGGCTGGAAAAGACCGAGCCGCAGATGATCGTGTCGGCGAATGTCGGGTGTATCGCGCATCTGCAAAGCGGCACGTCCACGCCCGTCGCGCACTGGATTCAGTTGCTCGAGCATCTGCTTTACGGTTGAGCGCTTCGTATAATGACTGGATTGCTTTTCAGGCGGCCAGCATGTCTATCGCTCAACATCTCGAAGAAGTCCGGCAGCGTATCGCGAAGGCCGCGGTGGACGCCTCGCGCGACGCCGCGTCCGTGCAGCTTCTCGCCGTCTCCAAGACCTTTCCCGCCGAAGACGTGCGCGCCGCGTTCATTGCCGGCCAGCGCGCGTTCGGCGAAAACTACGTGCAGGAAGGCATCGCGAAGATTGCCACGCTCGCCGACTTACGCAGCGACATCGAGTGGCACTTCATCGGGCCGCTGCAATCGAACAAGACCAAGCTCGTCGCCGAGCAGTTCGACTGGGTGCATTCCATCGACCGGCTGAAGATTGCCGAGCGTCTGTCCGCGCAACGGCCCGAAGGCACGCCCGCGCTCAATGTCTGCGTGCAGGTCAACGTGAGCGGCGAGGCTTCGAAGAGCGGCGTGGAACCGGCAGAAGCCGCCGCGCTCGCGCATGCGGTCGCGGCGCTTCCTGCCCTGCGCTTGCGTGGCCTGATGGCCGTTCCCGAAGCCGCCGACACACTCGACGCGCGACGCGAGCCGCACGCGCGCCTTCGCGAACTCATGAACAAGCTGCGCGCAGACGGTCTCGATCTCGACACGCTTTCCATGGGCATGTCCGCCGACCTCGAAGCCGCCGTGCTCGAAGGCGCGACCATGGTGCGCATTGGCACCGCGATCTTCGGCGCGCGCGACTATTCGCATTGATTTCACTCTCGACTACTTCACCATGAAAATTGCATTCATCGGCGGTGGCAACATGGCTGCCGCGCTCATCGGCGGTCTGGTCAAGCGCGGCGTCGCGCCGGCGGATATCTATGCCGTCGATATCAACGACGAAGCGCGCGAACGCACCGCGAAGCAGTTCGGCATTGCGACGGGCGCGGCCATCGACGAGAAACTCGCGGCCTACGACGCGATCCTGCTGGCCGTGAAGCCGCAAGTGCTCAAGAGCGTGGCCGAATCGCTCGCGCCGCATCTGTCGAAGCAAACCATCATCAGCATCGCGGCGGGCATTCGCGCGACGGATCTGTCGCGCTGGCTGAACGGCTATACGCAGATCGTGCGGACCATGCCGAATACGCCCGCGCTGATCGGCATGGGCGTGACCGGACTCGCCGCGCTGCCGGGCGTGAGCGACGACGCGAAGGCGCTGGCATCGCAAGTTCTGGAAGCGGTGGGCTCCTCCGTCTGGTTCGACGACGAAGCGAAACTCGATGCCGTCACCGCTGTTTCCGGTAGCGGTCCGGCCTACGTGTTCTACTTCATCGAAGCGATGCAGGAAGCCGCGCGCGCACTCGGCCTTGACGAAGCCCAGGGCCGCGAACTCGCGGTGGCGACCTTCACCGGCGCGGCACAGCTTGCCGCGCAATCGGGCGAAGCGGCGAGCGTGCTGCGCGAACGGGTGACATCGAAAGGCGGCACGACGGCGGCGGCGCTGGCATCGTTCGAGGCTGAAGGTGTGAAGGACGCCATCGTGCGTGGCGCGCTCGCGGCGCAGGCGCGCGCGAAGGAGATGGGTGACGAGTTGGGCGGCTTGTGAAAACGTGAATCGTGCGCGGTGCGCTGGCAACTCGCATGCGCACAAAAGGAACTGGCGGCACGGCAACACGTGAATCGTGCGCGGCGCGCGGGCTTCGCACCCGCGCATTGAAGGATTCGCTCGCGCTCACCGCCGCCCCGCGAGCTCGCTCAACCGATATTGAGCACGCCATCGCGCTCGTTCAAATGAGCATGCAGCGGATCACCCTTGGCGATGGCAAGCACATTCGGTTCGACCGAATAAAACGTCTCGTAGCCAACGCCTCTCAGATAGTCGCGAATATCGTTCTCGCTGCCCTTGATCCATTCGACCAAAAGCGCAGGCTTGCATCGAAGCAAGGTCTCGCGCGCGCCTCTCAACACATCCATTTCCATGCCTTCGACGTCGATCTTCAGAAGATCGACGCGTTCGAGCTTCAGGGAGTCGATACTGATCATCGGCACCGTCGTGCTTGCGGCGGCATCGTAAGAGATAGCCTGGCCGATGAACTCGGTGTGCTCACGCGGCCTGATTTCCAGACTGCCGAAGCTCGCCGAAGAGAAGTAATCCGGTTGCGGAATGCCGATCTCGCCCACGGACTCACCCAATGCAGCCAGCCTAGCCCGCGCATTGAGGCAGTTGTTGAGCGCGAGATTGCCGGCCAGCGCGTAGTAGATGATCTCCTGCGCCTCGAAACTCAGCACGCGTCCCCAGCCGTTCATGTGACGCGCCCATTCCACGGAATGCACGCCGATATTCGCGCCGCCGTCTATGGCGAATACGCCGTCACCGAAATAACGACGACGCAGCGCGAGAAGAGAGAGCACGAACTGCACTTCTTGCGGATCGAAGCTGGACTTGCTGAGGATCTGATGCCCGACGCCGTAGGTGTAGTTCGATACGGCGTTCTGCACGGCGTTGAAGTCGTTGCGATTGACGATCAGCGTGCCATGGTTTGACGCGGCGAGAATGAAGGCGATGGGGCGCTCGATGTGACTCATGCGGTTTTAAGCGTGTAAGTAAATCCGCAAGAGTCTAGCCATTGGACGGCTTCGCGCAATCAGTCGATGGCCCGAAAACTGTCATAAAGATGCCAGTCGGCATCATTCGGCGCATCAAGCCAGCGCGTAATGCAGCGCAATTCCCACGAACAACATGCCGCCGAGCCAGTTGTTATGTTTGAACGCAGCGAAACATCCCATGCGGTCGCGCTCGCGAATCAGCGCGTAGTGATAGACGGCGCATGCCGCGGCGGCAAGCCAGCCGAGCCAGTACGCCCAGCCAAAGCCAAGCGCCACGCCTATGCCCACATAGATGGCGAGCGTCACGGCATAGCAAAGCATGACGGCGAACACGTCGTATCGCCCGAAAGTGAGCGCCGATGTACGGATGCCTATCTTGATGTCGTCGTCGCGATCGACCATGGCGTATTCGGTGTCGTAGGCCACCGACCAGAACACGTTGGCCGCGAGCATGATCCACGCGAGCGCGGGCACGTGATTCTGCACGGCGGCAAACGCCATGGGAATGCCGAAGCCGAACGCAATGCCGAGATACGCCTGCGGTATGGCGAAGAATCGCTTGGTGAAGGGATAGCTGCCCGCGACGAACAGCGCGAACACCGACAGTTCTTTCGTGAGTGTGTTGAGCGGCAGTATCAGCAAAAACGCAAGGAGCGATAAAGCCGCCGCGAGCGCCACCGCTTCCCATGCCTTGATCTTGCCCGACGTGATCGGACGCTCGGCCGTACGCTTCACGTAGCGGTCGAAATCGCGGTCGGCGTAGTCGTTGATGGCGCAGCCCGCCGAGCGCATGAGAATGGTGCCGATCACGAAGATGACGAGCAGCATTGGCGAAGGATGCCCGTTGGACGCGATCCACAATGCGTTGAGCGTCGGCCACAACAGCAGCAGGCTGCCGATGGGTTTATCCAGGCGCACGAGGCGCATATACAGCGGAAGGCGGGCGAGCATGGCGAGGCAGCGAAAGTTCGATGGCCTATTTTAGACCAGCGTGCTGGCGCAAGCCCGCGCATTGCGTCCACAAAAAACCCCGCGCACGGGGTTTTCATCGAAGCGTTTGAAGCTTTCCAAGCGTTTGAAGCCGAGACGTCAGGCCAGCATGGCGCGCAACATCCACGCGGTCTTCTCATGCGTCTGCATGCGCTGCGTGAGCAAGTCGGCGGTCGGCTCGTCGTTGGCGGCGTCCGTCGCGGGGAAGATTTCGCGCGCCGTGCGCACCACCGCTTCCTGACCTTGTACCAACTGGCGAATCATCTCTTCGGCTGAGGGCACGCCATCCGCTTCCGGAATGGTCGACAGCCGCGCGAAGTCTTTGTAGCTGCCCGGTGCATGCACGCCCAGCGCGCGAATACGTTCGGCGATGGCATCCACGGCGAGTGCGAGTTCGTTGTATTGCGTCTCGAACATCAGATGGAGCGTGTTGAACATCGGCCCCGTGACGTTCCAGTGAAAATTATGCGTCTTCAGGTATAGCGTGTACGTGTCGGCCAGCAGACGGGACAGCCCGTCGGCGATCTTCTTGCGATCCTCGTCGTTGATGCCGATGTTGACGGGAGGTGCAGCGTCTTTGTTCGCCATATTGACTCCGTGAAAGTGTGATTCGAACGTTGAGTGCGCCTATTGCTCAAGCGAGGCGCGAAGCTACAGACCGTCCGCTAGTTTATCGTAGAAACAAGGTCACTTTTTTATATGGCGCGGCTTTGCATGCGTGGAAGACAGGCCGCCGCGTGGTGCTGACAGAGCGGCCTGTCTTCGTGTCGATAGACGTCCTGCCTCAGGCGAAAACGCCCGCGCCCGCGCCATGCAATGCACTGGCAACGACGAGCCCGTAACCCATCGCGACGGCGCCAAACGCAAGCGTCACGCGCACTTTGCGACTAGTGGCTTCGATATGTTTCATGGCCTGCTCGATGGTGTTGAATGCCTGATTCATGGTCGTTTCTCCCTGGCCGATCACGCGGCCGCGGTATCTTCCTCGTCCTGCTTCACGGTTACTTTCTGTCCGAGCTTGATAAGAGCATCTATCACGCCTGCCGCATAAGCCGGGTCCGCGCGGCGGAAGTGTTCGATCTGACGCGCGACGATCTCATCCGGTACGCCGAAGATATGCCGCGCGATATTGCCAAAGAACCGCTCGCGCTGCGCTTCGTCGAAGAGACGGAAAAGCGCGCCTGCCTGGCTGTAGTAGTCGTCGTCCTCACGGTGATCGAAGCGATACACCGTCCCCGCCGCGAGCGGCGGCTCGTTCACGCTCGCGTCCTGCGCGAATTCGCCAAAGCGGTTCGGCTCGTAATTGACGCGCGATCCGAGATTGCCGTCGACGCGCATTCCGCCATCGCGATGAAATGCATTCGCCACCGGCACGCGCGGCGCATTCACCGGAATCTGATGATGATTGATGCCGAGCCGATAGCGCTGCGTGTCGCCATAAGAGAAGAGGCGCCCTTGCAGCAAGCGGTCCGGCGAGAAGCCGATGCCCGGCACCACGTTGGCGGGCGTGAACGCGGCCTGCTCGACTTCCGCGAAATAGTTCTGCGCATTGCGGTTCAATTCGATCACACCGACATCGATCAGCGGATGGTCCTTGTGCGGCCACACCTTGGTGACATCGAACGGATTGATGCGATAGCGCGCCGCTTCCTCCTCGCTCATCACCTGAATGCGGAAATTCCAGCGCGGAAACTCGCCACGATCGATGTTGTCGACCAGATCGCGCTGCGCGCTTTCCCGATCGTTCGCGATCACGGCGCCGGCTTCGGCATCCGTGTAGTTTTCGAGCGGCTGCTGCGACTTGAAGTGGAACTTCACGTAGAAGCGCTCGTTATCGGCGTTGATGAACGAGAACGTGTGCGAGCCGAAGCCATGCATCTGCCGATAATTCTTCGGAATACCGCGATCGCTCATGAGAATCGTCACTTGATGCAGCGATTCCGGATGACGCGACCAGAAATCCCAAGCGGCGACATTGCTGCGCGTGTTCGTGTATGGGTCGCGCTTCTGCGTGTGGATGAAGTCGGGAAATTTCAGCGGATCGCGGATGAAGAACACCGGCGTGTTGTTGCCGACCACGTCCCAGTTGCCTTCCTCGGTGTAGAACTTGATGGAGAAGCCGCGCACGTCGCGTTCGGCATCGGCGGCGCCGCGTTCGCCTGCCACCGTCGAGAAGCGCATGAAAATCGGCGTTTCCTTGCCGATCTCCGAGAAAATCTTGGCTTTCGTATAGCGCGAGATGTCGTGCGTGACGCGGAACGTACCGAAGGCGCCCGAACCCTTTGCATGCACGCGGCGCTCGGGAATCACTTCGCGGTCGAAATGCGCGAGTTTTTCGATCAGCCAAAAATCCTGCAAGGTCACGGGACCGCGCGGACCGGCGGTTTGCGAATTCTGATTGTCGCCGACGGGTGCGCCAGCGGCAGTCGTGAGGCGTTCGTTGGTCATCGTGATACTCCTATTTTTGCGTTGGCTTGAGATGAGTGATGCGACGGTTCGCCGAGATTCAGGCGACGCGCGCGAAGTCCGCTAGAACGCGCACGGCGACGTGGCGCAGTTCGTTCCATGATTTGGCGATGGCGGCGTGGCGGTGCATGACGTTCCTCCGTGGGCTTGGCCGGAGTGGCCAAGCGCTGTCGATGGAGGAAGCTTATAGAAAACTATCGAAAACAAAAATTTGATTGAATTTATCTATTCGATAGCTGGGGGCGCCACCCAGATGAAAAAGCCGTGACTTCGATGAAGGCACGGCTTTGCAATGAAACGTGAAACTTGCGGCGGACTCAGTTCACCGCCACCGGTATGTCCAGCTTTCTCACGCCAGGCAAATCACAGGCAGCGATGGCATCGCTGATCGCGTCGATGGCAGGCACGCGCGTGAAGCTCTTGCGCCACGCCAGCACGACGCGCCGGTCCGGGACGGGGTCATCGAACGCGACGTAACTAAGCAGGCCGGAATCGATGCCCGCCGCGTGCGGCTTCACTTCATGCACCGACATACGCGGCAGGACCGTGATGCCGACGCCGCTTGCCACCATATGTCGGATGGTTTCCAGCGACGAGCCTTCGAAGGTCTTTTGAATGCCGTCCGCGTTCTGCGAGAAGCGCATCAGCTCCGGACACACGCCGAGAACGTGATCGCGGAAGCAATGGCCGCTGCCGAGCAGCAGCATGGTTTCCTGCTTCAAATCGTCCGGATCGATCTTCGCGCGGTTTTCCCACGCATGACCCGAAGGCATGGCAACGACGAACGGCTCGTCGTACAGCGCGCGCACCATGAGGCCCGTTTCGGGAAATGGCAGCGCCATGATCGCCACATCGATCTCACCCTGCTTCAGCAGTTCGATCAGCTTGAGCGTGTAGTTTTCCTGGAGCATTAGCGGCATCTGCGGCACCGCCTTGATCATCTGCTTAACGAGCGTCGGCAGCAGATACGGCCCGATCGTATAAATGACGCCCAACCGCAGCGGCCCGACAAGCGGGTCTTTGCCCTGTTTGGCGATTTCCTTGATGGCGAGCGTCTGTTCGAGCACGCGCTGCGCCTGCGTGACGATCTGCTCGCCGATGGGCGTCACGCTGACTTCGCTCGTGCCGCGCTCGAAGATCTGCACGTTGAGTTCGTCTTCGAGCTTCTTGATTGCCACCGACAGCGTCGGCTGGCTGACGAAGCACGCTTCGGCGGCGCGGCCAAAGTGCCGCTCGCGCGCAACCGCGACGATGTACTTCAGTTCAGTGAGCGTCATTGGAGGCCAATGGAATACATTGATTCGATAGGTTTATCTTATACACCCGCCGAGCGCAATTCGACAACTCTCGCAGCTATTGCAAACGCGGCTGTGTATTTAGCAAATAGGGACCGACGACGCCCGCTCAAGTTCACCCATCACGCTTTTAAATACTGTTCGCGCACGCCCAGCCAGCGGGTGAGATGGCGCGTAACGGCGTCCGGGAATGCTTCGAGCATGCGATCCGCGGCCGCGCGCGCGGGTTCGATCAGCCAGCCGTCGTTTTCGAGGCTGGCAAAACGCAGCATCGCCTCACCGGACTGGCGCGCGCCGAGAAACTCGCCGGGACCGCGAATTTCAAGATCGCGGCGGGCGATCTCGAAGCCATCGGTCGTTTCGCGCATCGTTTGCAACCGGGAGCGCGCGGTTTGCGAGAGCGGATTCGCGTACATCAGCACGCACACGGAAGCGGCGCTGCCGCGCCCCACGCGTCCACGCAACTGATGCAGCTGCGCGAGCCCGAAACGCTCCGCATGCTCGATCACCATCAGCGATGCATTCGGCACGTCCACGCCCACTTCGATCACCGTGGTCGCGACCAGCAATTGCACTTCGTTGCGCGAGAAGGCGTCCATGACCGCCGCCTTTTCAGCGGGCGCAAGCCGACCGTGAACCAGCCCGACGCGCAGTTCGGGCAGCGCCGCGACGAGCGTTTCGTAAGTCTCGACGGCGGTTTGCAACTGCAGCGTCTCGCTTTCCTCGATCAGCGGACACACCCAATAAACTTGCCGACCAGTCAGCGCCGCCTCGCGCACGCGGCCGATGATCTCGTCGCGGCGGCTGTCGGAGACGATTCTCGTGAGAATCGGCGTACGGCCAGGCGGCAGTTCGTCGATGGTCGAGACATCGAGATCGGCGTAATAGGTCATGGCGAGCGTTCGGGGGATCGGCGTCGCGGACATCATCAGCTGATGCGGCTGGAAGTCCTTCGCCCCGTTCGATGCTTTCTGCGCCTTCGCCCGCAGCGCAAGCCGCTGCGCGACACCGAAGCGATGCTGCTCATCCACGATCACGAGGCCCAAACGCGCGAACTCGACCGAGTCCTGAATGATCGCGTGCGTGCCGATGACGAGGTGCGCGGTGCCGAGCGCGGCGGCCTCGCTTGCGCTGCGTTTGTCCCGGGCTTTGAGACTGCCGGCGAGCCACGCGACGGACACGCCGAGCGGTTCGAGCCAGCCGCGCAGCTTGCGCGCGTGCTGTTCCGCGAGAATTTCGGTCGGCGCCATGAGCGCGGCCTGATAACCGGCGTCGATGGCCTGCGCCGCCGCGAGCGCCGCGACGATGGTCTTGCCGCTGCCGACATCGCCTTGCAAAAGACGTTGCATCGGATGCGCGAGCGTCAGTTCGTGCGCGATTTCCGCGCTGACGCGCTGCTGCGCGCCGGTCAGCGAAAACGGCAGCGCTTTCAGGAGACGCACGACGAGCGAGCCGGAATCGCCGGCGGCACGGCGCGGCATGGCGGGCGCGGCGCGAGTGCGGCGTTCGGCGTGCGCGCGCTTGAGCGACAACTGCTGCGCGAGCAGTTCCTCGAACTTGATGCGCGTCCACGCCGGATGCGTGCCGTCGATGAGCGCGGTTTCGTCGGAATCCGCGCGCGGATGATGCAGCGTGCGCACCGCGTCGAGCAGGCCGGGCACGTTGAGCGGGGCGAGATGCGCGCGCGCGATCGGCTCGGGCAGCAACTCCGGCAGAAACACGCGAGAGAGCGCGCTGTCGATCGCCTTGCGCAGATACGCCTGCGAGACGCCCGCGGTCGCCGGATAGACGGGCGTGAGCGCTTGCGGCAGCGGCGTGTCGTCATCGACGGGGCGCACGACCGGGTGCACCATCTCCAACCCGAAAAAGCCGCCGCGCACGTCGCCGCGCACGCGCAGGCGCACGCCGACGGACATCTGCTTGACTTGCGAACCGTAGAAGTTGAGAAAGCGCAGCGTCAGGTCGTCGCCGGCATCGTCGCGAATCTTCACGAGCAATTGCCGCTTCGGCCGATACGCAATCTCGTTATCGAACACGACGCCTTCCGTCTGCGCGATGTCGCCGGGAATCAGTTCGGCGATTGGCGTGAGCGACGTTTCGTCTTCATAGCGCATCGGCAGATGCAAGACGAGGTCGATGTCGGTCTTCAAGCCGAGCTTGGCGAGCTTGTCGGCGGGTTTGACGAGCTTGGGCGCGGTTTTGCCGGCGCTAGTCAGACCGGCGTTCCCAGTTTTCGCGGCCGACGCGGGTTGGGCGGCGCGAGTGGAGTGCGCGTCCGCCACGCTCGGCTCCTCGAAGGTTTCGGCGGCGCTGTCGAAACCCGCGTCTTGAGCCTTCGCCGCCGAAGCAGTCGGCTGCGAATGACCGTCGTCGAGCGCGGACGCCCGCACCTCGCCTTGCGGCTGGATCGTGCCCGCCATGACCGGCTTCGGCGCTTTCTTCCGCGTGCGCGCGGCCTTCCCTTCGACACGCGCGCCGCTGTCTTCGGCGCTCGGAAACGCTTCGTCGGGAGAAGTCACGCGGCGGTCGGACAAGGGCATCTGCTCTCTTCGCAAGTACAATATGGGGTTTTGGTCGGCGCGCCTGTGCCGCCCTCAGGCAACATCGGGCAACTATCAAACGCCATGTTCACGCTTTCCGATTTCGATTTTAATCTGCCGCCCGAGCTGATCGCGCAGAGTGCGCTCACCGAGCGCAGCGCGAGCCGTCTGCTCGAAGTGGACAATCGCGTTTCGCCGGCCACGCTCATCGACCGGAGTTTCTCCGATCTGCCGAACCGGCTCGACGCCGGCGATCTGCTCGTCTTCAACGATACCAAAGTACTCAAGGCGCGCTTCCTCGGCCAGAAGGCCAGTGGCGGACGCGTAGAAGTGCTGGTAGAGCGTCTGACGGGCGCAACCACCGCGCTTGCGCAGATTCGCGCGAGCAAGAGTCCCGGGCCGGGCACGACCATTCGCCTCGCCGATGCATTCGATGTCACCGTCGGCGAGCGCGTCGAACCGTTCTATACGCTGCATTTTCCAGCCGAATGCCTGACGCTCATCGAGCAATACGGGCGCTTACCGCTTCCGCCGTATATCGAGCACGACCCCGACGCCTACGACGAAACGCGTTATCAGACCGTCTACGCAGCAAATCCCGGCGCGGTCGCGGCGCCGACGGCAGGCCTCCATTTCGACGATGCCCTCTTCGCCCGGCTCGACGCGCGTGGAGTCGAACGCGCCACGCTCACGCTGCACGTCGGCGCGGGCACGTTTCAGCCGGTACGCGTGGACAATATCGCCGAGCACAAGATGCACAGCGAGTGGTACGAGTTGCCGCAGTCGCTCGTCGATAAAATCGCGGCGGTGAAGGCGCGCGGCAATCGCGTGATCGCCGTGGGCACGACGTCCATGCGCGCGCTGGAAGCCGCCGCCCGCGACGCCGCCGAAGCCGGCCGCCCGCTCGCCGCGACGAGCGCCGAGACGGATATCTTCATCACGCCAGGCTACACCTTCCGCGTAGTCGACCGGCTCGTCACCAATTTCCATTTGCCGAAGTCGACGCTCCTGATGCTCGTGTCCGCCTTCGCCGGCATGGACGCGATCCGCGCGGCTTACCAGCACGCCATCGACGAGAAATACCGCTTCTTCAGTTATGGCGATGCCATGCTTTTGACTCGCCATTCCCAAACTTAACCATCTACGCGCCGGACGTATCGACCGAAGCTGACGGCTTGACTTCCATGGCCAGCGACAGCGCTTACCATGGCGACAATCTCTGCGCTCCCCGGCGGCCCAGGAACCACAATGACCGAGAATCACACTCCGCCCGACAACGGCCTCAAGTTCGAAATGCTCGCCACCGACGGACAGGCGCGTCGCGGCCGTCTGACGCTGAATCACGGCGTCGTCGAAACGCCGATCTTCATGCCGGTCGGCACCTACGGCACCGTCAAGGCAATCCAGCCGCGCGAACTCGAAGAGATTCGCGCGCAGATCATCCTCGGCAACACGTTTCATCTTTGGCTGCGTCCGGGTCTCGAGACCATCGGCGCGCATGGCGGGCTGCACAGGTTCATGGGATGGAACCGTCCCATTCTCACGGACTCGGGCGGCTTTCAGGTGTTTTCGCTGGGCGAACTGCGCAAGATCACGGAAGAAGGCGTGACGTTCGCTTCGCCGATCAATGGCGACAAACTCTTTCTCTCGCCCGAAGTGTCGATGCAGATCCAGAAGGTGCTGAATTCAGACATCGTCATGCAGTTCGACGAGTGCACGCCTTACGCCACGAACGGCGTACCGACGACGCACCAGGAAGCCGCCGACTCCATGCGCATGTCCATGCGCTGGGCGAAGCGCTCCATCGACGAGTTCAACGGGCTCGGCAATCCGAACGCGCTGTTCGGCATCGTGCAGGGCGGCATGTTCGAGGACTTGCGCGACGAGTCGCTCGCGGGTCTCTCGGAAATCGGCTTCCATGGGCTCGCCATAGGCGGTCTTTCGGTCGGCGAGCCGAAGGAGGACATGATGCGCGTGCTCGATCACATCGGCCCGAAGCTGCCCGCCGACAAGCCGCATTATTTGATGGGCGTCGGCACACCGGAAGATCTGGTCGCGGGCGTGGCCGCAGGCGTCGACATGTTCGATTGCGTGATGCCCACGCGCAACGCGCGCAACGGCTGGCTCTTCACGCGCTTCGGCGACCTCAAGATCAAGAACGCGACGCACAAGAACTCGCAAAAGCCGCTCGACGAAAGCTGCGGTTGTTATACGTGCCGCAATTTCACGCGCGCTTATCTGCACCATCTGCATCGCGTGGGGGAAATTCTGGGCGCGCAGCTGAACACCATTCACAACTTGCATTACTACCTGGAACTTATCGGCGAAGTGCGCCAATCGATCGAAACACACACGTTCGAGGCATTTCGCAAGACGTTCGCGGAGAATCGGGCGCGCGGCGTCGACTAAGGCGGGACGGATATCGCCCGGACAAGCATTACAATCGCCTTTCCGTCGCTCGCAACGGACTCTCGAAAGTCGCGGTAACGGCTTGATGCCAAAGCGCATTCCAGCCATTTGAGGGGCGCTGCGAGTGGTAGAATATCGGGCTAATTTCTGGCCCAGGTTTTCAAACGCATTTGCGAACGTCATTTCGAACGCAATTCTGAACGTATTAACGGAGAGACCAACGTGTCGTTCATTTCCAATGCCTTTGCACAAGGCACCGCCAGCAGCGCGGAATCGAGCCTGATGAGCTTCCTGCCGCTGATCCTGATGTTCGCCGTGTTGTACTTCATCATGATCCGTCCGCAGATGAAGCGTCAGAAAGAACATCGCAACATGCTGTCGGCCATGGCCAAGGGCGATGAAGTCGTCACGAACGGCGGCATCGTCGGGAAGGTCACGAAGGTGTCGGAAGCTTACGTTGGCGTGGAAATCGCCGAAGGCACGGAAATCACCGTGCAGAAGGCTGCCGTCACGACCATTCTCCCGAAGGGCACCATCAAAGCGCTGTAAGGCCACGTTCCTTCGCGTCCGGCGCGGCCTCGCCACCGAGCCACCGGGTCTTCCCATGCGGTTCGCAGCGCATGACGCCGGACGCCCCCTCCCCCGCAGCCAACTTTCCGTTCGGCCATCCCCATGAATCGTTATCCCCTCTGGAAGTATGTCGTGATGCTGGTGGCGCTCGTCATCGGTCTCGTCTACACGCTTCCCAATTTCTTCGGCGAAGCGCCTGCCGTGCAGGTATCGAGCGGCAAGGCAACCGTGAAGCTCGACTCCGCCACGCTTTCGACTGTCGAGAGCGCGCTCGCCGCGGCGAAGATCCAGTCCGACGAAGTCACGTTCGACAACTCGTCGGCGAGTGCGAACATTCGTGTGCGTCTGAAAGACACGGACACGCAGTTGCATGCGAAAGACATCATCACGAAGGCGCTGAACAGCGACCCGACCGACCCGCAGTACATCGTCGCGCTGAACCTGCAGAGCGCATCGCCGCGCTGGCTCTCCGCGCTGCATGCATTGCCGATGTACCTCGGTCTCGACTTGCGCGGCGGCGTGCACTTCCTGCTGCAAGTGGACATGGCCGGCGCGCTCAACAAGAAGCTCGATTCCGACGCCGCCGACGCGCGCACTTACCTGCGCGACCGCAATATCCGCGATGGCGGCGTGAATCGCGTGGGGCAATCGGTGGTGGTGAATTTCGCCGATGCGGCCGCGGCCGACAACGCGCGCACGTTGCTCACGACGGGCGTCGCCGAATTGCAATGGACCACGCGTCAGGGCGGCGACGGCTATCAGGTGGTCGGCACCTTCACGCCGGGCACGCAGCGCACGGTGGAAGACGGCGCGCTCAAGCAAAACATCACGACGCTGCATAACCGCGTCAACGAACTCGGCGTGGCCGAGCCCGTGATTCAGCAGCAGGGTTCGGACCGGATCGTCGTCGAGCTGCCGGGCGTGCAGGACACGGCGAAGGCAAAGGACATCATCGGCCGCACGGCGACGCTCGAAGCACGTCTCGCCGATCCCGTGAACACCTACGGAAACGCAACCGACCCGGTGCCGCCGGGCGACGAAGCGTTCAAGCAGGGCGACCGCACCGTGTTCCTGCGCAAGCAGATCATCTTCACGGGCGACCGCATCATCGACGCGTCCACGGGCTTCGACGATCATCAGCGTCCGTCCGTGAATCTTCGCCTCGACTCGGCCGGCGGCCGCGCGGTGTCGAGCGTGTCGCGCGACAACATCGGCAAGCCGATGGCCATGGTTCTGTTCGAAAAGGGCAAGGGCGAAGTGCTGACGGTCGCGACCATTCAGTCCGAACTCGGCGACCGCTTCCAGATTACCGGCCAGCCGACGCCGCAAGCCGCCACGGATCTCGCGCTGCTCTTGCGCGCCGGTTCGCTCGCAGCGCCAATGGACATCATCGAGGAGCGCACGGTCGGGCCGAGCCTTGGCGCCGACAACATCAAGAAGGGCTTCGATTCGGTGCAGTACGGTTTCGCCGCGATCGCCATCTTCATGATCGTGTACTACATGCTGTTCGGCCTGATCTCCATGTTGTCGCTGTCGGTCAACCTGCTGCTGCTCGTCGCGATCCTCTCCATGCTGCAGGCCACGCTGACCTTGCCGGGTATCGCGGCTATTGCGCTTGCGCTCGGCATGGCGATCGACGCGAACGTGCTGATCAACGAACGTATCCGCGAAGAACTGCGTAACGGCGCGCCGCCGCAAACGGCGATACAGGAAGGTTTCAAACACGCCTGGGCGACCATTCTCGACTCGAATGTCACCACGCTGATCGCCGGTCTCGCGCTGCTCGCGTTCGGCTCGGGTCCGGTCCGCGGCTTCGCGGTCGTGCACTGTATCGGCATTCTGACCTCGATGTTCTCGGCGGTGTTCTTCTCGCGCGGCCTCGTGAACCTGTGGTACGGCGGCAAGAAGAAGCTGAAGTCGCTGGCTATCGGTCAGGTGTGGCGCCCGGAAGGCGGCAACACCGAAGCTGCGGCGGCCGCGTATCTCGCCGCTCAACGCGGTGACGATTCGCCCGTCGACGAAATCATCAAGACGGCGAAAGGCAAGACCAAGACGGCTGTTCCCGTCGCGGCGCCGCGTGCTCAGGTTCAGACGCCTGCGCGCGGTGGCAAGCCGAGCGTGCGCCGCCGTTCTGGTCCTGGCATCGATGAGGAAAAACCGGGTTCGCCCCGCTGATTGACTGAACCCCGGAGAAACGAAACATGGAATTCTTCCGCATTCGCCGCGACTTGCCGTTGATGCAGCGCGCGTTGATCTTCAACGCGATCTCGCTCATCACGTTCCTCGCGGCTGTTTTTTTCCTCGTGCATCGAGGCCTGCATCTGTCGGTGGAGTTCACGGGCGGAACGGTCATCGAGGTGCAGTATCCGCAAGCCGTGCCGCTCGAACCCGTGCGCGGCACCATGGCCAGGCTCGGTTACGCCGATGCGCAAGTGCAGAACTTCGGCACATCGCGCGACGTGCTCATCCGTTTGCCGATCAAGCAAGGCCTCACGTCGGCGCAGCAGAGCGATCAGGTGATCACCGCGCTCAAGGTCAACGACCCGCAAGTCACACTGCAACGTGTCGAGTTCGTCGGGCCCCAGGTGGGCAAGGAACTCGTGACCAACGGGCTGTTGGCGCTGGCTTGCGTGGTGATCGGCATCGTGATCTATCTGTCGTTCCGCTTCGAGTGGAAGTATGCGGTGGCGGGCGTTATCGCCAACTTGCACGACGTGGTGATCATTCTCGGCTTCTTCGCTTACTTCCAGTGGGAGTTCTCGCTGTCCGTGCTGGCGGCGATTCTCGCGGTGCTCGGCTATTCGGTTAACGAGTCGGTGGTTATCTTCGACCGGATTCGTGAAACCTTCCGCAAGCAGCGCAAGATGACGGTGATCGAGGTCATCAACCACGCGATCACGAGCACGATGTCGCGAACCATCATCACTCACGGCTGTACGGAAATGATGGTGCTCTCGATGTTCTTCTTCGGCGGTCCGACGCTGCATTACTTCGCGCTGGCGCTGACGGTGGGTATTCTGTTCGGTATCTACTCGTCGGTGTTCGTGGCCGCCGCGCTTGCGATGTGGCTGGGCGTGAAGCGTGAAGATCTCGTCAAGGACAAGAAGGACAGGTTCGATCCGAACGATCCGAACGCGGGCGCTCAGGTTTAAGGCGCGTCGTAACGATGGACAAGCAAAGGGCCGGTCTTCGAAAGGAGACCGGCCCTTTGCATTTGGCGCGGGCGCAAAAAAACCGCCTCACGTACAGCACGCGAGGCGGTTTCATCCCACACTCGATGAAACTTACTGCTTCACCCCTTCGGCCTGGATATGCAGCGTCGTCTTCAGGCTGAAGCCGTACGACTTGCCGTAGTCCATGCCGAAGTCGCCGCGATCGAACGTCGCCGACGCTTCCGTGCCGCACACTTCCTTCTTCATCATCGGATTGACGAAGCACTTGAAGGTGTCGAGCTTCAGGTTGAGCGGCTTGGTCACGCCGTGCATGGTCAGCGTGCCGATGACTTCAACCGGCGTGTCGCCGTTGAAGCGGATCGACGTGCCCTTGTACACCGCGGTCGGGTACTTGGCGACATCGAAAAATTCGGCTTTTTGCAGATGCTCGTCGAGCTTCGCGTTGCCGGTGTTGATCGATGCAATGTCGATCGTCACTTCAGCCGTTCCAGTCTTCGCCGCGCGATCGAGCACGACGGTGCCGCTGCTCTTGTTGAACTTGCCGCGCCACGTGGACACGCCGCCGAAGTGATCGGATTCGAAGCTCGGATACGTGTGGTTCGGATCGAGCTGGTAGGTATCAGCGGCCATTGCGCTGAACGAAAGGCTGGCTGCAAGCGCGCCTGCGGCGAAAACGGAAAGTTTGTTCAAGTGCTTCTCCTGGTTGAATCGTTGCGATGCAATGAGTTGGCTTTGATTTGCTTGAGTCGGCCGCTTACTTCTTCGCGGCGACGATATGAAACTTGATGACGACATCGTCGGCGACCACCGACGTGTCTTTCCATTCACCCGTTCCAATGTCGAACTGGTTGCGCTTGATCGGCAGCGAGCCGTCGAACGTTTCCGTTGCGCCCTGCTGCGTGATGGTCACGGGCACCGTGACCGTCTGCGACTTGCCCTTGATGGTGATTTTGCCCGTCACCTTGTATTGATTGCCGCCCGCCGGCGCAATGGCGCTCGAAACGAACGTGGCGGTCGGATAGGTCGCGGCATCGAACCATTCCTTGCCGCGCACCTGCTTGTTGTAGTCGTCGTCGCCGAGATCGTAGCTGCCGGTATCGATCGTGATATTCGCGCTGCCGGCGGCGGGTTTGGCCGGATCGAACGAAATCTGCGCCGTGAACTTGTTGAACTTGCCGTCCGTGGGCACGTTCATCTGCTTCGATGTCGCGGTCACGCTGCTCTTGCTCACGTCCACTTGCGCATGTGCGCCGATGGCGAGCGCAAGCGAGCTTGCCGATACGGCGGCCAGCATCCAACGATTGAGTTTCACTTTCATGTGTACCTTTTCCTGATCGGGTCCGACGAACATCCGGTATTGGAAATCAAAAGAATGCTGGAAAAAACAGCAGGCGGGAAACGCCTTGCCAACGCACAGGAAACAATCGCATCGGCGGCTTAGCGCAGAAACGGAAGCATGCGGCCGAGCAAGCCATCGCGATCGACGAAATGATGCTTGAGTGCCGCGAGCACGTGCATCACGACGAAGAAGAGCAACGTGTAGTTCAGCGCAATATGCACGATTCTCAACGTCGCCTTCAAAGCCTTGTCCGGCCCGATGATGGTTGGCAACGGCAACACGCCGAGATAAACCACCTGCAAGCCGGCCGCGGAACTATAAAGATAACCCGATGCGGGAATCACCAGCATGAGTGCGTAAAGGAGGAAATGCGTGAGATGCGCCGCGCCCTTCTGCCAGCCCGGCATGTCGACGGGCATCGGCGGCGCGCGATGCGTGGCGCGCCACACGAGCCGCAGAACGGCAAGCGCGAACACGGTCACGCCAATCCACTTGTGCCACGAAAAATACTTTAGCTTGGTCGGCGTGAAACCCGGGATGTCCGTCATGATCCAGCCGAGATAAAAGCCGCATACGATCAGCAACGCAATCAGCCAGTGCAGGCCGATTGCCGTGGCGCTGTATCGTCCGGTCGACTGAGCCGACGCGATGCGAACGCTGCTTTCCATATTGCTTCACCCTGATATTCATCGTTATGCGGCTGGCCGTCCGGAACGACGGGTCTTCAAGGCCGCAATCCTACATCAACAATACGGAATTGCCAGCGCGTGCGAGGTGTCTGCCCAATAGCCGCAAAGCCCCGCCGCCATTGACGCTGCGCGCTCTTTTGCTGCTACGTCGCACTGTTGCAACGAACTATTCCGCCCATGCAACGGTCGATTGATTCATTCGGCTTCAGTCGCCCGCACGCCCTGCAAGACGCCAATCACACGCCCGACGGACGCCCGACCGACGCCCAATGAGAGATAACGATGGAGCATGCGCCAATATTCCCGCGCTCATTTCACCGCGTCCACCACCTGTCCGCGCCGCCAGATAAGCGTCAGTCCCGCGACGTTTGTTACCATGCTGCTTCCGATCGCGCTGGCTCGTAATTTGCTGTGCTCGCTCCGAGCCGATCTTTGCGGCGCCAGATCAACCCGCATCAGAAGGCTCGGCTTCAGACCATGAACGAGAACGAACCGGATGAACTCATTGCGTGCCACGAGTGTGACGCGCTTTTCAAGAAGCGCGCGTTGCCCCGGCATACGTCGGCGCGCTGTCCGCGTTGCGGTGCGCTGCTCTATCGCAGTATCGCGGGCAATCTCGATCGCATCAGCGCCATGACGCTCGCCGCGCTGATCACCTTCGTGATCGCGCAGGCGTTTCCCATCGTCGAACTGGACGCCAACGGCATCACTTCGCAGACCACGCTGATCGGCGCAATCGTTTCCTTGTGGAACGAGCAGATGGAGATCATCGCGGTGCTGGTGTTCTTCGCCACCATCTTCGCGCCGCTCGCCGAACTGCTCGCGCTGCTCTACGTGCTCGTGCCGCTGCGCGCGGGTTACGTGCCGCCGGGCTTCAATGCCACGTTACGCACCATTCAGTTCGTACGTCCGTGGGGAATGATCGAGGTGTTCATGCTCGGCGTGCTCGTCACGCTCGTGAAGATGGTTAGTCTCGCGCGCGTGATTCCCGAAGCCGCGCTGTTCGCTTTCGGCGCCCTGACGCTGATGGTCGCCGTGGTCGTGAGCTTCGATCCTCAACGGCTGTGGGATATCGCCGAAAAGCTGCCCAAGCGCGCGGAACGCAGACAACGCATCGCACCGACGGTGAGGCAGAAATCATGAATCCGGATCAAACCAGCGCGGCCGTCGATGAACCCGAAGCGCCGCCGCCTACGCTCTACACCACGGCATCGCGCCAGAACGTCGTGGCGTGCCACGCATGCGGTCTGGTGCAGCCGCTCGCGCATACCATCGAAAGACAGCGCTGCACGCGCTGCGACGCGGTCGTGCACCGGCGGCACCCGGATGCCATCGCGCGCACGTGGGCACTTCTTATCAGCGCGGCGATTTTGTACATTCCGGCGAACCTGTTTCCGGTCATGCACACGTCGTCCATTCTCGGCTCCGAGGACGACACCATCATGTCGGGCGTCGCGCTCTTCTGGAACGATGGCGACTATCCGCTCGCGGCAATCATCTTCATCGCCAGCATTCTCGTACCGATGATGAAGCTCGCCACGCTCGGCTTCCTGCTCATCAGCGTACAGCGACGCTCGGTGTGGCGACCGCGCCAGCGGACCACGCTCTTTAGAATCGTCGAAGGCATCGGACGATGGTCGATGCTCGACGTCTTCGTGGTCACGCTCACCGTCGCGCTGGTGCGTTTCAAGTCGCTCGCGGTCATCACGGCGGGACCGGGAACGATCGCCTTCGCTTCGGTGGTCGTGCTTACCATGCTCGCATCCATGCAATTCGACCCGCGCCTCATATGGGACAACATAGAACCGTCAGGAAAGAAACATGACTAGTGGCCAGGGGCCGAACGGGCCGAACGAATCCACGCGTGGTGACGAGCCGTCGAAACAAGGCGGCGGACTGCCGCCCAATCTGCCGGAACCGGTGATCGAGCCACGCAGCCGCTGGCTGCCTTCGCTCGTGTGGGTCATTCCGCTCGTGGCGGCGTTGATCGGCATCTTTCTGGTGGTCAAGACGGTGACGAGCCGTGGACCGACGGTGACCATCAGCTTCGTCAGCGCGGAAGGGCTCGAGACCGGCAAGACCAAGGTGAAGTACAAGGACGTGGATATCGGCACGGTCAAGTCGATCACGTTGTCGAAAGACCATTCACGCGTACTCGTCGATGTGCAACTCACCAAGGAAGCCACCGATTTCGCCGTGAAGGACACGCGCTTCTGGGTCGTGCGCCCGCGCGTGGCGGCAAGCGGGGTGACGGGGTTATCCACCTTGCTCTCGGGTGCGTATATCGGTGTCGATGCGGGCAAGTCCTCCGAGGATCAGAGCTATTTCGTCGGGCTGGAGACGCCGCCCGCCGTCACGGCGGATCAGAAAGGCCACACTTTCACGCTGCACGGAGAATCTCTCGGTTCGCTCGATATCGGCTCGCCGGTCTATTACCGGCGCGTGCAGGTCGGTCAGGTGACGGCGTTTTCGCTCGACAAGGACGGCACCGGCGTCACCATGCAAGTGTTCGTCAATTCGCCCTACGATCAATACGTAGGCGGCAATTCGCGCTGGTGGCATGCGAGCGGCGTGGATCTGCGCCTGGATTCGAGCGGCTTCACGCTGAACACGCAGTCGCTCGCGACGGTGATTCTCGGCGGCATTGCGTTCCAGACGCCGCCGAACCAGCAGTCGGGCGCGCAGGCAAAGGACAACTCCACGTTCCGCCTCGCCGCCGACCAAGCCGACGCCATGCGCGATCCGGACGGCGAGCCCGTGCACGTGGTGATGAACTTCAATCAATCGCTGCGTGGCTTGTCGGTCGGCGCGCCGGTCGATTTCCGCGGCATCGTGCTCGGTCAGGTGACGGGTATCGGCGTGCGCTACGACCAGGAATCGCATTCCTTCATGATGCCGGTGACGATCGACCTCTATCCGGACCGCCTCGGCCGGCGCGCGAAGGAAGCGCTCCCCGACAAGGGGTCGCCGGCGAGCCAGGACATGCTCAATCTGCTCGTCAAGCGCGGTCTGCGCGGCCAGTTGCGCACGGGCAATCTGCTGACGAGCCAGCTTTACGTCGCGCTCGACTTCTTCCCGAAGGCGCCGGCCGCGAAGGTGCTCGCCAACACAGACCCGATCGAGTTGCCGACCGTGCCGAACACGCTCGACGAATTGCAATTGCAGATCGCCGACATCGCCCGCAAGCTCGACAAGATTCCGTTCGACGAGATCGGCACGAATCTGAACGGCTCGCTCAAGCAGGCCAATGCGCTCTTCAAGCAACTCGATACGGAAGTCGTGCCGGAAATGCGCAGCACGCTGACCGAGGCGCAGAAAACCTTCGGCGCGGCGCAATCGACGCTTTCGCAAGATTCGCCGGTCCAGTCCGACGTGCGTCAGGCCATGCAGGAACTCACGCGGACGCTGCAATCGCTCAATGCGCTCGCCGATTATCTGGAACGCCATCCGGAATCGCTGTTGCGCGGGAAAACGGGAGAAAAGCCATGAGGTTCGTCGCGTCGTTGTTGACTCTGGGCGCGGCAGGCGTGCTCGCCGCCTGCGCCTCGTCGCCGTCGAGCCGCTTCTACACGCTCACCGGAACGGACGCGCCGGGCGCGGCGCCCGCGCAGCCGGCCTCGCTCTACTTCGAACTCGCGCCGGTGGACATGCCGCAGCAGGTAACGCGCAACCAGTTGGTCGTGCAGACGAGCCCCGCGCAGGTCAAGGTGCTCGAAACGGAACGCTGGGCCTCGCTGCCGTCCGACGAAATGCGGCGCGCGCTGTCCGCGGATCTGACACGCCAGCTCGGGGCAATCGATGTCTCGGGCACGGCGCGGCCGGAAGGAACGCCGCTGTATCGCGTGAAGGTGAACGTGCAGCGCTTCGAATCGTGGCCGGGCTCGCGGGCCGTGATCGACGCCGTGTGGAGCGTGCAGACATCGGCGGGAGCGCAGACGACGCTCACGTGCCGGACCGTGGCGCAGGAACGCGTCGGCGATGGTTTCGATGCGCTCGTCGACGGGCATCGGCAGGCGGTGAGCGAGATTGCATCGGCGATTTCGAGCGGCGTGCGAAGTGTCGCCGCGCTGCCGCCCGCGCCCGCCGTGTCGTCGTCCGCGAAGGGCAAGACGGCCGCCAGCACGCCGAGTGCGCCGCTCTTGCCGTGCCCGGCGGGGAATCTGGCGGCGTTGTCACCAGACGACACCCACGCGCGGCGTCCCCTGTAATTTGCCGATGGCTTGCGTGCGTCCGTTAAGATCATTCTCGACTGCATTAAGAAATGATCGCGAAGATAGATAATGAAACTGATCGGTTCGCACACAAGTCCATACGTCCGCAAGGTTCGGATCGTGATGGCAGAGAAGAAGATAGATTGCGAACTGGTGCTCGAGGACGTATGGGCATCCGATTCCAAGATCCACGACTACAACCCGCTCGGCAAGGTGCCCTGCCTGATTCTGGACGACGGCGAAGCGGTGTTCGACTCGCGCGTGATCTGCGAATTCGTGGATACGCTCACGCCTGTCGGCAAGCTTCTGCCGCAGGAACGCCGCGAGCGCACCGAAGTGCGCTGCTGGGAAGCGCTCGCCGACGGCATGCTCGACGCCGCCGTGCTGATTCGCCTGGAAGGCGTGCTGCGTGAGGAAGGACAGCGCAGCGAGGCGTGGATCAAGCGGCAGCGTTTGAAGATCGACGACGGCATTCGCGCAATGGCGCGCGGTCTTGGCTCGAAGCAATGGTGCTCGGCGAACCGCTTCACACTTGCCGATATCGCCTGTGGCTGCGCGCTCAGTTATCTGGATTTCCGCCTGCCGGAGTTGAATTGGCGCGATGCGCACCCGGCGCTCGATAAGTTTTACGCGCGGCTTGCGCAACGGCAGTCGTTCGTGGATACGGCGCCGGCTTGAACGCGAGCGGACGCTTCGCTTCCCGGATTGACGCGGCCTCGATGGCCGCGTTTGCTCTATTGAACGCTGCGCGTCGCCCATTTAGCATTCGCAAATCGATCTTGTCACGATAATCGCGGCAAATTTCCGATTGTTTTGCGGCTTGCTTCGTACGACGACTGCTGCACGAAATCGTCACTAATCCGCAATTCAAATTGAATCTACTCCTAGATAGATTTTCGTAACGTTTAACCCTTTGCAAATAATTAATATGCGACGGAATTCAAGCCGCAAGCTTTAAACGGCGGCTACTGCCGCTCAATTGTCCGCACCGACACCATTCGAAGGCAAAGTAAAACACCTCCCGTCAAAATCTATCTACCTAAAGATAGGTTACACAACGCGAAAACCCATGAAATCCACATAGTTATCCACAGGGTTATCTACCGTCTGACAGCGTCGACAACTTCGTCCAGTCTGGCGCGCGTTTGAAACAGCCGGCAAGCAAGCAAACTGCCTTGAAATGCGGCATATAAGGCGCGCGCCGCCGCTTCTGGCTTGCCACCCGCATCGAGCGTGTCTTGCGCTTCACCTTCCGCGAGCACTTTCGCCAGCCAATTCTCGTTCGCCTTGAAAAAACCCTGCACGGCTTGACGAACCTTTTCGGGTAACGAATCGAAATCCGCCGAAAGCATGCCGCACAGGCACACTTGCTTCCCGTCGCCGAGAATGCGCCCAAACAGTTTCGTGTATCGATCGAGTTTTTTGTCGGCCGCCGCGGAACTGTCGATGGCATAGACCGACGACATGACATCCGCGCTGTAGGCGTTCACGGCTTCCAGCGCCAGGTCTTCCTTGGCGGGAAAGTAGTAATGGATGCTCGACGTCTTTACGCCGACCAAATCGGACAAATCGCGATAACTGAAGCCGTTGTAACCGCGCGTCATGATGAGCGTCTGGGCATGTTCCAGCAGTGCTTCGCGTACGGTGTTCTTGTCCATTGCGCAGTCTCCGGATTTTCTGACACTAACAATAGTTATCGCATCCCACGTCGGAGAATTTATCTATCGCTAGATAGACAGTCAAGCACTTGTATCAAAAAAGCTTTATTGCGTCGGTGGAAGTCGGCGAGTTTCGATGATCCGGAAAACTCGCCGATAAGCGTCAAAGCGCCTGCGTGGCCAACTGCTCCGCGCTCATCGCGGAAGTCTGCCCCGAAGCCGCCTGTTCGATGATGCCGCCACCAAGACACACATCGCCCTGATACAGCACCGCCGATTGCCCCGGCGTCACCGCCCATTGCGCGTCGTCGAAATGGAGCGCAAAGCGGGCATCGTCGGCGCGCGAGAACTGGCACGCGGCATCCTGTTGCCGATAGCGCGTCTTCGCGCCACAAACCGCGCCTTCTTCCGGCGCGAACCCGGCGACCCAACTCGTGTTTCCCGCTTCCAGCGTGTTCGACAAGAGCCACGAATGGTCATGCCCCTGCACGACATAAAGCGTGTTGCTTGCCATGTCCTTGCCCGCGACGAACCATGGCTCGCCGCTGCCGTCCTTCGCGCCGCCGATACCAATGCCCTTTCGCTGCCCAAAGGTATAGAACGCCAGTCCGATATGCTTGCCGACGACCTTGCCATCCGGCGTCTTCATCGGACCGGGCTTGGTCGGCAAATAGCGATTCAGGAATTCGCGAAACGGCCGTTCGCCGATAAAGCAGATTCCGGTCGAATCCTTCTTCTTCGCGTTCGGCAAACCGATCCGGGCCGCGATCTCGCGGACCTGCGTCTTCGGAATTTCTCCGAGCGGAAACAGCGTCTTCGATAACTGCTGCTGATTCAACCGATGCAGAAAGTACGACTGATCTTTCGTGGAGTCGGTCGCCTTGAGCAACTGGAACAGGCCGTCCTGCTCGCGCACGCGCGCGTAATGCCCGGTCGCGATGGTTTGCGCGCCAAGCGACATCGCGTGATCCAGGAACGCCTTGAACTTGATCTCGGCATTGCACAGCACGTCCGGATTCGGCGTGCGGCCGGCCGAGTACTCGCGCAGGAACTCCGCGAAGACGCGGTCCTTGTATTCCGCGGCGAAGTTCACGGCTTCCACGTCGATGCCGAGCAGATCCGCCACCGACACCACGTCGATCCAGTCCTGACGCGTCGAGCAATATTCGCCGTCGTCGTCGTCTTCCCAGTTCTTCATGAAGAGGCCGACGACGTCGTAACCCTGCTCTTTCAGAAGCCATGCCGTGACCGACGAATCCACGCCGCCCGACATGCCCACCACTACTCTGCGCTTGCTCATAGGAATACCGCGGCTCAAGTCTGCTTAAGAGGCGCGACCGGCGCGACCGAATGCGTATGAATGAAATCGAGCGGCACGCGCCGCCCGGATAAATAATCGTCGACCCGCTGCATGACAAGCGGCGTCCGATGCCGCTCGCTGATCGCGCGGAGCTCGTCGGCGGTCAACCACATCGCGCGGACAATGCCTTCGTCCAGCGCCCGCCCCGCCATCTCGCCTAGCGACTTGCCGCAAAACGTAAAGCTCAGATACGTGACATCGCCGCTCGCCCGCGTGAAGTGCGTCATGTACGCGCCGACGAGGGCCTCGGGTTCGAAGCGATGCGCCGTTTCTTCCAGCGTCTCACGGATAGCTGCCTGAACCAGCGATTCGCCTGCTTCCAGATGACCGGCAGGCTGGTTGATTTTCAGGCCGCCGGATGTGTGCTCCTCGACGACGAGGAAGCGTCCATCGGCTTCGATGACCGAAGCCACCGTGACGTGAGGAACCCAAGTATCTGATTTCATGTTCGATATTTTATCGTGCCGACGCTCATCGCGCCCGGCGCCGTCGAAGCTCGCTCGTGAAAACGAGTGACAACCCTCGGCGGGAAAGAACGAGTGCCGGATCGGCTCATTCTTCGGTTACAGTGGAGACAGCCGTTGATTCCAGCATTTGAAACGAAACTCAGCCCCGAGTTTCCTGACGCCAGCCCCGGCGCGGAAGCGAGAAGACAGGAGGATTCGAATATGCACATCGGAGTGCCTGCTGAAACGGGGGCGAACGAGGCGCGCGTCGCCGCCACGCCCGAAACGGTCAAGAAACTCGTCACTCAGGGGCATCGTGTTTCGGTGCAAAGCGGCGCGGGCTTGCGAGCAAGTTATGTCGACGACGCCTTCGCGCAATCGGGCGCCGATCTCGTCGATGCCGCCACCGCTTTTTCCGCCGAACTCGTTCTGAAAGTTCAGTCTCCGGGCATCGACGAACTCGCGTGGCTCACGCCGGGCGCCGTGGTCATCGGCATGCTCGATCCATTCAATACCGAAAACACCGCGCGGCTCGCCGCCACCGGCGTGACCGCGTTCGCACTCGAAGCCGCGCCGCGCACGACGCGCGCGCAGAGTCTCGACGTGCTGTCGTCGCAGGCGAACATCGCGGGATACAAGGCGGTGCTCGTCGCCTGCCAGTATTACCAGCGCTTCATGCCGATGCTGATGACCGCCGCCGGCACCGTGAAAGCCGCGCGCGTGCTCGTGCTGGGCGCGGGCGTCGCGGGACTGCAGGCGATTGCGACGGCCAAGCGCTTGGGCGCCGTGGTCGAAGCGTCGGATGTGCGGCCAGCCGTGAAAGAGCAGATCGAATCCCTGGGCGCGAAGTTCGTCGATGTCCCCTTCGAAACCGACGAGGAACGCGCGGCGGCGGAAGGCGTGGGCGGCTACGCGCGGCCCATGCCGCCGAGCTGGCTCGCGCGTCAGTCGGCGCAGGTGCATGAACGCGCGAAGGCGGCGGATATCGTCATCTCGACCGCGCTGATTCCCGGCCGTCCCGCGCCCACCTTGCTGTCCGTGGAAACGGTCAAGCATATGAAACCGGGCTCGGTGATCGTCGATCTCGCGGCGGGACGCGGACCCGAATTCGACGGCCGTAAAGGCGGCAACTGTCCGCTCACCGAAGTCGATCAGGTGGTGATGAAGCATGACGTGCATATCGTAGGCTTCACGAATCTGGCGTCGATGGTCGCCACCGACGCCTCCGCGCTCTACGCGCGCAACCTGCTCGACTTCCTGAAGCTGATCATCACGAAGGAAGGCACGCTCAACATCGACCTTGCGGACGATATCGTCGCGGCCACGCTTCAGTGCCGCGACGGGCAAGTCACGCGCCCGGCGGCTTAAAAGCACACGGAGATCAACATGGACGTCATCAATCACACGGTGATCAATCTCATCATCTTCGTGCTGGCGATTTACGTCGGCTACCACGTGGTCTGGAACGTCACGCCCGCGCTGCACACACCCTTGATGGCGGTGACGAATGCAATCTCGGCAATCGTCATCGTCGGCGCGATGCTCGCGGTCGGTCTGACAATCGGCGGCGCTGGCAAGTTCTTCGGCACGCTCGCGGTGCTGCTTGCGGCGGTGAACGTGTTCGGCGGCTTTCTCGTGACCCGGCGAATGCTTGAAATGTTCAAGCGCAAAGAGCCGAGAAAACTCATCAAGAAGGAGGGCGCGTAAATGAGCATGAACGTCGTCACTCTTCTGTATCTCGTCGCTTCGGTATGCTTCATTCAGGCGCTTAAGGGCTTGTCCAATCCGAAGACCGCGCGCATTGGCAATACGTTCGGCATGGCGGGGATGGCGATCGCCATCGTCACCACGCTCGCGCTCATCGCGAAGCAGGCTTCCTATCTCGGTTCCAATCTCTCGCTCGGACTCACGCTCTTGTTCGCGGCGCTTCTGATCGGCGGCGCGGCGGGCGCCTATATCGCGGCGAAAGTCGAGATGACGAAGATGCCCGAACTCGTCGCCGCGATGCACTCGCTGATCGGGCTCGCGGCGGTCTGCATTGCGTATGCCGTGGTGTCGGAACCTTCGGCGTTCGGCCTTGCGCCGCCGGGCTATTACATGCCGTATGGCAATCGCGTCGAGTTGTTCATCGGCACGTTCGTCGGGGCGATCACGTTTTCCGGTTCGGTGATCGCGTTCGGCAAGCTGTCGGGCAAGTACAAGTTCCGGCTCTTTCAGGGCGCGCCCGTCACGTACTCGGGACAGCATCTCATCAACTTGCTCCTTGCCGTGGCGATGATCGGCTTCGGCGTGATTTTCATGCTGACGCAATCATGGTTGCCGTTCATCGTGATGACGTTGATCGCGTTCGCGCTGGGCGTGCTCATCATCATTCCGATTGGCGGCGCGGATATGCCGGTGGTCGTGTCCATGCTCAATTCGTACTCGGGCTGGGCGGCGGCGGGCATTGGTTTCTCGCTCAACAATCCGATGCTGATCATCGCGGGTTCGCTGGTGGGATCGTCGGGCGCGATTCTGTCCTACATCATGTGCCGGGCGATGAACCGCTCCTTTTTCAACGTGATTCTCGGCGGCTTCGGCGGCGAAGCGGGCGGCCCGTCGGTGGGCGGCGCGCAGGAACAGCGCCCAGTGAAATCCGGTTCCGCCGATGACGCGGCCTTCATGCTCGGAAATGCGGAAAGCGTGGTGATCGTGCCGGGTTACGGGCTTGCGGTGGCGCGCGCGCAGCATGCGCTGAAGGAATTGACGGACAAGCTCGTGGAGAAAGGCATCGACGTGCGCTATGCGATTCACCCGGTCGCGGGGCGCATGCCGGGGCACATGAACGTACTGCTCGCCGAAGCGGAAGTGCCCTACGAAATGGTGCAGGAGATGGACGACATCAACAGCGAGTTCGGGCAGGTGGATGTGGTGCTCGTGCTCGGCGCCAACGACGTGGTGAATCCTGCGGCGAAGACCGACCCGAAATCGGCGATTGCAGGCATGCCGATTCTTGAAGCGTACAAGGCGCGCACGATCATCGTGAACAAGCGGTCGATGGCGGCGGGCTACGCCGGGCTCGATAACGAACTGTTTTATATGGACAAGACGATGATGGTTTTCGGGGACGCGAAGAAGGTGGTGGAGGATATGATGAAGGCGGTGGATTGAGGGGCTGACGTTCATTTTTGCCTGGTCCGAGGGAGCATCTGGACCAGGCAAGCATCAGTTATGAAAATCTTGAATCCGCATTGCGAGCGAGAGCAGATCACGATGATAGTCGTAACGCGCGACCACGCTGCTCAGGAAGAGCGCACCGATGGCAAAACCCACTTGCGTAGAAGTGGTCCCCAGCGCGACGAGACCCGCTGCTGCAGCCTCGAAGCTGGACCTATCCGCAATTCTGTGGGCGAGGCATATTATGAGAGGTAAAAGTCATGGATATGCCGATGAAGAAGAAACGCACCGTCGCTTCT
>NZ_JALQDA010000004.1:0-67785 GCF_023631485.1 Caballeronia sp. GAFFF2 | reverse complement strand
CTGGCAAAGTCAGTACGCGCGGCGTTCGACTGGTCGTCCGCGATGAACCAGTTTGCCATCCTGTTTGGAGAGCGTTTCACCAACGCACGCGGGTGACTCCGCTAACCGCCTCGCACACAAAAATGCGGACAGGTTCTCGAAGCTCTTAAAGTGAATAATCGCATCCACACCTTTAAGGGTTCCACTCGCTTCGACAAGAGTCGCGACTAGTGCCGATAGCGCGATTTTGTCGACGGACCCAATGCATCGTGCAATGGCGGCTTTTCGACGCTCGGAGACAATACGAATCCATTCGGTGGCGCTCTGCAAGTCTGCTGTTGGAAATGCAGCTAACCTGCTGGCAAACGTCATATCGTGCTCGAACTCTTTTCGTTCGCGCAGGTTCTCGTACTGCCTAAACTGAAAGGCTAGCTTTAATTGGCCGCTTTCTGGCCAAGCGATAACAAGATTGGAAACCAGCCAGATCAACCAGACGACAGTAAAGGTTAGCAGCCAACCCGTCCTCCCAGGCAGAAATTGATGTTTTGCCATCCAAGCGAAAAACCCTGCGAGGAAGACAACGAAGAAACCTCCATAAAAGACAATACTTGTTAGCCGCTTTCTCTTTTGATGTTGCGGCTTTTTTTCTTTCTCAAGAGCTTTCGCTCTGAGTGGCTCTGCATCTCTGAGCGCGTCTAGTACATGCTGCACTGCGGCTTCCATCTTTTTTTCCCGACAAGTTGGACGAGCTACTATCTGGCCGCCATGAAAGCAACGGCGGTGCGACGGTAAATGTTAAGCGGCTGGTACACAACGTGAATCGTCTGAAATGCGCCGCCGGTCGGCCGAACCACCTGCCGCGTACAATGTCGCCTTCCGATTCACGCAAACGAAAGCCCCCTCATGTCCTCCCCCCTCTTCGACTGGTTTGTCCCCTGCCCGCGCGGTCTCGAAGCGCCGCTTGCCGCCGAGCTCGCCGAGATCGGGGAGCGCCATGTCGCAAGCGCGCCGTTATCCGGCGGCGGAACGCTTGCCGTCGGCGCACAGGTTCCCGGTGGCGTGCACTTCCGGGGCGGCTGGGTCGCGGGCATGGCGGCGAATCTGCATTCGCGTATTGCGAGCCGCGTGCTCTTGAAGATCGCGCAGGGCCCGTATCGCAACGAACACGATATCTACGAACTCACGCACCAGCAGCGCTGGGAGCAATGGTTCACGCCGAGCCAGACAATGCGCGTCGATCTCACCGCCATCAAGTCGCCGGTGAAGAGCCTCGAATTCACGACGCTGCGTGTCAAAGATGCCGTCTGCGACCGCCTGCGCGATGTCGCCGGCGCGCGCCCGAGCATCGACACCGCGCAGCCGGACGTGCGCGTGTTCGCGTTCCTCACGGTGAACGAATGCACGCTCTATCTCGATACCTCCGGCGAGCCGCTCTTCAAGCGCGGCTGGCGTCTGGACAAGGGCGCGGCGCCCCTGCGCGAGAATCTTGCAGCCGGCATCCTGCGTCTCACGGGATGGACGCCCGGCACGCCGCTCTTCGATCCGATGTGCGGCAGCGGCACCTTCCTCGCCGAAGCCGCGCAGACCGCGCTCGATATTGCGCCGGGTAGCGAACGGCGCTTTGGCTTCGAGAAGCTCAAGCCGTTTCATCCGGGCATGTGGCAGAAGCTCAAGTCGGCCGCTGGCGAAGCGAAGCGCGCCGCGCGTTCGGCGCGCTCGGAGTTGAACATCTTCGGCAGCGACATCTCCGGCGACATGCTGGAAAAGGCGCGTGCCAATCTGAGCCGCGCCGGTGTATCGAACCTGCAGCTCAAACAGGTCGATGCCCGCAACATGATGCCGCCCACGGAAGCGCCCGGCATTCTCGTGGCGAATCCGCCGTATGGCGAGCGGATCGAAGTGCGTGGACGCGGCCCGCGCGGCGAGATTCGCGACACGCCGCGCTCGCGTCGCGACGATCGTGACGACGAAGAAGCCTTCGCGCGCGCTCAACCCGATCCCGCCGATACCGAATTCTTCATCTCCTTCGGCAACGCGCTCAAGCAACGCTTCCCGGGCTGGCGCGCCTACGTGCTGACCTCGGACCGAAAGCTGCCGGGCATGTTGCGGTTGCGCGAATCGACCAAGACGCCGCTCTTTAATGGCGCGCTCGAATGCCGTTTGTTCCGCTTCGATCTGATCGCGGGCAGCGTGCGGAATCGGGCGAGCGAAGAGTAAGCAGCTTGGTTTGCGAGTAGGCGACACGTCGCAGTGCGGCGTTCGCCGCTTCGCTTCGGTGACTCGACTGCCGACAGTGCGCACCACGGAGGTCGAAGACATGCGACGAATCAATCCGTGATGCTGCGTAGATCCATCGGGCCTGAGACCCTGCGCATCGCCGAAAATCGACATTCCGCGCGCCGATTCGTCCGCGACGAAAGCACATACGCCCCGCGCGCTCCACTCGACCGCAAATTCTGCCCTACCCTCACCGCACTCACCAACAGGCCGAATGGCCGAGTCCCCCTGCATCGAAACCCGGCGCTACAATCGGCGAATGAACTCACTCACCGAACTTGCCAGCCCCATCGCCGTCGACGTCTATCGCGGCCGCCGCGAACGCGTGCTCGCCGCGATGCGCGCTCAAGGCGGGGGCATCGCCGTCGTGGCTACCGCGCCGGAAGTCTTGCGTAACCGCGACGCCGACTACCCCTTTCGCCACGACAGCTATTTCTACTATCTGACAGGCTTCACCGAGCCCGAGGCGACGCTCGTGCTGAACGCGAGCGCGCAAGACGGCGAGCCTGCATTCATCCTCTTTTGTCGCGAAAAGAACGCCGAGCGCGAAACCTGGGAAGGCTTTCGGTTTGGCCCCGAAGCCGCGCGCGATGCCTTCGGTTTCGATGCCGCCTTCGCCATCGATTCGCTCGACGAGGAGATGCCGCGTCTCATCGCGGACAGACCCGCGTTGTACTACGCGCTCGGGGCATCGGCGGAAGTGGACGCGCAAGTGCGCGGCTGGCTCGCCGCCGTGCGCGCGCAAGGCCGCAGCGGTGTTCGCACGCCGGAAGAGGCACGCAATCTCCTGCCGCTGCTCGACGAAATGCGGCTCGTGAAAGACGCGCACGAAATCGCGATCATGCGACGCGCCGGGTCGATTTCAGCCGAAGCGCATCGGCGCGCCATGCGTGCGTGTCGTCCCGGCATGCACGAATACGAGATCGAAGCCGAACTGCTCTATACGTTCCGCCGACGCGGCGCGCAGGCGCCCGCTTACGGTTCCATCGTCGCGGCGGGGGCGAATGCCTGCGTGCTGCACTATCCGGCGGGCAATGCCATCGCGCGGGATGGCGACCTGATCCTCATCGACGCCGCCTGCGAACTCGACGGCTACGCCTCCGACATCACACGCACTTTCCCGGCAAGCGGTCTGTTCACGCCGCCGCAGCGCGAGCTTTACGACATCGTGCTGGCCGCGCAAAGCGCCGCCATCGAAGCGACCCGCGCCGGCGTCAGTTTCGACGCACCGCATCAGGCTGCGGTGAAAGTGCTGTCGCAAGGTTTGCTCGATACCGGCATCCTCGATAAAGCGAAGTTCGGCACTATCGACGACGTGATCGGCGAACGCGCCTTCGCGCGCTTCTACATGCATCGCACGGGGCACTGGCTCGGCATGGACGTGCATGACGCGGGCGACTATCGCAACGCCGACGGCCCGCGCGATGCGCAGGGCGCGCGCGAGTGGCGCACGCTCGCGGCGGGCAACGCGCTCACCATCGAACCAGGCCTTTACGTGCGCGCCGCCGAAGACGTGCCCGAGCGCTACTGGAACATCGGCATTCGTATCGAGGACGACGCCATCGTCACGCCCGATGGCTGCGAGCTGCTCACCCGCGAAGTGCCCGTCGATGCCGACGAAATCGAAGCGCTTATGCGCGAATCGAACCAAGACTGATATGAACGACACGACCAGGCCCGTGCACGACGAAGGGCATTTCGACCATGACATCGCCATTGTCGGCGCGGGGCCGGTCGGGCTCGCGCTCGCGGGCTGGCTTGCGCGGCGCAGCGCCACGCAACGCTTGTCGATCGCGTTGATCGACGCGCGCACGCCTGAAGCCGCCGCGAGCGATCCGCGTTCGCTCGCGCTCTCGCATGGCAGCCGCGTGATGCTTCAGCCGCTCGGCTTTCCCGCCGATGCCACGCCGATCCGCCGCATCCACGTGTCGCAGCGCGGGCACTTCGGCCGCACGCTGATCGAGCACGACGAACACGAGTTGCCCGAGCTGGGCTACGTGGTGCGCTACGGTTCGCTCGTCAGTGCGCTTGCCAGCGGGGTGCGCGCAACGAACGTGGACTGGCTCACCGAGACCTCCGCGCTGCCGCCGCTGCAGGACGACGAGGGCGTCACCTTGCCGCTCAAGTCGTCGGCGGGCGAACGCACGATCCGCGTGCGCGTGCTGGTGAACGCGGAAGGCGGGCTGTATCAGCAGACTTCGGGCGAGAGCGCCGTCTCGAACGAACGGCACGCGCGCGATTATGGGCAAACGGCGATCGTCGGTACGGTGAGCGTATCGGAGCCTCAGGCGAACGTGGCATGGGAGCGCTTCACGCGCGAAGGTCCGATTGCGTTGTTGCCCTGCGGCGGCGCGCGTCACGCGGACTATTCGCTCGTCTGGTGCGGTTCGCCCGACGAAGCCGCGCGGCGCATGCAGCTCGACGACTCGGCGTTTCTCGCCGAACTCGGCGATGCCTTCGGTACGCGCATGGGCCGCTTCACGCGCATCGCGTCGCGGGCGGCGTTTCCGCTCGGGCTCACCGCGCTCCACGCGCTGGTGGATCGCCGCACGGTCGCAATCGGCAACGCGGCGCAGACCTTGCACCCGGTCGCGGGTCAAGGCCTGAACCTGGGCTTGCGCGATGCACGCGCGCTGTCGGATGCCTTGTCCGCCGATGGCGCGCGTCCGCTTGCGCTTCTGCGCTTCGCTCAATGCCGCGCGCTCGACCGGCGTCTGACGATCGGCGCCACCGATACGCTCGCGCGCATCTTCACGGTGGACTTCGCTCCGCTTGCCGCGATGCGCGGGCTTGCCTTGACGGCGCTCGAGTTCCTGCCGCCATTGAAGACGGCGCTCGCCCGTCAGATGATGTTCGGGCAAAGACGCTGATCCGCTTTCTATCTGTATTTGGCGGCCCGTCGCAAGACGCGACGCCGCCTCATTCGTCAGCACAAAGCCCGACTTATCCTCTATGAGCTCGTCCGCTTTCATAGAAGATTTAAAGACTTGCGCGCGATTGCTCTTAATTTCAGCACCCGCTTCGCGTTAAAATACGCGTTTCCCTTCAGCACTAGCAAACGCTCGACGCAGCGCGGCGCTTTTCATGGCGCCTTGCTTTATGTCGTCGGCGCCACGCCCAAGCCTTCATGCCAAGCATTGGTTCACACGTTCTGCGCAACAACCTGTTCGTCGCCCCGATGGCAGGCGTCACCGACCGACCGTTCCGTCAGCTCTGCAAGCGCATGGGCGCGGGCTACGCGGTGTCGGAGATGGTCGCTTCGAACGCGCAGTTGTGGAAGAGCGAAAAGACCATGCGGCGCGCCAACCACGCGGGCGAAGTCGAGCCAATCTCCGTTCAGATCGCGGGCGCGGATCCGCGGATGCTGGCCGAAGCCGCGCGCCACAACGTCGCGAACGGCGCGCAGGTCATCGACATCAACATGGGATGTCCCGCCAAGAAGGTTTGCAACGTCGCGGCGGGTTCCGCGCTCCTGCAGAACGAAGAACTCGTGGCGCGTATCGTCGAGACGGTGGTTCAGGCCGTCGGCGTAGGGCCGGATGCCGTGCCCGTCACGCTCAAGATTCGCACGGGGTGGAATCGCGAGAACAAGAACGCGCTGAACATCGCGCGGATCGCGGAAGATGCCGGCATCTCCATGCTCACCGTGCATGGCCGCACGCGCGCGGACCTCTATAAGGGCGACGCCGAATACGAGACCATCGCGGCCGTCAAGAACGCGGTGAAGATTCCGGTGGTCGCGAACGGCGACATCACGACGCCCGAGAAGGCGCGGCACGTGCTGACGGTGACGGGCGCGGACGCGATCATGATTGGCCGCGCGGCGCAGGGTCGACCGTGGCTCTTTCGCGAGATCGAACATTTTCTGACGACGGGCGAACGGCTGCCGCCGCCGCTCATCGAAGAGATCCAGCAGGTGATGAACGAGCACCTCGAAGATCACTACGCTTTCTACGGGGAATTCACGGGCGTACGGACTGCGCGTAAGCACATCGGCTGGTACACTCGCGGCCTTTCCGGCGCCAACACCTTCCGGCACCGGATGAATACGCTGGACACGACCAAAGAACAATTGCTCGCGGTCAACGAATTCTTCGACGCGCAAAAAGCGTTGTCCGACCGTCTGGTCTATGTCGACGAGAGCGGCGACGACTGCGACGCGGCTGCCGAAGAATCGTGCGGCGGGCATCACGACATAGACCGACAAAAAGCCGCATGAGCAGACATAACATCGAACAATGCGTCCGCCAGAGCCTGGACAATTATTTTCAGGATCTGGACGGCTCCAACCCGCACGACGTCTACGACATGGTGATTTCGTGCGTGGAAAAACCGCTGCTCGAAGTGGTGCTCGAGCAGGCAGGCGGCAACCAGTCGCTTGCGGCCGAGTATCTCGGCATCAACCGCAACACATTACGCAAGAAGCTTCAGCAGCACGGATTGATTTGATTCATCGGACCGGGGCGTCCGCCCTGGTCTGGCCTGGCTATCCTTTTTGGTTTCAGTGTTCACCATGATCAAGCAAGCGCTCATTTCCGTTTCCGACAAATCCGGCATCATCGACTTCGCCAAATCGCTGGCGGAGCTTGGCGTCAAGCTCCTCTCGACCGGCGGCACGGCGAAACTGCTGGCCGACGCGGGCTTGCCCGTCACGGAGGTCGCCGACTACACCGGCTTTCCGGAAATGCTCGATGGGCGCGTGAAGACGCTGCATCCCAAGGTTCACGGCGGCATTCTCGCGCGCCGCGATCTGCCGGAGCACATGGCGGCGCTGGAAAAGCACGACATTCCGACCATCGATCTGCTGGTGGTGAATCTGTATCCGTTCGTGCAGACCGTGGCGAAGGAAGAGTGCTCGCTGGAAGACGCCATCGAGAACATCGACATCGGCGGGCCGACCATGCTGCGCTCGGCGGCGAAGAATCATCGCGATGTCACCGTGATCGTCGATCCGGCCGATTACGCCACCGTGCTCGACGAAATGCGCGCGAATCACAACAGCGTGGCCTACAAGACGAACTTCCGTCTCGCCACCAAAGTGTTCGCGCATACCGCGCAATACGACGGTGCGATCACGAACTATCTGACGAGTCTGACCGACGAGCTTCAACACGCAACTCGCAATACGTATCCGGCAACCTTCAACGTCGCTTTCGAGAAGGTGCAGGATCTGCGTTACGGCGAGAATCCGCATCAGAGCGCGGCGTTCTATCGCGATCTCGCGGTGCCCGCTGGCGCGCTCGCTAACTACGAGCAGTTGCAGGGCAAGGAACTCTCGTACAACAACATCGCCGATTCCGACGCGGCATGGGAATGCGTGAAAACCTTCGACGCGCCCGCCTGCGTCATCATCAAGCATGCGAATCCGTGTGGCGTGGCGCTCGGCGCAAACGCGCACGAAGCCTACTCCAAGGCGTTCAAGACCGATCCTACGTCGGCGTTCGGCGGCATCATCGCGTTCAATCGCGAAGTGGACGAAGCGGCGGCGCAGGCCGTAGCCAAGCAGTTCGTCGAAGTGCTGATCGCGCCTTCGTTCAGCGATGCCGCGCGCGCGGTGTTCGCGGCCAAGCAGAACGTGCGTCTCTTGCAGATCGCGCTCGGCGACGGTCATAACGCGTTCGACCTGAAGCGCGTGGGCGGCGGGCTGCTGGTGCAATCGCTCGATTCGAAGAACGTGCAGCCGCATGAACTGCGCGTGGTGACGAAGCGCCACCCCACGCCCAAGGAAATGGACGACCTCATGTTTGCGTGGCGCGTGGCGAAGTTCGTGAAGTCGAACGCCATCGTGTTCTGCGGCGGCGGCATGACGCTTGGCGTCGGCGCGGGGCAGATGAGCCGCGTGGATTCGGCGCGCATTGCGGGCATCAAGGCGCAGAACGCGGGTCTCACGCTGACCGGCTCGGCCGTGGCTTCGGACGCGTTCTTCCCGTTCCGCGACGGGCTCGACGTGGTGGTCAATGCAGGCGCGACCTGCGTGATCCAGCCAGGCGGCTCCATGCGCGACGACGAAGTGGTCGCCGCCGCCGACGAGCACAATGTTGCGATGATTCTCACCGGCACGCGTCATTTCCGCCATTAATCGCTGCGGCATCCTTTATTATTGGCCTGTTTGCGCTGCCTGCTGATTGGCGGCACAAATAGGCCAATTTCATTTCGAACGACCGCCACGCCGGAGCGCATTTCCGCAAACATGAGAATTCTAGGCATCGATCCGGGCTTGCGCGTGACCGGCTTCGGCATCATCGACAAGTCCGGGCACTCGCTCACCTACGTGACGAGCGGCGTGATCAAGACAGCCGACGCAGACTTGCCTTCGCGTCTGAACACCATCTTCGAGGGCATTTCCACGCTCATCGGGCAGCACAATCCAGATCAGGCGGCGATCGAAAAAGTCTTCGTGAACGTGAATCCGCAGTCCACGCTGCTGCTTGGCCAGGCGCGCGGCGCGGCCATCTGCGGCATGGTGGCGAGCGGCCTGCCGGTCGCGGAATACACCGCGCTGCAATTGAAGCAAGCCGTGGTCGGCTATGGCCGCGCCACCAAGGAGCAAATGCAGCAGATGGTCGTGCGTCTGCTCGGCCTGACAGGCGTACCCAGCACCGACGCAGCGGATGCGCTCGGCATGGCGATCTGCCATGCGCATGGCGGCACCGGCCTCGCGGCGCTCGGCACCATCGCGCCGTCGCTGGCGAAAAAAGGCTTGCGCGTCAGGCGCGGTCGTCTCATCGGCTAATCAACCTCGATACTTACTGCAAATATGATCGGTCGCATTGCCGGCGTTCTGCTGGAAAAAAATCCGCCGCATCTGCTCGTCGATTGCGGCGGCGTCGGCTACGAAATCGACGTGCCGATGAGCACCTTCTACAACCTGCCGCATGCCGGCGAGAAGGTCGTCCTGCTCACGCAGATGATCGTGCGTGAGGACGCGCATCTGCTGTACGGATTTCTCACCGCGCAGGAGCGTTCGACGTTTCGCGAGTTGTTAAAGATCAGCGGCATCGGCGCGCGCATGGCGCTGGCCGTGCTCTCCGGCATGAGCGTGCAGGAGCTCTCGCAAACGGTGACGACGCAGGACGCCGCGCGCCTCACGCGCGTCCCGGGCATCGGCAAGAAGACGGCCGAACGTCTGCTGCTCGAACTCAAGGGCAAGCTCGGCGCCGATCTCGGCGCAATGGCAAGCGCGGCTTCGCAGTCCGATCACGCCTCCGACATCCTCAATGCCCTGCTTGCGCTCGGCTATTCCGAGAAAGAAGCGCTCACCGCGATCAAGAACGTGCCTGCCGGAACCGGCGTCTCCGAGGGCATCAAGCTCGCGCTCAAGGCGCTCTCGAAAGGCTGATTCTGCGGGCGTTTCGCGTGTTGCGCCATTAGGCCGTTCGGCCAGGTTCATCGCGGGAAAGCTCGCTGTACAATCGACGGATGATCGAAACCGACAAACTCGCCGCTGAGCGCATCATCGCGGCCACGCCCGTCTCGCCGAACGAAGAAGCCTTCGAGCGCGCGTTGCGACCGCGCCAGCTCGACGAATACGTCGGCCAGGAAAAGGTGCGCGGCCAGCTCGAGATTTTCATCGAGGCGGCCAAGCGCCGTTCGGAAGCGCTCGATCATGTACTGCTGTTCGGGCCGCCGGGTCTTGGCAAGACGACACTCGCACACATCATCGCGCGGGAAATGGGCGTTAATTTGCGACAGACCTCAGGGCCGGTGCTGGAACGCGCGGGCGACCTCGCTGCCCTCCTCACCAATCTCGAAGCGAATGACGTGTTGTTCATCGACGAGATTCATCGGCTCTCGCCGGTCGTCGAGGAAATTCTTTATCCGGCACTGGAGGATTATCAGATCGACATCATGATCGGCGAAGGCCCGGCCGCGCGTAGCGTGAAACTGGATCTGCAGCCGTTCACGCTCGTCGGCGCGACCACGCGCGCGGGCATGTTGACCAATCCTCTGCGCGACCGCTTCGGCATTGTGTCGCGGCTCGAGTTTTATAACGCGAGCGAACTGGCGCGTATCGTGTCGCGTTCGGCTTCGTTGCTGAAGGCGGAGATCGTGCCCGAGGGCGCGCTCGAGATTGCGCGGCGTTCGCGTGGCACGCCGCGTATCGCGAACCGGCTGCTGCGCCGCGTGCGCGATTTCGCCGAGGTGAAAGCGGACGGCAACATTACCGCCGAAGTCGCGGATGCCGCGCTGAAGATGCTCGATGTCGACCCCGTCGGCTTCGACCTGATGGACCGCAAGCTGCTCGAAGCCATCCTGCAGAAGTTCGATGGCGGCCCGGTGGGCGTGGATAATCTTGCGGCGGCTATCGGCGAAGAGCGCGATACCATCGAAGACGTGCTGGAGCCGTATCTGATTCAGCAAGGATATTTGCAACGCACGCCGCGCGGACGCGTGGCGACGTTGCTGACGTATCGGCACTTCGGGCTGGCTGCGCCCGATGCAGGGCCGATTCGGGAGCTTTGGGATGCGAAGGGGTGAGGGTTAGGCTTGCTTTCGCAACCCATCGTCGTCCGTATCTGTCGCCAGATGCGAAACGTCGCCCCACGAAACCACCCTCGCCGCATCCCCGTCGTAATCAACGACATTGACGCTGCAATTCAACAACGGCCAGTCGCGAGCGTCCTGCAACGACAGCTTCTTAGCAAACCGATAGATGCAGTCCAGCACGCCGCCATGCGCCACGCACGCAATGCGCCCGCCCGGATGCGCGGCTAGGATAGGCTCCATTGCATGCACGACACGGTGATAAAACACCCGCTGTGATTCGCCACCCGGCGGCGTAAAACCCGGGTCCCGCGTTTGCCACTCGACGAACTCCGCAGGAAACTTCTCGCTGATCTCGTCGCTGTCATGACCTTGAAACGCGCCGTACAAGCGCTCGCGCAGTCCCTTCGAAAGACACAGTTCGAGCCCGAGCGCATCCGCGAAAGGACGCGCCGTTTGCTGCGCGCGTTGCAGGTCACTCGAATAGACCGCATCGAGCCCGCCCTCGCGCGCCATGCGCCGGCCCAGTTGCTCGGCCTGCAGACGCCCGTGCTCGGAGAGCGGAATGTCGATATGCCCTTGTATGCGCTTGATGCGATTCCAGTCGGTTTCGCCGTGGCGAATGAAAAGGACCTGAGTGGTCATGGCGTTTCCGGTTGCGGCCGCACTTGCAGCCAGAATGTGACCGGCCCGTCGTTCACGAGCGATACCTGCATGTCCGCACCGAATTCGCCGGTCTCGACCACCGGATGCTTCTTACGCGCCTCGAGCACGAAGTGGTCGAAGAGGCGCTTGCCTTCGTCGGGCGGCGCGGCGGGCGTGAAGCTCGGACGCAAGCCGCTCGACGTATCGGCGGCAAGCGTGAATTGCGACACCAGCAAGACGCCGCCCGCGCGCCCCGCGCCATCCATGTTCTGCACGGAAAGATTCATCTTGCCGGCAGCGTCGCTGAAGACTCGATACGCAAGCATCTTCGCCAGCAGCTTGTCGGCGGTTGCTTCGTTGTCGCCGCGCTCGGCGCAGACCAGCGCGAGCAAGCCTGCGCCGATGGCGCCCGTGACACGCTCGCCCACGCGCACGTCGGCGCGCGCCACGCGCTGGATGAGCGCAATCATGCGGTCAACGTGATCCGCGCAAAACGGCGCTTGCCGACTTGCACGACGAACTCGCCCGCCTCGACCTTCAAGCCTTTGTCGGTGATGGTCACGCCATCGATCTTCACGCCGTTCTGCTCGATGTTACGCAGCGCTTCGCTCGTCGATGGCGCGAGTCCCGCCTGCTTGAGCAACTGACCAATGGCGAGCGGCGCACCCGCGAGCGTGACGCTCGGGATATCGTCCGGCACGCCGCCCTTCGCGCGATGATTGAAGTCTTCGAGCGCGCGCTCGGCATCCGGCGCGGAATGAAAGCGCGTGACGATCTCCTGCGCCAGCAACACCTTGAAGTCGCGCGGATTGCGGCCGCCTTCCGCTTCCTTCTTGAAGCCCGCGATTTCCTCGATGCTGCGGAAAGACAGCAGTTCGAAATATCGCCACATGAGCACGTCGGAGATGCTCATCAGCTTGCCGAACATCTCCGTCGGCTTCTCGCTGATGCCGACGTAATTGTGCTTCGACTTCGACATCTTCTCGACGCCATCGAGACCTTCGAGCAGCGGCATCGTCAGAATACATTGCTGCTCTTGACCGTATTGCTTTTGCAATTCGCGGCCGACAAGCAGATTGAATTTTTGGTCCGTGCCGCCGAGTTCGAGGTCCGCGTTCAGCGCGACGGAGTCGTAGCCTTGCATCAGCGGGTAAAGCAACTCGTGGATGGAAATGGGCACGCCGCCCTGAAAGCGCTTGGTGAAATCCTCGCGTTCCAGAATGCGCGCGACCGTGTAGCGCGATGCCAGCTTGATCATGCCGTCGGCGCCGAGCGGCATCGACCATTCGCTGTTGTAGCGAATCTCGGTCTTCTCGCGGTCGAGCACGAGCGCGGCCTGTTCGAAATACGTCTTTGCGTTGTTTTCGATCTGCTCGCGTGTGAGCGGCGGGCGGGTGGCGTTGCGGCCGGAGGGATCGCCGATCAGCGAAGTGAAATCACCGATCAGAAAAATGACCTGATGCCCGAGGTCCTGCAACTGGCGCATCTTGTTCAGCACGACCGTATGGCCGATATGAATGTCCGGCGCCGTCGGATCGAGGCCGAGCTTGATGCGCAGCGGCTTGCCCGTGGCCGCGCTTTTGGCGAGCTTCTGCGCGAATTCATCTTCGATCAGCAGTTCGTCGCAACCGCGCTTGGCAATGGCGAGCGCGTTGCGCACTTCGTCGGTAATCGGAAAGGCTTGCGCGGCAGGTGCGTTGGATTCAGTGGTCATGCTTTGCGGCTTGTGAGGTCAAAATGAGCGGTCGCGGGCGGCACTAACGCCGATGACGAAGCCGTCCGAACAACGCGGCGACATTCGCGAAAATGAGTGCAATTGCAGGTTCGAGCCGACGATTTTACGCGATGACGTGCCCTTTCGCGCCCTTTCGGCCAGCAATCGCGCCCGAATTGCAGAACGAGGCTTTTGACGCCGCTTAACGATTCGGCCAGTTACGCGGATAATCGCGGCTTAGCGGACTCGAGCGAATCGAAGGAGAGCAGCGTGGGTAAAAAGACCGAGGTAATCGAAAGCGGCGCGGCGGACGGCGTGTACTTCGGTTTGATGTCCGGCACGAGCATGGATGGCGTCGATGGCGTCGCGGTGCAGTTCGCGACCGGCAAGACGCCCGTTGTTCTTGGCGAGGCTCACGTCTCGTTCTCGAAGGGTCTGCGCGACGCGCTTTTCGAACTGCAAGCGCCCGGCGCCAACGAGCTTGAACGCGAGGCGCTCGCCGCCAACGCGCTCGCCACGCGCTACGCCGTTTGCTGCCACGAATTGCAGAGCATGAGCGGCTATTCGTCCACAAAGGTGCGCGCAATCGGCGTGCATGGCCAGACGGTGCGGCATCGGCCGGAAAAGGGTTACACGCGCCAGATCAACAATCCCGCGTTGCTGGCGGAAATGACGAACATCGACGTAATAGCAGATTTCCGCAGCCGCGATGTCGCCGCCGGCGGCCAGGGCGCGCCGCTCGTGCCGGCGTTTCACGCGACGCTCTTCGGCGCGAAAAACGAAACGCGCGTGGTCTGCAATCTCGGCGGTATCAGCAACATCACGATTCTCTCGTCGAGCGGCGCGGTACGCGGCTTCGACTGCGGCCCGGCAAATGCGCTGCTCGACGAATGGGCGCTTCGTCATCTGCAAAGACCCTATGACGATGGCGGACAATTCGCGGCATCGGGTCAAGTCGATCAGGCTCTCTTGAACGCGTTTCTCGACGAACCGTTCTTTCAGGAAGCACCGCCCAAGAGTACCGGGCGCGACTTGTTCAATCCCGCATGGCTCGACGCCAAACTCGCGGCGTTCACGGGCCTCGCTCCCGCCGATGTACAAGCCACGCTCGCCGCGCTGACGGCGACTTCGGTGGCGCGCGAGATCGAGCGTCACGCATCCGACGCCCGCGCGGTCTACGTTTGCGGCGGCGGCGCGCGTAATCCGGTGCTGCTCAGGATGCTTCAACAGGCGCTGGAAGAAAGCGGCGTGGCGGGCGTTCCCGTCATGACGACCGACGCGCTCGGCGTGCCGCCGCAACAGGTCGAGGCTTTTGCCTTCGCGTGGCTCGCAATGCGCTGCGTCGCGCGCAAGCCCGGCAATCTGGCAGCCGTGACGGGCGCAGCGGGCGAACGCGTGCTCGGCGCAATCTATCCGCACTGAGCCCACTAAAGCCTGAAACGAAAACGGAGCCCGAAGGCTCCGTTTTTCATTCGACCGCTAAACCGAACTCAGACCGAGAACGACGATCCGCAACCGCAAGTGGTCGTGGCGTTCGGATTCTTGATCACGAACTGCGCGCCATTGAGGTCGTCCTTATAGTCGATCTCCGCGCCGACGAGATATTGATAGCTCATCGAATCGACGAGCAATTGCACGCCCGCCTTGTCCATTACGGTGTCGTCTTCGTTGACGGCTTCGTCGAACGTAAAACCATACTGGAAGCCCGAGCATCCGCCGCCCTGCACGAACACGCGCAGTTTCAGTTCCGGATTGCCTTCTTCATCGATCAATTGCTTGACCTTGTCCGCGGCCGCGTCGGTGAAGACGAAGGGCAAAGGCATCTCGGTCGTGGGGGTGTCGCTCACAGTGCTCATTCGAATTCTCCAATTAAGCTTCTAACCGCTATTGTAGGGCTCTTCCTAACATCGTGCTCGATGTCCATGAAATCAATGGGCTAAAGCAAATTCGACACAATTTGGCGCAGCGCGCGTCAGAACAAAAAAAGCCGCCGGCACGTGCGGTGCGGGCGGCTTTTTCGGGCAACTTCGCGTCCAGTAAGACGGAGGCGAAGCGCCAAAGCGCTTAACGCTTCGAGAACTGCTTCCGGCGGCGTGCCTTGTGGAAACCGACCTTCTTACGTTCCACTTCACGCGCGTCGCGGGTGACGAAGCCAGCGTTCGACAGTTGCGACTTGAGCGTTGCGTCGTAGTCCATCAGCGCGCGGGTGATGCCGTGGCGAACCGCGCCTGCCTGACCCGTTTCACCGCCGCCCGACACGTTGACCTTGATGTCGAACGTGCTTGCGTGATTCGTGAGTTCCAGCGGCTGACGCACGATCATCAGCGAGGTTTCGCGCGAGAAGTAGTCGGCGATGGGCTTGCCATTGACGACGATATCGCCCTTGCCCGACTTAATGAAGACGCGAGCGACGGCGCTCTTGCGGCGGCCCGTACCGTAGTTCCAGTTACCGATCATGTGGGCTCCCCTTAGATCTCGAGCGCTTTAGGCTGTTGAGCCGTATGCGGATGCGTTGCTTCGGCGTAGACCTTCAGCTTCTTGATCATTGCGTAGCCGAGCGGACCCTTCGGCAGCATGCCCTTCACGGCCTTCTCGAGCGCGCGGCCCGGGAAACGCTCTTGCATTTTGCCAAACGTCGTTTCATAAATGCCGCCCGGGTAGCCCGAGTGACGATAGTACTTCTTGTCCGTAGCTTTATTGCCCGTGACCTTCAGCTTGCCGGCGTTGATGATGATGATGAAATCACCAGTGTCGACGTGCGGGGTGAATTCAGGCTTGTGCTTGCCGCGAAGACGGCGTGCCACTTCGCTGGCGACACGGCCGAGAACCTTATCCGTCGCGTCAATCACGTACCATTCACGCGTCACCTCATGGGCTTTTGCGGAAAACGTCTTCATGATCGATCCAAAAATTTAAATCTGCCCTTGGCTGTTTTCAGCCTTTACCTTTGTTCGGTCCTGCTTATATGAGCGTTCAAGAACTTGCGTTCAGGACGCGCTGCAGGCTCTCCCTGACTTCTCTTCGCGGGCGTGGAACGAAGAGAACTTTGAATTATAAAGGGAAATAGTCGCGGAGGTCAAAAGAATGACGCTTTTGGGCCCGCCACAAGGGCGCTGTGGGCGAAAAAAAGCCCGAGCGCTGAGGGCTCGGGCTTAATCCACCAAAGGAGGAGGTGGAGGAGACGCGGTAGATGTGTCTAACTGCGACAATCAATGAGACGAGTATAGGCACGGTCATGCGGGGAGGCAAGAAGATTTGCATCGTGAAAGATGAGTTCATAATGTGGAATTTCCATAAAGGTGCAGTGCGCGCGACTTCCCCTTATAAAACATCGCGATAGAACGGATTCAGCGGTCATCCAGAGCGATTTAACCCGCTAGAGTCCTTCCTCCACTTCGCGAATCTGTTATCCGGCGGCAATACCCTCACGTAAAGGTTTGCTCGTCAACCGGTAGATGCGCGCATGCGCAGCCATCCCGACGACCGCGAGCCGCTACAATGAAACCCCTGTAAACGTAGAACGCTGGAGCCTGAGCATGGAAAGCAAAGTGAGCTGGATGGGACCGGACGGCATGGCGTTCGCGGCCGAAACGGGTAGCGGTCATATCGTTACGATGGACGGAGCGCCCGAAGGCGGCGGACGCAATCTCGCGCCGCGTCCGATGGAAATGGTGCTGCTTGGCACCGGCGGCTGCACCGCCTACGACGTGGTGATGATCCTGAAAAAGAGCCGCCAGGAGATTCAAGGCTGCTCCGTCACGCTCAAGGCCGATCGCGCGAGCGAAGATCCCAAGGTCTTCACGAAGATTCACTTTCACTTTACGGTCACGGGCAAGAATCTGAACCCGGCGACCGTCGAGCGCGCGATCAACCTGTCGCATGACAAGTATTGCTCGGCGTCGATCATGCTGGCGAAGACCGCCGAACTGACGCATTCGTTCGATATCGTCGAAGTCTAAGCGAGCGCGCAAGCAAAAAAGAGCCGGCATCACGCGCGTGACGCCGGCTCTTTCTTTTGGAATACGACAAAGCGGGCCGATAAGCCGGATTCTGTGCACGCAATACGCCCGAAAGCGATCGCGCGTGGCAGTCATTCCTCTAGGCGCGCCATTGCTGACGCGCTCAAGCTTCCTACCCGCAGACGAACGGGGGCACCGTCCTGCATCTCGAAGATGCGCGCCTGCCTATTTGGAATTGCTCCGGGTGGAGGTTACCGTGCCGGCCAGTCTCACGATGGCCGCGGTGCGCTCTTACCGCACCGTTTCACCCTTACCTGATCTCCCGACTTGCGCCAGGAGCCATCGGCGGTTTGCTTTCTGTTGCCCTGTTCCGCGTGTTGCCACGGATGGCCGTTAGCCATCACCCTGCCCTGTGGAGTCCGGACTTTCCTCGCCCTCGACGCACGAAACGTCGAAGCCGCGACTGCCTGGCCTGCTTTGCGGGGTCGATTCTAGCATCGGGTGTCTACCGCATCTCGAGGAATAGTATTTTGCCTGCGAATCGTGCGCGCTGCGTTGGCCGCGACGTCTCACGCGCTGCGTCTGCCCGGACGAAACACTGTCGTATCGTCGTAAAACTCGGGGGATTCGTTTGCTTGCCACCAGCCCGGCACGCCAAGCACCGGTATCGGCGAGAAAGCGCGGCTTTCGATCGTCCCGGCATTCAGGCTTGCCGTTACGCGTTCATCGAGCAAGGCGCGGCGGGCGGTATCGTCAAGAGAGAAGTAGTCAGCGGGCACCGGCACGAGCCACGCGTGACCCGTGCACGCCTTGTACGGCGCAACGAGTTTCTCCAGCAACGCGTGTCCGAAGATGCGCGCCTCACAGCGCGTACCCCACGCCGCACGGCCCTCGATGAAAAGCGCACGCCAGTCGAAGCGGCGCAAGGCATCGGCGAGCATTGCGTCCGAGTAAGCGAAAAACACCGCGTTTTCGTCGAAAAGCGTAAGTGCATCGCGCACGCCGCCGCGCGTCGGACCGATACCGCGCGTCTCGATCTGCTCGGCCTGTCGCGCATTGAGCGCCGCCTTGACGCGCGGATACGCAAACCACATCTGGCCGTTGAAAAAATCGTGGAGGTTATGGCGCGTGGGCACGCATCCCGTTTCGGCGATATGCCCTTCATACGACGCCCCGTCCGGCAAGGCTTCCTGCGCGATAAACGCGAGCGGCCGAGCGCGCCCCGTGACATGCGCGGCGGCTTGGGCGTCGTCGTTCAGGACGGACAGATAGCACGCCGGGCTATCGAGCGCGGCGGCTTGCCAGCGCCTGCCGCGCGCTTCGATCGATGTTAACCACGGGCGCGTCCAGTCGATTGCCGCGAAACGGCCAACGCCGTCTTCAGCCGCCCCCGACGCGCCGCTCACTCAACTTGCCTCCACGAAGCGCCATCCGATCGATTCCCCGCCACGCAGCGGCACGACCTCTTCGTCGCCGACGGAAAATTCGGCGGGCAGCGTCCACGATGCGCGCTCGAGCGTCACTTTCTCCGCGCTGCGCGGCAAGCCGTAGAAATCCGCGCCATGAAAGCTCGCGAAACCTTCCAGTTTGTCGAGCGCGCCGGCTTTATCGAAGGCTTCCGTATAGAGTTCGAGCGCGTGGAGCGCCGTGTAACAGCCCGCGCAACCGCACGCGTGCTCTTTCAAGCCTTTCGGATGCGGCGCGCTGTCCGTGCCGAGGAAAAAGCGCGCGTTGCCGGAAGTCGCCGCCTCGACCAGCGCCACGCGATGCGTCTCGCGCTTCAACACCGGCAGGCAGTAGTAATGCGGCCGGATGCCGCCCACGAGAATGGCATTACGGTTGAACAGCAGGTGATGCGCGGTGATGGTCGCGCCGATCGTGCCATCCGGACCTTCGGCGTCGCGCACGTAGTCGGCGGCGTCTTTCGTCGTAATGTGCTCGAACACGACCTTGAGCGCGGGGAAATCGCGGCGCAGCGGCAGCAGCACGCGGTCGATGAACACCTTCTCGCGATCGAAGATATCGATATCGCCATCGGTCACTTCGCCGTGGATGAGCAGCGGCATGCCCGTTTCCTGCATGACTTCGAGCGTCTTCGCGCATTTGCCGAGGCTCGTCACGCCCGCGTCCGAATTGGTCGTCGCGCCCGCCGGATAAAGCTTCACACCGTGCACGAAGCCGCTTTCGCGCGCCCGGCGGATCTCGTCAGGCGGCGTGTTGTCGGTGAGATAAAGCGTCATCAGCGGCTCGAAACGCGCGGCGGCGCCGTCTTTCGGCAGCGCGGACAGGATGCGCTCGCGATAAGCCGCGGCCATTTCCGTGGTCGTCACGGGCGGCTTCAGGTTCGGCATGATGATCGCGCGACCGAACTGGCGCGCCGTATGCGGCAGGACGGCGGCGAGCATCGCGCCGTCGCGCACGTGCAGATGCCAGTCGTCGGGACGCGCAATCGTGAGTGTCGTGAGCGAATCGGGCGAGGCGGAATTGGACATGGCGTGATGGCGGCGGAAACGTTGGAGTCGGGAGATCTAAAGACCTGGCAAAAACATCCGTGGAAAATTGACAACGCCGCGTTTTGCCCGACGCCGTTCGAATTTTGGATGACTGCCCCGGTGATATGCTTGTCGGACGTATTGTAACAACGGGCTCAATGCCCTTACCGGCTCTCGCTTTCAGCAACATGTGCCAACTTCTCGGAATGAACTGCGCCGAACCGACCGATGTGACGTTCTCGTTCACCGGGTTCGCCGCGCGTGGCGGGGTCACGGATCACCACGCGGACGGCTGGGGTATCGCGTTCTTCGAGGACAAGGCGTGCCGGCTTTTCATCGACCATGAATCGTCCGCCAAGTCGCCGCTCGCGGAGATGGTGAAGCGCTATCCGATCAAATCGAAGAACACCATCGCGCATATTCGCAAGGCGACGCAAGGGCATATCCTGCTGGAAAACTGCCATCCGTTCCTGCGTGAGTTGTGGGGACGGCACTGGATCTTCGCGCACAACGGCGATCTCAAAGACTACGCGCCCGAACTGAACGGCCTGTATCAACCCGTCGGCAACACAGACAGCGAGCTTGCCTTTTGCACGCTGCTGGAAGGTTTGCGCAAGGCGTTTCCGCGCTCGCAACCGCCGCTGGAAGAATTGTTCGACGCGCTCGCCTCACTCACAGGCGAGATCACGAAGCACGGCGTGTTCAATTTCCTGATGTCCAACGGCCAGGCGCTCTTCTCGCACTGCTCGACGCATTTGTACTATTTGGTTCGCAGTTGGCCGTTTTCGACCGCGCATCTGATCGACGCGGACATGTCGATCGATTTCGCCAAGTACACGACGCCGGAAGATCGCGTGGCGGTCATCGCCACCTCGCCGCTCACCGATAACGAAGTCTGGACGCGTTTTGCGCCCGGCGATCTCGCCATGTTCCAGAAAGGCGCGCTCTCGCGCACGGTGAACATTCCGGTGCCGGATGAAGTCGCGAAGAAGGCCGCCGAGCCGCTTGCCAAAGCGTGCGTGGGATCGGCGCTGAAGATCGAGGAAATTCAGTCGACGGCGTCGGTGGAAACCGAACTCGGGATCGAATAAAACGAATCGAACGCTGAATAAAAACGGCCTTCCTCACGGAAGGCCGTTTTGCATGACGCCGCGAAAACGCGTCAGTGCAGGATTTTCGCCAGAAAGTCCTTCGCGCGATCCGACTTCGGATTCGCAAAGAACGCTTCCTTTTGGTCGTCCTCGACGATCAATCCCTTGTCCATGAAGATCACGCGATGCGCGACCTTCTTCGCGAAGCCCATTTCGTGCGTCACGCACATCATGGTCATGCCTTCCTGCGCGAGTTCGACCATCACGTCGAGCACTTCGTTGATCATCTCGGGATCGAGCGCGGAGGTCGGTTCGTCGAAGAGCATGGCAATCGGGTCCATCGACAGCGCGCGGGCAATCGCCACGCGTTGCTGCTGACCGCCCGACAACTGGCCCGGAAACTTGTCCGCGTGCGCGCGCAGGCCCACGCGATCGAGCAGTTTGAGACCCTTCGTCGTCGCTTCGTCGCTCGAACGGCCCAGCACCTTGATCTGCGCGAGCGTCAGGTTCTGCACGATCGACAGATGCGGAAACAGCTCGAAATGCTGGAACACCATGCCGACCTTCGAACGCAGCTTCGAGAGATTGGTCTTCTTGTCCGTGAGCGATTGACCGTTGATGGTGATCTCGCCCTTCTGAAACGGTTCGAGCCCGTTCACGGTCTTGATGAGCGTCGACTTCCCCGAACCCGACGGGCCGCACACCACGACGACCTCGCCTTTCTTCACTTCGGTCGTGCAGTCCGTCAGCACCTGGAACTGCCCATACCACTTGGAAACATTCTTGATAGAGATCATCTTGCGACCTTTTTCTGAAGACTTTTTACGAGTGCCGATGCCAACACGCAAACCACGAAATAGCACGCGCCGGCGAACAGCACCATCTCGACGGTCGTGCCGTCGCGGTCGCCGATGTTCGTCGCCGTGCGGAAGAAGTCCGCGAGACTGATCACGTAGACGAGCGACGTATCCTGGAACAGGACGATCGCCTGCGTGAGCAACAGCGGCACCATTGCGCGGAAAGCCTGCGGCAGCACGACGAGTTTCATCGCCTGGCCGTAGGTCATGCCGAGTGCGAACGCCGCGTTCACCTGACCGCGCGCCACCGCCTGAATGCCCGCGCGAATGATCTCCGAATAGTACGCAGCTTCGAAGAGCGAGAACGCGACCATCGCGGAAGCGAGGCGAATGTCGATATCGGCGGATAAGCCGAGCACATTCTGCAGCAACTGCGGCACGATCAGGAAAAACCACAGCAACACCATCACGAGCGGAATCGAGCGGAACACCGTGACGTAAGCGCTCGCGAACCACTGCAAGGGTTTCACACCCGACAGACGAAACAGCGCGAGCACCGTGCCCCAGACAATGCCGATCACGATGGCGAGCACCGTGATCTGCAGCGTGATGATGGCGCCCGTCCACAGCGTGGGCCACGCGCCCACAATGCCGCTCCAGTTGAATTGATGCATTACTTGCCTCCGATGTAGCCAGGCAACCGGGTCTTCGCTTCTACCCAGCGCATCAGGTTCATCACGACGAGGTTGATGAGCATGTAGGCGAGCGTCACCGCGATGAACGACTCATACGTCTGCGCCGTGTAGTCGACGAGTTGCCGCGCCTGCGCCGAAAGGTCGAGCAGACCGATGGTCGACGCGACCGCCGAATTCTTGAACACGTTGAGGAATTCCGACGTGAGCGGCGGCACGATGATGCGATAAGCGACCGGCATCAACACATAGCGATACGTCTGCCATTGCGTGAAACCCATCGCGAGACCCGCGTTGCGTTGACCAGGCGGCAGCGCGCTGATGCCCGAGCGCACCTGTTCGCACACGCGCGCGCCGGTGAAGAGTCCGAGACAAATGATCGACGAGGAAAAGAACTGCGCCGATGGCGGCAGTTGCTTGAACCAGTTGCCGATGGAAGGCGGCAGCAATTCTGGTATCACCAGATACCAGACGAAGAACTGCACGATCAATGGAATATTACGGAAGATCGCGACATAGACAGTGCCGATGGCCGCCAGGAAGCGATTCGGGACCGTGCGCAAGATGCCGAACAACGAGCCGACCACAAGCGCGATCACCCAAGCCGCGAGCGACACGGTAATCGTCACCCAGAAGCCGGAAATCAGCCAGCCGAGATACGTGGTGGGCTCGCCGGTCGAAACCGGACTCAGCAGAATGCCCCAGTTCCAGTGGTAAGACATGGACCTCACTCCAAAAAGAAACGGAAGAAGCAAGCTCCTTCCGTCTCGTTCGCTCGATAGTCGAACCGGTTAGTCGATTACTTTGTCATTCGGGCTCTTGAAGAGAGCCTTGATGTCGTCGCTTTCCGGGAAGTTGAGGTTGAGGCCCTTCGGCGGAATCGGGCTTTCGAACCACTTCTTGTAGATCTTGTCGGCGTCGCCCGAGGTTTCCACCTTGGCGATGGCGTCGTCCACGACCTTCTTGAACTCGGGGTCGTTCTTGCGCATCATGCAGCCGTACGCTTCATGCGATTGGGGCGCGCCGACGATCACGAAATCGTTCGGCGTGTTGGACTTGGCGCGTTCGCCCGCGAGCAGCGCATCGTCCATCATGAACGCGACGGCGCGGCCGGTCGACAGCGTGAGAAACGACTCGCCGTGATCCTTCGCGCTGATGATGTTCATGCCCATGCTCTTGTCCTGATTCATCTTGCGAAGCAGGCGCTCGGAAGTCGTGCCGGCGGTCGTCACGACCGTCTTGCCCTTCAGGTCCGCCCAGTCCTTCACGCCGGAATCCTTCTTGGTCATGAGGCGCGTGCCGATCACGAAAATCGTGTTCGAGAAGGCCACTTGCTGCTGACGTTCCGCGTTGTTCGTGGTCGAGCCGCACTCGAGGTCCACCGTGCCGTTCTGCACGAGCGGAATACGGTTTTGCGAAGTGACCGGCGTGAGCTTCACCTTCAGATTCGGCATGTTGAGCTTCTGCTTGACCGCTTCCACGACCTGCAGCGCGAACTCATGCGAATAGCCGACGACGTTCTGCTTGTCGTCGTAGTACGAGAAAGGAATGGACGACTCGCGATGCCCCAGCGAGATCACACCCGTGTCCTTGATTTTCTTGAGCGTCCCGGCGTCTTGCGCGTGAGCGCTAGCCGCGATGAATCCGAGCGCGGCGATGAGCAGCGCAGCTTTTTTAATCTTCATGTGTTCGATCTCCTGTGGCAAAAATCGGGGCAAGTTTAGCAGGGTAATTATTCTGAAAGAATGATTGTTAACCCACTCTGTCTTATTTTCGGGATGTCGGCGGAAAGGTCTCCGGCATTGGCGCTTGAGCACTTACTTCAGTCGAGCTGCGTCGCGACAGAAAACCGCGATGTTATAGCAATCCTCATGCAAATGCGGGCGACGTCCCGAAGGAGCGTCGCCCGCAAATTTCATCGGTCGTTCATGCGGCACGCGTCATGCGAGCCGCTTGCCTCATGCCACATCCGACACGAGCGCGTGGCCATGCGATCAGGGATACAGGCCGCGCATTTCACGCGCCATGAGAATGCGCGTACAGGCCACGATGAACGCCGCCGTGCGCACCGAAACCTTATGCTCGCTCGCCACTTGCCAAACCGCCGCAAACGCTTCACGCATGACACGTTCGAGCCGCTGGTTGATCTCGTCCTCGGTCCAGAAGAAGCTGGAGAAGTCCTGCACCCATTCGAAATACGACACCGTCACACCGCCCGCATTCGCCACCACGTCGGGGATCACGAGCACGCCCTTGTCGTGGAGGATGTCGTCGGCGGCCGTCGTGGTCGGGCCGTTCGCGCCTTCCACGACGATCTTCGTTCTGATCTTCGGTGCGTTCTTCTCGGTGACCTGGCCTTCCAGCGCGGCCGGAATGAGGATGTCGGTCTCGATGGTCCAGAACTCGTCCGCCGATACCGGATCGGCGCCAGCAAAGCCGCCAACGCCGCCGTTCTGCGCGACGTGCTCGGCGAGCGCGAGCGTGTCGATACCCTTCGAGTTGTACAGCGTGCCCGTGTGATCCTGCACCGCGATGACACGCGCGCCCGCTTCCTGGAACAGCCGCGCCGCGATTCCGCCGACGTTGCCGAAGCCCTGCACCGCGATACGCGCGCCTTCGATCTCAAGCCCCATGCGACGCGCCGCTTCCGAGCCGACGACGAACACGCCGCGCCCCGTCGCTTCCTTGCGACCGAGCGAGCCGCCAAGCGCGATCGGCTTGCCGGTCACGACGCCCGTAGCCGTTTGCCCCTGGTTCATGGAGTACGTGTCCATCATCCAAGCCATGATCTGCTCGTTCGTGTTCACGTCCGGCGCGGGAATGTCCGTGTTCGGCCCGATGATGATGCCGATCTCGCTCGTGTACCGGCGCGTCAGACGTTCGAGCTCGCCACGCGATAGCATGCGCGGATCGACGCGAATACCGCCTTTCGCGCCGCCGTACGGCACGTTCACTGCCGCGTTCTTTACCGACATCCACGCGGACAAAGCCATCACTTCGGAAAGCGTCACGTCCTGGTGATAACGCACGCCGCCCTTGCCGGGACCGCGCGACGTGTTGTGCTGCACGCGATAGCCTTCGAAATGCGCGACGGTGCCGTTGTCGAGTTCGATCGGGCAATCGACTATGAGAATGCGCTTCGGGCGCTTGAGGGTTTCAAGCCAACGGGAGAGAGAACCGAGATACGGTGCGACGCGATCGACCTGCTGCAAGTAGTTGCCCCAGGGGCCGAGATCGTCGGCATGGAGGTACGACGGGATCGCGTGTTTGGCGTCCGGCGCTTGCAGCGAGTGCTTCGAAGAGGACAATTGATGCTCCAGCGGTGAAGGAATGCGCCCATTGTCGAAAAACAGCGTGCGCAATGCCAATGCCGTTTGCTCATTCGATCATGCGTTTCTTGCATAACGTAGCAAACGCTTATCCACCGGGCTTTTGCGCCGATGCATCGAGCACTTCTTCGCCTACTGCATCCCATAGCGCGCGGATCAACGCCTGACGCGGTTCCTCCCCTTGAGCGGCCAGTTTGTCGCGGTAGAGGCGGATCTCCATCGTCAGCGTGAACTGACCGGCGCTCGTGCCGCGTGTTCCCCTGTCGAGCCGGATCAGCTTGCCTTCTTCCACTGCGTCTTCGACCGCGCTGTGCGGCAGGAACGCGACACCGTGACCGGCAAGCGCCATTGCCTTGAGGCCTTCGGCCATGTCGGTCTCGTAGACCTTGTCGAGATAGAGGCGCGTGGGCGCCGTCGCGATGATCACCTCCGTCATGCGGCCGAGATACGCGTTCTGCGTGTAGGACAGATACGGCGCGGGCGCATCCGCGCTTGCGGGCAGCGTGTAGCGCGCGCGTCCGCCCTTGTTGGGCGCGGAGAACGGACTGATCGGCTCGCTACCGAGCGTGAGCATGTCGTAGCGCGCGGGATCGAGCGCGACGGGATGACTCGGATGGTGATAGCCCATCACGAGATCGCAGCCGCCTTCGACGAGCGACAGCACCGCGTCGTGCACGTTGAGCGCGCGCAAGCGTGTGCGGATGCGCCCGAGCCGCGCTTCGACGTGTTCGAGCCAGCGCGGGAAATAAGTCAGCGACAACGTGTGCGGCACCGCGAACTCGATGGTCGCCGCGGGCACGCCGCCTTGACCCCGCAGCAGCATGCGGGCTTCGTGAAACTGCGAAAGCATGGCGAGCGCTTGCTCGTAGAAGACCTGACCGGCTTGCGTGAGACGCGTCGGATACACCGAACGGTCGATGAGCTCGGTGCCGAGCCACGCTTCGAGCGCCTGGATGCGCCGCGAAAACGCGGGCTGCGTGATATGCCGAAGTTCTGCCGAGCGGCTAAAGCTGCGCGTCTCCGCGAGCGAGACGAAGTCTTCGAGCCATTTGAGTTCCATCGTGGATGAGCGCCTTGCGCGCGCTATGCGGCGAAGAAAGCATTTTATAGGGATGCGCCCTGCACGCCCCATGAACCTCACGCAAGCGCGACGCACCATACCCATGCGGCTCGCGCACGAACGCGGTGCCGCAGCGCGCGCCTCGTCGCGTGGACATAAGGCGGGCAAGCGGCTCGCAGCGTAAGCGGCACATGCCCTCAAGCCTCGCCGATAAGGGCGTCGCGCAGCCAGCCGATTGCGCACACATTTCTTTGGCATGGTGCTTGCAAATTTTCCTGGTCCCGCTCAAGCCGATTGCTCGCCTATGCGCTGCCTGCTGATCGGTCAACCAGGCAGAAGCACTTCGCCACACGCCTACATCTGGAATTCGCAATGTCCAATCTGATCGCATCGCTCAAGAGCGGCAACTGGCGCTCGCTGCTCGCCTGTTTCCTGTACTTCGATACAGGCTTCACCGTCTGGGTGCTGTATGGACCGCTCGCGCCGTTCATCGGCCGGGACATCGCGATGACAGCGGCGCAGCAGGGCTTTCTCGTCGCAGTGCCGGTGCTCGCGGCGGCGATTCTGCGCGTGACGCTCGGCAACCTCTATCAATCGACCGATGGCCGTCGCGTCGCGCTGATGGGCGTCGTGCTCTCGTCGATTCCGTCGATCGTGCTGCCGTTGTTGCCCGGCGCGCCGTCGTATGCGCTCTTGCTCGTGCTCGGCGTGTTCCTCGGCATGGGCGGCGCGAGCTTCGCCGTCGCGTTGCCGATGGCCGGCAGCAACTATCCGCCGAAGGTCCAGGGGCTCGTGCTGGGTCTCGCGGCTGCGGGCAACATCGGCGCGGTGCTCGACGGCTTCCTGTTCCCGCATCTCGCCGATGCCTTCGGCTGGCAGCTCGCCACCGCCGCAGCACTGCCGTTGCTCGCGCTGACCGCCATCGCGCTGTACGCGTGGGCATCGGATCTCGGCGAGAAAAGCGGCAGCACATGGCGCGCGCTGTCGAGTTTCGCGGTGACGCTCGTGAGCCTCATCGTGCTGGTGCTGGCGGTGAGCGGCGGCGTCTTCGGTGCAGGACGCACAGGCGTGTTGCTGCTGCCGGTGATAGGCGCGATCATCGCCATCGCGGTGTTGCCGGGCCGGTATCGCACCGTGCTGCGCGAGCGCGATACGTGGGTCATCATGCTCATCTACAGCATCACGTTCGGCGGCTTCGTCGGCATGTCGTCGTATGTGACGCTGCTGCTTACTTCGCTCTATCAGATGCCCAAGCTCGAAGCCGGGCTTTTCATGTCGCTGCTCGCGTTTCTCGGCGCGATCGTGCGGCCCTTTGGCGGCTATGTCGCGGATCGCGTGACCGGTGTGCGTGCGCTGCTCGTGCTGCTTGCCGTGATCGCCGTGGGCGACTTTGCCTTTGCCATCTGGATGCCGCCTGTCGCCGGCGGTCTGGCATTGCTGATCTGCCTGTATATCGCGTTCGGGCTTGGCAACGGCTCGACGTTTCAGCTCGTGCCGCATCGCTGGAAGGGCAAGACGGGCTTGCTGTCGGGGATCGTAGGCGCGGCGGGCGGTATCGGCGGATTCTATCTGCCGGTGGTGATGGGCATTGCGAAGGAAAGCACCGGCAGCTATCAGATGGGCTTCGCGACTTTCGGCGTGATCGCTACGTGCGCGTTCGGTGCGCTGTTCGTGCTGCGCGCGCAGTGGCTGCGCTGGTCATCGACGGCGGCGCTCGGGGCCGAAGGCATGGCGATGAACGGCGCGCATGCGATGGAGTAGCGCGCATTCCGAGGCGAGGGCGATCAAACCCCCGCCGTATCCCGCTGCCCCATCGCGGCGACATCATCGCTGCCGCGCTGCTGCTGAAGCGCCCACATTTGCGCGAAGAGACCACCCGCACGCAGCAGTTCCGCGTGCGTTCCGCGCTCCACGATGCGCCCGTGATCCATCACGATGATCTGCTGCGCATGCACCACCGTCGAAAGCCGGTGCGCGATGATGAGCGTGGTCCGCTCGCGAGCGATGTTATCGAGTTCATGCTGGATCGCGCGCTCGGACTTCGAATCGAGCGCGGAAGTGGCTTCGTCGAAGATGAGGATCGGCGGATTTTTCAAAAGCGTGCGCGCGATGGCCACGCGCTGCTTCTCGCCGCCCGACAACTTGAGGCCGCGTTCGCCGACCGGCGTGTCGTAACCCGCGGGCAGCGTTTCGATGAAGTCATGGATATGCGCCGCGCGCGCCGCCGCGATCACTTCGTCGCGCGATGCAGTGGGCTTTCCGTAAGCAATGTTGTAGTAGATCGAGTCGTTGAAAAGCACGGTGTCTTGCGGCACGATTCCAATTGCCGCGCGCAACGAATCCTGCGTCACGTCGCGAATGTCCTGACCATCGATCAGAATGCGGCCGCCCGCCGCGCGGTCGAGATCGTAGAAGCGAAACAGCAGCCGTCCCAGCGTCGATTTACCGGAGCCGCTATGACCCACCACCGCCGTCGTCGTGCCAGCGGGAATGGCGAAGTCGATGCCATGCAGGATGGGCCGCGCCGCCTCGTAGGCAAAGTTCACGTTCTCGAAGCGCACCGCCGCGCCCTTCACCGCAAGCGGCCGCGCATCGGGCGCGTCCGGCACTTCGCGGCCCGCGCCGAGCAGCGTGAACATGCGATCGGTATCGGTCAAAGCCTGCTTCAATTCCCTGTACACCACGCCGAGAAAGTTCAGCGGAATATACAACTGCAACATGAAGGTGTTGATGAGCACGAGGTCGCCGAGCGTGAGCCGTCCGGCCATGACGCCTTGTGTCGCGCGCCAGAGAATGAACACGAGCCCCGTGCCGATGATCGTCTGCTGCCCGAAGTTGAGCATCGACAAGGAACGCTGCGACTGGATCGCCGCCGTTCTATAGCGCTGCAAATTCTCGTCGTAGCGGCGCGCTTCCCACTCTTCGTTGCCGAAGTACTTCACCGTTTCGTAGTTGAGCAGGGAATCTATCGCGCGGGCGTTCGCCTTCGAGTCGAGATCGTTCATCGTGCGGCGAAAATGCGTTCGCCATTCCGTCACCTTCACAGTGAACACGATATACGTCACTAACGCGATGAACGTGACGATGGCGTAATACGCTTCGTACTTCGTCGCGAAGAAGGTGAGCACGAGCCCCACTTCGACGAGCGTCGGCAGAATGCTGTAGAGCGAATACGACACGAGTTGCTGAATGCCGCGCGTGCCGCGTTCGATATCGCGCGACATGCCGCCCGTTTGCCGCTCCAGATGAAAGCGCAGCGACAGCGCGTGCAGATGCCGAAACACCTTGAGCGCAAGCTGGCGCACCGCGCTCTCCGTGACCTTCGCAAAGAGCAGTTCGCGCAGTTCGGTGAAAATCGAAGTCGACAGCCGCACGAGCGCATAAGCGATGACCAGCAACCCGATTCCGCTAATCAGCACGAGCCCCGGCGCGTCCTGCGCGCGGCCAAGCGCGGTGAGATGCTGCACGGACGAGAGGCTATCGACGATATGCTTCATCACGATAGGCACGCCGAGGTTCGTCACCTTCGCACCGATGAGACACGCAAGCGCGAACGCCACGCGCACCTTGTACGTGGCGAGGTAAGGCAACAGCGAGCGGATCGTCTGCCAGTCGCGGCGCGAGCCCTTGGCAGGCGCGTCCGTCTCTCTCGTGGGGATGCGGCGCATGAGTCGTATTTTTCGGGCGCCTTCGGGCACGTTGCGCGGGGGCGGCGTTTCAGACGCTTGGGGGTTCTTGCGGGAGCGCGATCTACGCGTGCTATCCCGGTACAATTCGCGAGACTCGCTGGCTTGCTGCTCGCGAGTCATCTATACATATGCATTGTCGCAGAAGGTTCAAGGCCCCGCTCACGGCCGCTGCGACGCAACACCGGACCCTTTCCATGCCCCAAGAATCCAGTCTTCCCCAAAAGCCGGTCGCCCTGCGTGTCGTTCCGCAGCCCGCCGACGCCAACGTGCACGGCGATGTCTTCGGCGGCTGGATCATGGCGCAGGTGGATATCGCGGGTTCCATTCCCGCGAGCCGGCGTGCGAACGGACGCGTGGCGACCGTCGCCGTGAACTCGTTTCTGTTCAAGCATCCGGTATTCGTCGGCGATCTGCTGAGCTTCTACGCGGACATCGTCAAGACGGGCAACACGTCGGTGACGATATCCGTCGAGGTCTATGCGCAGCGCATGAGTCTCGCGGAAGAAGTGGTCAAGGTGACGGAGGCGACACTGACCTATGTCGCCACGGATCGCGATCGTCGCCCGCGCGTGTTGCCCGCGCTCGATTGACCTTCTCGCAGACGTCTATTCGGTCAGGCCGAATTCGCGCATGGCCGGCAAGAAGTCGTGATTGAGTTTGTCTGCGTTGCGCGAGAGCTTGGCTAGCGCGTAACGCTGGAAGCGATCGAGCTTGCCCCAGCGCGACAAGCTCGGCGCGCTCACACCAGCTAGACTGCTCTGACGAATCACGGATTCAGGCACGGCATCGGCATGTGCCCAGACGGGATCGGTGTCGCGCTCGATTTGTTCCGGCGTGGCATTGGCATGTGTTTTCAGCATCTCCTCGAGCGCGAGATCGAAGTTCTTTTCGAGTTCCGCATCGTCTTCCACGGGAAAGCGTGCAAGCAACGCGCGATCTTCATACGGAAGCTGTTGCCATTCCTCGAGCGCGATACGCATGCCAAAGCGATCCAGATTGAAGCGCACGGCAAGCGGAATAAAACGCAAGTTGTCCGAGGATTCAACCTCGAAGCCGAAGAGACGAGCGGCGTCGTAAAGTCCCATGACGTTAGCCTCGTTGGATTGAGGGGCGCGCGCGGCGCGCATCGCCCGCTTAAGTTATTGTAGGGCTCTGAATCTGGCTGGAACCGTTGCAAATGAACCGCTGGCGCGCGCTTTAGAAAACGCGGACAGCATGACATGGCAGCAAGTGTCATACCCACACTTTACTTGAACGCGGCGGCCATGCGGTAAAGAAGGAGCAGCAAGTGAGTCGACTCGATACCGACGATCAACCCGGCTATGTCGAACGCAACGTGCGCAGACATCGCAAGGGCGAGAGCGCGATCGTCACGGATAACGTGGGCCAGGAATGGCCCGTTGCGCTCGTCTACAACGGCATTTCGCACGCGGTCATGATGTGCACGCCGCGCGATCTCGAAGCCTTCGCGGTGGGCTTCTCGCTGACGGAAGGTATTGTCGAGCGGGGCAGCGACATTCACGACATCGAAGTCTATTACCGCGATGAAGCAGACGCGCTGCCTCATGCCGAAGTGCACTTGCAAGTCGTGCAGCAGGCGTTCGTTTCGCTGAAGGACAAGCGGCGCGCATTGGCGGGCCGCACGGGTTGCGGCGTGTGCGGGATCGAGAGTATCGACTTGCTGGATTTGCAGCCCGAAGCCGTGCCGGATACCGGCTTTCTCGCGAAGCTCGCGCCCGGTGCCATCGAACGCGCCGCGCGCGATCTGCCCGCGCATCAGCGGCTGACGAAGCTCACCGGCGGCCTGCACGCCGCTGCATGGTGCGACGAAACAGGCGCGGTGCTGCACGCGTTCGAGGATGTCGGCCGCCATAACGCGCTCGACAAACTCATCGGCCATCTCGTGCTGCAGCGTGTGGACACGACGCAAGGCTTCGTGTTTCTGTCGAGCCGCGCAAGCTACGAACTCGTGCGCAAGTCGGCGCGCGTCGGCGTGCCGATGATCGCGACTATCTCCGCGCCGACTTCGCTTGCCATCGCCATCGCGAAGAAAGCGAGCCTGAGGCTCGTCAGCTTCGCGCGCGAAAACAGCTTCGTCGAGTACGACGCGGATTGAACGCGCTTCAGGCGTTTTGCGCAGGCTTTATTCGAACGCGCTGAAGTTCGGTTTGCGTTTCTCGAAGAACGCCTGAAACGCCTCACGCGCTTCCGGCGCGGCGAGCATGCGCGCAAAGTGCCCCGCTTCCTCGCCCATGCGCGCGGTGACTTCCGCCGCCTGTGCGCCCTTCAGCAAGGACTTGGTCGTGCGCAGCGACGACGCCGGCAACGCGGCCAGCTTCCTCGCCTTGCCAAGAGCGTAGGCATCGAGTTCGGTGGCAGCGAGCACGCCGTTGATAAAGCCCATTTCGGTGGCTTCCTTGACATCGAATGCTTCGCCGAGCAGCAGCTTTTCCGCCGCACGCTGGTATCCGGCGATACGCGGCAACAATAGACTCGATGCCGCTTCCGGACACAAGCCGAGCTGCACGAACGGCAGCGAGAACTTCGCGCCCTCGGCCGCGTAGACGAGATCGCAATGCAGAAGCATCGTCGTGCCGATACCTACCGCCACACCCGATACCGCCGCAACCACCGGCTTCGGCATCGCGCTCAGGCGGCGCAGGAATTGAAACACGGGCGCGTCCTGGTCTTTGGGCGGATCGTTGAGAAAGTCTTCGAGGTCGTTGCCCGCGCTAAAGGCGCCGCCGTTGCCGCGAATCAGCACGGCGCGCACGGAAGGATCTTTCTCGGCTTCGTAAAGACCGTCGGCCATCTCCTGATACATCGCAGCCGTGATCGCGTTCTTCTTCTCGGGGCGATTCAGCACGATGCAGAGCACGCCATCCGCGCGTTCGATGAGAATCTCCATCTTCCGTCTCCTGTCGTATGGTCCGCCAACTCTCGACGCGCTGGCGGACCACGTCATCACAGCCGCTCGATGATGCCCGCAGCGCCCATTCCGGTGCCGACGCACATCGTCACCATGCCGTACTTCAGATTGCGGCGGCGCAGGCCATGTACGACGGTCGCCGCGCGAATCGCGCCGGTCGCGCCGAGCGGATGCCCGAGCGCAATCGCGCCGCCGAGCGGATTGACCTTCGAAGGATCGAGCCCGAGGTCCTGAATCACCGCGAGCGACTGCGCCGCGAATGCCTCGTTGAGTTCGATCCAGTCGATGTCATCCTGCTTGAGACCGGCGGCCTTCAATGCAGCGGGAATCGCTTCCTTCGGCCCGATGCCCATGATCTCCGGCGGCACGCCGCGCACTGCAAAGCTCACGAAGCGCGCGAGCGGCGTGAGGTTGAATTGCTTCAACACTTTCTCCGACACGACGATCAACGCGCCCGCGCCATCGGAAGTTTGCGAACTGTTGCCCGCCGTCACCGAGCCCTTGTTCGCGAACACCGCGCGCAGCTTCGCGAGACCTTCGACGCTCGTATCGGCGCGCGGACCTTCGTCTAGCGCGATCTCGCGGGCATTCACGCGCACTTCGCCCGAAGCGAGATCGGGGAAGCGTTCGTTGAGCGTGTAAGCCGCGATTTCATCGGCGAATTCGCCCGCCTTTTGCGCCGCCAACGCACGCCGATGCGACTCCGCCGCGAACGCGTCCTGCGCCTCGCGGGTCACCTTCCAGCGCTCGGCCACGCGCTCGGCGGTCAGCCCCATGCCGTACGCAATGCCGACGTCCTCATTGCGATCGAAGATATGCGGCGACAGCGACGGCTTGTTGCCCATCATCGGCACCATGCTCATGGACTCGCAGCCGCCTGCGATCATCGCGTCGGATTCGCCCACGCGGATGCGGTCCGCGGCCATCGCGAGCGCCGTCAGACCCGATGCGCAGAAGCGGTTCACGGTCACGCCGCCGACCGTGTTCGGCAGACCCGCGAGCAAGGCGCCCATGCGCGCGACGTTCAGCCCTTGCTCGGCTTCGGGAATGGCGCAGCCGACGATCGCGTCTTCGATCACGCTCGTGTCGAGTCCGGGCACTTGCGCCACAGCCGAGCGGATGGCGTGAACCAGCAATTCATCCGGGCGCGTGTTCTTGAACACGCCGCGCGGCGCCTTGCCAATAGGCGTGCGGCTCGCGGCGACGATATATGCGTCTTGCAATTGCTTGCTCATTATTTGCAGCTCCAATAGGTCGCGTGTTCAGTTACGAACCGGCTTGCCGGTCTGCAGCATGCCCATGATCCGTTCCTGCGTTTTCTGCGTGCCGAGCAACTCGACGAACGCGCGGCGTTCGAGCGCAAGCAGCCATTCTTCATCGACGAGACTGCCGGCTTCGACGTCGCCGCCGCACATGGCTTCCGCTATGCGGCTCGCGATCAGATAGTCGTGCTCGCTGATGAAGCGGCCATCGCGCATGTTGACGAGCGACGCCTTGATGGTCGAAATCGCCGAGCGGCCCGCCACCGGCACCTGTCTCACGCGCAAGGGCGGGCGGTAGCCGGTATCGGCGAGCGCGCGCGCTTCCTTCTTCGCGATGTCGAGCAACTCGTGCACGTTGAAGACGATGGTGTCCGTGGGCTTGAGATAACCCATCGCGCGGGCATCGAAAGCGGAGGTGGAAACCTTCGCCATCGCGGCGTTCTCGAACGACTTCTGCAGGAACTTGAGCAGATCGGTCGTTGCGTTGACGGCGTTCGCGGCATCGGCGGCGCGCAACGCGGCTTCCTTCAGGCCACCGCCCGCAGGCACGAGACCCACGCCTACTTCGACGAGACCGATATAGCTTTCGACGTGCGCCACGCGCTTGGCCGAATGCAGCAGCAACTCGCAACCGCCGCCAAGCGCGATGCCCGACACGGCCGCGATAACCGGCACATTCGCGTACTTCACGCGCAACATGCCTTGCTGGAACTTCTTCACGAACGGGTCGATACCCTTCGCGCCGCCCATCATGAACGCGGGCATGGCTTCCTCGAGATTCGCCCCCGCCGAGAACGGACCGCCCGGCGCGCCGAGCGCAAGCGAAGTCGGCTGCCAGATCACCACGCCGCGATACGCTTTCTCGGCGAGTTCGATGGCTTGCGTGAGACCGTCGATCACGCCCGGGCCAATGGTGTTCAGCTTCGTCTTGAACGACACGATGACGACATCGCTTTGCTCGTCATCGAGCCAGGCGCGCACGCTTTCGGTTTCGAAGAGCGTCTTGCCGAAGGTCTTGGGATCGGCGCCGGTCTCGCCGACGAGCGGCGCGCGAAATACTTGCTTCTCGTACACGGACAAGCTCGAGCGCGGCACGAAGCGGCGTTCCCGCGGCGACCACGAACCTTCGCTCGTATGCACGCCGCCTTTTTCCGCGACGGGACCGTCGAGCACCCACGCGGGCAGCGGCGCTTTCGAGAGCGCCTTGCCTGCATCGATATCTTCCTGCACCCACTTCGCGATCTGCTGCCAGCCCGCGGCTTGCCAGCTTTCGAACGGCCCTTGATTCCAGCCGAAGCCCCAGCGAATGGCGAGATCGACGTCGCGCGCGTTATCCGCGATCGATTCGAGATGCACCGCGATGTAGTGGAACACGTCACGGAAAATGGCCCAGAGGAACTGTGCCTGCGGATTGTCCGTCTCGCGCAGCAGCTTGAAGCGCTCGGCGGGCGGACGCTTCAGAATGCGGCCGACGAGTTCATCGGCCTTCGCGCCGCCATCGACGTATTGCGCGGTCTTCGGATCGAGCACCTTGATCGCGCGCCCTTCCTTGCGATAGAAACCGGCGCCCGTCTTCTGGCCGAGTGCGCCGTTTTCCACCAGTTTCGCGAGCACGGGCGGCGTGGCGTAGATGGGCAGGAAGGGATCGTCCGGCAGGTTGTCCTGCATCGTCTTGATGACATGCGCCATCGTGTCGAGACCGACGACATCCGCGGTGCGGAAGGTGGCGGACTTGGCGCGACCGAGACGCGAACCCGTGAGGTCATCGACCTGATCGAAGCGCAGACCGAACTTTTCCGCTTCGGCGATCACGGCGAGAATCGAGAACACGCCGACACGATTCGCGATGAAGTTCGGCGTGTCTTTCGCGCGCACCACGCCCTTGCCGACCACGCTCGTCAGGAAAGTTTCGAGTTGATCGAGGATATGCGGTTGCGTGGTTGCGGTCGGAATAAGTTCGACCAGATGCATGTAGCGCGGCGGATTGAAGAAATGCACGCCGCAGAAGCGCGCCTTGAGTTCATCCGAAAAGCCGTTCGACAGTTCCGTGATCGAGAGGCCGGACGTATTGCTTGCGAAGATGGCGTGCGGCGCGATGTGCGGCGAGACCTTCTTGTAGAGATCGTGCTTCCAGTCCATGCGTTCGGCGATGGCTTCGATGACGAGATCGCACTCGGCGAGTTTGGCGATATCGTCTTCGTAGTTAGCCGGCTCGATGAAGTTCGCGTCGTCCTTGATACCGAGCGGCGCGGGCGAGAGCTTCTTGAGATTGTCGATGGCTTTGAGCGCGATGCCGTTCTTGGGACCTTCCTTGGCTGGCAGATCGAATAGCAGCACGGGTACGCGAGCGTTGATCAGATGCGCGGCGATTTGCGCGCCCATTACGCCGGCGCCGAGCACGGCGACTTTGCGAATGTTGAGAGTGCCCACGAATAAGCCTCCAAAAAAAGGGGTTGTGCGCGACTTGTATCGAATGGCTGCGCGCTACCCAATGAGCGCCAAAACTAATGAACAAAACACGTTAGTCATTGGAAGTGCTCAATGGGCCTGTGATAAATAGCGGGAAACCGGTTGTTCTTCAGAAGGCGGGCTCGCCCTGAGATGAACCTGAGGCGTTGGACATTGGGAGCGCTCAAAGGGTTTGTGGTGAATAGCGGGGAACCAGTTGTGCTTCAGAAGCGGGTTCAGAAGCTGCTTTCTTTGGTGACTTTCTTTGCTGCTGCAAAGAAAGTTACCCCTCCGCCGGGGAGGCGGCTACTGCATGTAACCGCACGAAAGCAGCACAGGCTCCCCTAAAACAAATCAAAACAAAGCCTCGTCGTAATCCATCATAGGCTTGGCCCCCGCGCGAGCAGCACGAATAGTAGAGGCTGTCTCGGGCAGCAGCTTGGCGAAGTAAAACCGCGCAGTAGCGAGCTTGGCCTTATAAAAAGCATCGTCAGAAGAAGCGTTATAGAGCGCCACCCGAGCCATCCGCGCCCAAAAATAAGAAAACACCAAATGCCCGACCGTACGCAGATACGGCACCGCAGCCGCGCCCACTTCATCGGGATTCTGCATGGCTTTCATGCCGATCTCCATGGTGAGCTTCTGCACCTTGTCGCCGATATCCGCGAGCGGATTGATGAACTCCTGCATCTCCGGCTTAACGCCCTCTTCCTCGACGAAATCCGCGACCAGCTTGCCGAAGCGCTTCAACTTCGCGCCCATGTCGCCGAGAATCTTGCGGCCGAGCAGATCGAGCGCCTGAATGGAATTCGTGCCTTCGTAGATCATGTTGATGCGCGCATCGCGCACGTACTGCTCCATGCCCCATTCGGAGATGAAGCCATGACCGCCGTAAATCTGCATGGCCATGTTCGTGCCTTCGAACGCGTTATCGGTGAGAAACGCCTTGATGACGGGCGTGAGCAACGCGACTAAATCCGCCGCCTCGCGACGCACCGCTTCATCCGCATGCGAAAGTTCCTTGTCGATATTGAGCGCCGCCCAATAAGCAAACGCGCGCCCCGCTTCGGCATAGGCTTTTTGCGTGAGCAGCATGCGCCGCACGTCCGGATGCACGATGATCGGATCGGCCGGCTTCTCCGGCGCCTTCGGACCGGTGAGCGAGCGCATCTGCAAGCGCTCTTTTGCATAGACGAGCGAGTTCTGATACGCGACTTCGGTGAGACCAAGACCCTGCATGCCGACACCCAGGCGTGCCGCGTTCATCATCACGAACATGGCGTTCAAGCCCTTGCTCTCTTCGCCGACGAGCCAGCCCTTCGCGCCATCGAGATTGATCACGCAGGTGGCGTTGCCGTGGATGCCCATCTTGTGTTCGATCGAACCGCACTTGACGCCATTGCGTTCGCCCAGTGCGCCGTTCGCGTCCGGCACGAACTTCGGCACGATGAAAAGCGAAATGCCCTTGGTGCCGGCAGGTGCGCCAGGCAGACGCGCCAACACGAGATGGACGATGTTCTCCGCCATGTCGTGCTCGCCGCTCGAAATGAAGATCTTCGTGCCGGTGAGCGCAAAGGAACCGTCGCCGTTCGGCTCGGCCTTCGTGCGCAGAATGCCAAGGTCGGTGCCGCAATGCGGCTCGGTCAGACACATTGTCCCGGTCCATTCGCCCGAAACGAGCTTCGACAGATACGTGCTCTTTTGCTCCGGCGTGCCATGCGCGTGCAGACATTCATACGCGCCATGCGAGAGACCGGGGTACATCGTCCAGGCCTGATTCGCGGAGTTGAGCATTTCGTAGAGCGCGTTGTTCACGAACGCGGGCAAGCCCTGTCCGCCAAACTCGGGATCGCAGCCGAGCGCGGGCCAGCCCGCCTCGACATACTGGCGATACGCCTCCTTGAAACCGGCGGGCGTGCGCACGACGCCATCGCCTTCATACGTGCAGCCCTCGCGGTCGCCACTCTGGTTGAGCGGAAAGACGACTTCGGCGCAGAACTTGCCGGCTTCTTCGAGCACCTGATTGATGGTGTCCGCGTCGAGATCGGCGTGCTTCGGCATGTTCTTCAGTTCTGCTTCGACATCGAGCAATTCGTGCAGCACGAACTGCATGTCGCGCAACGGGGCGGCGTACTGTCCCATGAGTCTCTCCAGTTTCTTCGGGCTTCTCGTCAGGCGCCGCCAAACCGTTGTGCGATTCGTGCGGCGCCGCTAACGGCTATCGGGTTGTGGTGAAGCTAAAGTCGCCGTGGCGCCCACGCTTGCCGCGATACTGCTGTGCACGCGCGCGGTCGATTCCGGCGACTGATACGAATCGATCGTTTTTTCCAGCGCATCCCGCGTCAGTTGCACGGCTTCCGGCAAGTGAAGGAAGCGCGCGTCGTGATGCAGGCCGAGCGTGAAACTGTACAACTCGAAGAGCATCAGTTGCGGATCGGTATCCGGCTTCAAATGCCCCTCGTCCTTCGACTGGCGAATTGCGCGCAAGAGCGCCTCTCGCCAGGTCGTCACGCTGCTTACCAGTTGCTCTCGCACGGCGCTCGCCGCGCGGTCGTCGTACTCCACCGCGCCGCTGATATAGATGCAGCCCGTGGTCACCTCCTGGATGCGCTTTTCCATCCAGCGATCCATCATGGCGCGCAGCCTCGGCAATCCGCGCGGCTCTCGCAGGCTCGGGAAGAACACTTCGTCCTCGAAGCGGCGGTGATACTCGCGTACCACTTCCACCTGCAAATCTTCGCGCGATCCGAAATGCGCAAACACTCCGCTCTTGCTCATTTGCATCCGCTCGGCCAGCAACCCGATGGTTAGCCCTTCCAGCCCGTCCCGGCTCGCCAATTCAAGCGCTGCGTCGAGAATCGCGGCCCGCGTCTGTTCGCCTTTTCGCATGATGTCTCTACCGTCCTCTCGTGACCCGATTTAAAACGAACGGCCGTTCTATTATTATGGCCAGTCGCCAATGAAACAAGAAAATTATTAGAAAACCGTTTCTAACCCGCCGCCAACGTCAATAGGATAAGTCTCAACATTAGCCGCTCGATTGTCCCTTTTTAATTGATAACTGCATGCTAGTGACTGCCCGAGTTCCCATTTTCTGAACCGGTCATGTTGCGGTGCATGAAGGAACAATTTGCTGCTGGTCAGCAGCAATCTACACGAATCGGGAGCCGAAATCGTAGTGATCAGTCGTATTGACCGATCGTGATGATTTTCATCATCAGACGATACGTGTTGTAGGCAAACCAGCTCAGCATGCGCTCGGTGACGGGGCGCACGGCGTAATGCTTCTGGTCGATAGGACGGCCTTCGTCGAAGGCGTTGAGGATGGCGTCGTGCAAACCGGCGATTTCCGGGTGATTCACGAGCACCATGTTGGCCTCGTTGTTCAAGACGAGACTGAGCGCGTCTAAATTGGAGGAGCCGATGGTTGCCCAGTCGGAATCCACGACGGCGACCTTGCCGTGAAGCATGGTTTTCTCATATTCGGCGATACGCACGCCGTGCTTGAGCAGGTTGCCATAGAGAAACGGCGTGGCGTAGTCGAGCGCCACGAATTCCTTGCGGCCAATCAGCAGTGAAACGCGCACGCCGCGCCGTGCCGCATACACGAGCGCACGCCGCAGTTTCCGTCCAGGCATGAAGTAAGGATTCGCGAGCAGCACTTCGCTTTCCGCATGCGAGATGGCACGCAGATACGCCTTCTCGATAGCTCGCCGGTTCAACAAATTATCGCGCGCGACGAAAGCGACGCACGGCTGATCGACGGCGTGGATTTCGCCGAGCTGGGCGCGTTTGCGCGCGCGCATCGAACGGCGCGCGCTCCAGCGGCTTTGCTGCGGCTCGGGCTCGCATCCCGGCTGGCGCGGCTGACGCGGTTTCACGCCAAGACGAATACGTTGCCATTGCAAATCGATCGCTTCGCCTACGTCCTTCACCACCGGACCTTGCGCTTCCATCGCGAAGTCCCAGCGTGGTTGTTCGAGGCGCGTGCCGTTCTGATCGTAATCGTCGACGATATTGATGCCGCCGCAAAACGCGTAAGTCTCGTCGACGATCGCGAGCTTGCGATGCGTGCGCGACCATCCTTGCGGCCCGAACAAAAGATGCGGATTGTAAATGCGATGCTCGACGCCGCTTTCCTTCCAGAGCGTGAACATCGGCAGTTTGCTGTCGGTGCCGATGCCATCGGTGATCACGCGCACCGTCACGCCGCGTTGGGCCGCGCGCACGAGCGCATCGGAGACGGCGCGGCCGATGTCGTCGTTGGCGAAGATATACGTTTCCAGCGACACCGACGTGCGCGCATTGTCGATGCGCTCTATCAACGCCGGGAAGAACTGCACGCCGCACTTGAAGATACGAACGTGATTGCCCGACGTGAAGCACAGACGCGACGGCCGACGGCCCGAGAAAAGCGCCTCGCGCAGCCGCTTGAATTTGCGTCGCGGGCGAATGTCCATCACCGGCTATGCGCCGCGAGGCGCTCGGGCAATTGCAGAATGGCTTCGCGGTTCGACCACGAGAAGCAGCGATCCGCGGCTTCGCGCAGAGGCAGCCACAAGTGTGAAGTGTGTTCGCGCGGCGCGAGTGTCACTTCGAGACAGTGCGGCACGAGCAGGCTGAACTGGTGTTCGGTATTGTGCGTGACGCCTTCGGCATAGCGATGCCGCCACCGCGGATAAATCTCGTACTGAATGCTGTGATTCCAGTCGAGCAACGCGTTCTCCGGCACGAGCGGACTGCCGATCACAATCCCCGTTTCCTCTTGCACTTCGCGCGCGGCGGTCTCGGCAAGCGGCTCGTCGATTCGGTCCTTCGAACCCGTCACGGACTGCCAGAAGCCCTCGTGATCCGCGCGTTCGATGATGAGCACATCGAGCGTTGGCGTGTGAATGACGACGAGTACGGATTCAGGGATTTTCGGCGGCTTGAGCATGACGATTTATGCGCGCGTTTCATTGTGTGCCTCTATGGCGAATGACTGTAACGCAAAAACGGAAAAAGGCGCACTTGGCGCCTTCTTCATCGTGCTGTAGCGAACGCGCGTTACTGCGCCTTCTGCTCCGGCTGACGCAAGCGAATATGCAACTCGCGCAACTGGCGCTCGTCCACTTCGCTCGGCGCTTGCGTGAGCAAGTCCTGCGCACGCTGCGTCTTCGGGAACGCAATCACGTCGCGGATGGAATCGGCGCCGGACATCAGCGTGACGATGCGATCCAGACCGAACGCAATGCCACCATGCGGCGGCGCGCCGTACTGCAACGCGTCGAGCAGGAAGCCGAACTTCAGGCGCGCTTCTTCAACGCCGATCTTGAGCGCGCGGAACACCTTGCTCTGCACGTCTTCTTGGAAGATCCGCACCGAGCCGCCGCCGATTTCCCAGCCGTTTAGAACCATGTCGTACGCCTTCGCGAGACAGCGGCCCGGATCGGTTTCGAGATATTCGAGATGCTCGTCCTTCGGGCTCGTGAACGGATGATGCGCGGCCACGTAACGGTTCTCGCCTTCGTCGTATTCGAACATCGGGAAGTCGATCACCCACAGGGGCTTCCAGCCCGTTTCCAGCAGACCCGTGGACTTGCCGAATTCCGAATGACCGATCTTCAGGCGCAGCGCGCCGAGGCTGTCGTTCACGACCTTCGCGCGATCCGCCGCGAAGAAAACGATGTCGCCGTCTTGCGCGCCGGTACGCTCGAGAATGGCTGCGAGCGCTGCGTCATGCAGGTTCTTGACGATCGGGCTCTGCAGGCCGTCACGACCACGCGCCTTGTCGTTGACCTTGATCCACGCAAGACCCTTCGCGCCGTAGATACGCACGAATTCCGTGTAGCCGTCGATATCGCCACGCGAAAGTTCGCTGCCCTTCGGCACGCGCAAGGCGGCCACGCGGCCGTCTTTCGAGTTGGCGGGCATGCTGAACACCTTGAAGTCGACGTCCTTCACCGCGTCGGTGAGATCCGCGAATTCCAGCTTTACGCGCAGGTCGGGCTTGTCGGAGCCGAAACGACGCATGGCTTCCGAGTACAGCATGACCGGGAATTTCTCGGGCAGCGCGACGTCCATCGTCTCCTTGAAGACGTGGCGGATCATGTTCTCGAACAGATCGCGAATTTCCTGTTCCGTCAGGAACGAGGTTTCACAGTCGATCTGCGTGAATTCCGGCTGACGGTCGGCGCGCAGGTCTTCGTCGCGAAAACACTTGGTGATCTGGTAGTAACGGTCGAAGTTCGCGACCATCAGCAATTGCTTGAACAATTGCGGCGATTGCGGCAGCGCGAAGAATTGACCCGCGTTCACGCGCGACGGCACCAGGTAATCGCGCGCGCCTTCGGGCGTGCTCTTGGTCAACATCGGCGTTTCGATGTCGATGAAACCTTGCGCGTCGAGATACTTGCGCACTTCGATCGCCACGCGATAACGCAAACGCAGGTTCTTCTGCATCTGCGGACGACGCAGGTCGAGCACGCGATGCGTGAGGCGCGTGGTTTCGGAGAGGTTGTCGTCGTCGAGCTGGAACGGCGGCGTGACCGATGCGTTCAGCACGGTCAGCTCGTGGCACAGCACTTCGATCTTGCCGCTCGTCAGATTGGTATTGATCGTGCCTTCCGGACGGTTGCGTACCACGCCCTGAACGCGCACGCAGAACTCGTTGCGCACGCCTTCGGCCACCTTGAACATATCGGCGCGGTCCGGGTCGCAGACGACCTGAACGAGCCCTTCGCGATCGCGCAAGTCGATGAAGATAACGCCGCCGTGATCGCGGCGGCGATGCACCCAGCCACACAGCGAAACGGTTTGGCCCAGCAGGGCCTCGGTCACCAGACCGCAGTATTCAGATCGCATCGACATGATGTTTGTGTCTTTCGTTGTTCGTTGATCAACGGCTCGCGCGCTGTGGTCATGTTCTTGATTGACTGACTGACTCACGTTTGGCGCGCGTGCCGGCATTACATCGGCGGCTCGGTGGGGCGGCGGGCAGGCGCGACCGGGATCGGTGCGCTCGGCGCCGGGGCTACCACGCCCATCGAGACGATGTACTTCAGTGCGGCGTCGACGGTCATATCCAGTTCGACGACTTCGCTTTTCGGCATCATCAGAAAAAAGCCGGAGGTCGGATTCGGCGTGGTCGGCACATAGACGCTCACGTGATCGCCCTCCAGATGATTCAGGACGTCGCCACCCGGAATGCCCGTCAGGAACCCGATGGTGTAGGAGCCCTTGCGCGGATATTCGATGAGCAACGCCTTGCGAAACGCATTGCCGCTCGACGAAAGCAGCGTGTCCGACACTTGCTTCACGCTCGTGTACAGCGGGCCGACCACCGGAATGTGGCGCACGATGGCGTCCCACCACAATACGAGTTTCTGCCCGATGAAGTTCTGCGTCAGCAAGCCGACGATAAAAATGAACGCGATGGTCAGTACCGCGCCCAGTCCAGGCAAATGGAAACCGAAGATGCGCTCGGGCTGCCATGATTCGGGCAACAGGAGCAGCGTCTGATCCATGGTTCCGATGACGAGGCCGAGCACCCACAGCGTGATGGCCAAAGGCACCAGCACGAGCAGGCCAGTCAGAAACACGGATTTCAGCGTAGTCTTTTTTGTCGTCACGTTGTAGTCGCTAAGGTCTTAGCCGAAGGTTGCACCGTTTCAGTTGGAAACGGCTGGCGGATGCCCGAATCGACGAGCGCGACAGCGATATTCGCCCGGAGATGCCGGACGGCATGCATATCGCGCAATGGCCGCGCTCTTGCGTTCAGCCGCTCAGGCCGCGCCCGACGTGGATGTGCCGGAAGAAGGCGTACTGCTTGCGGGCTTCGACGCTTCCGAGGACGACGCCTTCGCGCCGGCGTCATTCGAAGCGTTTGCATTGCTTGAACTGCCAGCTTCCGACGAAGCCGCGGGCGCATCCGAAGAGCCGTTCTCCGATTTGGCGGGCGCCGCCGCGTCCTTGGCCTTGCCGCCGTTATTGCCGCCGCGAAAATCGGTGACATACCAGCCCGAACCCTTCAACTGGAATCCGGCGGCAGTGACCTGTTTCGAAAACGTGGCCTGTCCGCAAGCGGGACATTGCGTGAGCGGTGCGTCGCTCATTTTCTGAAGCACGTCTTTTTCGTGGCCGCAGGAGGCGCAGCGGTACGCGTAAATCGGCATGGTGCTATCCCTACAATGATCTGTCGACGCTTGCAAAGCCTTGAATTATAGCCGCAAACAGATTTTGACCCGCGATTTTCGGGGGTTTCCGGCTACGACTTCCTGCCGCTAAATGGAGGCGTCGATGCCGAATTTCAAGCGCGCCGCCAGGTCATCCAGCGTTCGCGTCCGGCAAATACGGGAATGGAGTCTCGAACTTCCCGCTCGTCGATGAGTTCGAAGTGCGGCGTAAGAAGCGCGTGAAGTTCATCGCGTTCGATGCCGAACGGCGGGCCTTTCGGCGTCGCGCCGAGGAAATAGAAGCCCGCGAGAAGCGCGCCGGATTCGAGCAAATCGGCCATGCGCTGCGCGTAATCGGCCCAGCAGTTTTTCGGCAGCGCGCAAAGAAACGCGCGCTCGTAGATCCACGCGGGCGAAAACGGCGGCTGATACGCGAAGAAATCCGCCTCTTCGACGTTTTTCCCATACGCGCCCAGTTGCGCGCGTGCCGTTGCGACGGCGACCGGCGAGAAGTCGATCGCGCGCACCGTCCAGCTTCGCTCGGCCAGATAAAGCGCTTCATACGCGCTGCCGCAACCGGGAATCAGCACATTGTGCAGAGCGCGCGACGCCGCAAACGCCTTGAACGCCTCCTGAACGCCCGCCTGATCCCACGGCATGAAACGCCGGTCGAAGCGTTCGTCCCAGAAATCAGGCGAATTGGGATCGCGATGATCGAAAGTTGGGACGTTGGGATCGCTCATCCGCCGTGCCCCAGCCACAACTGGGCGATAACCACGCCCGCACCCGCCATGGCAACGAGTCCGACCGCGAGCAGCGTAATCAGCAAGCGGTTCGTGCGCTTTTGCTCCGCTAGCAAGAGGCGCATGGTTTCGTCGCTGCTGCCTTTGGGCGCGTCGTGATGCTCGGCCAGAAGGTGATGAATCAGGCGCGGCAACTGCGGAATAGTCTTGCTCCATTGCGGCGCTTCTAACTGCAGACGTTCGTACCAGCCGCGCCAGCCGATCTGTTCGTTCATCCAGCGTTCGAGATACGGCTTCGCGGTCTTCCACAGATCGAGTTCAGGATCGAGCGAACGGCCCAGGCCTTCGACGTTCAGCATCGTCTTCTGCAAGAGCACGAGTTGCGGCTGAATCTCGACGTTGAAACGACGCGACGTCGAGAAAAGCCGCATCAACACCTGACCGAGGGAAATATCCTTGAGCGCGCGATCGAAGTACGGCTCGCACACGGCGCGGATCGCGCTTTCCAGTTCCTCGACGCGCGTGCTCGGTGGCACCCAGCCGGATTCCAGATGCAGCGTGGCGACGCGATGATAGTCGCGCTTGAAGAACGCCAGAAAGTTCTGCGCGAGATAGTTCTTGTCGAAGTCCGACAGCGCCCCGACGATGCCGAAGTCCAGCGCGATATAGCGCCCGAAGGTTGCCGGATCGAGGCTCACCTGGATATTGCCGGGGTGCATGTCGGCGTGAAAGAAGCCATCGCGGAACACTTGCGTGAAGAAAATCTCCACGCCTTCGCGCGCCAGCTTCGGAATATCGACGCCCGCCGCGCGCAGCGTTTCAACCTGGCTGATCGGCACGCCGACCATGCGCTCCATCACGAGCACCGTGGGCGCGGACAAATCCCAGTACATTTCCGGCACGAGCAGCAGATCGAGACCCGCGAAATTGCGCCGCAACTGACTGCCGTTGGCGGCTTCGCGCATGAGGTCGAGTTCGTCGTGCAGATACTTGTCGAATTCGGCGACGACTTCGCGCGGCTTCAGCCGCCGTCCGTCCGGCCACAGGCGTTCGGCCCACGTCGCGGCATCGCGCAGCAATCCGAGATCCGAATCGATCACCGGCAGCATGCCGGGGCGCAACACCTTCACGGCGACCGACTTGCCCGCGTGCTCGCCGTGCTTGATTTTCGCGAAATGCACTTGCGCGATGGAAGCCGACGCCACCGGCACGCGCTCGAAATCGTCGAACAACACTTCGATAGGCGCACCCAGCGATTTTTCGATGATCTCCATTGCCACCGCCGAATCGAAGGGCGGAACCTGATCCTGCAGCTTGGCGAGTTCATCCGCGATATCGACGGGCAGCAGATCGCGCCGCGTCGACAACACCTGACCGAACTTGACGAAGATCGGGCCGAGACTTTCCAGTGCGAGGCGCAGCCGGATGCCACGCGCCACTTCGAATTTGCGGCCGAACGTCGTGATGCGCATGAGATAGCGCACGCGACGATCGTTGATGCCGCTCATCACCAGCTCGTCGAGCCCGAAGCGGACAATCGTGAAGAATATTTTGAGGAAACGCAGAAAACGCATATTCGGTTTCGCTTCAGCTCGTTATTCGCGCGAGTCGCGCACGGACTCGCCACCGGGCCGCGCTGAGGCGCCGCGTTCCGGTTGTCGTCTTTCCAGTCTTTCGATGCGCTTTTCGAGGCGCGCCAGGGCGTCGCGCGTCGCGGAAAGCTCGGCGTTGAAACCGTCGAGCGCGCTTTTGCGTACGAGTTGCGGACGTTCATCGAGCAGATATTCGGCGACCGTATCCAGCAGATTGCGGCCGGTGCGTTGCGCCTGCTCCTGAACCGTCCGCGCGATTCGCCCGACGCGATGCGCGGGCGCGTCGCCGATGACGCGCGCCAAATCCTCTTCCGGGTCCCAGCGCAAGTTTTCGGCGAGTTTGGCGAGCGTCGTGGCGAATTCGGCATCGCCTTCGATTCGAACGTGCTTCATCACGGCCGCCTGGCCGCCTTGCAGGAACGCGGGCAACGCGTCGAGCGGAACCGCGATGGTGACATCGAAACGCCCGGCTTCACCTTCGCTCGTCGCGGCAAAGAGACCGCCCGGTTGCACCACGAGCGCGATGGGAACAGGTCCGCAAGTCAGCTTGACGCACTTGCCGGCGTAAGGCTTGACGCGTTCGAGCGCCCACGGCTCGCGCACGAGCAGATGGTTCACCACGGCCGAGAAGGCGCCGGATGCGGTCTTGAAGGCAGGATTTACTGCAAAACGGGCGGATTCGTCTGCGTTCGTCATCGGCTCTGAGATGAAAAAACCCGCGCCAGCGGTGACCGGCGCGGGTTTCTATTCTACCTTCGCAACCGGCGTGATACCGGCCGCCGCCCCCGGTCTTTCGACCGGGCGCAATTGGATCGACAACTTAACTGACTTGCTGAATACCTGCCAGCAGCCAGCCTTCGTTGCCCGTCTTCTGCTTCGAGAGATTCCACACTTCGACGAACGGTTCGGCCGCTGAACCCTCGGACTCGCGAATGAGGCCGTGGAAACGCACGCTTGCCAGATACTCGTTCGCGCGGTCTTCGACGCCGAGCAGATCGGCATTGAGTTGCACGACGTCTGTACGGTTCGGTGTGCTGCCGCGCGCATCGACGTCGAGTTTCACTTCGGCGAACATTTCGGGCGTCGTGAACTCGCGGATGTCGTTGACATTGCCGCGATCCCACGCGTCCTGCAGGCGCACGAAGTAGACCTTTGCGTTGCGCACGAACGCTTCCGTGTCAAAGCCGGCCGGCACGTTCGGGTTTGTCACCGGCGGCTGGTTCGGCGAATCGATATAAGTCGCGCCGAGGCTCGTGGAACGCGGCGTTTGCGGCGGCTCCTGGTTCAAGTCGGTACGCGCCATTGCGCCGTAAGGCGACGCCGCGCCCGAAGCGCCGGCGTATGCGGGCGTGTTGCCCTGATTCGCTTGACGGCGGCGCATGAAAAAGCGGAACAGCATGACGGCCGCGAGCACGATCAAGCCGATGATGATCATATTGGCCATGGCGCCGGCGAAGGCTTCGCCCAAGCCGAAGTGCGACAACAGCGCCGCGATGCCGAGACCCGCCGCCAAACCTGCGAGCGGTCCGAGCCAGCGGTTACGTGCCGGTTGCGCGGCCGCCGCCGCGGCGGGCGCGGCCGGTGCGCGCTGAGCTTGCGCGGCCTGGCCTTGCTGCATGGACTGTGACGGCGGCGTCGCCTGATGCTGCTGCGTGGCCGTTGCCGACTGACGGCCCATGCTGCGGCCGCCGCCCATGCGACGGGCATCTGCATCTTCAGTGTAGATTGCGCCAACCGTGATAACGCCAGCGAGCGCCAAGATTCCGGCCTTCCTGAAAATGCTGCTCAGGAAACCCCGGGATTGGGGTATGCGCGAATCGGACATTTCGAATCCTATTAAGAGTGGAACACTAAAATTTGGTCCCGACGTGTAACGCTACCACGCCACCTGACAAATTGTAATATTCGACTCGATCCAAGCCAGCTTGTTCCATCATTGTTTTTAAAGTTTCCTGGTCGGGATGCATGCGGATGGATTCGGCAAGGTAGCGATAGCTGTCCGCATCTTTCGCGACTTTCTCTCCAAGCCACGGCAAAATCTTGAAACTGTAGATATCGTACGGCTTCTTCAGCGGCTCCCAAACCTTCGAAAACTCCAGAACGAGCAACCGGCCACCGGGCTTCAGCACACGCTGCATTTCGGCAAGCGCGCGCTCTTTGTGGGTCATGTTGCGTAGACCGAAGGCGACTGTAACCACATTGAAATAATTGTCCGGGAAAGGAATCTTCTCGGCGTCGCACAGGAGCGCGGGCGTAATCACGCCTTTGTCGACCAAGCGGTCGCGCCCGACGCGCAACATCGATTCATTGATGTCCGTGTGCCAGACTTCGCCGCTTTCGCCCGCTTGCCTTGCGAAAGCCATCGCCAGATCGCCCGTGCCGCCTGCCAGATCCAGCACCTTGTAGCCCGGCCGCACTCGCGCCTGCCCGATCGTGAAGTGCTTCCAGATCCGATGCAGTCCGCCGGACATCAGGTCGTTCATCAAGTCGTAGTTGCCCGCGACGGAGTGGAACACGCCCGCCACTTTCTTCGCCTTGTCCTGCTCGTCGACCGTTTCGTATCCGAAGTGGGTCTTGCTCATCGCGCTGATTCCTCGCCTGTCGTTTGTCGTGTACCCGCGCAAGCATCGCGCCGGGTCCGCGGCGTTATGCCGCGTATTTGGATTGAGTTCGAGTTTAGTGGCAATGCCCGCCGGACGCCTTCGCCGTCATGGGCGCGTCGCGGTCGAGGCCGGCAGCTTCCAGTTTCGCCAGATACTCGTGCCACAAATCGTCCTGCCGCGTCGCCAGGTTGTGAAGAATGTCCCAGGAATAGATACCGGTATTGTGCCCGTCCGAAAAGTTCAGCTGCAGCGCGTAGTGACCGACCGCATCGACGCCGATCAGCGTGACATCGCGCTTGCCGGTTTGTAGCGTTTCCTGGCCGGGACCGTGGCCCTGAACCTCGGCGGAAGGCGAATAAACGCGCAGCAGTTCGAATGGCACGCGATACGACGTGTCGTCCGCATATTGCAGTTCGAGCACGCGGGATTTCGAATGCACGACGACGTCGGTGGGAATCGGCGTCGTGGAAGTGAGTCCGCTCATGGGGAGCCCTGGCTTTTGATGATGTTGTCTTATGGAGAGCCGAAGACCTGATTCAGCTCATGGCGCACGGCTTCGCGCAGCAAGGTGGCCTGCGCGCGGCGCTTCGAAAGCTGCGCTTCGGAAACGGTGCGCTGACGCGGCGCCCAAATGGGCAGAGGAAAGCGGGAATCGTTGGAAAAGCGCGGAATGACGTGCCAATGCACGTGCGGCACCTGGTTGCCGAGACTCGCCAGATTGACCTTCTCCGGCACGAGAATGCGCCGCATGGCGCGCTCGACGCAGTTGACGGCGGTCATCATGCGCGCGCGGTCGGCGTCTTGCAGATCCGACATTTCGGCGACATGCGCGCTCCAGATCACGCGGCACAAGCCGGGCCAGTCGGCCTCATCGGCGAGGACGACGCGCAATGCGTCGTCCGCCCACAGTACCTCGCCGCCGTCTTCACGGCAAAACACACAGTCCATCTCAAACCTCTAGCGAATCGAAACCCGATTTCGCTATTACACCAGTACGCGCTCGATACCGCCATTGTTCGCGCGCTCGACATACTGTTCCATCCAGTTCTCGCCGAGCACCTTGCGCGCCATTTCCACGACGATGTAATCCGCCTCGGTGTTGGCGTCCTCGTTGTAGCGCGACAAACCCTGCAGGCAGGACGGGCAGCTCGTGAGGATCTTGACGTCGGTGACGGCATTGTCCGGCTGCGGACCATCGCCCGCTTTCAGCACCGAACCCGGCTGCGCGCCCGCCGCACCGGCCGAGGCGTTCGCCATGTTGATGGCGTTCGCGCCCGCCTCCGCGACGAGCGGAATGCCGCGCAACTTCGCCGCGCCCTTGCGCATTTCCTCTTCCTTGCGAAAGCGCACTTGCGTGGAGATGTCCGGCCGCGTCACCGCGAGCGTGCCCGACTCGCCGCAGCAGCGATCATTTTTTTCGATCTTGTAGCCGTCCTGCTGCGAACCCATCAGCTCGTTGACGAGTTTGACCGGGTCCATCGTCTTGATCGGCGAATGACACGGGTCGTGGTACATGTAGCGCGTGCCCTTCACGCCATCGAGCTTGATGTTCTTTTCGAGCAGGAACTCGTGGATGTCGATGATCCTGCATCCCGGGAAGATCTTCTCGAATTCATAGCCCGCGAGCTGGTCGTAACAGGTGCCGCACGACACGACCACGGTCTTGATATCCAGATAGTTCAGCGTATTGGCCACGCGATGGAACAACACGCGGTTGTCCGTGACGATCTTCTCGGCCTTGTCGAACTGTCCCGCGCCGCGCTGCGGATAGCCGCAGCACAGATAGCCCGGCGGCAGCACGGTCTGCACGCCCGCTTCCCACAACATGGCTTGCGTGGCGAGCCCGACCTGCGAGAACAGACGCTCGGAACCGCAACCGGGGAAATAGAACACGGCTTCCGAATCCACCGTGGTTTTCTGCGGATTGCGGATGATCGGAACGATCTTGTTGTCCTCGATATCCAGCAGCGCGCGCGCCGTCTTTTTAGGCAGATTGCCCGGCATCTTCTTGTTCATGAAGTGGATCACTTGCGTGACCACCGGCGGCTTGCCGACCGTCGCGGGCGGTTTGGCCGTCTGCTTCTTCGCGAACTTCTTGAGGATGTCGTTGCCCAGACGCTGCGCCTTGTAGCCCACGCCCATCATCGCGGTGCGCGCGACGTTGATCGTCTGCGGATTCGTCGCGTTGAGGAAGAACATGCCCGCCGCGTTGCCCGCGTTGAACTTCTTTTTGCCCATCTTGCGCAGCAGATTGCGCATGTTCATGGTGACATCGCCGAAATCGATCTTCACCGGGCACGGCGTCACGCACTTATGGCAGACCGTGCAGTGATCGGCGACATCGTTGAATTCGTCCCAATGCTTGATCGACACGCCGCGGCGCGTCTGCTCTTCGTACAGGAACGCCTCGATGAGCAGCGAAGTCGCGAGAATCTTGTTGCGCGGGCTGTAGAGCAGGTTCGCGCGCGGCACGTGCGTCGCGCACACGGGCTTGCACTTGCCGCAGCGCAGGCAGTCCTTGATCGATTCGGAAATCGCGCCGATATCCGACTGCTGCATGATGAGCGACTCATAGCCCATTAGGCCGAAGCTCGGCGTGTACGCGTTGCGCAAGTCCGCGCCTTCGAGCAATTTGCCCGCGTTGAAGCGCCCCTGCGGATCGACGCGCTTCTTGTAATCGCGGAAATCGCGGATTTCGTCATCGGTCAGGTACTCCAGCTTCGTGATGCCGATGCCGTGCTCGCCCGAGATCACGCCGTCCAGCGAACGCGCAAGCTTCATGATGCGCGCCACCGCGTGATGCGCGTCCTGCAGCATCGCGTAGTTGTCGGAGTTGACCGGAATGTTGGTGTGTACGTTGCCGTCGCCCGCGTGCATGTGCAGCGCGACGAACACGCGGCCGCGCAGCACTTGCTTGTGGATGGCCTGCGCTTCGTCGAGGATCGGCTTAAATTCGCCGCCGTTGAAGATTTGGCGCAATTCGCCGCGAATCTCCGTCTTCCATGAGATGCGCACGGTGCGGTCTTGCGCGACATGGAACACGCTCGCATCCGGCTGGGTATCGACGCGATCCGCGAACTTCTCGGCGAGCCCTTCGTAGCCGAGATTCACGAGATAGTGCTGCGCCTCGCGCAAGGACATGTCGAGCTTGTCGCCGACGAAAGTCCAGCGCTCACGCACGCGCTTCATCAAATCGAGCGCCTGTTGCACGCGATCTTCGAGCAATTCGGCGGACGGAATCTCGTTCGCGTCGTCGCTCTTTCCGAGCGGCAGCTTGCCGGTCTTGAAGAACGCCTCGAGCGCGTCGACCAGTTGCAGCTTGTTCTTGATCGACAGCTCGATATTGATGCGCTCGATGCCGTCCGTGTACTCGCCCATGCGATTGAGCGGGATCACCACGTCTTCGTTGATCTTGAACGCGTTGGTGTGCTTCGCGATGGCGGCCGTGCGCGAACGGTCGAGCCAGAAGCGCTTGCGCGCCTCGGCGTTCACCGCGACGAAGCCTTCGCCGCTCTTGCCATTCGCCATCCGGACGACTTCGGAGGCGGCTTGCGCGACGGCATCGGCGTCGTTGCCGACGATATCGCCGATCAGCACCATCTTCGGAAACGCGTTGCGCTTGCTCTTGGTCGCATAGCCGACCGCGCGCAGATAGCGCTCGTCCAGATGTTCGAGTCCCGCGAGAATCGCGCCGCCCTCCTTCGACGTCTCGAACAGATAATCCTTGATCTCGACGATGCTCGGAATGGCGTCGCGCGCCTGGCCGAAAAATTCGAGACAGACGGTGCGCGTATGCGCGGGCATCTTGTGCAGAATCCAGCGCGCCGACGTGATGAGCCCGTCGCAACCTTCCTTCTGCACGCCCGGCAAGCCCGCGAGGAACTTGTCGGTGACGTCCTTGCCGAGCCCTTCCTTGCGGAACGTGCGGCCGGCGATATCGAGCGCCTCGGTTTTCAGGAGCTTTTCGCCGGGCGCGCGCGTGCCGTCGAACCAGTCGAGCCGGAAGCGCGCCACCGGAATGTCGTGGATCTTGCCGCAGTTATGTTCGAGGCGCGTGACTTCGAGCCAGTTGCCTTCCGGGTCCACCATGCGCCACCAGGCGAGATTGTCGAGCGCCGTGCCCCACAGCACTGCCTTCTTGCCGCCCGCGTTCATCGCGACATTGCCGCCGACGCACGATGCATCGAGCGATGTCGGATCGACGGCGAACACGAAGCCCGCCTGCTCCGCCGCTTCCGTGACGCGTCGCGTGACCACGCCCGCGCCGGAGAAAATGGTCGCGACCTTGTGATCGACGCCCGGAAGATCGGTCATCTCCACCGGCCCGAGTTGTTCGAGCTTTTCCGTGTTGATGACCGCGGAAAACGGCGTGAGCGGAATCGCGCCGCCGGTATAGCCCGTGCCGCCTCCACGCGGAATCACGGTGAGGCCGAGCTCGAAACACGCCTTGATGAGACCCGCGATCTCCGCCTCGGTGTCCGGCGTGAGCACGACGAACGGATATTCGACACGCCAGTCGGTGGCGTCGGTGACGTGCGAAACGCGCGACAGACCGTCGAACTTGATGTTGTCCTTCTGCGTCTGTTTGCCCAGCACGCGCGACGCGCGGCGGCGTAACTCGGCCATGCGGCCGAATTCGGCGGAGAAGTCGTCCACGGAGCGGCGCGCGGCCGCGACCAGCAGTTGCACGCGTGCGGCGCGTTCCTGGCCTGCGTCGTCGCCGTGTTGCGATAGATCGGCGTTACGGCGCTTTTCAATTTCAGCCAGTCGATGATTCAGCGCTTCGACGAGCAATACGCGACGCTTCGGGTTGTCGAGCAAATCGTCCTGCAGATACGGATTGCGGCGTACGACCCAGATGTCGCCGAGCACTTCGTACAGCATGCGCGCCGAGCGGCCGGTGCGTCTTTCGCCGCGCAGTTCGTCGAGTGCGGCCCAGGCTTCGTCGCCGAGCAGCCGCATGACGATCTCGCGATCGGAAAACGACGTGTAGTTATAGGGAATTTCGCGCAGACGGGGCTCGACGTCGAGCGGCAAGGCGGCATGGGCGCCGTTCGGATCGAAGGCTTGAGGTGCGTTCATGTTCGACGGTTCGGTGAGCCGGCGAGCGCGTCAGGAAGCGCAAAGTCACCGGCGATGCGCGTGGGGGCGCAGATTTTTGGATGAGACTGTTCTGTAGGAAGGCCGCCGCATCGCGCAAATCCGGCAATGACACGGATGTAATGACGAGCCAGATGCGACACGGCGCCTTCAATGTGTCCGGATCAACGCCACGATCGCGCATGGCGCGCATGCCGCTCCGCCGCAGCGTGAAGCTCGCGGGGGACATACGCCAGTAAATCGATCCGAAGCTGCCAGTGCATCTGCCGATCCTGATTTGTAAAACGAAATTCTAACCCATCGCGAAAAAGGCCGTTCGTGACGGCTAGCAGGCAGAAGGGGCATTTGCGTGCCCGTTCACGACATGTTTCGGGCATTTTCCGCGCTTTTACGCCCGGCCGGTCGGTCGGCGATAAGGCGTCGTAGCCGGAATGCTGCTTCTTCCGCGCTATCATTCATGCTTTCGCCCTCAAAAAAGCAGCGCGCAGCCGGCTTGCGCGACGATTTCGACGCATGACACATCCCGACTACCTGAAGAAAGTGCTGACCGCGCGAGTCTATGACGTCGCGCGCGAGAGCGAGCTCGAACCCGCGCGCAGTCTGTCCGCGCGCCTGCATAACGCCGTCTACCTCAAGCGCGAGGACAACCAGCCGGTGTTCTCCTTCAAGATTCGGGGCGCCTACAACAAGATGGCCAACCTGCCCGCCGACGTTCTGGCGCGCGGGGTCATTACGGCGTCGGCGGGCAATCATGCGCAGGGCGTGGCTTTGTCGGCGGCGCGGCTCGGCTGTCGCGCGGTGATCGCCGTGCCCACGACCACCCCGCAAGTGAAAATCGACGCGATCCGCGCGCATGGCGGTTCGACTGTCGAAGTGGTGCTGGCGGGCGAATCGTATAGCGACGCCTACGCGCGCGCCGTGCAGCTTCAGGAAGAGCGCGGCCTCACCTTCGTCCATCCGTTCGACGATCCCGACGTGATCGCCGGACAAGGCACCGTCGCCATGGAAATCCTGCGCCAGCATCAAGGTCCGATTCACGCGATCTTCGTGCCGATCGGCGGAGGCGGCTTGGCGGCGGGCGTGTCGGCCTACGTCAAGGCGATCAGACCGGAGATCAAGGTCATCGGCGTGCAGACCGAGGATTCCTGCGCGATGGCGCAATCCATCGAGGCGGGCGAGCGCGTTACCTTGAGCGAAGTCGGCCTGTTTTCGGACGGCACGGCGGTGAAGCTCGTCGGCGAGGAAACCTTCCGCCTGTGCAGCGAGTTGCTCGATGAAGTCATCACCGTCGATACCGACGCGCTTTGCGCCGCCATCAAGGACGTCTTCCAGGACACGCGCAGCGTGCTCGAACCGGCGGGCTCGCTCGCGGTGGCGGGCGCGAAGGTCTATGCGGAACGCGAAGGTATCGAAGGAAAGACGTTGATCGCGGTGACTTCCGGCGCGAACATGAATTTCGACCGCATGCGCTTCGTGGCGGAACGCGCGGAAGTGGGCGAGGCGCGCGAGGCCGTGTTCGCGGTGACGATTCCCGAGGAACGCGGCAGCTTCAAACGCTTTTGCGAACTCGTCGGCGATCGCAGCGTGACCGAGTTCAACTACCGTATCGCGGATGCGGCGGCCGCGCATATCTTCGTCGGCGTGCAGATTAAGTCGCGCAACGAGACGGTGCAGATGCGCTCGGCGTTTATCGAGCACGGGTTCGCGACGGTCGATCTGTCGCACGACGAACTCTCGAAGCAGCACATTCGCTACATGGTCGGCGGCCATTCGCCGCTCGCGCATGACGAACGCCTGCTGCGTTTCGAATTTCCCGAGCGGCCGGGCGCGCTCATGCGCTTCCTTTCGTCGATGGCGCCGGACTGGAACATCAGCCTGTTCCACTATCGGAATCAAGGCGCGGACTACAGCTCGATTCTCGTTGGCATTCAGGTGCCGCGGGCGGATAACGCCGAGTTCGAGCGCTTTCTCGCGACGCTCGGTTATCCGTGGTGGGACGAGCAGCAGAACCCCGTCTACAAGCTGTTCCTGGCGTAAGTCGAGACTTCATGTCCAAGTTCACGCTCGAAGACAAACTCGTCGTCGCGATTTCGTCGCGCGCGCTCTTCGACTTCGAGGAAGAAAACAGCGTGTTCGAGGCGGGCGATCTCGCGCGTTACGAAGCGCTGCAACGCTCGCGGCTGGACAATCCCGCGAAACCGGGCGTGGCATTCGGACTCATCCGCAAACTGCTCGCGCTCAATGCGGGCGAGCAGCGCGTGGAAGTAGTGATTCTTTCGCGCAGCGATCCTATCAGCGGCCTGCGCGCGTTCCATTCGTGTCGTGAGCATGGACTGGCGATCGAACGCGGCGTGTTTACGCGCGGCCGTTCGCCCTTCAGCTACTTGAAACCGCTGCGTGCGTCGCTATTTCTATCGGCGAATCCAGACGATGTACGCGACGCGCTCGCCGCCGGTTTTCCCGCCGCGCGCGTGCTGCCGGAAACGCCGCGCGCAGCGAGCCGTTACGCGGATGAAATTCGCATTGCGTTCGATGGCGACGCCGTTCTCTTCTCCGATGAAGCCGAGCGCGTGTTTCAGGCCGACGGTTTGCTCGCCTTCGTCGGCCATGAAACGAACAAGAAAGATCTGCCGCTGCCGGGCGGACCGTTGAAGCCGCTGCTCGAAGCGCTGAACAAGCTGCAACGCATTGCCGCCGCGAATGAAGGCGAGCAGGCGGCCATGCATATCCGCACCGCGCTCGTCACCGCGCGTTCCGCTCCCGCGCACGAGCGCGCGATCCGGACGTTGATGGCGTGGGACATCGAAATCGACGAAGCGATGTTCCTGGGCGGTCTGGACAAGGGCGAATTCCTGCGTGAATTCGAGCCCGACTTTTTCTTCGACGATCAAATTCGCCATTGCGAATCGGCCCGCGGCGTGAGTCCGACCGGGCATGTTCTCAGCGGCATAGCGAACGCAACATGACACCCGAACAATCTCCGCTCGGCAAGCCCGTCCACTACACCGAACAGTACGATGCGTCGCTGCTGTTTCCGATAGAGCGCAAGAGCGCGCGCGATGCCATCGGCGTCGGCGCGCGGCTGCCGTTCTTCGGCACCGACATCTGGAACGCTTACGAGCTTTCGTGGCTGAACGCGCGCGGCAAGCCGCAGATCGCGGTGGCGACGTTCTTCGTGCCGGCGGATTCGCCGAATATCGTCGAATCGAAGTCGTTCAAGCTTTACCTTGGCTCGTTCGCGCAGACGAAGTTCGACTCCATCGACGACGTGCGCGCGGCCATCAAGCGCGACGTATCGGCGATCTGCGGAGCGACCGTATCGGTGCAACTTGCCGCGCCGGCAGATTTCGGCAAGCTCGCGATGGAAGAGTTCGATGGCTTGTCGCTCGACAGGCTCGATCTGGATACGGACATCTATATGCCCGATCCTTCACTGTTGAGCGCGACGCATGGCGAAGCACCCGTCGACGAGACGCTGTATTCGAATCTGCTGAAGTCGAATTGCCCGGTGACGGGACAGCCGGATTGGGGCAGCGTGCAGATTCGCTACTACGGCGGGCAGATCGATCACGCGGGTTTGCTGCGCTATCTGATTTCGTTTCGCGGACATACCGGTTTTCACGAGCAATGCGTCGAGCGCATTTTCATGGACGTGATGCGGGAATGTCAGCCGGAAAGGCTCGCGGTGTACGCGCGTTACACGCGGCGCGGCGGGCTGGATATCAATCCGTTCCGGACGAATTTCAATTTGCCGATGCCGGATAATGCGCGGTTGGCGCGGCAGTGAAGCTCGCCAATGCGGCTCCGACTTCCCGGAGCCGCATTGACGTTCAAGCCGACGCCTTCTTATAAGCCACGCAATCCACCTCGACCTTGCAATCGATCACCATCGACGACACCACGCAAGCTCTCGCCGGCGGATTCGCGCCGAAGTACTCCTTGAAGATCTTGTTGAAAGAAGCGAAGTCGCGCGGATCGTCCAGCCAGACGCCGCAGCGCACGACATGCTCCGTGCCGTATCCCGCTTCCGTCAGAATGGCGATCACGTTTTGAATTGCCTTGTGCGTCTGCTCGACGATTCCGCCGTTGATCACTTCGCCGTTCTCCATCGGCGTCTGGCCCGACACGAAGAGCCAGCCATCGGCCTCCACCGCGCGTGCAAACGGCATATGCGCGCCGCCTTGTCCCTTGCCGCCTTCAACGCCATATCGCTTCATCGTTCAACTCCTTGATTCAATCGTAAAGAATTCAAAACGCACCCTGCGCATCCAGCTTGGATGCCGCGCCGCGCGCCACGAAACGTCCCGCGCGCGCGCCGGTCACGGCGGCATCGCGATACGTCAAAACCCCGTTCACCCACACCGCGTCGATGCCGTCCGCCGCCTGCTGCGGCTTCGCGAAGGTCGCGGCATCGCGCACACGCTCGGGATCGAACACGACCAGATCGGCGTGATAACCCACTTTCACTTCGCCACGCTCGGGCAGGCTGAAACGCCGCGCCGTCAGGCTCGTCATCTTGCGCACCGCTTCTTCGAGCGGCATCAGCGCCGTATCGCGCGCGTAGTGGCCAAGCACGCGCGGAAACGCGCCCCACAAGCGCGGATGCGGCAGCGGATCGTTCGGCAAGCCATCAGAGCCAACCATCGTCGCGGGATGCGCGAGAATGCGCCGCACATCGTCTTCCGACATGTTGTGATACACCGCGCCCGCCGGCTGCAAGCGTTTCGCCGCATCCTGCTGGCTCACGTTCCAATCGGCCGCTGCCTCGCGAATCAGCTTGCCCGCCATCTCCGGATGCGGCTCCGACCACGTGATGGTGATGTCGATATCGCCCGTCACCTGCTTCAGATCCAGCGTCGACGAACTGCGGTTATACGGATAACAATCGCAACCGAGCGGCTGACCCTCGCGCACCGTTTCGAGCGACTTCAGCACTTCCACGCTGCGTCCCCAGTTCGACGGTCCCGCGCACTTCAAATGCGAAATCACCACCGGCACACGCGCATGGCGACCGACGCGATACGCCTCTTCCATTGCATCGAGAATTGCATCGAACTCGGTGCGCATGTGCGTCGTGTATAGCGCGCCTGCCTTGGCAAGCGGCTCGGCAAGCGCCTCCACTTCCTCTGGCGGCGCGTTGAACGCCGAACCATAAGCCAGCCCGCTCGATAACCCCAGCGCGCCGTTATCCAGCGCTTCTTCGAGTTGCGCTCGCATGCCTTCCACTTCAGCGCCGTTCGCCGCGCGATCCAGCCGGTCCATGTGATTGTTGCGCAGCGCCGTATGGCCGATCAGCGCGCCGACATTCACGGCGGGACGCGCTTCGTTGACGGCATCGACATAAGCGGCGAAGGTCGGATATTTGAACGCGTCGGCGTCGCCGAGCAGATTCATCGGATCGGGCGGGTTGCCCTTCAACGTCACCGGCGACGCGCTGATCCCGCAATTGCCGACGATCACCGTGGTCACGCCTTGCGTGATCTTCGGCATCATCTGCGGCGAGCGGATCACGTGCGTGTCGTCGTGCGTATGGACGTCGATGAAACCGGGCGCCAGCACCTTGCCCTGCGCGTCGAACACTTCATCGGCGTTCCAGTTGGCGAGGGCGCCGGGCGCCACGATGGCGACGATGCGGCCATCGCGCACCGCGACATCGCGCTCGACCGCGGGCGCACCCGTGCCGTCGATCACACGCGCACCGATGATCAACGTATCGGCCTTCTGCTTCGAGGGCGATTCCATGTCAGTCTCCCAAAGGTTGCCGCTCGCCGCCGCCACGATGCGCATCGAGCGCGTGCTTCATGCGGCGCAGCAGTTCACGGCTATGATCGGCCTGCTTCACCGCGAGTTCGGTGACCAGCAGATCGAGCGCCATCATCATTGCGTAACGCGACGACGAAGGCTTGTAGATGAAATCCGTTTCTATCGCGATGACCGGAATGAGCCAGTCCGCGAGCTTCGCCAGCGGCGACGCCGGCGCGGTCAACGCGATCACGCACGCGCCGTATTCACGCGCGATCCGGCAGCTTTCGAGCATCTCCGGCGTCTGCCCCGTCACGGACAGCGCGACAACGACGTGTTCGCTCGATAACGTCGATGCCACCATGCGCTGCAGCAGTCCGTCCTGATACGACGCCACCGGCCGCCCGAGCCGCACGAGACGAAAGCGCATCTCGTCGGCGAGCGCGGTCGAGCCGCCGCCCATGCCGAACACGTAGATCATCGACGCAGCCGCGAGTGCATCGGCGGCTTGCGCGATGGGCGCGGCACGCAGCGCACCCTGATTTTGTGCGAGCGTGGCCTGCACCTCCTCGAAGATACGCGCGGCGAGTGTTTCAGGCACGGCGTCCGGTTCGGGCTTCAGAAAGCGTTGCCCGACGCCCGCCGCCTGCGCGAGCCGCAGCTTGAGTTCGCGCACGTCCTGACAGCCGACCGCTTTCGCAAAGCGCGTGACCGTGGCGATACTTACTTCCGCCTTGTCCGCAAGCGCGCCGATGCTCGCCCGCGACGCGCCCGTGAGATCGTCGAGGATCAGCGCGGCGACCTTGCGCTCGGCGCTGCGCAATTCGGGCGCGCGTTGCGCGATGCGCGCGACGATATCGAAGGTGAGCGAATCGGCGTGGCCGTTCATAGTGCTGACAGGGTTAACCCACAGTGTATGTTACTAAATAACATTTCAACGAGAATGCTACTTTGGGTAACATGATGCCGTCAACCGCGACGCCATTTTAAGTACCGACAGAATCTATTCATCCGGACGATGGAGTAGCAGCACATGAAAGTTACAAACTATCAGAACGCGACAATCGACCCGTTTGGCAAGGGTCTCGGCATGGTGCCGGGCACGGGCATCAACCTGACGGACGCGGCGCGTCTGCAATGGAACCTGCTTGAAGAGGACGTGAGCTTGCCTGCCGCCGTGCTGTATGCAGAGCGCATCGAACACAATTTGAAGTGGATGCAAGCGTTCGTCGAAGAGTACGGCGTGAAGCTCGCGCCGCACGGCAAGACCACCATGGCGCCGCAACTCTTTCGCCGCCAACTCGACACCGGTGCGTGGGGCATCACGCTCGCCACGGCGCATCAGGTGCGCGCGGCGTATCGCGGCGGCGTGTATCGCATCCTGCTGGCGAATCAGCTCGTCGGCAAACGCAACATGGGCATGATCGCCGAGCTGCTGACGGACCCGAACTTCGAGTTCTTCTGTCTCGTCGATTCAGCGGATGGCGTCGATCAACTAGGCGCATTCTTCAGCGACGTGCACAAGAAGCTGAACGTGCTGATCGAACTCGGCGTGCCGGGCGGACGCACGGGCGTGCGCGACGACGCGCAGCGCGAAGCCGTGCTCGCGGCCATCGCGCGCTGGCCGGGCACAATCGAACTGGCGGGAATCGAACTATACGAAGGCGTCTTGCAGGACGAATCGAAGGTACGCGACTTTTTGAAGAGCGCCGTCGACACCACCCGCGCTCTGATCGATGCTGGCAAGATCGCGCGCAAGCCGGCGATTCTCTCGGGCGCGGGATCGGCATGGTACGACGTCGTCGCCGACGAATTCGCCAAGGCGAACAGCGACGCCATTGAAGTCGTGCTGCGTCCCGGCTGCTATCTGACGCACGACGTCGGCATCTACAAGAAAGCGCAGAACGAAATCTTCGCGCGCAATCCCATCGCGAAGAAGATGGGGCAAGGGCTTAAACCCGCGCTGCAATTGTGGGCGTACGTGCAGTCCATTCCCGAGCCGGACCGCGCGATCATCGGGCTCGGCAAGCGCGATTCCGCATTCGACGCGGGCTTGCCGGAACCGGCGAAGCATTTTCGTCCGGGCATGGAAGCGCCACGCGATATCTCGACGGATGAAGGCTGGGAAATTTTCGGCCTGATGGACCAGCACGCTTACTTGCGCATCAAGCCCGGCGATGATCTCAAGGTCGGCGACATGATCGCCTTCGACATCTCGCACCCGTGTCTCACGTTCGACAAGTGGCGTCAGGTGCTCGTGGTCGATCCTAAATACCGCGTCACCGAAGTGATCGAAACGTTCTTTTGACGCGTCAGGCTTTTTCGGCGGCGGTATCGACGAGTGCGGCGTTCGCCGCGTTTTGCACCGCGACTTCCTGAATGCGCGCTTCGAGCATATGAAGCGCGCCCGACAGCGCCTCGATGGCGTCGTCCGGCAACGATGCCATGGTGTCGTGCAGAAACGCCGTGCGGCGCGGCATGCCCTCTTCCGCCGCCGCGCGGCCTTGCGCTGTCAGCGCGACATTCGACACGCGATTGTCGCGGACATCCACGCTGCGCACGACCCAGCCGAGACCTTCCAGCGTCTTCAACTGACGAGTCAGCGCGCCCGGGTCCACGCGCAGGCGTTCGACGAGTTTCTTCTGCGACACCTCGCCCTCGTGCTCATGCAAGGCGAACAGAATGCGCCAGCGCGGCATTGGCTGGCCGACGGCTGCTTCGAACGCCGACATGAAAGCGCGATACGTCCGCCCAAACTGCTGCACCACCGCGATACGTTCCTGTTCGTTCATGCTCTCGATTCCGTTGTAATTCATTCGGCGAGGATGACCGGTTCGTGCGTTCGTTTCAAGCGCACGGGCGGCACGCGGCGCGACTGCCAGAGCGAAACGACCGCGACGACGGCCGCGACCGCCAGGCCGATGTGGATCGCCGCCACCAGCGATTCGCGCGCGGATTCGAGCAGCATCGCGCCGTTATGACCCGCAGCCGCAAGCTGCGCGAGCAGCGTGTCCTGTCCTTCGCGATTGATGAGGATTTGCGGATCGGAAAGATCGCCGAGCCAGTGCATTGCGTGATCTCGTTCAAGCGCGAGGCTCACGCCGCTCGCGTACAGATGGCTCACGAGCGTGCCGGTCAATGCCGTGCCGATCATTCCGCCGATCATGCGTAGCGATTGCAACAATGCCGTCGCAATTCCCAGATGCTGACGTCCCGCGGTCTGTTGCGCGAACACGGTGAGGTTCGGCATGACGAAGCCCAGCCCGAGCCCGCCCATCAGCATGACGACGAGCAGCATGGAACGCGGCATCGTATGCGTCGCGATCACCACGCCGAAACACGACGCGGCGAGAAACGCGAAACCCACGTACAACATGAGATTCGCGTTCTTCAGACGCGTCACGATTCGTCCGTTCACGATACTGCCAATGGTAATGAACACGACGAGCGGCGTGATCATCATGCCCGCGTCTTTCGGCGACATGCCGAAGCCGCCCTGGAACAGCAGCGGCGCATAGAACAGCAGCGAGAACATGGTGAAGCCGCCGAGAATCGCCAGCGTGAACAGCGCGGCGAGGCTCTTGTTGCGGAACATGTCGACGGGAAGAATCGCGTAGCTGCAACGCAGTTCCCACTTCCACAGACTGTAGGACGCCACGATGGCCACCGCCAACAGCATCGCCGTCTCGACACTGATGCCGTGCTTCGGCAACATCTCGACGAACAATTGCAGCGCGCCGAGCGCAACCGCGATCAGCGCGGCGCCGGGCCAGTCGAGCCGCATCTTGCCTTCGTGCGCCACATGCCGCAGATGCGGCAAAAAGCGCCAGACGAAGAACAGCGACAGCACGCCGACGGGCAGATTCACGTAGAACACCGAGCGCCAGCCGTAATACTGCGTGAGAATCCCGCCGAGCGAAGGGCCGACCGCATTGGCGATGCCGAAAGCGGAACTCATCAGCACCTGCCAGCGCAGGCGCACGACCGAATCCGGGAACAGATCCGCGATGCACGCGAACGCGGTGCCAACCAGCATCCCGCCGCCGATGCCCTGCAAACCGCGCGCGAGCACCAAAAACATCATGCTGTTGGCGAGTCCGCACAACACGGACGCCACCGTGAACACGATAATCGAAGCGATCACGAAGGGTTTGCGACCGTAGTAATCGCCGAGCCGCCCGAAAATAGGCACGGTAATGACGGAGGTCAGCAAATAGGAGGTCGCGACCCAGGCGTAAAGATCGAAGCCTTTGAGTTCGGCCACGATAGTAGGCAGCGCGGTGCCCACGACGGTCTGGTCCAGCGCGACGAGCATGGTGACGAAAGAGATGCCCAACATCGCCATGAGCGATTCGCGGAAGGGCAAGACCTGTCCGCTGGAGTGATGCGCGGCTGTGTGAACGGCCATTTTTGTGGACGCAATTATTGACGAGTCAAAGAATGGGGAATCATAGCACGCTCGCGTGCTCTAAGCCGTGTGGCCCACCGCTCTCTTCATGCACGTTCCCGGACATTTTTCGTATGCAACCGACGCCCATCATCACTTCGCCGCTTACTGCCGAAGATTTCACCGCTCTGTCCCGCGCGAAGGAGGCGCTCGAAAGCCCTTCGCTCACGATGAAACTAGCGAGCGTGGTCGGCGCGCCGATCGAAAAACTCATGGGACGGCTTCCAGCCTCGGCTCAGGGGAAAGTCGACGAAGCCACGCAAGTCGCGCTCAAGAAATGCCTGCAGCTTGCGCTGCGCACGCTCGGCAACAGCGCGCCGTCCGACTCGCTGCTCGCGCCGCCGCCGGACAAACCGCGCAATCTGATGCACAAACTCGCCGTCGCGACGACGGGCGCGGCGGGCGGCGCATTCGGCTTGTTTGCGCTGCCCGTCGAGTTGCCCGTCACGACCACGTTGATGTTTCGCTCGATTTGCGACATCGCGCGCAGCGAAGGCGAGGACGTGCATCGCGTGGAGACGCAGTTGCAATGCATGATGGTGCTCGGCATGGGCGGCACCCACAAAGACGACGATAACGCCGACATCGGCTATTTCATCGTTCGCGGCGCGCTCGCGCAGTCCATCTCGCGCGCGACCAACGAAATCGCGGCCAAGGGATTGAGCAGTCATGGCTCGACGGCGCTGCTCAAATTCTTGCAGACCATCGCGTCGCGCTTCTCGGTGCAGGTCAGCGAGCAGGTCGCGGCCAAGTCGATTCCGGCCATCGGCGCGGTTCTCGGCGCCATGGTCAACACCGTGTTCATCGACCATTTTCAGCAGATGGCGCTCGGACACTTCACTGTGCGCAGACTCGAACGGCAATACGGAACGGCGGCGGTCGAGCGCGCGTATCAGACCATCGAGGTGATCGGCGGGCGCTGAGCGTTGCCGGCGCTCGTCGTGGTCGCTATGAAACGCGCGGCTTGCGTAAGTGCATCGCGCGCTTCGGGCATGAATGGCGCCCAGATCTGGAAAATATGCGGGACGTTGCGCCAGATTTGCAATTGCACATCCACGTTGGTTTCGCGCGCTATTTTCGCGACGCGCGTGGCATCGTCGAGAAGCAATTCGGTGTCGCCTGCTTGAATCAGGAGCGGCGGCAGGCCTCGATAATCGCCGAAAAGCGGTGACGCGTAGGGATCACGCGAATTGGCATCGCCGAGATAGAGCGCGGCCACGCGCGGGAAGACCGATGCGTGGAACATCGGGTCACGGCCTTCGTTTGCTTGCATCGACGCGCCGCCGCAGGTCAGGTCGGTCCACGGCGAAAACAGAACCGCGCCGGCGGGCAATTGAACCCGTGCATCGCGAAGCGCGAGCAATGTGGCGAGCGCGAGGCCACCGCCGGCCGAATCGCCCGCAATGACGATCGATTTTGCATCGATGCCCGACGCGAGCAGGCGGCGGTAAGCGGCAACGGCGTCATCGAGCGCGGCCGGAAAGCGATGCTCGGGAGCCAGCCGGTAATCGAGCGAAAACACGTCGGCATCCGCACGCGTCGCAAGACCGAACGTGATCGCTCGATGACTGCGCGGCGAGCAAAAGTAATAGCCGCCGCCGTGGAGATAAAGCACCGTTCGCCGATCACGCGCGGCGCTCTCGCGGCGCAACCATTCGCCATCCGGCTCGATATCGAGTCGCCATCCCTTCGGTACACGCGGCAACCAGATTCGGCGCGATGCGTAGGTCCGCGCGCGCTCGACATCGAGTGTCGGCTTCGCCGTTTCCGGCCGCATTTGCCGCTTGAGCAGCCAGCATGCGAACGCGCTTTGCCAACTCATCGTAGCGGGCTCAGGCTTTGAGTCGCGCCGATCAGTTCGATGGCATCACCTGACCGCGAAGCTCGCCGGTCGGGTTTTCCTGTGTGTGAATGTTGAAATACCACTGCCCGGCCATGAGGTCCGTGACCTGCTGCTCGGTGAGCGTGGCCCGACCTTTCATCGGACTGGCGAGCGCATGTTTGTCGGCGGGTACTTGCGGCTTCGCGTTCTGACCGACGGGCGCGGGACCGTGGAAGTGGGCCATCGTGACCGGGCCGGAAAGCTCGGCGTAAGTCGCGGTCCAGGTGATGACCTTGGTGTCGGTGTCGAACGTGGCGTCGAGCATGCCGTGGCCTTTGCTGACGCGCGGCGGGACTTCGCTCGATGGCTGCAGATTTGCCTTCAGCGCGATGGTATCGGCGAATGCCGCCGAGGATGCGAGCAACGTGCACATCATGGCTGCGATGCAGCGGACATGTGGTCTGCATGTCGGGATCATTCTGGCTCTCCTTGGTGACGGCCAAGCGCTTCGCTTTCATATCGTTGATGCGCTTACGGCATCGCCATGGTAGAGCATTCGGATGATCGATGTTTTCCAGCGTACGCCGTTCGCGCGCGCGAATGCAAAAAGGGGGGGGGGCGGGGGGGGGGGCGGTCTGCTCGTCTTGGGTCGTTCCATGCAGCGGGGTCGTCGATGCGTCGGGTTCGTCCGTTTGGGTGTGGGGTTCGATATAGCCGGTGCCGTCTTCGCGTTGTT
>NZ_JALQDA010000003.1:0-254678 GCF_023631485.1 Caballeronia sp. GAFFF2 | reverse complement strand
GGCCACGCGCTAAGTTTTCATATCTTTGATGCGGTTACGGGATCGAATTGGTAGAGATTTGGGTTGATCTTTTTTTGCCAGCGTACGGGGGTCGCGCGCGCGAATCCAACCCGGCCGCCGCGCGGCGCCCTTTTCTTTCTACTGCTAGCTAGCTACTGCTTACAACTGAGCCCGCTTTAGAAGCGGTGACGGATACCAGCCGTCACGAGAACCTGACGGCTGCTCGACGATGCTGCTGCACCGCTGATTTGAGCCGACGGGTATTCGTTTTCCGGCAGACCGCTTGCAATTTGCATCACGCCTTCAGCGTAGACGTCCGTACGCTTGGACAACGCGTAGTCGGTCTGCAAGCCGAACTGGTGATAGCGAACGCGCGTCGATTCGCCTGCGGCACCGAGCTTCTGGTTGGTGAACGTGTAGGCCGCACCCAGCGACAGCGCCGGCGTCAGAGCGTAACGAGCGTTTGCTTCGTAGTTGTTCGTGACGGCCGTAGCGTCGAAGTTGCTGCCGTCTTGACGAACTTGCGTCCACAGGAGGCCGAATTGCATAGCATTCGTCGAGTAGCTGGCGCCTGCGCCGAACGTACGTTGACGGATCGTGCCGAATGCGGCTTCTGCGGCCTCTGCCGGCTGACCGGCTGCTACAAAAGCGTCACCGACGACATGCGGAACGACCGTAGCACCGTTGATGGCGCCAGCGTTGTTGCTGTTGATGCCATTTGCTTGCGTGTATGCAATGCCAGCCTTGATCGGGCCGTTAGCGTAGCCAGCACCCAGGCTGTACGCGCGATTCGCCGCGAAGCTGCCTGCCGAGTTCGAGAAGCCGTACTCGCCGCCGAACGTCAGACCAGCATAGTTGGCGCTCTGGAACTTGACCGAGTTGCTGAGACGGAAGTTGTTGCCGTCCAGGTTATCCAGATTGTCCGGATGCGCGAAGTACGTGCCGCCGAAGGTGCCAGTTGCGCTCAAAGGACCGAGGTAGTCAGCCACGGAGTCGTTCTGACGACCCAACGTTACCGTGCCTTGGTTCGTCGAGATGCCGACATACGACTGACGGGCAGCACCGGCGCCGCTACCGTCTGCCGGGTTGAAGCCGCTTTCCAGCCTGAAGACTGCCTTCATGCCGTTGCCCAGATCTTCAGCGCCCGTCAGGCCCCAACGGCTGTCTTGCACGTTGTTGCCAGTGACGCCCCATGCGCTTGCCTTGTTGTAGTCCGAACCCTGTGCCGAACGCACGTTGTTCACGAACGTGAAACCTGCGTCTACCGTGCCGTACAGCGTGACGCTGCTTTGTGCGCTTGCAGCCGTGGCGAACGATGCAGCCAGAGCGGCCACTGCGGCTCCGATAAGATTCTTTTTCATGCGAATTCCTTTGATTGAGTCACGAGACTCGATGAGTTGCTTAAGGCCGCGGCGCGGCACATCTGGGATCGAAGCCCCGGAGAAAGCCTCACACCGATATTCGGCAGCCCAAAGTGTATGGCGCAGCTTTTTGCAGAGACCACCAAGGAACGAGCAAAAGGTCTTTCGAATAAATCGAAAAATGGAATTTCAATATGACTTAACGCTTACGCATCTGGTACTTACCCGAATGCTTTTTCTTTAACGAGATGGACCAGGCGCAGCATCGTTGCACACATGCGACAGTGGCTGACGAGCGACAGCGAGAAGACATCGGAGTCATCCTATTCACAAGATGTATCGGGCTACGTAACATCGCGCACGCGAGGCGGCACTCCTGCCCTTGCTAACTTCGCACCGATCACCCGCAGTTCACGCTTTCGCCAGGCCATCCGCTCATGAACCAATTACAGGCGATGCGCGTCTTCCTCAAAGTCGCGGAGACATCTTCTTTTGGCCGCGCGGCCGCAGCGCTCGATCTTTCGAACGCCGTGGTCACGCGCTATGTCTCACTACTCGAAGCGCATCTCAATACCCGCTTGCTGAATCGAACGACACGAAGCGTGTCGCTGACCGAAGCGGGCAAGGAATACGCCGATGGCTGCCGAACAGTGATCGAACACGTCGAGAATATCGAGGCATCAGTAGCGAACAGTTCAGTCGATCCATCCGGAACACTCAAGCTCGTTGCATCGGCATCGTTTTCCTTGCTCGAACTCACGCCCATGTTGCGCGCTTATCGCGATCGCTATCCGAGCGTGAAGCTCAGTCTTACGCTGCTCCATCGGCCGGTCGATCTCGTCGATGAAGGCTTCGATGTCGGCATCGTCGTGCCGCATCTCGTCAATAGCGGCACGCTCATCAACCGGCCGCTTTTCAAGGTCGCCGCGGCACTCGTCGCATCGCCCGACTATCTCGCCCGCCGCGGCATGCCGGCGCGGCCCGCCGCTCTCGTCAAACACGAGTTTCTCGCGCCGTCCACGGATATTCACGGATCGAAGTGGTCATTCACCAGTCCGACGGGTTCGCGCGAGGAAGTGTCGATCGACCCGTCGTACACGGTGAACAGTTCACCCATGTTGCGGCAGGCGGCGATATTGGGAATGGGCATTGCCGTATTGCCCGAGAGCTATGTCCGGCAGGACGTCGAAGCGGGCGCGCTCGTGCGCTTGCTGCCGGCCTACACGCTCAACGACGCGGACAAGGAAGTGTCGATCGTTTATCCGGGACGCAGACACGTATCGGCTAAGACGCGTTCATTCGTCGACTTTGCGCTGACGCATTTCCGCGACCGAGCGACGTCCGATATCGGCGCGGCCAGTCTTTCCGACTAAAAGAAAAAAGCGCGACGCGGTTTGATTCGCGTCGCGCTTTGAGTGATCCGACCGCTTAAACGAGCTCGGCGCCTTGCGCCTCTATGCGCTCGAGCAATTGCCTGCAGCGAACGATCAACAGATTTCCGTCCCGTCGACGCATTGCAAGTGGCTTACTCGACAAGTCACGCCTAAATGTTTCCAGCGCGTCCAGCAGCGGCCGATACTGCAAGACGCTCGCCGCCCCAGACACGCGATGATGCCATTCGCGCAAGTGTTCCACCGTGCCGCGTGCAAGCAGTGGTTCGAGCGCGGCGAGATCGTCGCGGAACGAGGATACGAAGGCATCGAGAAGCGCCTTGACGGTCGCCTCGCTGCCCCAAAGTTGCGCCATCGCGCCAAGGTCGATTTCGTCTTCTTCCGCGTGCCTTGCTTCGGCGTCGCCGACTGCCCGTCCTTCCGGCTCAGGCGCGACCGTGTCCTTCAACCACCACCGGTTAAGATGCTCGCGCAGCGTCGCGAGCCGAGTGGGTTTGATGAGGCAATCGTCCATACCCGCGTCGCGGCACATGGTGCGCTCCTCGGCCGCCGTGCTAGCGGTGATACCGAGAATCGGCAGTCGGACCGCTGTTCCCGCTTCGTTGGCGCGCACGCGTCTCGTCAGCTCGTAGCCGGTCATGTTCGGCATATGGCAGTCCGTGATCAGAAAGCCGTAATGCGTCTGTTCGAGCGCCGCAAGCGCCTCGACGCCATCCTGCACGACATCGCAGGCGAACCCGAGCAACGAAAGCTGGTGGCGAATCAACTCCTGATTAACGGGATGATCCTCCGCCACGAGCACGAGCCTGCCGTTGCGCAAAGCATCCTCGCGGTCGGGCGCTTCCTTCTTCGGTTCGAGGCCCATTGTCGCGCGCGCCGCAATCTGCGGCATGCCGGTCAAGGCCGCGACGCAGGCAGCGCCAAGCCCTCGCCAAGAGATGGGATTGATGCTGACGCGAATATCGTCTTCGAGAATTCGATAACCCGTTGGCTTCGGCTTTTCCGTCGCGTGAATGACGCGGGAGCCGAACGGCAGCTTGTCCTTGTGCGTATCGCTCAGAAATACGATATCGACGCCTTCGAACGTCTCCGGAAGCATCAGGCTCGGGCTATCCGATGGAATGCGCTGAAGCACCAGACCGAGCGCCTGTCCGTAGTTCACCAACGCGTCGGCGACGCGCTCTTCGTCGATCGCCACGATGCCTCGCCGGCCGCGCAAGCCGTCGATCTGATACTGCAAAGTCTCGACCGGCAGTTCGAGGCGAAGCGTCATGGATGTGCCGACGCCTACTTCGCTCTGCAACGTTAGTGTGCCACCCATCAAATCCACGAGCCGATTGACGATAGTCAGTCCGAGGCCCGTACCGCCGAAGCGTCGAGTAGTGGACTTTTCCGCTTGCACGAACGGCTCGAAGAGACTCGCCTGCGCTTCGGACGCGATACCAATGCCCGTGTCCTTCACGCAGAGTTCGAGCAGCTGAGTGGAATCCGTCGATCCCACTTCCCGTACGTGCACGGCGACTTCACCAGCGCTGGTGAACTTGATCGCGTTGCTCATCAGGTTGAAGATGATCTGCCTCAGACGCACGCTGTCGCCCTGCACGGTAGCCGCCACTTCCGGCGCGACATTGACTCGCACTCGCAAGCCCTTTTCGTGTGCCCTGCCCGCCAGCAAGCCGACGGCGCTATCGACGAGTTCGCGCAAATCGATCGCGGTCGGCTCGATCGTCAGACGGCCTGCTTCGATCTTCGAATAGTCCAGGAGATCGTCGAGAATCTGAAGTAAAGCGCTGGCTGAATCCTGAATCATGCCGAGCATTTGCGACTGATCCGGATTGAGCGGCGTATTTTCGAACACTTCGACGAGACCCAGAACGCCGTTCATAGGCGTGCGGATTTCGTGGCTCATCATGGCGAGAAAATCGTCCTTCGCTCTCGATGCGGCTTCCGCGATATCTCTCGCCCGCGCAAGCTCTTCAGCGCGCGCGTGCTCGACGCTCGCATCCACCCAATATCCGCTCCAGACCACGGCGCCGTCGTCTTCGCAATGAGCGACGAGGTCTGCGCGAAACCAGCGCGTCACGCCGCCGACGACGGCTCGAAATTCTGTATGCAAGGGCTCGAGCGTGAGCGATGACCGCTCGATTTCCGCCAGCAGGCGCACGCCGTCCTCGGAGTTGACTTGACGCAATACCTTGAGCGGATCGTTAGCCAACGCTCCAAGATCGAGGCCAAGCAGTTGCCGCGTGTCGCCGTCGATATACGGAAGGCTGTAAGCGCCATCGCGCGCACGCCGCAGTTGGAAGACGACAGCGGGAAGCGAGCGTGTAACATCGTGCAGGCGCCGTTCCGTGCGACGGGCGTGCATCTCGGCGTCGCGAATATCGGTAATGTCGATCATCGTGCCGACTACGCCTGCTCGCTCGCCGTCCGGTGCCAGAAATGCACCGGTCCAAAAGAGGCCGTAGCGCGATCTGCCGAACTCGTCGAAGAACTCGGCCTCGACTTCCTGACGCTTGCCCGTGGCGAGCGTGCAACCGGAGAGATCGTGCAGCAAACGGCTGTGCTTTGCTCCCCACGCGCCCACTTCGAGCGCCGTCTGTCCGACGATATCCGTTCTGCGAACGCCCAGGGCCTCCTCGAACGCACGGTTGACCGCGACGTAGCGATTGTCCATGTCCTTCGCGACAAGCGGATACGGCACGACTTCCATCATGGTCTGCTGGAAGCTCAACTGCGTCGCGAGTTGCTGTTCGATGGTGAGACGCTTTCGCATTTCCCGCTGCAACAGGACGAACGCACGAAGCGTGACGATCAAAACGGCCAGCACGCCAATGAGTGCAGGCAGCAGGCGCAGTGCGGTAACGCTCAGAACACGGGACGGCGCTGCCGAGACATAAACGTTCGAGAGCGCGTCGTTAGCGCGAAACATGAAGGCATCCGCGTCGATAGGCGGAATGCTTTCTCTGGCGGGCGAGATTTCAGCCGCGGTCGCGCGCGCGTCAGACGCGACACTATCCGCGCGCACCTCCGTGCAATACGGTGACAGGAGCACGACGAGCAGGAACCAGCAACGCACGACGACGGAACTCAAATCGAATCTCTCAAAGGTAGAAGTCGGCGTCGTTGAGAGGACACCGCATGGGAAATCTTGCGTACGCCGCAACACAGGCTGTCGCTGGCGCCGTCGAACAGTAAAGTCTGATACGCATCCGTTGGCGCAGACATCGGAACCGTCTTAAATAATTCTGATGACGCCAACCGTTCACTTCAGTCAGACGAGGCCCACCTGCCTGAAATACTCGACGAGATCGGCCTCCGAACTTAGGCCCAGCTTCCGCATGCCACTGCGTTTCTGAGTAGCAATGGTTTTACTGCTTCGTCCAAATCGGCTTGCAATCTCGTGCACCACCATTCCACTGGCATACAGCCGAAACACTTCCCACTCGCGCCGGCTCAATACGCCGACACATGCGGGCATGGTTTCTGGAAGGCTGCTCAACGCATCTATGGCAAGCGGCGAGGCGAACCGTCTGCCTGCGCTGATGGCCGCAATTGCGGTTTCGAGAGACTCCAGTCCGTCGCGCTTGTCGACCACACCGTCGACGCCCATTCGTATGAGTCCCGCTAGCATTCGCGCTTGTGAAAGCATGGTGATGACGACCAGCCTCGGCCGCTCGATCCGACTCGAAAAACGCCTCAGAAATGTGATGGAGCTGCTCTCACCTTCCATCCCCTGCATTCCAATGTCAGAAAAGACGAAGTCACAAGCAGTTGAATCCAGCGCTTCGGCCAGCTCTTGGGTGTCGTGCGCCGTCGCCACTACTTCGATGGCGCCGTCCCGTTCGAGATAGCTCTTGATACCCTTCACGACAATCGGGTGATCATCGGCGATGATTGCCCTCAGCGGCATTCTTGTTTTCATTGGTCTCTTTTATTTTAAAAGCCGGCATGCCCTTCTAACGAGGGCAATGCGTCTCTACGCCGGCCGATCAAAGCTGCTTGTAAGCGCGCGTCAGATCAGGTTCGTGTCCGCGACGAAGCGATACAGATCTGCATCGGTGGACAGATCCAGCTTGCGCATGGCGGCGCATTTCTGAGCGCTGATGGTCTTTACGCTACGGCCCAGCTTCCTTGCGATCTCAGTCACGTTGGCACCGCGCGCATAGTTTTCAATGACTTCCATTTCCCGGCTAGTCAGTCTCTGCCGAATGAACAGAGCGTGACTTTCCGTATTCGCAATGGCCAAAGCACGGCGAATTGCAGGTCCGAGATAGGTCTCGTTGGCAATGACCGAGACGATCGCGACATAGATGAGGTCAAGCCGGTCCTCTTTGCTGAGGAACGCGTGCGCGCCCGCGTCCAGCGCCTGCTTGATGAGCGTCGCGTTATCGGTGCGCGATAGCACGACGATGTGCACATTCGGATAAGTCGAAGAAATGTGCTGCACGAGTTGAACGCCGTCACCATGGCGCCCCCCCGGCATGAAGAAGTCGACGATGGCCACGTCGCATTCACCGCGTGCCAGACACTCGTCGAGCTGCGTGGAATCGATGCTTCGACTCACCACTTCTACATTGGGAAAATTCCCAGCCAGCCGTTCGATAGCGAGAATGACGAGCGGATGATCGTCCGCTATTGCTAACCGAATTCTCCTGGCATGCGAGAACACTTGACCTTCATTCAATGATTCCATCACTTAAAACCTTCACGCGTTGAGCGAACTCAAATTCATTCTTGACACCGATAAGAATCGGATACCGAAACATTAAAAAACATAAGATGCATCCGAATTCGAACTCACCACACCGATAACTCAGCCGAGTCCTTGAGCGCGTACAAACGCGAACAAACCCGGGTCGTTTCTAATTCCGAGCTTGTTCATCGCATCTCGCTTCTGTCGACTGATAGTGCGCACATCGCGGTTCAACGCTTTGGCGATTTCGGTAATCGTGCGACCCTTGGCGAACAAACGAACGACTTCTTCTTCCCGGGGCGAAAGCCGCGGTTCCTCTGGTGATGACTCGGTTTCCGCGCCCGCTTCCGCTAACGCGGTAACAAAAGACCCACTGACATAACGGCGATCGATTCCCGCATGGCGCACAGCAGTCGCCACGAGTTCAATAGCCTCCGCCTTATTCACGAGTCCGATGGCACCGGCATTCAGAATAGAACGAAGAATCGCGACATTACTGACGCTCGTCAGCACGACGATTTTGATGCTTGGCCACTCTTGCCTGACTCTACGAATCAGCCGTAATCCGTCTAGCGCGTCCGGCCCAGGCTCAGGCATGGCGAAATCCGTGACAAGCACGTCACATGGCGTCTTCGCGAGTTCGACCACAAGGCTGCTCGCATTATCGCCTCACCGACGACATCGATCCCCTCGTCGGCCTTGAAAAGCGCCTTTACGCCAAGGACCACGAAAGGATGATCGTCGGCCAGCACTACGCGAAGTTTCAAAGTCGCCCCTCTAAATGATGTTGTTGATTTTTAGATTTTGGTCAGAACGCATTTATTGCTTTATGCAATCAACGAAGTCTCTCTTCCGTTATGTTTGCTCGAACTCAATAAAATCGAGTAAACATCTGAAATCAATAAATGAATGCCTAAAAGCAGCGAGTAACTAAACGTTCTAAACTCGATGAATCAAAGTAGGACGCAAACAAGCCGCGCACCATAGGACTACTCCGATTACACCGCCATGACTCTTCGTTGATCCTTATAAAGCCTCATATTCGCGGTTAATCGGAAGCGTAATACGGCTGCGGGAATTGCGGAGAGCCTCGAAGCGATATTTCGGAAAGCGCCTTGCCGATTCTGGTAAAAAAAAACCTCCGACAATTAATGCCGGAGGCTTAGCGTTTAAACAAATTTGTTGCGAGTCGTCAGAACGGGATATCGTCGTCCATGTCTTCGAAACCGCCGCCCGCAGGTTGGCTCGGACGGCTCGATCCGCCACCCGCTCCACCGCCCGCAGCGCGCCCGCCTGCCGGCGCGCGGCCGCCACCACCACCGCCGCCTGAGCGCTCCATCGGCGCGCTGCGGCTGTAGCCGCCGTCATCGCCGCCGCCTGCTCCGCCGCGGCCACCGAGCATTTGCATCTGATCGGCAACGATCTCGGTCGAATAGCGCTCTTGCCCCGCCTGATCGGTCCACTTGCGCGTGCGAATGCGCCCTTCGATATACACCGACGAGCCCTTCTTCAAATACTCGTTCACGATCTCGGCAAGACGCCCGAAGAACGCCACGCGATGCCACTCCGTGAGTTCCTTCATCTCGCCAGACGACTTTTCCTTGTAACGGTCGGTCGTCGCGAGACGAATGTTGGCCACGGCGTCGCCGCTCGGAAGGTAGCGCGTTTCCGGGTCGGCGCCCAGATTGCCTACGAGAATGACCTTGTTGACAGATGCCATGATTTCTCCGGTAAATTCCTTGCCCACTAGCAGTTATGCGACGTTATCAGTTCAACCCTCTTCCAGGGAAGAGGACGGGAAACATCGCACTGCCTCAATATGATTAATACAGATTCGCTACGCCGCGCGCTCGACCCTGCGCGGCGGCGCCTTCATTTTCGACGCGACGATCAACCATGCCAGCACCAGCGCCGAACACGAGAAAAACACCGCACTCGGGCCATCCAGCTTGAGCAGCCAGCCGCCGATCACGCCACCAAGCGCGAGCCCGATAGACTGCGTCGTGTTGTACACCCCGGCGGCCGCGCCCTTGCGGGTGCCTGGCGCCAGTTTGGACACAAGCGAAGGTTGCGACGCCTCCAGCACGTTGAAGCCCAAGAAGTACACAAACAGGATCGCGGCCACAGACCATAGCGTATGGGGAGCCGCGCCTAATAACAACTGGCCGATCAGGATAAGAAAAATCGCACTCAACATGACCGCTTTCATCTTGCCGCGCTTCTCGGCGGCGATGATTGCCGGAACCATCATCACGAAAGCGAGGCCCATCACCGGAAGATAAATCTTCCAGTGCGAGGCGACCGGTAATCCGCCCGCTTCGAGAATGCGCGGCACGACGAGAAAGAGCGCGGTTTGGGTTGCGTGCAGCACCAGCACGCCGAAGTTCAGACGCAGCAGCTCGACGTTGTGCAGCACCTCGGCGAAAGGCGCCTTGACGTGAACCGGCGGCACGGGCGGGTCCGGCACGACCCACAAGACCACGCCGACCGCGACGATCGACAGCACGCCGATCACCGTGAACAAGCCGCTCATGCCGACCCAGTGGAACAGGATCGGTGCGCCAACGATAGCGACCGCGAACGAGACGCCGATGCTCGCGCCGACCATCGCCATGGCCTTGGTGCGATTTTCTTCTTCAGTTAGATCGGCGATGAACGCGATCACCGCCGACGACACCGCGCCCATGCCCTGAATCACACGTCCGGCGATGATCCACGCCATGGAGTGCCCCGCCGCCGCCACGAAGCTGCCGAGCGCGAACACGAGCAGGCCGAATGCGATCACGGGTTTGCGGCCCAGCTTGTCTGAAATCCAGCCATAGAAGATGTAGAGCATGGACTGCGTGACGCCGTAAGCGCCGAGCGCTATGCCGACGAGAAACACGTCATCGCCGCCAGGGATGGTTTTCGCGTAAATGGAAAACACCGGCATGATCATGAAGAGGCCGAGCATGCGCAGCGCGAAGATCGCGGCGAGCGACACGGTTGCGCGCAATTCCGGCGCGGACAAACGTGTGGACGTGGCAGACGGATTGGACATCAGGAACGGAAATGGGTGAGGGTCGCGACTGGCCTGACGCGTGGGGAGCGCGGCGCGGCCGCCTTGTTCTGGCTCGAAACGGCACTATATGCGACACACGGCGGCTCGCGCGCCGCACGACCTGCGGCCATTAACGCGAAAGCGCCTGGGAAACGGAAAAGCCGTTGGAAAGTCGCCGAGAAGCCTTGAGAGCCCCTGAGAGCCCCCGAGAGCCTTTTGGCACGGGCGCCGCACCCTGCAAAAGTCGCTATAGTAGCAGGTTTAGCCCCCTTACTTTGTCGTCCGGTAGTCGCAGGAAACCCCGCGCCACGACCTAAAAGACGCCCGACAGACCCCCGAAAGAACCCGGAAGAGACTCGTGGAAGAAATTCGTATTCGTGGGGCTCGCACCCACAATTTGAAGAACGTCAATCTCGACTTGCCGCGTCACAAGCTGATTGTGATTACGGGGTTGTCCGGGTCGGGCAAGTCGTCGCTGGCATTCGATACGCTTTACGCCGAAGGTCAGCGCCGCTATGTCGAGAGCCTCTCGGCGTACGCGCGGCAATTTCTGCAGCTGATGGAAAAGCCCGATGTCGATCTGATCGAAGGCCTCTCACCGGCCATTTCGATCGAACAAAAAGCCACCTCGCATAATCCGCGTTCGACGGTCGGCACCGTCACCGAGATTCACGATTATCTGCGTCTGCTGTTTGCGCGCGTCGGCACACCTTATTGCCCCGATCATCTGATTCCGCTCGAAGCGCAAAGCGTCTCGCAGATGGTCGATGCCGCGCTCGCGCTGCCCGAGGAAACCAAGCTGATGATCCTCGCGCCCGTCGTCGTGGATCGCAAGGGCGAGCACGTCGAGTTATTCGAAGAGATGCAGGCGCAGGGCTTTATTCGCTTTCGCATTCGTTCGGGCGGCGGCACGGCGAACGAAGGCGTCGCGAAAATCTATGAAGTGGACTCGCTGCCGAAGCTCAAGAAGAACGACAAGCACACCATCGACGTGGTGATCGACCGGCTTAAAGTGCGCCCGGACATGAAGCAGCGCCTGGCGGAATCGTTCGAGACCGCGCTGCGTCTCGCCGATGGCCGCGCGATCGCGCTCGAAATGGATACCGAAAACGAAAAGCTCTTCAGCTCGAAGTTCGCGTGCCCGATCTGTTCGTACTCGCTGCCGGAACTGGAGCCGCGCCTTTTCTCGTTCAACAATCCGATGGGCGCGTGCCCGGAATGCGACGGCTTGGGCCAGATCACGTTTTTCGATCCGAAGCGCGTGGTCGCGCATCCTTCGCTCTCGCTCGCGGCGGGCGCGGTGAAGGGCTGGGACCGGCGCAATCAGTTCTATTTTCAGATGCTGCAAAGTCTCGCGGCGTTCTACGAATACGACATCGACGCGCCGTTCGAGGAACTGCCGGAAAAGGTGCGCAAGACGCTTTTGTACGGTTCGGGCAAGCAGGTCATTCCGTTCTCGTACATCAACGAGCGCGGGCGCGCTTCGGTGAGAGAGCACGCATTCGAAGGCATTCTGCCGAATCTGGAGCGTCGTTATCGCGAAACGGACTCGGCCGCCGTGCGCGAGGAACTGGCGAAGTATCAGAACAATCAGGCGTGCCCGGCCTGCGAGGGCACGCGTCTGCGCCGCGAGGCGCGTTTCGTCAAAGTCGGTTCCGGCGATGACGCTCGCGGCATCTACGAAGTCAGCGGCTGGCCGTTGCGCGATACGCTCGGCTACTTCCAGACGCTACGGCTCGACGGCGCGAAAGGTGAGATCGCGGACAAGGTGGTCAAGGAAATCGTCGCGCGGCTGTCGTTCCTGAATAACGTCGGGCTCGATTACCTGTCGCTCGAACGCAGCGCCGAAACGCTCTCGGGCGGCGAGGCGCAGCGCATCCGGCTCGCGTCGCAGATCGGCTCGGGCTTGACCGGGGTGATGTACGTGCTCGATGAGCCGTCCATCGGCCTGCATCAGCGCGACAACGACCGGCTCATCGCCACGCTCAAGCATCTGCGCGATATCGGCAACTCGGTGATCGTGGTCGAGCATGACGAAGACATGATCCGCATGGCCGATTACGTCGTCGACATGGGGCCGGGCGCGGGCGTGCATGGCGGCGTGATCGTCGCGCAAGGCACGCCGAATCAGGTGCAGAAAGACCCGAATTCGATCACGGGACAGTATTTGTCGGGCAAGCGGACTATCGGTTATCCGTCCGAGCGGACCGCGCCGGACGAGCGGCAGCTTCGTATTGTCGAGGCGTATGGCAATAATCTGAAGCGCGTGACGCTCGATTTGCCCGTCGGGCTTCTGACTTGCGTGACCGGCGTCTCGGGTTCGGGCAAGTCCACGCTTATCAACGACACGTTGCAACACGCGGTTGCCCAACATTTGTACGGATCATCGACCGAGCCCGCGCCGTATGAGTCCATCGAAGGTCTCGAACACTTCGACAAAGTGATCGCCGTCGATCAATCACCGATCGGCCGCACGCCGCGCTCGAACCCGGCCACTTATACCGGACTGTTCACGCCCATCCGCGAACTCTTCGCCGGCGTGCCGGCCGCGAAGGAGCGCGGTTACGATCCCGGCCGTTTTTCGTTCAACGTGAAGGGCGGACGCTGCGAGGCGTGTCAGGGCGATGGCGTCATCAAGGTCGAAATGCACTTTCTGCCGGATGTCTATGTGCCCTGCGACGTGTGCCACGGCAAGCGCTACAACCGCGAAACGCTCGACATTCAGTACAAGGGTAAGAACATCAGCGAAGTGCTCAACCTCACGGTGGAAGCCGCGCACGAGTTCTTCAAGCCGGTGCCGGTCGTCGCGCGCAAGCTGAAGACGCTGCTGGAAGTGGGCCTCGGTTATATCCGGCTCGGCCAGTCGGCGACCACGCTTTCGGGTGGCGAGGCACAGCGCGTCAAGCTTTCGCTGGAACTGAGCAAGCGCGACACCGGTCGGACTCTTTATATCCTCGATGAACCGACGACCGGTCTGCACTTCCACGACATCGCGCTTCTGCTCGAAGTGATCCACCGTCTGCGAGATCAGGGCAACACGGTCGTGATCATCGAGCATAATCTCGACGTGATCAAAACGGCGGATTGGGTCATCGACCTCGGTCCGGAAGGCGGCGCGGGCGGCGGCCAGATCATCGCTCAGGGAACACCCGAGCAGGTCGCGAAATCGAAAGCGAGCTTTACGGGCAGATATCTGGCACCCTTGCTGCAACGGCCCAAGTCGGCGGCGTAGCATGGTTGCGGCGCGCCACTTGCGCCGCGCGCCATAGCCGTTCGAAATGCGCCGCGATACGCGGCACGAATAACCGTCGCAAGCAGGGAAAAGGAACGCAGTCATGGCGAAGCGCAACGAAGCGGCCAACGAGGAGCGACGCATACGGGATCTTCCCGCGCGCCCCGTCAGGCTGACGAGCGACATGAGCATGCCGAAGTTGTCCGCCGTGGAGATCGGCAGCTATCTGGCGGCGTTCGCGGGTATGTACCTGGTTTTGCAGCTTAAGTTGTTGGGCGGACTGCTCGCCGGCATGCTGGTGTTCCAACTGGTTCACATGATCGCGCCCGTGATCGAGCGGCACGTCATGAGCCGCGGCGCGCGGCTGGTGTCCGTCGTCATCATCTCCACGATCATCATCGGCGGGCTCACGTTCGCGACGATAGCCATCATCGAGCACTTCCAGCAAGACGTGCCGAGCCTGCAAAAATTGCTGGATCAGTTGATGAGCATCACGTCGCACGCAAGGCTGCGCGTGCCGGATTGGATCGCCAATTACCTCCCGGTCGATGCCGATCAGATGAAAGACCGCGCCGCCGACCTCATGCACAAGCACGCCGAGCAATTGCAGCAAGGCGGCAAGGAAATGGCGCGCGGCTTCGGGCATATACTGATCGGCATGATCATTGGCGCGATCATCGCGGTCGGAGCGCCGAAGCAGGCGCATCGGTTGCCGTTATCCACCGCGCTCGTCACGCGCGTGTCGCGCTTCTCGGATGCCTTCCGCCGCATCGTCTTCGCGCAGATCAAGATTTCGGCGATCAACGCGGTTTTCACCGCGCTGTATTTGCTGGTCGCGTTGCCGCTCTTTCACGAGCGTTTGCCGCTGTCGAAGACACTCGTGCTGATCACGTTCATCGTCGGTCTGCTGCCGGTAATCGGCAATCTCATTTCCAACACCATCATTGTCGGGATTTCATTGTCGGTTTCGTTCGGCACGGCGGTGGCGTCGCTCGGCTTTCTCATCGTCATTCACAAGCTCGAGTATTTCCTGAACGCGCGCATCATCGGCGGGCAGATCGAGGCGCGCGCGTGGGAACTGCTGCTCGCCATGCTCGCGATGGAAGCCGCGTTCGGTCTTCCGGGCGTAATCGCCGCGCCGATTTTCTACGCGTATATCAAGCGCGAACTGATTTATTTGCGGCTCGTCTGAAGCGTGCATCGACATAAAAAAACCCCGCTGAATCTTTGAATTCAGCGGGGTTTCTCGTTTTGACGGCGATGCTTACCGGAACACCACCGTCTTGCTCCCATTCAGCACGACGCGATGCTCCACATGCCACTTCACCGCGCGCGCGAGCGTCACGCATTCGACATCGCGGCCAATGGCGGTCAGTTGATCCGGCGTCATGTTGTGATCGACGCGCTCCACTTCCTGCTCGATGATCGGCCCTTCGTCGAGGTCGGACGTCACGTAATGGGCGGTCGCGCCGATCAGCTTCACGCCGCGATCGAACGCCTGATAGTACGGCTTCGCGCCCTTGAAGCTCGGCAGGAACGAGTGATGAATGTTGATCGCGCGGCCCGCGAGTTTGTCGCACATTTCGGTGGAGAGAATCTGCATGTAGCGCGCGAGCACGACGAGGTCGGTATCGTTCTGGTCGATGATCTCCATCACGCGCGCTTCCTGCGCGGCCTTCGCCTGCGGCGTGCCGTTGAGCAGCGGCAGATGATGGAACGGAATGTCGTAGCTCGCGGCGAGCTGATAAAAATCCTTGTGATTCGACACGATAGCCGCGATGTCGACCTGCAACTGGCCCGTGCGATAACGGAACAGCAGATCGTTCAGACAGTGGCCGATCTTCGACACCATGATGACCACGCGCGGCTTCACCGATGCATCGTGCAACTCCCAGCGCATGCCGAACGTGTCGGCCAGTTCGCCGAACGACGTGCGCAGCGCATCGAGGCCGGGATCGCCGCCGACTTCCTGAAAATGCACGCGCATGAAGAACTCGCCGGTGTGGCTGTCGCCGAACTGCGCCGAGTCCAGAATGTTCGCGCCGAGATTGAACAGAAACCCGGAAACGGCATGCACGATTCCCGGACGGTCCGGGCACGACAACTTCAGGATGAAACTATGTTCGGTCGACATGACCCGGTTACTCCTTAATCATTGTTAGAGCGATGGCGGCGTGTAGAGCGCGGCGATGCCTTCGCACGCTTCCTCGTCGATCCAGCGGTGGCGCAGCAGGCAATCGAGGGTGGCGAGCGTCGCATCGACGGTGAATTCGCCTTCCTCGATCCAGCGCGCGACATCCTCGATGCGCGCCAGGCGATGTTCGCCGACTTCGCCGTCCTGATTTTGCGGCGTGAAGTCGTCCGGAAGCTCGATGTCGTAGACGAAAAGCTGCTCGGCCTGCGTGCCTTCGGGAATCATCTGCAGCACGTGGAGCGTGCCGCCGGGCGTGGCCGTCGACGCGAGTTCGGCCGGCATGCCCGCTTCTTCCCAGCATTCCTTCACGAGCGTCGGCTCGATATCCATACCCCAGCCGATGCCGCCCGCGACCACGTTGTCGAGCCTGCCGGGATCGACGGACTTGGTATCGCTGCGGCGCGCGATCCACAACCGCGGCGCGCCATCGCGATATTTTACGATGCCGTTCAGATGCACTGCGTAAGTCATCGTGCCGAAGAAGCGCGAGGCCGCGCGTTCGATGAACGCGAGCGGCGCTGCTTGGAAGTCGTTGCGAATCGCGTAGGTTTCGTTGCGCCAGCCGGGAATCTTGCCCTGCTGAGCGAGCGTGTCGATGACATCGTGAAGCGCGGCCGTGCGCGCATCGACGTCGTTCAGCGATGGATGCAGCCGCACCGCGGTTGCATCGACTACGAAGATGTTCGGCCAGCGCGTGAGCGATGCGACATCGAAAGCGCGGATCCAGCCGACGCGCTCCTCGCCGATCAGAAAAGGCACATGCAGGGTGGCGTCGAAATGGCGGGCAGCGGCGATCGAAGGCAGGGACATGAAGGCTCCGGCAGGCTCGGCGGCCCGTGAAAGGCCGAAAATTGTAGCGCGGCCAATTGAATCGAAGACTGGGCTTTCGCGCTCGCGGCTTGAGCGTTGGTGAGCGCTCGAAAGCGCTGGTGAGCGTTCGACGAGCCTTCGTGGCGCTGGTTAGCGTTCGTGAGCGTTCGAAAGCGCCCGCCTCAATCCTTCAACGCGACGCGAATCCCGAGCGCGATGAACGTCACGCCAGCCACACGATCCAGCCACAAGCCCACGCGCGGACGGCGCTTGAGCCACGAACCGATCATGCCCGCGCCGATGCCGAAGAGCGAGAACACCACGACCGTTTGCAGCATGAACGCGCCGCCAAGTTCGAACATCTGCAGCATCACGCTTTGCGCGCCGTGCGGATCGACGAATTGCGGCAGAAACACGATAAAGAACAACGTGACCTTCGGATTGAGCATGTTGCCGATCACGCTCTGCCGGAACACGGTCGAAAGCGGTTGGCTCGCGCGTTCATGCGCGGTCGCGATGCCACGGCTGCGCAAAGCCTTGATGCCGATCCACACGAGATAAGCCGCGCCCGCGAGCTTCACGGCCTCGAACGCCATCGGCGACGAGCGCAAGAGCGCCGCAATGCCGAGCGCCGCGAGCGTCGTGTGAAAGATCACGCCGCACGCAAAGCCGAGCGCCGCCACGATGCCCGCAAGCCGTCCTTGCGAGATGCCGCGCGCAAGCACTTGCAGATTGTCCGGCCCCGGCGCGACGGTAATCGCCACCGATGCGGCAAGAAAGAGGAGGAAATTCGGCATCTCAATGCCCCGCGAATTCACAAACGATGTAAAGCGGCACGCCGCTTTCACGCAGCAGTTTCGAGCCGCCCAAATCCGGCAAGTCGATGATCGCCGCCGCTTCCACCACTTCCGCACCGAGCCGGTCCAGCAAAATCTTGCCTGCCATCATGGTGCCGCCGGTCGCGACCAGATCGTCGACGAGCACGATGCGATCGCCCGGTTTGCACGCGTCTTCGTGAATCTCGACGGTCGCGCTGCCATATTCGAGCTCGTAGGACTGTGAGAGCGTCTTGTACGGGAGCTTGCCTTTCTTGCGGATCGGCACGAAACCCAGGCTCAGTTCGTACGCGAGAATCGGCCCGATGATGAAACCGCGCGCATCGAGACCGGCGATCGAATCGAGTTTTGCATCGATATAACGCTGCACGAACAGGTCGACCAACGTGCGCAGCGCGCGCCGGTCCTGCAAGACGGGCGTGATGTCGCGAAACTGCACGCCGGCCTGCGGCCAGTCTTCGACGGTGCGCACGCGCTCCTTGATGAAACGCGCGGCGTCCGGCGTGACGTTCGTAGGGGTAAAGGACATGACTTCTCCAAGTCCGCGCTGTGAGGCCGCGCCCGCCTTGACGATGAAGAGAAAAAATTACGCTGCCCGGCGGTTGCGCGAAAGCCGCTCTTCGGCTTGCGCGAGCCCTTCGGGCATGCCGCGCAAGACGACGATGTCGTTCGCGCGCAGCTTGGTGTCGGGGGCGGGTTCGACGCCCCGGATGCCGTGGCGCCGGATCGCGGTGACCTCGACACCGTTGCCGACGAGCCCCAGATCGTCGAGCGAATGCCCGACCGCGTCCGATTTCTCGTCGATCGGTACGGATTGTAGCCGCACCTGCTCGTGGCCATCGTCGTCGTCATCGTCATCGGCGCCGTGAAAGTAGCCGCGCAGCATGCTGTAGCGCGCGTCGCGCATTTCCTCGACGCGCCGCACGACGCGGCGCATCGGCACGCCCATCAGCACGAGCGTGTGCGACGCCAGCATCAGGCTGCCTTCGACGATCTCCGGAATCACTTCCGTCGCGCCCGCTGCGGTGAGCTTTTCGAGATCGGCGTCGTCGACGGTACGCACGATCACCGGCAAGGTGGGCGCGAGTTCGTGGATGTTGTGGAGCACGCGCATCGCGGATGGCGTATTCGCGTAAGTGATCGCGACCGTCGCCGCGCGATGCAGACCCGCCGCGAGCAGCGATTCGCGGCGCCCGGCATCGCCGAACACGACCGATTCGCCGGCCGCCGCCGCTGCCGCCACGCGATCCGGGTCGAGGTCGAGCGCCACGTAGGAAATGCCTTCCTGCTCCAGCATGCGCGCGAGATTCTGCCCGGCGCGGCCGTATCCGCAAATGATCACGTGACCGCTTTGCTTGAGACTTTGCGTCGCGATCTTCGTCATTTGCAGCGATTGCAGCATCCATTCCGTCGACGACAGCCGCAGCACGATCCGGTCGGCGTTCTGGATGATGAACGGCGCGGCGAGCATGGACAGCAGCATCGCGGAAAGAATGGCCTGCAGGATGGTCGGATCGACGAGATGCGAATCCAGAATCAGATTCAGCAGCACGAAGCCGAATTCGCCCGCCTGCGCAAGCCCGAGACCCGTGCGCATGGCGACGCCCGGCGTCGCGCCGAACAGACGCGAGAGCCCGGTGATCATCACGGCCTTGAGCAGAATCGGCAGGATCAGAAAGCCGAGCACGAGAAACGGATGCTCCCAGATCACGCGCGGGTTCAGGAGCATGCCGGTCGTCACGAAGAAAAGCCCGAGCAGCACGTCGCGAAACGGCTTGATGTCCTCTTCCACCTGATGCCGGTAAGGTGTCTCGGCGATCAACATGCCCGCGATGAACGCGCCGAGCGCAAGCGACAGCCCGAACTTGTCGGTGATGAACGCGGCGCCGAGCGTCACCAGCAAGAGGTTCAGCATGAAGAGCTCTTGCGAGCGCCGGCGCGCGACCAGATCGAACCAGCGCGTCATGAACTTCTGGCCGATGAACAGCAGCACCGTCAACGCGACCACGATCTTGATCGCCGCGATGCCGAGCCACATCGCGAGTTGCGACGAATTGCCGTTGCCGAACGCCGCGATGATGATGAGCAGCGGCACCACCGCCAGATCCTGAAACAGCAACACGCCGAAGATGTTGCGACCGTGCTCCGATTCGAGTTCGAGCCGTTCCGCGAGCAGCTTGCTCACGATCGCGGTCGAGGACATCGACAACGCGCCGCCGAGCGCGAAGCTCGCCTGCCAGGACATCGGAATCCAGAAATTGGCGATCCACCCGAACAGCAGCGCAAGCACGATGGTCGCCCCGACCTGGCTCGCGCCGAGTCCGAACACGATGCGCCGCATCGAGCGCAGCTTCGACAGCGAGAATTCGAGTCCGATGGAAAACATCAGGAACACCACGCCGAATTCGGCGAGATGCTGGGCGCGGTCGCTATCCGGCGCGATGCCGGCCGCATGCGGACCCACGATGATGCCGACGGTCAGATAACCGAGCATCGGCGGCAAATTGAAAAAGCGAAATACGACGACGCCTGCCACTGAGCAGAGCAGCAACAGCAGCGTCATTTCGAGCGGAGAAATCATCCGTCCAGCGTCCTCGTTCGTCGGCGTTCCGGCACGCGCGAAGGCCGCGCGACGGTGTCGTGGAAAGGCCCCTGACGCCGGGGCCTGCGGGGGCGGATAGGCGGCGGCGCGTCACGCCCTTGAGCGGCGCGGCGAAGAAACGCCTTTGCTATACTCCGCGCATGATAGCGAAAATCAATGGCGACCGGGCACTGGGACTCGCTCGCGACGTGATCCAGATCGAAGCCGACGCCGTTCGCGGGCTTTCAGAACTTCTCGACGAAAACTTCACGAACGCAGTCGAAACGCTGCTTGCCTGCCGCGGGCGCGTGGTCGTGTCCGGCATCGGCAAGTCGGGACACGTGGCGCGCAAGTTCGCCGCCACGCTCGCAAGCACGGGCACGCCGGCGTTCTTCGTGCATCCGGCCGAGGCGAGCCACGGCGACCTGGGCATGGTCACGGCCGACGACATTTTCATCGCGTTGTCCAACTCGGGCGAAACCGAGGAACTCGTCGCTATTTTGCCGCTCATCAAGCGTCTTGGCGCAAAACTCATCGCCATTACGGGACGGCCCGAATCCAGCCTCGCGCAACTTGCGGACATGCATCTGAACGTGCGCGTCGAAAAGGAAGCGTGTCCCATGAATCTCGCGCCCACGGCCAGCACCACGGCCGCGCTTGCCATGGGCGATGCCCTCGCCGTCGCCGTGCTCGATGCGCGCGGCTTCGGTCCCGAGGATTTCGCGCGTTCGCATCCGGGCGGCGCGCTCGGCCGGCGCCTCCTGACTTATGTGCGCGACGTGATGCGCGTGGGCGACGAAGTGCCGGTCGTCTCGCTCGACGCCACGGTATCGGACGCGCTCTTTCAGATCACAGCCAAGCGCATGGGCATGACGGCGGTCATCAACGGCGATCGTCACGTGGAAGGCATCTTCACGGACGGCGACCTGCGTCGCATCCTGCAGCGCGACGGCGATTTCCGCGCGCTGAAACTCGCCGATGTCATGACGCGTAATCCGCGCACGATCGGTCCGGACCATCTTGCCGTCGAAGCCGTGGAACTGATGGAGCGCTTTCGTATCAATCAGATGCTGGTCGTGGACGCCGACGCGACACTGATCGGCGCGCTGAACATGCACGACCTCTTTTCCAAGAAGGTGATCTGATGGCGCAAACGCCTTCTTCCGCCGCTTCTGACGCATCCGCCGCGTCCGCTATCGAACGCGCGAGCCGCGTGAAGCTCATGATTTTCGATGTCGACGGAGTCTTCACCGACGGCAGCCTCTTCTTCACCGCCGAAGGCGACGCGATGAAATCGTTCAACTCGCTCGACGGCCACGGCGTGAAGATGCTTCAGTCGGTCGGGGTACAGACGGCGATCATCACGGGCCGCAAGTCGGGCATCGTCGCGGCGCGCGCGAAGGAACTGGGCGTCACGCATCTTTATCAGGGCGTCGCGGACAAGACCGTTGCCCTCGCCGGGTTGCTCGCCGCGACCAAAATAGCCGCCGACGAAGCCGGCTACATGGGCGACGACTGGCCCGACCTCGCCGTGATGCGCCGCTGCGGTTTCGCGGCCGCGCCGGCGGACGCGCATCCGGAAGTGATCCAACGCGTGCATTTCGTGGCCGAAGCGCGTGGCGGTCAAGGCGCGGTGCGCGAAGTCTGCGACGTCATCTTGCGCGCGCAGAACCGCTACGACGCGCTGCTCGCCGCGGCGCTCGGAGAATAAGCCAATGCCTCGTCCCGGCCGTTTCTCCTCCTTACTGCCGCTCGTCGCCATGGCGGCGCTCGCGGGCATCACCTATTGGCTTCTGCAGAGCACGCTGCCGTCCGGTGCGCCCGCGCCCGAGCAGCCAAAGCGTCATACCGCCGATTACTTCGCCGAGAATTTTTCCGTCTCCGAACTCGATACCTCGGGCACGACGCAGTATCGCCTCACGGCCAAGTCCATGGTGCATTACGAAGACGACGAAAACAGCGACCTGACGCTGCCCGCCATGCGCATGTTCCAGCCGCAAAAGCCCACCGTCACGGCGACGGCGCAGCGCGGCACGGTGAACGGCGACGTGTCCATCGTCGATCTCTACGACAACGCCCGCATCCTGCGCGCAGCCGGTTTCGGCGATCCGCAGATGCAGGCGGATTCGCAGCATTTTCGTGTGCTGGTGAACGACGATGTCATCGAGACGGAAAAACCGGTTAGACTTCAGCGCGGCCCGTCCGTGATGACGGCCAACGGCATGAACTACAACAACGTGACCCGGGAAATGAAGCTCTTTGGTAACGTGCGCGGCGCGATAGCCGCGTCGGACATCAATGGCGGCTCGTCAAAGTAACCTAGTTATCCCGGCAAATCCTTCCGAATTTTGTGACTGCATGAACCAAAGCTTCCCTCGTCCCGATGGCGGCCACACGCGCGCAATGTTCGCGCGCCGCACCGCGCACGCCGTGCGGGCCGGGCTCGCGGCCGCCCTGGTCTCGCTGACTTCGCTCACCGCGATGCTGGCGCTGCCAACTGCGGCGCACGCCGAAAAGGCCGACCGCGACAAGCCGCTCAACATCGAAGCGGACAACATGTCCTACGACGACCTGAACCAGAAGAACGTGTTCACCGGTCACGTCGTTGCGACCAAAGGCACGATCGTCATCAAGGCGGATCGCGTCGATGTCACGCAAGATCCACAGGGCTATCAGTACGCGACCGGCACCTCGACCGGCAACAATCTCTCGTACTTCCGTCAAAAGCGCGATGGTCTCGATGAGTACATCGACGGCAACGCGGTTCGTATCGACTACGACGGCAAGAACGACTTCACCAAACTCACGACGCGCGCCACCGTGCGCCGCCTGCAAGGCCTGACCAAGGTGCAGGACGAAGTGCACGGCAGCGTCATCACCTACGACGGTCAGAAAGACTTCTACACGGCAACCGCTGGCAAGGACGTGGCCTCACCAGGCAATCCGACCGGCCGTGTGCGCGCCATGCTCGCGCCGCGCAGCGGCAACGCGGCGTCGCTGGATGGCCCGCCCGCCACGCTTGCACCGTCGAACACTCTAAAGGGAACGCCGCAGCAGTGAACTCGCCAGCCATGCCCCACCGTAAGCCGGAAGGCCAGTCGAGCTCGCTGGTCGTGCGCAATCTGAAGAAGCGTTACGGCTCGCGCACCGTGGTGAAAGACGTGTCGCTCGATGTGAAGAGCGGCGAAGTCGTCGGTCTGCTCGGGCCGAACGGCGCAGGCAAGACTACGTCGTTTTATATGATCGTCGGCCTCGTGCCGCTCGATGCAGGCGAAATCGTGCTCGACGATACCTCGATCAGCCTTCTGCCCATTCACCAGCGCGCGCATCTCGGTTTGTCGTATCTTCCGCAGGAAGCCTCGGTGTTTCGCAAGCTCACCGTCGAGCAGAACATTCGCGCGGTGCTCGAACTGCAGACGGACGAAACGGGCAAACGCCTGTCCAAAGACGCCATTACACAGCGCGCCGAAGCCCTGCTCGATGAACTGCAGATTGCGCATCTGCGTGAGAATCCGGCGTTGTCGCTGTCGGGCGGCGAGCGCCGGCGCGTTGAAATTGCGCGCGCGCTTGCAACCAACCCGAGCTTCATCCTGCTCGACGAGCCGTTCGCGGGCGTCGATCCTATCGCGGTGCTGGAAATCCAGAAGATCGTGAAGTTTCTGAAGCAGCGCAACATCGGCGTGCTGATCACGGACCACAACGTGCGCGAGACGCTTGGCATTTGCGACCACGCGTACATCATCAGCGATGGCAGCGTGCTGGCAGCGGGTGCGCCGAGCGAGATCATCGAGAATGAAAACGTACGGCGCGTTTATCTGGGTGAGCATTTCCGCATGTAACGCGTAGGACGAAAGGCGCGTGTACCGCGCCGCATCAAGTCGCAAGTGCAATTTTTACGTGCCGCCCACCGAGGCGGCACACGCTTTTTTGGATTCGCCGCGAGGTTTCGCGCGCGTGGCAAACTCTCTACAATGAATAAAAATTTGCCATGAAAGCCAGCCTCCAACTCCGACTATCGCAGCATCTTGCGCTGACCCCACAACTGCAGCAGTCCATCCGGCTGCTGCAGTTGTCGACGCTCGAATTGCAGCAGGAAGTGGCGATGGCCATCGCGCAAAATCCGCTGCTCGAGAACGAGGACGACTGGATCGCGAGCCCGCTGCGCGTCGCGGCAGACGGCTCGCTGATCTCGTCTCCCGCTTCGAACAATTCGGCGCCCGAACCCATGATGAGCAACGGCTCGTCATCGAGCACGTCGAGTTCCGATCGCTCGGAGAACGGCGAGCCGCAAGGTGTCGACGAATACAACGGCATGGGCTCCGACAACGGCGCGGATTCGAGTTCGTGGAACCTCGAAGACTATGGCCGTTCGAACAATGCCTCCGACGACGACGATCTCCCGCCGCTGCAAATCCACGAATCGACCACGACGCTGCGTGACCATCTGACCGCGCAGTTGCGCATGACGTCGGCGAACCAGCGCGATCGCGCGCTGATTACGTTCCTGATCGAGTCATTGGACGAAGACGGTTATCTCACGGCCACGCTCGAAGAAGTCCAGGCCGATCTGCCCGACGAACTTGAAGTCGATGTCGACGAACTCAGCGCGGCACTCGCCTTGCTGCAGAGTTTCGATCCGCCCGGTGTGGGCGGCCGCTCGGCATCCGAGTGTTTGAAGCTGCAATTGCTGCGACTGGATGGTTCGCCCACGCGCACGCTTGCGCTGGACATCGTCAACAATCATCTGGAATTGCTTGCCGCGCGAGATTTCACGCGTCTGCGCAAGCATCTGAAGGCGAGCGACGATTCGCTGCGGGACGCGCATTTGCTAATTAAGTCATTGGAGCCGTTTCCAGGAGCTGCCTATGGCAAGAGCGAAGCCGATTACGTCGTACCGGACATTCTCGTGCGCAAGATGTCTGGCGGGTGGACCGCTGAGTTGAATCCGGAGATTGTGCCGAAGCTGCGTATCAACCACTTGTACGCGAACATTTTGCGTAACAACCGTGGTGATCCGGGCAGCGGTTCGTTGCGGCAACAACTTCAGGAAGCGCGCTGGCTCATCAAGAATATTCAGCAGAGATTCGAGACGATTCTTCGCGTCGCGCAGGCCATTGTCGAGCGTCAGAAGAACTTCTTCGCTCATGGCGAAATCGCCATGCGGCCCTTGGTTTTGAGGGAAATAGCTGATACGCTGGGTTTACACGAGTCGACGGTTTCACGCGTGACGACCGGAAAGTACATGCTCACCCCATTCGGGACGCTTGAATTTAAGTACTTCTTCGGATCGCATGTTTCGACTGACACTGGAGGCGCGGCATCGTCCACGGCGATCCGGGCCCTCATCAAGCAACTGATAGGAGCGGAAGACCCTAAAACTCCTCTTTCAGACAGCCGCATCGCCGAACTGCTGGCGGAACAAGGCTTCGTGGTTGCGCGGCGCACTGTCGCCAAGTATCGCGAGGCACTGAGAATTCCCGCAGTGAATCTGCGCAAGTCTCTTTAACCCGTCTCTATAGTCTGTCGCATGTCGCGACGGACGTTTACCGGCCGCAGCGCAAATGCGCGGACGAGCCGGCCGGTGCGCCCTTCCTCACGCGCTCGTAGCTCATGCGCTCTGGAGCCGCATCGCCGACCGGTATCGGACGAGCCTTGGCCTGGCGGCCATCAGCTTGGAGAGCAACTATGAACTTGAAGATCAGTGGACACCACCTCGAATTGACGCCTGCGTTGCGCGAGTACGTGATCACGAAACTGGACAGGGTGCTGCGTCACTTCGATCAAGTGATCGACGGCAGCGTTGTCCTCTCGGTCGACAATCATAGGGAAAAGGACAAGCGGCAAAAGTGTGAAATCAACTTGCACGTGAAGGGCAAGGACATTTTCATCGAGAGTTGTGACGTTGATATGTACGCGGCCATCGATCTGATGGTGGACAAGCTGGATCGTCAGGTCATCAAGCACAAGGACAAGATCCAGGGCCACGCTCACGAGGCCATCAAGTACCGCGCCGAAGCGCAAGAACTGGAAGCGCCGTCGCCCTGAATGCGGCGCGTCGCGTGATCCGAGGTCGTTTTGCACGTGCCCGCCGCCAGCCGGTGGGCGGGTTTGGAGGAAATCCTCCAACCTTGGCCGAACAGTCATCGAGAGCACAGACCAGAGCAAAGCCGCCCGCCTTGGCGGCTTTTTTGTTGGGAATCGGTGACGAGTCAGTACAAGCCATTGATTTCCCGGGTTTTGTACTGCACATTGAATTGCAATAGGGCAATGGCGCGCCGCACCATCACGCATTACCCTGTTCTATAATGGCCCGGTTGTTACAGGGGTTAACCAAACAGATACGCTGCAGGAAGCCCAAGCGCATTTTCCGTCCGATCGTCGCCGTGAGCGCTTACAGTAGCCACGATGAGGAGCTATCAGGCCACGCATCAGCCTGCCAACATGAATCGTTTAGCTAAATTTCTTCCCATCGAGAACGTGGTTCTCGGACTGGCCGTTACCAGCAAGAAGCGTGTATTCGAGCAGGCGGGTCTGATTTTCGAGAACCAGAACGGCATCGCCCGCAGCATCGTCACCGACAATCTCTTCGCTCGTGAGCGTCTCGGCTCGACTGGCCTCGGCGAAGGCGTCGCCATTCCACATGGCCGCATCAAGGGGCTGAAGCAACCGCTCGCCGCCTTCGTGCGCCTGGCGGAGCCTGTCGCGTTCGAATCGCCCGACGGGCAGCCGGTTTCGCTCCTGATCTTCCTGCTCGTGCCCGAGCAGGCGACCCAGCAGCATCTTGAAATTCTCTCGGAGATCGCGCAATTACTCTCCGACAGCGAAGCGCGCGAGCGTTTGCACAAGGAAGAAAATCGCGAGGCCCTGTATCAGGTCCTCACGCAGTGGCAGCCATAAGCGGCGCGCTCGCATTGCCGAGAGCCGCATTTGCAGCAGGTCAGCCGCCCTTTCCAGGCTTTTTGGGGCGTCTCGCTTATGCGGTGCTTCTGCGGCACAATCGTTTCAAACGCGGTCTGAACGCGGGTCAAACGCAGTGAAATGCAGCACCATGCGGCTGATTGAAGCAATTCGCTTCGGCGCGCGTTGGCTGCTCCCGGCTTCCAACGGAGTTCCGGCCTCATGGATACGTCCAGCATCAACGCCCAAAGCATTTTCGACGACAACGCCGCCACTTTGAAGCTCAGTTGGCTGACTGGGCACGAAGGCTGGGAACGCGGGTTTTCGAGTGAAACCGTTGCCAACGCGACCTCCAGCGCGGACTTGGTCGGCCACCTGAATCTGATTCACCCCAACCGTATCCAGGTGCTCGGCGACGCCGAGATCAACTACTACCAGCGCCAGTCCGACGAAGACCGTTCGCGCCACATGGCCGAACTGATCGCACTGGAACCGCCGTTTCTCGTGGTGGCCGGCGAAGTCGGCGCGCCGCCGGAACTCGTGCTGCGCTGCACGCGATCGTCCACACCGCTTTTCACGACGCGCATGTCCGCGGCCGCTGTCATCGACAGTCTGCGCGCTTACATGTCACGCATTCTCGCGCCACGCGCCACGCTGCATGGCGTGTTCATCGACATTCTGGGTATGGGAGTGCTTCTGACCGGCGACTCCGGCCTCGGCAAAAGCGAACTCGGGCTGGAGTTGATCAGCCGTGGTCACGGTCTGGTGGCCGACGACGCCGTGGATTTCGTGCGCCTTGGTCCTGATTTCGTCGAAGGGCGCTGCCCGCCCCTGCTGCAAAATCTGCTCGAAGTGCGCGGTCTCGGTCTGCTGGACATCAAGACGATTTTCGGCGAGACCGCCGTGCGCCGCAAAATGAAACTCAAGCTGATCGTGCAACTGGTCCGTCGGCCGGATGGCGAGTTTCAACGGCTTCCGCTGGAAAGTCAGACCGTGGATGTTCTCGGTCTGCCGATCAGCAAAGTGACGATTCAAGTCGCTGCGGGCCGAAACCTTGCTGTGCTGGTAGAAGCGGCGGTACGCAATACGATCCTGCAATTGCGCGGTATCGACACGTTGCGGGACTTCATGGACCGTCAGCGGCTCGCCATGCAGGACCCGGATAGCCAGTTCCCCGGCAAACTGATCTGATTTCCCGCCCGAGTTCACGCTCGAAGCGCGAAAAACGGACCCGAAGCCAGTGCTAAGATAAGGCAATTGAAGCGAAGCCCATGCGTATCATCCTGATCACCGGCATCTCCGGCTCTGGCAAATCGGTTGCGCTGAACGCTCTCGCGGACGGCGGCTACTACTGCGTCGACAATCTGCCGCCGCGCTTCTTGCCCGAACTGGCCGATTACCTGTCGAGCGAAGGACAGCAGCGTCTCGCCGTCGCCATCGACGCGCGTTCGAGCCATTCCCTGGACGATGTCCCCGGCATCATCCACACACTGTCTAGCAAGTACGACCTGCGCGTGTTGTTCCTCAACGCAAGCACGCAGTCGCTCATTCAGCGCTTCTCCGAGACGCGTCGCCGTCACCCGCTTTCCGGTTCACCCATGCACGAGGCCGATGTCGGCGTGCTCAACTCGCTCGCGGAAGCCATCGAGCGGGAACGCGAACTCGTGGCCGACCTGGCCGAGTACGGCCATCAGATCGACACCAGCAATCTGCGCGCAAACGTCCTGCGCGCGTGGGTCAAGCGCTTCGTCGAAACCGATGCCGCCGACCTCACCCTCATGTTCGAATCGTTCGGCTTCAAGCGCGGCGTGCCGCTCGACGCCGATCTTGTTTTCGACGTGCGCACACTGCCGAATCCTTATTACGACCGCGAGTTGCGCCCGTTCACGGGCCTCGATCAGCCGATCATCGACTATCTTTCGGCGCAGCCCATGGTCGGCGAGATGATCGACGACATTGGCGAATTCGTCGGCAAATGGCTGCCGCGCTTTCGCGACGATAACCGCAGCTATCTCACGGTTGCGATCGGCTGCACAGGCGGGCAACATCGCTCGGTGTACATCGCACAGGCGCTGGCCGCGCGCTTTCGCGGCGACGCCAATGTGATCGTGCGGCATCGTGACGCGCCCATCCCCGTGGATGACAGCGCAATCCACACGCGAACCTGATCGCCGCGTCGGCGGTCGCAAACTGGAGGCGCGCAATGTCCTCGAACCCCGTTCTAGCCGACTTGCCGCTGTTTCCGCTTCACACCGTCCTCTTTCCCGGCGGCCTGCTGCCGCTCAAGATTTTCGAGGCGCGTTATCTCGACATGGCGCGTTCGTGTCTGCGCGAGAAGTCGCCGTTCGGCGTGTGCCTGTTAAAGAGCGGTCACGAGATCGCGTCGCCGGGAGATCCGTCGGTGCCGGAAAGCATCGGCTGTCTTGCCGAAATCACGGAATGCGATGTCGATACCTTCGGCCTCCTGCTCGTGCAGGCGCGCGGAACGGAACGCTTTCGGCTCGTGACGCATCGCGTCGACCCGAGCAATCTGCTGGTTGGAACGGCGGAAGTGCTGGGCGAGGATCAGCCGCTGCATGGCGCCGAAACGCTCGCCAAGTTCGGCGCGTGCGCGGAGGTGCTGGAGCGCATCATCGAGACCATCAAAACGCGCGAGCCGCAGAACCTTCCGTTCGTCGAGCCCTATCTCTTCGACGACCCCACTTGGGTGTCGAACCGTCTTGCCGAAATCCTGCCGATTCCCATGCGCGCGCGCCAGAAGCTCATGGAACTGATGGATGCCGGCGCGCGTATCGACGTCGTGCATCACTACATGCAGCATCATCAACTGCTTTAGCGCTTCAGATGAGCGAGCCGGTGAGCCCGTCGAGCAGCTTGCGAACGGGCGCGGGAACGCCGAACGCATCGAGCCGGGAAAGCGGCGCCCAGACGGTTTGCGCGTCGTTCAGTTCGCGCGGCGTGCCACGGGTTTCGCCGAGACGCGGCTCGATTTCCAGCTTGAAATGCGTGAACGTATGCGAAAGCGGCGCAAGCCGCTGCAACTGCGCGTCGCCGCCAAAACTGTGCGCCACGGCCGCGAGCGCGGCTTCGTCGGCGGCTTCGGGCAAGCTCCAGAGACCGCCCCAGATTCCCGTCGGCGGACGCTTTTCTAGCAGGATCGAATCGCCGTCTTTCAGCACCAGCATCCACGTCTTGCGCGTCGGCACCGCTTTTTTCGGACGCGCCGCCGGCAACTCGCTCTGACGTCCTTCCACGTTCGCCACACAATCCGGCGCGAACGGACAGCGCGCGCAATCGGGCTTGCCGCGCACGCACAGCGTCGCGCCGAGGTCCATCAGGCCTTGCGTGTAGGCGGTGACTTCATCCTTGTTGGCGGCATCGGGCAAGAGCGATTCGGCGAGCGTCCACATTGCGTTCTCCACACGTTTTTCGCCTGGAAAACCTTCGACGCCGAACACGCGCGCAAGCACACGCTTCACGTTGCCATCGAGGATCGTCGCGCGTGCGGCGAACGCGAACGATGCAATCGCCGCCGCCGTCGATCGGCCGATGCCCGGCAATTCCGCGAGCGCTTCGACTGTCCGCGGAAACGCGCCGCCGTGTTCGAACGCCACGACCTGCGCGCAGCGATGCAGATTGCGCGCGCGCGAGTAATAGCCGAGCCCGGCCCAGAGCGCCATCACGTCGTCGATCGGGGCGTCCGCGAGCGCAGTCACGGTCGGGAAACGTTCGAGAAAACGCGCGTAGTACGGAATGACCGTGCTGACCTGCGTCTGCTGCAGCATGATCTCCGAGAGCCAGATGCGGTAAGCATCGCGCGTGTTCTGCCACGGCAGGTCGTGACGGCCGTGAATGCGTTGCCACGCGATCAGGCGCGCGGAAAAGTCTGTAAGAGCGAGCATTGAGTTCAACGTTGGCAGCGCGGGCAGAAGTACGTCGAGCGTTGCCCCTGGACGATTTGCTTGATGGCGGTGCCGCAAACATGGCAGGGCAATCCGGCGCGATCATAGACGAAATAGTCGAGCTGGAAGTAGCCCGATTCGCCATTGCTGCCGACAAAGTCGCGCAGCGTGCTGCCGCCCTTTTCGATCGCCGCCGCGAGCGTCACGCGCACGGCATCGGCGAGCAGATCGTAGCGCACGAGCGAGATGCGCCCGGCGGCAGTCGTCGGACGAATGCCCGCGCGAAACAAGCTCTCCGACGCGTAGATATTGCCCACGCCCACGACGATTCCACCCGCAAGCAGCGCCTGCTTCACCGACACCTTGCGCCCGCGCGTCGCGCGAAACAGCAGCGCGCCCGAGAATTCGGGCGAGAACGGTTCGACGCCGAGACTCGCGAGCAAGGGATGAGCGAGCACGTTGCCATCGGCGCGTGCTTGCCACAGAATCGCGCCGAAGCGACGCGGATCGCGAAAGCGCAGGATGAAGTCATCGAACACGATATCGACGTGATCGTGCTTGGCGGCATCCGGTGGGCGCGGCACGTTACGCAAGACGCGCAACGTGCCTGTCATGCCGAGATGCACGATGAGCCAGCCTTCGGCCGTCTCGAACAGCAGATATTTGCCGCGCCTTTCGACCTTCTCTATTTTCAGGCGCGCGAGCGTCTTCGCGAGATGCGCCGGAATGGGCCAGCGCAGCGCGGGCGTACGCACATCGACATGCTCGACGCGCCTTCCGGCGACATACGGTTCGATTCCGCGACGGGTGACTTCTACTTCCGGCAGTTCTGGCATATTTCCTGGAGAGCGTCTTGCTGGGACGAGTGTGCCGGTATTTTAGCCACCGCGTTACAATCGACCGAAACATCGTCTGGATTTCCATGAACCCGTTCGAAATCAAACTGAATACGTTGCGTCAGGCCGGCCTCATCCGATCGCGTGCACGGTCAAGGGCGCGGTTCACGCGCATGGCCGGCGCGATTGCAGTTGCATTGTCCGCGATCGCCTTCACGCCCGCGCACGCTCAGGTACCGAACGCGACACCCGTGCCGAGCACCGACGATCAGGCCGCGGCGCAAAACGCGTCTGATCTTCTGACCGCGCCTGTCAATAACGCGGAGTCGCAGGATTTGCCGAACGTGGCGGCATCCAGCCAGATCGTCTTTCAGGTTCTGGCGGCGGAAGTCGCCTTGCAGCGCGGCCAGGCCGCGCCCGCCTACCAGACTTACCTCTCGCTCGCGCGTGACACGCATGATCCACGCTTCGCTCAGCGCGCCACGGAAATCGCCATTGCCGCGCAGAGCCCCACCGACGCAATGACCTCCGCGCAGCTTTGGCAGCAATTTGCGCCGCATTCCGAGCGCGCCGCGCAGTTGAGCGCTTCGTTGTTGATCGTGTCCGGCAAGCCCGACGACGCGAAGCCCACGCTGCAAAACGAACTCGCCAAGGTTCCGGCCGAGCAACGCGGCGAAGCCATTCTTTCGTTGCAGACGCTGCTTGCTCGCGGACCGAATCGCGTAGGCGGCCTGAATGTCCTGAAGGATCTCTCCGCGAACGACTTGGATCTGCCCGAAACGCAACTCGCGCTTGCCCGTCAGCAGTTGCTCGCGGACGACCAGCCGGGCGCGAAGGCATCGCTGGAAAAGGCGTTGAAGCTGCGCCCGGATTACTTGCCCGCAGCGCTCACGCTCGCGCGCATGGGCCCGGAAGAGCGCAAGGAAGGCATCGCTTCGTTCGAGAAGTATCTCGACAAGAATCCGAAGTCGCATGACGCGCGGCTCGCGCTGGCGCAGTTGTATCTGTCGTCGGACCGGCTCGACGACGCGCAGAAGCAGTTCGAGATCATGCGCAAGAACGACTCGAAAGATCTGACGCCGCTCATGGCGCTCGCGCTCATCGACATTCAGAAGAAGCAGTTCGACAAGGCGCAGGACCTGCTCAAGCAGTACGCGCAGGCTGCGGAGGCGTCGCCCAACGGCGATCCGGGACAGGCTTACATCTACCTCGCACAACTGTCGCTCGAACAGAAGGACGAGGCGCAAGCAAGCCAGTGGCTCGACAAGATTCCGCGCACGAGCCAGCAATATTTGCCCGCGCGGATCACGCGCGCGCAACTGCTCGCGAAGCAAGGCAAGGTGGATGAAGCGCGATCGCTTCTCAATGGCCTGCAAAGTTCCGATCCGCGCGACCTCGCACTGCTCGCGCGCACCGACTCGGCGATTCTTTTCGAGGCGCATCGCTACGACGAAGCGGAAGCGAATCTCGCGAAGGCCGTGGCCGCGTTCCCGGACGATCCGGATCTCGCCTACGACTACGCCATGGCCGCCGAAAAGAACGGTCACTACGACGTAATGGAAACGCAGTTGCGCAAGCTCATGCGCGTGGACCCGAGCAATCCGCAGGCATATAACGCGCTCGGCTACTCGCTCGTGGATCGCAACCAGCGCGTCGACGAAGCGGTGAAGCTGATCGAGAAGGCGGTGTCGCTCGCGCCGAACGACGCCTTCATCATGGACAGCCTCGGCTGGGCGCGCTTTCGCCAGGGCAACGCGGCCGAAGCCGAAAAAATTCTCTCGGACGCCTACAAGATTCAGCCGAACGCGGAGATCGGCGCGCATCTCGGCGAGGTGCAGTGGAAGTCCGGGGAGCAGGATCAGGCGCGCGCCACGTGGCGTCAGGCGCAGAAGCTCGAACCCGACAACGACACGCTCGTCAAAACGCTCAAACGACTTCAGGTAAACGATCTTTGATGGCTTTCGATTTCATTGCCGGCGCGTCGCGCGGTTTCATGCGCAAAGGCGCGCTCGGTTTCACGGCCGCGACCGTGTTGATGCTTGCCGGTTGCGCATTGCAGCCGCGTTTGCCGACCACATCGGATAAGACGACTTCGCTCACCACGCAGACGAGCCGCGCGTATCACGGACGCTTCGCCGTGCAGTACAACGACCAGAACGGCACGACGCGCAACGCCTACGGCAACTTCGACTGGCAGGAAACCGGGGACACCGTGACGCTCCAGTTGCGCAACCCGCTCGGCCAGACCATGGCGATCGTCACTTCGTCGCCGTCGCTCGCGACGCTCGAACTGCCGAACCGGCCGCCAGTGAACGCCGAGAACGTGTCGGAGCTGATGCAGAACACGCTTGGCTTCGCGCTGCCGGTCGAGGGCTTGCGCTACTGGCTGCAGCCGTCCGCGGCGCCAACCTCGCGCGCGCAGACCACGCTCGATCCCGAAGCCAACAACGGCCGCCCCAAAGAGATCAGACAGGACGGCTGGACCATCGACTATCTCGCCTATGCCGACGCGCCCGCGACGGGCGTCAAGCGCGTGAACCTGGTCCGCTCGGAACCGCCGCTCGATATCAAGCTGGTGCTCGATCAATAACGCCTTCGCATCAGAAATGTCATCGACTCACGACTCGCTTCGCAACTGCCTCGCGCCCGCCAAGCTGAACCTCTTTCTGCACATCACGGGCCGTCGTCCGGATGGCTATCACTCGCTGCAGACTGTCTTCCAGTTGCTCGACTGGGGCGACATGCTGCACTTCAAGCGACGCGATGACGGCATCGTTACGCGCAAGACGCTCGTGCCGGGCGTACCCGAAGCGGACGATCTCGTCGTGCGCGCGGCGCGCCTGCTGCAGAAGCACACCGGCAGTCGTTTTGGCGTCGAGATCGAGATCGACAAGCGTCTGCCGATGGGCGCGGGGCTGGGCGGAGGAAGTTCCGACGCGGCAACGACTCTTTTAGCGTTGAATCGTCTCTGGGGTGTTGATCTTTCGCGTGAGATTCTGCAGAATCTCGCCCTGCAACTCGGCGCGGACGTGCCGTTTTTTGTCTTCGGGCAAAATGCTTTTGCAGAAGGTGTTGGCGAAGCGCTGCAGACAGTCGTTCTGCCCAAGCGTTTTTTCCTGGTAGTTACTCCTTCAGTTCACGTCCCGACCGCGGCGATTTTTTCGGAAAAGGCCTTGACAAGGGATACGAAGGTCGCCACAATGACGGACTTTCTTGCAGCGCAAAAGTCAGACACTAACTGGCCAGACAGCTTCGGTCGAAATGACATGCAGGCTGTAGTCGCAAGAAAGTACGCGGAAGTTGCACAGGTGCTCGAGTGGTTTTCCAATCTCGCACCCGCGCGAATGACCGGATCTGGAGCAAGCGTGTTCGCCGCTTTCCCGAGCCGAGCCGAAGCAGAGATGGCGCAAGCCAAACTCCCGGCAAGCTGGAAGAGCGTGGTGGCAAGCAGTCTGGAACGTCATCCTCTCTTTGCTTTCGCGTCATAGGTTTCGTTTTGCCGGGTATGTCCTACACTTCCCGGCGAGACTCAAAGTTGTGTAGGGGAGTCGCCAAGTTGGTCAAGGCACCGGATTTTGATTCCGGCATGCGAGGGTTCGAGTCCTTCCTCCCCTGCCATTCCTTTTCTCGCGTTTTTCCTCTCGCCTCCAGCCGCAGACAGGTGCACGATGAGCAGTGACGGCCTGATGGTATTTACTGGCAACGCAAATCCCGCGCTTGCACAGGAAGTCGTCAAGATCCTTGGAATTCCTCTCGGTAAAGCGATGGTCAGCCGTTTCTCCGACGGCGAAATCATGGTCGAGATTCAGGAAAACGTTCGAGGTAAAGACGTATTCGTTCTGCAGTCTACCTGCGCACCGACGAACGACACCCTGATGGAACTCATGATCATGGTCGATGCGCTCAAGCGCGCATCAGCAGGCCGGATCACCGCAGCCATCCCCTACTTCGGCTATGCGCGTCAGGACCGCCGTCCGCGTTCCGCGCGAGTGGCCATCTCGGCGAAGGTCGTCGCGAACATGCTGGAAATTGCCGGCGTCGATCGCGTGATCACCATGGACCTTCACGCCGACCAGATTCAAGGTTTCTTCGACATCCCCGTCGACAACATTTACGCCACGCCCGTTTTGCTCGGCGATCTGCGTAAGCAAAATCACGATCATCTGCTGGTTGTATCGCCGGACGTCGGCGGCGTGGTGCGCGCACGTGCACTCGCCAAGCAGTTGAATACGGATCTCGCGATCATCGACAAGCGTCGTCCGAAAGCGAATGTCGCCGAAGTGATGAACGTGATCGGCGAAGTGGAAGGCCGTACCTGCGTTATCATGGACGACATGGTCGACACCGCCGGCACGCTCTGCAAGGCAGCGCAAGTGCTGAAAGATCGCGGCGCGACGCAGGTTTTCGCATATGCCACGCATCCGGTGCTGTCGGGTGGCGCGGCGGAGCGTATCGCGGCGTCGCAATTGGACGAACTCGTGGTGACGGACACCATTCCGTTGTCGGCGGAGTCGCTCGCGTGCCCGAAGATTCGTCCGCTGTCGAGCGCGGGTCTGCTCGCCGAGACGTTCTCCCGAATTCGGCGCGGCGACTCGGTCATGTCGCTTTTCGCAGAAGGTTGAGCAAGAATTAGCAAGGAACGCGGAGCACGAGCTTCGCGTTTTTGCATGATCGGCAGGAACGAACGAAGGTTCTTGCCGTTGTTGTGGGATCAGCGCATTTTCGTTGATCCCGATTTTCACTGCCTGGTCGCGGGCAGATATAGGAGTTTCAAATGAAAGTCGTCGCTTTCGAGCGTAGCAAGCAAGGTACGGGTGCGAGCCGCCGCCTGCGCAATTCGGGCAAGACCCCGGCTATTGTGTACGGTGCGGACAAGGACGTTCAACTGGTCGAACTGGACCACAACGCCCTGTGGCACGCGCTGAAGAAGGAAGTGTTCCATTCGTCGATTTTGGAACTGGAAGTCGCTGGCGGTTCGCAACAAGTTCTGCTGCGCGACGTGCAATATCACCCGTTCAAGCAACTGGTGCTGCACGTGGATTTCCAGCGTGTCGACGCGAACAAGAAGCTGCACACCAAGGTGCCGTTGCACTTCATGAATCAAGAGACCAACCCGGCCGTGAAGCTCGCGGGCGCGGTGATCTCGCACGTCGTGACGGAACTGGAAGTGGAATGCCTGCCGGCAGACCTGCCCGAGTTCCTGGAAATCGATCTGGCGACCATCGAAGCCGGCCAGACGATGCACGCAAAGGACATCCCGCTGCCGAAGGGCGTGAGCCTGACGATCGCGATCGAAGCGGAAAACCCGGTGGTTGCATCGGCGACCATTCCGGCTGCTGTCGTGTCGGATTCGACGGACGAAGCCACGGGTGAAACGCCGGCTGCTGAGTAAAACGCATCAGCTAGCGAAGTATCGCTATCCTCTCGATCCGTTCGCAAGGACGGTCGACGTGACCCGCCGGCGCGCAAGCCTCGGCGGGTTTTTTTTCGCATCAACACCAAACGATACGAGCAGGCTTCTTAGCCTGCGATGATTCGACATGATCAAGCTGATCGTTGGCCTGGGAAATCCGGGCGCCGAATACACCGCGACGCGCCATAACGCGGGCTTCTGGCTAGTCGACCAATTGGCGCGCGACGCCGGCGCGAGTCTGCGCGACGAGCGCCGCTTTCACGGTCACTATGGCCGCGGACGTCTGAACGGGCATGAAATCCATTTGCTGGAACCGCAGACGTTCATGAACCGCTCGGGACAATCGGTGGTTGCGGTCGCGCAGTTCTTCAAGATTCTTCCCGATGAGATTCTCGTCGCACACGACGAACTCGATCTTCCGCCCGGCACCGTCAAGATGAAGCTCGGCGGCGGCAGCGGAGGCCACAACGGGCTCAAGGATATTTCCGCACATCTGTCGTCGCAGCAATATTGGCGGCTGCGCATTGGCATCGGGCATCCGCGTGATCTGATTCCCGAAGGCGCGCGTGCGGGCGCGAAGCCGGACGTCGCCAATTTCGTGCTGAAGCCGCCGCGCCGCGAAGAGCAGGACGTGATCGATCAGTCGATCGAGCGCGCGCTCGCCGTCATGCCCTTCGTCGTCGCGGGCGAAAACGAACGCGCGATGATGAACCTGCATCGCAATCCCTGACTTCCACTGGAGCAGACCGTGAGCCGTTTCTGGAGCGATATCGTCCATCGACTGACGCCTTATGTGCCGGGCGAACAGCCCGCGCTGGCACATCCCATCAAGCTCAACACCAACGAGAATCCGTATCCGCCGTCGCCGCGCGTGGTCGAGGCGATTACGCGCGAACTCGGCAAGGACGGCGCGTCGCTGCGCAAGTACCCAGATCCGACCGCGCGCGCGTTGCGTGAGGCGGTGGCGAAGCATCACGGTTTGCGCGTGGAGCAGGTGTTCGCGGGGAACGGTTCGGACGAAGTGCTCGCGCACGCGTTTCAGGCGCTCTTGAAACACGACAGGCCGATTCGTTTTCCCGACATCACGTACAGCTTCTATCCGGTTTATGCCCAGTTGTACGGTGTGGAATACGAGGCGATCCCGCTGAACGCGGATTTCGGTATCGATACCGACGATTACCGCGCGCCAGGCGGCGGCGTGCTGTTGCCGAATCCGAATGCGCCGACGGGCCGCGCCCTGCCGCTCTCCGAAATCGAGGTGCTGCTGAAGGCGAATCCGGATGCGCCAGTCATCATCGACGAAGCGTACGTGGATTTCGGCGCGGAATCGGCCGTGAATCTGGTCGATGCGTATCCCAATCTGCTCGTCGTGCACACGACTTCGAAGGCGCGTTCGCTTGCGGGCATGCGCGTGGGTTTCGCATTCGGCGATGCAAGCCTGATCGAAGCGCTAACGCGCGTGAAGGACAGCTTCAACTCGTATCCGCTCGACCGGCTCGCGCAAGTAGCGGCGCTCGCTTCGTATGAAGACCGCGCGTGGTTCGAGGAGAGTTGCGGCAAAGTCGTCGCGAGTCGCGACAAGTTGACAGCGCAATTGAGCGCGCTGGGATTTGAAGTGGTGCCGTCGGCGGCGAATTTCGTCTTCGCGAAACACCCCGCGCACGACGCGCTCGCGCTCGCCACCGCGCTTCGAACGAAGGAAATCTTCGTGCGGCATTTCAAGCTGCCGCGCATCGACCAGCATTTGCGGATAACGGTCGGCACGCCAGACGAATGCGATGCGCTCGTCGCTGCACTGACCGAACTCGCCAGCGCGTAAGAACAGAGATAAGGCGGTTACTCGCCTTTCGCCGCCATCAACGCGCGGTATTTGTCCATCAACTGCTCCGGCGACTCGACGTGCGCCGGGTCGCGCGGAATGCATTCGACGGGGCACACCTGTTGACACTGCGGCTCATCGAAGTGGCCCACGCATTCCGTGCACTTGTTCGGATCGATCACGTAGATCTCCGTACCCATCGAAATGGCGTCGTTCGGGCACTCGGGCTCGCACACGTCGCAGTTGATGCACTCGTCGGTAATGATCAAAGACATGATGCTTCACTCTCTTGCGCCGGCGATGTTCCGGCATGGAGTCCGCGCATCGCGCGAGCGCTGATACGCGGACCCGGCGCTCAAGGCGCCGAAGGATCTTTCTGGGCGGCCACGCCGACCTTGTCGGTCAGCCGCTTCTCCACCGATGGAAACACGAACTTGCTCACATCGCCGCCAAGCTGGGCGATCTCGCGCACGATGGTGCCCGAAATGAACTGGTACTGGTCCGACGGCGTCATGAACATGGTTTCGACGTCGGGCAAAAGATAGCGATTCATGCCGGCCATCTGAAACTCGTACTCGAAATCCGATACGGCGCGCAGGCCCCTCACGATCACGCGCGCGTTGTTCTTGCGCACGAAATCTTTTAGTAGCCCGGTGAAACTGCTTACCTGGACGTTCGGATAATGCCCGAGCACGTCGTGGGCGATATCCAGCCGTTCCTGCAGCGAAAAAAACGGCTTTTTCGCGCGACTGTCGGCCACGCCGACTACCAGCGTATCGAAAATGCTCGATGCGCGCCGGACGATGTCTTCATGCCCGCGCGTCAGCGGGTCGAACGTTCCCGGGTACACGGCGACAACCATGAGCTTTCTCCTCTTTTATTTACCTTGGACCGCGTGACAGCGATGGCCCATTTTCCCCGCCCCCGTCCGAACGCGCCGGGCGCGCCAGATCGGGGAACGCGCATTATTCATCATTTTGGCGGCGCAGCAAATGATAGCGAACCATGCCCGCTTTCCCCTCGCGCGTGATTTCCCAGCCCGCCAGAGCGTCGATGCTCGACGGTTCCAGCGGATCGCCGCATTCGACATAGAGCGCGCCATCCGCGGCGACGAGCGGTGCGGCGATCTCAAGCGCGCGCAAGAGCAAAGCCTGATCGCCGAAAGGGGGATCGAGGAACACGACATCGAACGAGCCTGGCGCGAGACTGCGAGCCAGACGCAGCGCGTCGGCTTCGGCGATCTCGATGTTGCGCGCATCCAGCCGCGCCTGATTCGCTTTGAGTTGCGCGACCGCGCGGCCGCTACGCTCGACCATGAGCACGCGTGCCGCGCCGCGCGACGCGGCTTCGAAACCGAGCGCGCCGCTGCCGGCGAACAGGTCGAGACAGCGCTGGCCATCCAGGTCCTGGCCTAGCCAGTTGAAGAGCGTTTCGCGAACACGGTCGGGCGTGGGCCTCAGACCGTCGAGATCGAGGACGGGCAGCGGCGTGCGCTTCCAGTTTCCGCCGATGATGCGAATGGTGTGCGGCTTGCCGCTGCGGGATGACGCGCGGCTCGAAGAGGCCGAGGAACGGGCCGGAATATGCGGACGAGTGTCGGACGAACGGGACATAAAAGAGATTGAGTGAGACTGGCGCGCGGCCCGGCCGATGGGCGTTTTGACTGTTCCCGGCGACTGGCGCGGGCCGTGAGCGCCCACGTTACCACAGCGCGGCGTCGTGCCGGGAGGCGCACAGGCGCGTCGGGCCGCGCCTGATAAAATACGCGGCTTACACATCTCAGCGCGAGCCGCGCACACGCGAGCGCATCGGCGCGCAGACGCGAACCGGCAAGCACGCGCGCTCTCCTCACATACCATGTTCAGCTTCTTCAAACGATTCAAAAAGCCGGCTGACGAGCCGCTCGACACGCCGGAAGAGGACAACCTCGAAGCGGACGACGACGGTTCCTCGGTTGCATTAGAGGACGAGGCGTCGGGCGAGCATGTTCATGGTGAAGATGCGGCGGCCTCGAACACGCAAGCTATTCGCGGCGACGCGGCGGCGTCTGACGAGCATGTTCATGGCGGCAACGCGAAGCCGCATCAGGCTGAAGCTGCAAACACTTCATCACATCGAGCACCGGCGCCTTCGGCCGCCGAGCCTACGCAATACTGGCAAGGCCGCACCGAATCTCAATGGCTGCGCGCGCCCGAGACCGATCGGGCGAGCGAGGAAATCATGCCGCCGCCCGAGCCCGATCCCGCCGCGCGCAAGTCCTGGCTCGCGCGTCTGCGCAATGGGTTATCGAAGACGAGCACGAGCCTCACGGGAATCTTCGTCGGCGCGAAGATCGACGAAGATCTCTACGAGGAGCTCGAAACCGCGCTTCTGATGTCCGACGCGGGCGTCGATGCCACCGAATATCTGCTTGAATCCTTGCGCGAAAAAGTGCGCGCCGAGCGTTTGACGGACGCCACGCAAGTGAAGGCCGCACTGCGCGTGCTCTTGATCGACTTGCTGCGTCCGCTCGAAAAGTCGCTGATGCTCGGCCGCGCCCAACCGCTCGTGATGATGATCGCGGGTGTAAACGGCGTCGGCAAGACGACGAGCATCGGCAAGCTGGCGAAGCATCTGCAGCATTTCAATCAGTCGGTGCTGCTCGCCGCCGGGGACACGTTCCGCGCCGCCGCGCGCGAACAACTCACGGTCTGGGGCGAGCGCAACAACGTGATGGTGATCGCGCAGGATAGCGGCGACGCGGCCGCCGTCATCTTCGACGCCGTGGGCGCTGCCCGCGCGCGCAAGATCGACGTGATGATGGCCGACACCGCCGGCCGCCTGCCGACGCAGTTGCATTTGATGGAAGAACTGCGCAAGGTGCGCCGCGTGATCGCCAAGGCGATGCCCGACGCGCCCCACGAAGTGCTGCTCGTGATCGATGCCAACACGGGACAGAACGCTCTCGCGCAAGTGAAGGCTTTCGACGACGCGCTCGGCTTGACGGGTCTTATCGTGACCAAGCTGGACGGCACGGCGAAAGGCGGCATTCTCGCGGCTATCGCGCGTCAGCGGCCGATTCCGGTGTATTTCATCGGCGTTGGAGAAAAAGTCGAGGATTTGCAGCCGTTCAACGCGGAAGAGTTCGCGGACGCGTTGTTGGGGTGAGGTGGGGCGCTGATGAGATTCGATAAGATCGGCGTTAATCTTATCAATCTTATCAGGCCGATGATAAGATTAAGCTATTCTTATCATCGGCGCCTTTATGATCGACCAGTCCCTTCTTCTAGCCATCGTCCAGTGCGTAGCGCAACGCATCGAGGCGGGTGATCCCGGTGTATCTGCTGGCGTCATCGAGGCAAGCATCGGGCCGTGGTCCAGACCGACAGTCAACCGCGCTCTGGCCCGGCTGGTCGCGCAAGGCTCACTGGAGCGACAAGGCGCGGGAAGGTCGACCATCTATCGAACGACCAATTCTTCGTCGTTGGTCGAGGTGCAAGAGGAGCTCCGCGGGCCTGCCGGTACACGCTATCGTGCGTTGGATGACGAAGCGCGGAAACTGATTGCCGCGCTGTCGGCTCCGCTGGGAATGCGACAACCTGTCTCTTATCAACGCTCATTTGTCGATGCTTATCGACCGAATTTCGGCGGTCTATTGCCCGCCGCTCTAGCCGAAGATCTGTATTCAAAAGGCAAGTCGCAGGATCAACAGCCTGCCGGAACATATGCGCGAAAAGTTTTGGAACAACTGCTCATCGACTTGTCATGGTCGTCATCGCGACTCGAAGGCAATCAGAAGACCCTGCTAGATACGCGAGAACTGTTCGAAAGGGGACGAACGGAAACCGATGACCGCGACGCGACCATGCTTTTGAATCACAAGGAAGCGATCGAATTCATGGTCGATGCGGTTCCCACCGAAGGCATGACGGTGCCTGTCGTTCGAAATTTGCAGAGTCTGCTCATGCGCGATCTTCTGCCGGATGCAGCCGATCTCGGTGCTATCCGAAGCAAGATCGTTAGCATTCATGGGTCGGTGTACATGCCCAGTCAGGTGCCGAAGCTGCTCGAAGAGATGCTTTTGCAAATCATCGATAAAGCGACTCGAATCCATAATCCTGTGGAAGCAGCGTTTTTCGTTTGGGTGAATCTCGCGTATCTGCAGCCTTTCGTCGACGGGAACAAGCGCACTAGTCGCCTGAGCGCAAACATGCCGCTCATGTTGTCGAATTGCGCACCCCTGTCCTTCCTCGACGTCGAGCAAAGCGATTACGCGCTGGCGATGATAGGCGTCTACGAGCGACTCGACGTCACTTTGGCAATCGATTTGTTCGAGTGGACCTACCGCCGCTCGATCGATAAATATCAGGTCATCGTCGAGTCCATGGGCGGCCCAGACCCGTTGAGAGCCCGCTATCGTGAGCAGCTTGGTGAAGCGATTCGACAGATCGTGTTTTTCGGTTCTACCTTGAATCAGGCAGTCGAAGGCGCAGGCTTATCCGAAACCGATATGGCCGCTTTCAACGGAATGCTCAGGACAGAACTCGAGCACCTCGAAGCGTTCAACTGTGCAAGATATCGTCTCCCGATGATCAAGACACAGGAATGGATAGACAAAGGACGCCGCTTCTAGCGTCGGCTTGCTTCATGGCGCGCTGGACTCTTCACCGCGCCACCACCAACGTCCCCGCAATCCACCACATCACGCAGCCGACGATCACATCCAGCACGCGCCACGACACGTCTTTCTCGAACCACGGTTTTAGCAACCGCGCGCCGTACCCCAGCGCCGTGAACCAGACGACCGACGAACACATCGCGCCCGCCGCGAACCACGCGTTTCCCGGCCACGCATAGCGCGCCCCGATTCCGCCCAGCAGCACCACGGTATCCAGATAAACATGCGGATTGAGCAGTGACAACGCAAAAACCGTTGCCGCCGCGCCAGCCGCCGTCTGCGAATCGCGCTCCGAGGCATTCAAATGTCCCGGCCCGCGCCACGCCGCGAGAAACGCCCGCACGCCGTAGAGAAAGACGAAAGCCGCGCCCGCCCAGCGGATCACGTCGAGTAGAACCGGTGCACGCTCGATCAGCGCGCCCATTCCGCCAATGCCAAGCCCGATCAACATGACGTCGATAGCCGCGCAGATCGCCACGACGATCCCCACGTGCTGGCGTTTCAGACCCTGCCGCAACACGAACGCGTTCTGCGCGCCGATCGCGACGATCAGACTCGCGCCCAAACCCGCGCCCGACAGATAACTCGACAGCGCACCCGCCGGAATCACTGCCGTCATTCGGCGTCCGGTTGCTGGCCAGGCGCGGCGCGCGCGAACGCGTCGATCTGGCCGGCGTAATCGGCAATGCGCGTGATCGTCGGATACGCATTCAGATCGATACCGAAGCGTCGCGCATTGAACACCTGCGGCACGATGCACAAATCGGCGACGGTCGGGGTATCGCCGAAAGTGAGCGCGCCGACGCGCTCGTCGCGCGCCAGCCGCTTCTCAAGCGATTCGAACCCCGCCTCCACCCAGTGCCGGTACCAGGCGTCCTTCACGTCATCAGGCGTCTTCACTTCGTGCTTGAGGTATTTGAGCACGCGCAGATTGTCGAGCGGATGAATCTCGCACGCGACCTGCAGCGCGACCGAACGCACGAACGCGCGATCCACCGGGCGCTCGGGCAACAGCGGCGGCTGCGGATGCGTCTCCTCCAGATACTCGATGATCGCGAGCGACTGCGTGAGCACGTCAGCGCCATCGACGAGCGTCGGCACGATGCCGTCCGGATTGAGCGCGCGGTATTCGGGCTTCAGTTGCTGACCGCCTTCGCGCAGCAGATGAACGCCCTCGTACTCGTAGCCGAGCCCCTTCAGATTCAACGCGATACGCACCCGATACGCCGCCGAGCTGCGAAAGTAGCTATAGAGCTTCACGGGCGAGCCTCAAACCACGCGCACGGAGAAATCGCCGATACCTTCCACGCCGCCCTTGAGCAGATCGCCCTTCACCACCGCGCCGACGCCTTCGGGCGTGCCGGTGAAAATGAGATCGCCAGGGAAGAGTTCGAAAAGCGTGGAAAGGTAAGCCACCGTCTCGCCGACCGACCAGATCAGCTGCGAGATGTCGGAGCGCTGCTTTTCCTCGCCGTTGACGGTCAGCCAGATCGCGCTTTTTTCCAGATGCCCGACTTTCGATACCGGATGAATCGGACCGATGGGCGCGGAGCGGTCGAAACCCTTCGCGGTATCCCACGGGCGACCCATTTTCTTCGCTTCGGCTTGCAAGTCGCGACGCGTCATGTCGAGGCCGAGCGCGTAACCGTAGACGTAATCGAGCGCCTCGTCGGCGGGAATGTCCTTGCCCTGCTTGCCGATAGCGGCGACGAGTTCCATCTCGAAGTGCAGGTTTTTCGTCTGCGACGGATACGGAAACTCGCCCGTGGCTCCCGGCGCGACATACAGCACGGCATCGGCAGGCTTGCTGAAGAAGAACGGCGGTTCGCGGTCGGGATCGTGGCCCATTTCACGCGCGTGCGCTTCGTAATTGCGGCCGACGCAGTAAATGCGGCGCACCGGGAATTGCTCGCTCGAACCGTCGACTGGCACCGCCGCTGCGGGCGCCGGAGGAAACACGTAACTCATTCCGCTCTCCTTTTGCTGTTTTCTGGGTTGCCGCCTCGTTCGGTGGGAACGCGGGGCGAGAGAGCGAGTGTAACGCGCGAGGCCGAATCGTGGCGGCGCTTGCCTGGCGGGCTTTCGCGGGCATTCGCGTGCTTTCGCCGAGCCGACAGCGGGCTTACCGGCGCGAACGGATTCGGCGTTGGCAACTTGCCAGCATCGCTTAAATGCGATACTGAAGGTCTATCCCGCTCCTTCGAACTCGCGTGCCGCATCGCTCACGAACTTGAACATCGAGCCTGCGGCCCGCGCAAGCCGCCAATGACAGAGACAGAAACCCCCGCCAACCACTTTGCCTGCGCACGCTACATCAAGGAAATCGGCCGCGGGCCGAACGGCGCGCGCGCATTGTCCCGCGACGACACCTACGCGCTCTACGAAGCCATGCTCGACGGCCGCGTGTCCGATATCGAACTCGGCGCCGTGCTGCTCGCTTATCGCGTGAAGGGCGAGACATCGGCCGAACTCGCCGCTATGCTTGCCGCCGCGCATCGCTCGTTCGAGCCGCTGCACGTGCAGGAAGGCCGCGAGCATGCGCGGCCCGTGTCGATTCCAAGCTACAACGGCGCGCGCAAGCAGCCCAATCTCACGCCGCTCCTGTCGCTTTTGCTCGCGCGCGAAGGCGTGCCGGTGCTGGTGCACGGTGTCGTCGACGATCCCGGCCGCGTGACGAGCGCCGCGATTTTCGGCGAACTCGGCATTCCGCACGCAGCTTCCCGCGACGAAATCGAGGATAGTCTCGCGTCCCGCCGGCTCGCGTTCGCGCCGATCGCCTCGCTCGCGCCGAAGCTCGCGCGGCTTTTGAAACTGCGCCGCGTGATGGGCGTGCGCAATTCGACGCATACGCTCGTGAAGATTCTTCAGCCGTTCGCCGATCCGGGCTTGCGGCTCGTGAACTACACGCATCCGGAATATCGCGAAAGCCTGACCGGGCTTTTCACCGAGCATCCGGACGCCGCTGCCGGTGGTGCGCTGCTCGCGCGCGGCACGGAAGGCGAAGCGGTGGCAGACACGCGCCGGCAAGTCCAGGTCGACTGGTTCCACGACGGCCACGCGGAAACGCTGATTTCGCCCGAACATTCGCAACCGGATGCGCCGCCCATCGATTTGCCCGAGTCGCTCGATGCCGCGATCACCGCGCGCTGGATCGAAAGCGTGATGCGCGGCGACGTGCCCGTGCCGCCCGCCATCGCGCGTCAGGTGGAAGTCATCGCCGGGATCGTTCGAAAGCCGGTCTGAGTGCCCCGGATTCGGCTTGTGCCGATTGCAAAAAGATTCAGCACGTATTTGACACGATCTTAAGCAGTGGTTTAGAGTGCAAATATGCGTCTCACCCAGTCTTCCTCCCTCCGAATTATTTCGGGCCGCCTAGCGCGGCCCCTATCGCTACGTCTAGCGTAAATCGCCAGGCGTAGCGCCTCGCGTCGTCAAGGCGCGCGGTCCTGCCAGTAGTTCTCGTAGTTCCTTCCTTACCACTTGTAGTCGTCAGCTTTTCGGCTCGCTCATCCTGCGAACTGAAAACGCGAGGGTCAAATGCACGCTGCTTCGCGCACGTTCACGTTGGTCGCAGGCGTCACCATCGCCGGGACGCAACGTGTACGCTCGCCAGGCGCTGTCTCACGTGCATCGCGCCATTGCCGGCCAGCCGCCGGTGAAGGCATCTCTTGCAGACGCTACGCAAACTGTCCGAAGAGAGATCGACGATCATGATGCCGAACCCCGCCGAGAAATACCGCCCGTTTCCGCAAGTCCGCCTGAATGGCCGCCGCTGGCCGAACCGCACGATCGAAAAAGCGCCCATCTGGATGAGCACCGATCTGCGCGACGGCAACCAGTCGCTCATCGAGCCGATGAGCATCGCCGCAAAGCTCGAATTCTTCGAGATGCTGGTGGCAACGGGCTTCAAGGAAATCGAGGTGGGGTTTCCGTCGGCATCGCAGACGGATTTCGATTTCGTGCGCAAGCTGATCGACGAGAAGCGCATCCCGGACGACGTGACGATCGAAGTGCTGGTGCAATCGCGCCGCGAATTGATCGAGCGCACGTTCGAGGCAGCGGAGGGCGCGAGCAAGGTGATCGTGCACTTGTACAACGCGATCGCGCCATCGTTCCGGCGCATCGTGTTCAATCAGTCGCAGGAAGAAGTTAAGGCGCTGGCGGTGGAAGGCACGCGCATCATCAAGGAATGCGCCGATGCACGGCCGCAGACGCGCTGGACCTACCAGTACTCGCCCGAGACCTTCAGCATGACGGAGTTGCCGTTCGCGCGTGAAGTCTGCGACGCCGTCGCGCAAATGTGGCGTCCGACGCCCGATCACAAGATGATCGTCAATTTGCCGGCCACGGTGGAAGCCGCGACGCCGAACGTATTCGCCGATCAGGTCGAATGGATGGACCGCAATCTCGGTTATCGCGACAGCATCGTGCTTTCGGTGCATCCGCATAACGATCGCGGGACGGCGGTCGCGGCCGCGGAGCTCGCGGTGCTCGCGGGCGCGGAACGCGTCGAAGGTTGTCTTTTCGGCAACGGCGAGCGCACGGGCAACGTCGATCTCGTCACGCTTGCGCTCAATCTCTACACGCAGGGCGTCGATCCGGGCCTCGATTTCTCCGATATCGACTCGGTGCGTCGCGTCGTCGAGCGCTGCAATCAGTTGCCGGTGCATCCGCGTCATCCGTATGCGGGCGATCTCGTTTTTACGGCGTTTTCGGGCTCGCATCAGGACGCCATCCGCAAGGGTTTTGCGCAGCGTCAGCCGGGCACGGTCTGGGAAGTGCCGTATTTGCCGGTCGATCCCGCCGATCTCGGCCGCAGCTACGACGCCGTGATCCGCGTGAACAGCCAGTCCGGCAAGGGTGGCGCGACTTATCTGCTCGAACGCGGGCTCGGCTTCACGCCGCCGCGCCGCGTGCAGATCGAGTTCAGCCACGCCGTGCAAAGACTCGCGGACACCTCAGGCGAGGAAGTCACCGGTGACGCAATCTGCACACTCTTCAAGCAGGAATATTTCGACGCGGGCGGCGTGGTCGCGCGCGTCGATGCGGCGACGCTCTCCGTGTTCGGGCGCAACGTCGCGTTGCCGCCGGCATCAGGCGCGACGAGCGGCGATGTCTACGCGCAAGCCGTGGCGGCGTGTTTCGATGTATCGGCAAACGTGAGCTGGTTCGAAACGGCGGTAACGGCGAGCGGCGATACGGCCGTCTTCGTAGGCTGCCGCGTCGGCGACGAGCCGTTGCGCTTTGGCGTCGCGGTGCACGCGAATCCGGCGTTGGCTGTCGTGGATGCGGTCGTCAGTGCGGTGAATCGGTCGAAACCATTGGGCCGTCAGGCAGAGCGGCAGGACGAAGCGGTCGAGGCTTGATGCCTCGACGTCGCGCGCGGCGGCTACTCCAGCGCCACGCGCGTCGCCTGCAAGGCTAGCAGCAGCCATTGTCCGTCGGTCTGAACGTGAACCGCGGTGTAGGCAATGGGAAACAGCAGCGCGCCGTTTTTCGATTCCATCTCGATCAGCGCCCGTCCCGAGACCAGGCACGTGTCCTTGCCGGCGACGATCACGTCCTGCGACTGGATCTCGATCTGCCGATAGCGGCGTCGACCAGCGGTGATCGCGTCGATGAACTGGCGCTTCGTCTCGCGCTTGCCGTTCGTGTGAACGTAGCTGACGTTCTCGGCCAGAAGCGCATCCAGAGCCGGGCCGTCGCTGTCGACCATCGCCCGGAAGCGATCGCGCTGGAGGCCTCGAATGGCCTCCATGGATTTTGCCGGCATCTGTCGGTTCCCCTTGTGTCGAGAAACCGATGCGCCGGCGCCCCGTCAGAAGTTGTATTGCAGATATAGCTGGCTGAAATTTATACCAGGATTCGGCTCTTTGATACTGGCGTTCGACAGATGCTGAAACCGGAAGCCCGCCTGATAGTTCTGCTTCTCGCCGAAGATCGCACCGACGCCGACCATATCCGCGAACTGGAACGCGGACGACACCGTGAAATCCGTCGTGATTCGCGTATGCGACAGAAGCCGCACGCCGACGCCCGCTTCAATAAACGGCCGGATATATCCCGAACTCTTCACGAAGCGCAGAACCGGCGTCACACCGAATTCCCAGATGTTCGGGTGCACTGCGTTGCTTTCCTGCGAGTGCCAGTAGGCGACGTGACCTTCGCCGAGCAAGGTGAAGTGGAAGCCGCCGATTTCCCACCAGGTCAGATTCGGGTCCCATACGAAGCCGAGATCCGCCTTTTTGATGTCGCGATCGGCCACGCCGCCCGCGATTTGCAAACCAAAGCGGTCGGCATGCGCTGCCGCCGACGTGACTCCTAGCAACAGGGCAATTGCGCCATGGGACAACAGATGACGCCAAGGGCCTTTATTTTTCTGCATGGACACCCCATCTGTGGGATTGACGAGTCGAGCCGCCAAGCGGGCTTCGCGCATTGTAGATTCATCGTCTCATAATTGCACGAATGATTGCCATTAGCCTATTTGCTTGAATATCCTGTCTTCCTTACGTCAAAGTAAGGTAACTAATTCTATCGCACGTGACGAATCGGTAATAATGGTACGATTCGAATACAGTGCTCGGCTATGAATCCACAAAGTTGATAGCTTTGTGGGAACTCTCACATTCGTTTCCCCTCTAACACTTAGCACTCGTTGAAGCGGAGTGCTAATATCATGTCTGACTTGCCGCGCCTTTGCGGCAACAGGCATTTGTTGATAAGGAGCTTATGAGCGTGTCCAATGCGATGACCCTTCCGAATGTTCTTAGCTCGGCACCTGCCAAGGCAACTTCGGCAGGCGCGCTGACGTACGCACAATCGTCCATGTTGACCGGCCAGATCGGCAACATCGATTCATACATACAAGCGGTGAACCGCATTCCAATGCTTTCGCAAGCAGAGGAGCGTCAGTACGCCACCGAGTTTCGCGAACAGGGCAACCTGAATGCGGCGCGGCAACTGGTGCTTTCGCACCTGCGCCTTGTCGTGTCCATCGCCCGGAATTACCTGGGTTATGGTCTGCCGCACGCGGACCTGATCCAAGAAGGCAATATCGGTCTGATGAAGGCCGTCAAGCGCTTCGATCCCGAACAAAACGTACGCCTCGTGTCGTACGCCATGCACTGGATCAAGGCGGAGATTCACGAGTACATCCTGCGCAACTGGCGCATGGTGAAGGTCGCGACGACCAAGGCGCAACGCAAGCTGTTCTTCAACCTGCGCAGCCACAAGACCGGCACTTCGGCGTTCACACCGGAGGAAATCGAAGGTCTGGCAAGCCAGTTGAACGTGAAGCGCGAGGAAGTCGCCGAGATGGAAACGCGTCTGTCGGGCGGAGATATCGCGCTCGAAGGCCAAGTCGAAGATGGCGAGGAGGCCTATGCGCCGATCGCCTATCTGGCTGACTCGCATAGCGAGCCGACGAATGTCATCGCCGCGCGTCAGTTCGACAAGTTGCAAAGCGACGGTCTGGCTTCCGCGCTGGAATCGCTGGATGCGCGTAGCCGCCGTATCGTCGAAGCGCGCTGGCTCGAAGTGCAGGACGACGGCTCGGGCGGGATGACGCTTCACGAATTGGCGGACGAATTCGGCGTATCGGCTGAGCGTATCCGTCAGATCGAAGCGAGCGCGATGAAGAAGATGCGTTCCGCGCTGGCCGAGTACGCGTGATATCGCGGTAGCTCGATGACCGTAGTTCGGTGCTGAAGTAAGTTCGAAGCCCGCTGTTCCGAAAGGACAGCGGGTTTTTGTTTTCGTCTATCGATGGCGGCGCGCGGAGCAATGTAGTGCTTGGCGTTTTTTTCTGTCCATGACGCTTGTTGGCATCGGCGCAAAGGGCTGTGCGGCAGGACTTGAAGTACAAGTGAATCGGCTTGGGCGTTGGCTTCTTGGCCTCTTGGCCTCTTGGCTTCTTGGCTTCTTGGCTTCGTGCTTCGTGCTTCGTGCTTCGTGCTTCGTGCTTCGTGCTTCGTGCTTCGTGCTTCGTGCTTCGTGCTTCGTGCTTCGTGGTTCTTGGCTCTCGGTGACTCAGCCGCTCAATCTCCCGAACAAAGAACTCCGCCTGTCACGCAAAACTTGCCAGGCATAAAAAAACGGCGCCCGAAAGCGCCGTTCATCAAACCAGACCGAATCTCGCATCAAGCCGGCAACGGCGATGCCCCGCCGCCACTTCCCGGCACGCGCGTCGCGAGTTGTGCCGCGTAACGCTGCGCGGCCGCGCCCACGACAATGTGGAACGTATCCGCCGACACCCACGCGACATCCAGCGTCGACAGGCGCTGACGATCCACCGCCGAAGGATCGCGCACGACCACGCGCAGTCGCGTTTGCGCGACGGCATCGAGCGTGACGACATTGGTCGCGCCGCCGAACACCGCCAGCCAGCGCAGCGGATCGGGATCGAGCGGGCCGGCAGTCTGATCGAAGGCGCCAACGTTCGCAGAAGCCACCGAAGCAGCCGCCGGAGCGGACGAAGCCGGCGTCGCTCCGCGCGTCGACGAATGTTCGAGTTCACCGCGAATTTCATCGGCGATGATGTCCGCCTCCGGTCCGATGATCACCTGCACGTTCGTCGCGCCCCGCTTGAGCACGCCACGCGCGCCGATGCTCTTCAACTGCGCTTCCGACACCTTCTCCGTATCCGCCACCGACAAACGCAGACGCGTCGTGCAGGCATCGACGAGCGTCAGGTTCGACGCGCCGCCCAGCGCCGCAATGTACTTCGCGGCGCGCGTGTTCGCTGCACCCGGCAGCGGCGTGCCGTAGCCGCCTGCAACCGGCGTGGCGGACGTTTCGGCATCGGTCGTGGCCGGCTCGCGGCCCGGCGTCGCCATATTGAACTTGCGGATGAAGAAGCGGAACAGGCCGTAATAGATCACGCCGTAGACGAGCCCGAGCGGAATCGCCATCCAGCCGCGTTGCGACAGACCGTAGTTCAGCACGTAGTCGATCGCACCCGCCGAGAACGTGAAGCCCAGATGAATGCCGAGCGCCGAGCAGATCGCGAGCGACACGCCGGTAAGTACCGCATGGATCGCGTAAAGCACCGGAGCCAGGAACATGAAGCTGTATTCGATCGGCTCGGTCACGCCCGTCAGGAACGCGGTGAGCGCCATCGAGAACAGCAGGCCGCCGACGACCGCGCGGCGCTCTTTCGGCGCTTCGTGGAACATCGCCAGACACGCGGCCGGAAGGCCGAACATCATGATCGGGAAGAAGCCCGTCATGAAGCCGCCCGCGGTTTTATCGCCGGCAAAGAAGCGGTGCAGATCGCCATGAACGACCGCGCCACCATCCGGCGGCGTAAACGAGCCGAACACGAACCACGCGAGCGAGTTGATGATGTGATGCAGACCCGTCACCAGCAGAATGCGGTTCAGCACGCCGAAGACGAAAGTGCCGAGCGCGCCCGCCGTCGTGAGCCACGTTCCGGCCAGGTCGATAGCCGCCTGCACCGGCTGCCAGATGTAGCCGAATAAGATGCCGAGCGCGAGACACGCGACCCCCGTGACGATGGGCACGAAACGCTTGCCGCCGAAGAACGCCAGATATTCCGGCAGCTTGATGTCCTTGTAGCGGTTATACAGATAGCCCGCGACCACGCCCGCGACGATCCCCGACAACACGCCCATGTTGAGCTTGTCGTTGATGTCCTTCATTACGGCGATCTCGATGAGATAGCCGATGGCACCGGCAAGACCCGCCGTGCCGTTGTTGTCCTTCGCGAAACCGACCGCCACGCCGATGGCGAACAGAAGCGGCAGGTTCGTGAAGATGGCGTCGCCCGCGTCGGCGATCATCTTGATGTTGAAGACATCGGGCTGGCCTAGACGCAATAGCAGGCCGGCTACCGGTAGTACGGCAATCGGCAGCATCAGGGCTCGGCCCAGGCGCTGCATCTTTGCAAACGGGTTAGCGTCCATCGGGGTTCTCCAAAAGATATAGGTCTTGTCTTTGCTGCTTGGGGATTACTGCGTTCGTCAGTCTTGCGGCCAGATTTCAAGGCTGGCCGCTCTTACTGCCTGCGCGGATTCGAGCGCGAGCACGTCTTCCGCGCGCTGCCGGCAAAGCTGGTAATCGAGATTACGCACGCGCGCCTTGATGCCCGGCACCGCCACCGGATCGACCGACAATTCCGTCACGCCGAGGCCGATCAGCAACGGCACCGCGAGCGGATCGCCACCGAGCGCACCGCACACGCCGACCCACTTGCCGTGCTTTTGCGCGCCTTGCACGGCCGTCTTGATGAGCCGCAGCACGGCCGGATGCAGGCCGTCGGACTGCGCGGCGAGATCGGGCTGGCAACGGTCCATCGCGAGCGTGTACTGCGTGAGGTCGTTGGTGCCGATGGACAGAAAATCCGCGTATTTCGCGAGCTGATCGGCAAGCAGCGCCGCTGACGGCACTTCGATCATCACGCCCACTTCGATCGGTTCCGTGCGGCCCGCTTCGCGCGCCAGTTCGTCGATCCGTACCCGCAGGCGTTGCAGTTCGCCGGAGTCGGTGACCATCGGCAGAAGAATGCGCACCGCGCCAAGCGGCTTCACGGCAAGCAGACCACGCAGTTGATCGTTGAGCAGATCGGGCCGCACTTGTGCGAGGCGAATGCCGCGCAGACCGAGCGCCGGATTTTCCTCGGGCGGCAGCGTCAGATAATCGACTTCCTTATCCGCGCCGACATCCAGCGTGCGAATGATCGCGGTGCGGCCCTGCAGCGCATCCACGATTCCCTGATAGCTCGACGCATGTTCGCCGGGCGTGGGCGCCGACTGACGATGAATGAACAGCAATTCGGTACGCAGGAGGCCGACCGCGTCCGCGCCATTTTCGACAGCGGCTTGCGCGTCTTCGAGCGTGGCGATGTTCGCGGCGATTTCGACGGCGTGACCGTCGCGGGTCGTCGCGGCCTGTCCCGACATCTTGCGATTCGCCTCGCGCACGTTCAAAAGACGATCGCGTTCGTTGCGCGCGCGTTCGACATCGAGTTCGGTCGGCGCATGTTCGATACGTCCCGCCGACGCGTCCACGACCACTTGCGTGCCTTCGGGAATCGCGTGCAGTGCATCGCCGATGGCGACGAGCGCCGGAATGCCCACCTGTCGCGCGATGATCGCCGCATGCGACGTGGCGCCGCCGCGCGACATCACGAGCGCTGTCACGCGCGTGCGGTCGAGCGAAGACAAATCGGAAGGCGTGAATTCGACAGCCGCGAGCACGGCTTCAGCGGGCATTTCGCGCGCGGCGGTGTTCGTGTGGCCGAGCGCGCGCAGCACGCGTTTCTCGATATCGCGCAGATCGGCGGCGCGTTCGGCGAGCAGTTCGTCCTTCACGTTGTTCAAGAGCGCGATTTGCGCGCGGATCGCCTCGCGCCACGCGAAGCCCGCGCTCTTGCCGAGGCTGATGAGATCGCGCGCGGCATCGACGAGCGTCGGGTCTTCCAGCAACACGCGATGCACCGCGAAGATTCCCGCCTCGCCGACCGCGCCGCGTTGCGATGCGGTGCGTACGGTTTCGTCGAGTTCGGCATCGACTTGCGAGATGGCGCGGTCGAGTGCACGGCTTTCCGCCGCCGACGATTGCGTGGCCGCTTCGGGCGGCACGATTTCCTTGTCGTCCCAGCGCACCAGTGCGCCGACCGCGATGCCCGGCGCCGCGCACACGCCCGCAAGCGTGTTCGGCGCGAGCGGTTGCGCGACCGCGCTCGCAGCGACAACCGGCGCGGGCGATTTCGCGCGTGCCGGTGACTCTTCGACTTCGCCCTGACCCGCGCGCAGCAACTCCGCCGCGACGGCTTCGACGGCTTCCTTCGCCTGCGCGCCGATACCCAGCAGCTCGACGGTCGCGCCTTCGCCCGCGCCGAGACCCAGCAACCCGACGACGCTTTCCACCGGCGCCTTGCGGCCTTGATAACGGATCTCGACCTTTGCATCGAAACCGCGTGCGGCTTCGCGCGCGCGCGCCGCCGGACGCGCATGCAAACCGCCCGCGTGACCGAGCGTCAACGTGCGGCGCGCTTCTTCCGTCACGTTCGCGCTCGAACGCGCGCTTTCGGCCCTGGCGCCGTCTTTCGCGCGCAGCACGAGCATGCGTGCGCCAGCCTTCAACATGCCGAGACCGGCACGCTCGATGACTTCGAAGGCATCGCCATTGGCGACGGCAATAACGGAGACGAGACTCGGCGCGTGCTGCGCGACGAAATCCGCATTGAACTCGATGAGCGGCTGACCCGCGCGCACGGTTGCGCCCTGCTCGATCATCGGCGCGAAGCCCTGGCCGCCCAATTCGACCGTATCGATGCCGATATGCACGAGAATTTCCGCCCCGTGCGGCGTGCGCAACGTGACCGCGTGATGCGTGCGCGCCAGATGCGTCACCGTCCCGTCGCAAGGCGCGACGAGCACGCCATCGAGCGGATCGATGCCGATGCCGTCGCCGAACATGCCTTCCGCGAACACAGGGTCCGGCACGTCGGCGAGCGGGACGACGGGGCCGGTGAACGGCGCGAGCAACACGACGTCGTTCGGGTTATCGATGGGATGATTCAACAGTGACTCCTCGGCGCGACGCATCGGCTTACTCGCTTAGTGGGTTTCGGTGACCTTGTTCAGGTGGCGCGGCGCGTCGGGATTGCGCCCGCGCGCGGCGGCCAGACCCGCGGCCATCACATAGAACGAAAGGATTGCGGCGATCGGATCGAGCGCCGGGTGATTAGTGGCGACGAGCGGCAATTCCGCGCCGGGCACGTCGGCAGGCGCCGCGAGCAGCACGCGTGCGCCGCGTGCGCGCATGTCGGCCGCCAGTTGAATCAAGCCTGCCTGCTCCGGCCCGCGCGGGGCGAACACGAGCAGCGGATAGTCCTTGTCGATGATCTCCATCGGACCATGACGCACTTCGGCGCTGGAGAACGCTTCCGCCTGAATGCCGGAGGTTTCCTTGAGCTTGAGCGCCGCTTCCTGCGCGATAGCGAGACCGAGACCACGGCCGATCACGATCATGCGATCGACGTTCGTGAGTTCGTTCACGGCACGCGTCCAGTCGAGCTTGCCCGCCGCGCGCAAGGCGTCCGGCAACGACTCGAGCGCGTCGAGCAGTTCGGTATCGCGTTGAACATGCGCGACGACGATGGCCGAGAGCGACAGCATGGCGATATAGCTCTTGGTCGCCGCCACCGACAATTCCGGCCCGGCGAAAAGCGGCAGGTACCACTCGCACGCCTTTTCCAGCGGGGAGTTCGCGACATTGACGGCAGCAACGGTGAACGCGCCCGCATCGCGCAACGCCTGCATCGTGCCGACGAGATCGGGGCTCTTGCCCGACTGCGAGAACGCGACCGCGAGCTGGCCCGACACGCGCAGCGGTGCTTGTTGAAGCGTCGCCACGGACATGGGCAGCGAAGCAACCGGCACGCCGATGCGGCTCATCGTCAGGCTTGCGAAATAACTGGCGGCGTGGTCGGAACTGCCGCGCGCAACGGTGAGCGCGACATGGCGCGGCTGCTCGGCGAGCTTGACCGCGAGCGCTTCGATGCGCGAGGTATCGGCGAGCTGGGCCGCGACGACGTCGGCGGACTCCAGGGCCTCGTTAAGCATATTCGACAATTGATTCTCCTTCGACATACGTGGCGCTCAGCGCGAGTTCCCGGTCGAGCACGACGAGATCGGCCCATGCGCCACGCGCGATGCGGCCGCGATCTTCGAGTCCGAGGTAATCGGCGGGAAAGCGTGACAAACGGTTCGAGACGTCCGCGAGCGGAATGCCCAGCGAGACGAGATTGCGCAGCGCCTGATCCATGGTCAGCGTGCTGCCGGCGAGCGTGCCGTCCGCGAGACGCACGCCGCCCATGCACTTGGTGACGTGCTGGCTGCCAAGGCGGTATTCGCCGTCCGGCATGCCGGCCGCCGAGGTGCTGTCGGTAACGATGTAAAGGCGCGGAATTGCGCGCATCGCGGCGCGAATCGCGCCCGGATGAACGTGCAGCAAATCCGGGATCAGTTCCGCGTACTCGGCGTGCGCGAGCGCGGCGCCGACCATGCCCGGATCGCGATGATGCAGCGGCGACATCGCGTTGAAGAGATGCGTGAAACCGCGCGCGCCGTGCTTGAGCGCATTGACGGCGTCATCGTAAGTGCCGAGCGAATGACCGAGCTGCACGCGCACGCCGCGCGAGGCGAGTTCGGAAATGATCTCTAGATGCCCGGAGATTTCCGGCGCGATGGTCACGACGCGAATGGGCGCGAGCGACAGATATTCGAGCACTTCATCGTGCACCGCGACGGCCGCGGCGTCCGGCTGCGCGCCGAGCTTGCCGGGATTGATATACGGCCCTTCGAGATGCACGCCGAGCACGCGCGCGCCGCTTGCGGCACGGCGCTTCGCCTGCTCGCCCAAGCCCGCGAGAACTTGCAGGAGTTCGTCGCGCGGCGCGGTCATCGTGGTGGCGAGCAGGCCCGTGGTGCCGTGTTGAGCGTGTTGCCGCGCGACGGTATCGGCTGCGTCGCCGCCTTCCATGATGTCGCGCCCGCCGCCGCCATGCACGTGCAGGTCGATGAAGCCGGGCAGGATATACGGCGCGTCGTTCGTGGAGGGATCGGCGATATGACCTTCCAGCGCCGTCACCCGACCGTTTTCGAAGCGAAGCGAACCGTTGATCCAGCCATCGGTCGTGAGTATGTTTCCTTTCAGCATGAAGTTCTCTGGAAGTGCGCTATGCATGATGAGGTTCAGTGCCATCCGCGCCTTGCTGCGAGCAGGCCTGTTCGCTGGCCCCGTGTGACCGGCGAACGTGCGGTGGCGGCTTTCGGGTCCTCTCGTTCTGATCTTGCTGCTTCTGCTTTCCCGCTTTTTATCGATGCAATTCCGCGACGAAGTCGTAGTAGTCGTCGCGGCAATACGTGTCCGTCAGTTCGATGGCGCGCTGCTCCGCCGAGTAGCCGATACGGGTGATCACGAGCAGCGCCGCGCGTGGCGCAATGCCCATCAGCCGCGCAATCTCGGCTCCGGCGTTGACCGCGCGAAAGTGCTGCAACGCGCGCACCACCGACTGCCCGCGCGCTTCGAGATAGCAATACAGCGACGCGCCGATCTCGAACGGCTCCGGAACGACGGACACCGGTAACGCCGAATGTTCGACCGCCATGACGATGCCGTTCGCGCGGCGAAGTCTGCCGAGACTCGCGACCGATGCGCCCGGCGCGAGCCCGAGACGGACGGTTTCATCGCGACTCGCTACGCGCACGTCGCGCTGGAGCCACACCGAGTCAGGTGCGAAACCGCGCTGTTCCATCTTCTTCGTGAAGCCCGTCAGCACCGACAGTGGATCCTGCGTGCGCGGCGTGATGAAACTGCCTGCGCCGCGTACTCGCCGAATGAGCCCGCGCTCGACTAGCAAAGCCAACGCCTTGCGCGCGGTGATACGCGAAACCCCGACCGCTTCCGACAACATGCGCTCGGCTGGCAACGCCTCACCTGCATTCCAGGCGCCGCGCTGAATAGCTGCAGCAAGACGCGTGGCGAGCTGCAGATACAGCGGCGTGGGACTCGACGCGTCGGGCGCTAACTCCCGCAAGCGTCCATTCATGGAGGTCTCTGCAGGGCTCGAATTGGAGCCCATTATATAACCAACATAATACCAGTCAAACCTTCTGCGTCACTTGATGCCAACAGGCAATAACATCGCAAAATCAATGGTTTATAACAACAATAACTTGAACAACTTGGAGACGACAGCCATCGGGATTTACCCTCATGTCAAGCCCAAAACTACAAAATGGTCTACATATCGACGGGCGCTTAAAATCAGGCCAATTGGCAATAGCACGATCGTTCTTTCTTTGGCACAATGGTGCAATTGGTTCGGAATCGCAACTAATTAAATAATAAAACTGATTATTGAGAGAGATAAAAGTCGATGGGCTCTTCAGATCCGAGTCGAGCGGTAGACGTCGTCAGACGCTTTAATCGCTTCTTCGCTCGCCATGCGGGCGCCTTGCACGAGCGGCTTCACAAAAGCCACTTTTCCCTAACGGAGGTGCGCATCCTCCACGAACTTGCGCACGATCGCGCACGCACCGCAGCCGACTTATCGCGCAATCTGGGCCTGGACACAGGCTACCTGAGCAGGCTGCTCACCAACTTCCAGAAGCTCGGGCTTATTGTGCGCGGCAGGAACGAATCCGACGGCCGCGCGCATTTGCTCACCATTACAGCGGACGCGCGAGCCAAGGTCGACGAGATCGACCTGCATGTCTCGGCCGAAGCGGCCACTCTGCTCAGTCGGCTCACAGCCGGCGAGATCGAGCAGTTATCCAATGCAATGATCGACATCGAGCGGCTGCTCAGTCCTCATCATGGCGAAGGCCACAACACGCGTTTGCGCAGCCCTCGCCGTGGCGACTTCGGCTGGATCGTCGAGCGTCACGCGCATCTGGAATCATCCGACCGTGCGGCCCATTCCAACGAAGCCTATTCGGCGAAAGTCGTCGCGCGTTTTCTCGGCGCCGTGCAGAGTGGAACGCCACGCATCGCTTGCTGGGTGGCGGAACGTGAAGGCGCCGCGCGCGTCGGCGCGGCGCTCTTAAGCGCGCAGTCGGAGAAAGAGGCGCGCATCGAGTTGTTGTTCGTCGAACCGGGCGCGCGTCGGCGGGGCTTGGGCGTGCAACTCGTATCCGCCTGTACGAACTTCGCGCATGGCGCGGGCTACGATAACGTGATCTGCCGGATGCCAATGGTGCATGAGGACCTGTGCGCGCTATTCAAACGCACTGGCTTCACGGCGAAGCAGGATGGCGATTCGGGTGTGATCTGGCATCGCGAGCTTCGGCGTGTTTATGCGGACTGAGTGCTGATTTCGCTCGCTCGTCGTGTCGCTTCAGATGAAGAGAGACGGCAGCGAGCATTCAGTCACGTCGCGCCATGTGAAAGAAGGCGATACGCACGTGATCGGCGTGGTAATGCTTCGAGATGTTTGCGTGGACCGAGTGCTGACTTAGCCCTCGGTCCCAAAGGCGTCGGACAGCAAAACGGCGTCCCAAGGGACGCCGTTGGCAAACCGTGCGTTCTCGATCAGAACGAAGGTACAACCGAGCCTTTGAACTCGCTCTTCATGAACTGGCGCACGTCTTCGGACTGATACGCCGCGACCAGCTTCTTCACCCACGGCTGGTCTTTGTCCTTGGCGCGCACGGCAATCAAGTTCGCGTAAGGGCTGTGCACGTCCTCTAGCGCGATAGCGTCCTTGGTCGGCTGCAAGCCCGCCGCCAGCGCGAAGTTCGTATTAATGGCGGCGGCATCGACGTCTGCGAGCGTGCGCGGCAGTTGCGCGGCGTCGAGTTCGAGTAGCTTGACTTTCTTCGGGTTCTCGGCGACATCTAGCGGCGTCGCGCTGTTTCCGTTCACGCCAGCGCCGGCCTTGAGCTTGATCACGCCCTGCGCTTGCAGCAAAAGTAGCGCTCGGTTTTCGTTCGACGGATCGTTCGGCACCGCGACCTTCGCGCCTTGCGGCAGATCCTTCAGCGACTTCAGCTTCTTCGAATACACGCCAAGCGGCGAGATATAGGTCAGTCCCGCATTCACGATCTTGTAGCCGCGCTGCTTCACCTGACTGTCGAGATACGGCTGATGCTGGAAGCTGTTGGCGTCGAGGTCGCCAGCATCGAGTGCGGCGTTCGGCTGAACGTAATCGTTGAACTCGATCACCTTGACGTTGAGGCCTTCTCGCTTCGCGACCTTCTGCACGACTTGCCAGATTTGCGCGTCGGGTCCGCTGATGGTGCCGACCTTGATGACCTTGTCATCGGCATGCGCGGTGACGCTAATGAGATAAGCGGCAGACGCCGCGACGACGGTAAGAGCTTTAAGCAAATTTCTGCGCTGCATGGTGTTCCTGGTTCAATGCGAGGTTGCTGCAAAATTGCCGCTTGAGTGCCCGCGATGGATTCATCGCCCTCGGTCGATGCCAACCGGGAAACGAATGTTCGCACGGCTTTGGTGCGACGGAAAAGACAGAATGTTCATGTCGATATCCGGCTCGCGCTTTGACGTCTAGAATCGCTACAGACCGATTTCTGAGACACCATCATGTACATGATCAATCTGCGTTATACCGGCGCTCTTGCGGAGATCGACGATGCGCTCGAAGCCCATCGCGAGTATCTGCAGCGCTACTTCGCCGCTGGTGTCTTCGTGATCGCGGGTCCGAAAGTGCCGCGCGAAGGCGGCATCATTCTGGCGTCGGCTATCGAGCGTGAGCGGCTCGACGCGATCATCGCGGAAGATCCGTTCGCGCAGCAGAACTTGGCTCACTACGATGTCACCGAGTTCAAGGCGACACGTCTTGCGCCCGGACTGAAGTTGCCGGAGCCTGCCGCGGAATGAAGAAAGCGGCCCGCAGGCCGCTTTCTCCAAACCAACGATGCGCCGATCTCAGTCGATCAGCAGCTTCAAGTCATGCACCCACGCCTCGACGCCCTGACCGTCGCGCGCGAAAAGACGCAGTTTGCCGTCCTTGTCGAACACATAGCTCGCGGCGGTGTGATCCATCGTGTAGTCGTCCGCCGTCTTGCCGTTGGACTTCGCGTAGTACACGCGGAAATCCTTCGCGATTTTGGCAAGCTCGGCGTCGTTTGCCGGCCGCAAGCCGACATACGTCGGGTTGAACGCCGTCACGTATTGCCCGAGAAGATCGGGCGTGTCGCGCGCGGGATCGACCGTGACCATGAGCACCTGCACGTCCTTCGCTTTACCGCCGAGTTGCTGCAATGCTTGCGAGAGTTCGGCGAGTGTGGTCGGGCAGACATCCGGGCAATGCGTATAGCCGAAAAACAAAACCACGGCCTTGCCTTTGAAGTCACCGAGCGTGCGTGTCTTGCCGCTGGTGTCGGGCAACGAGAAGTCGCTGCCAAACTGCTTGTTGCCCGTGATGTCGAGGTTCTTGAAATCGGGCGCCTTCTCGCATGCAGAGAGCAACGCCATGCTCGCCAGCGCGAGCAAAAGCGGAGCGAGGATCTTGCGAAAGAAAGCCCTCATGCACCGATCACCGTGCGAACGTAATGATCGACCAGAAGCGCGCCGAACAAGAGCGACAGATACACGATCGAATAACGGAAGGTCTTGCGCGCCAGCGCGTCCGAGTAATCGCGATAAATCTTCCACGCGTAGCCGAGAAACACCGCGCCCAGCGCAACCGCGCTCGCCAGATAGATCACGCCGCTCATGCCCGAGATGAACGGCATCAGCGTGACCGCGAACAGGATGACCGTGTACAGGAAGATATGCAGACGCGTGTACTGCTCGCCATGCGTAATAGGCAGCATGGGCAGACCGGCGTTTTCGTAATCCTTCTTGCGATACAGCGCGAGCGCCCAGAAATGCGGCGGCGTCCAGACGAAGATGATGAGCACGAGAATCCACGCGTCGCCGGGAACCGCACCCGTAACGGCCGCCCAACCGAGCGCCGGCGGCATGGCACCCGAAGCGCCACCAATGACGATGTTCTGCGGCGTATAAGGCTTGAGCAGCAACGTGTAGATGACGGCGTATCCCACGAACGTGGCAACCGTCAGCCACATCGTGAGCGGATTGGTGAACGTATAAAGCGTCCACATGCCGATACCGCCGAGCACCGCCGAGAACGTGAGAATCTGCGCGCTCGTGATTTGCCCGCGCGCCGAAGGACGCCACGCGGTGCGACGCATCTTGGCATCGATCTTCTGTTCGACGAGGCAGTTGATGGCGAATGCAGCGCCCGCCAGCAGCCAGATGCCGACCGCGCCACCAATCAAAACGGTCCACGGCACCATGCCGGGCGTGGCGAGGAACATGCCGATGACGGCGCAGAACACGGCAAGCTGCGTGACGCGCGGCTTGGTCAGCGCAATGTATTGCGATACGCGGCTGCCAAGCGGGGAGTGAAGTGTCGTGCTATCCATGATGTGGAGTCACGCTGAAACGACGTCGCGCGCGGGAACTGCGGCGCGGCCGGGACGGCTGGAAGAGATTCGAAAGTTTAGCATAACGAGTAGTAGCAACAGGATGGCAGCCCCGCCATTGTGCGCCACTGCGATAGGCAGCGGCCACTGCAACACGATATTGGACAAACCTGTAATAAATTGAATCAGGATGACGACGAGCACGGCGGTAGCGGGCGTGCGTAGGGACTCGAAACGGCGCAGCATCGCGGCGAGCCAGAGCAGATAAAGCACGACCACGACCGCAAACGTGCGATGCGTCCAATGGATTGCCACCAGCGCGTCCTGCGAGATGACGTCGCCGTCGCCGGTCATGCCGAGCGCGCGCCACAAGTGGAAACCGTGTTCAAAGTTCATCGGCGGAATCCATTGGCCATTGCAGAGTGGAAAGTCCGTGCAGGCGAGCACCGCGTAATTCGTGCTGACCCAGCCACCCAGCGCAATCTGCACGACGAGCAACACGATGCCGACGATCGCGGCCGGCATCCATCGCGCGGCGGCCGGGTCGAGCGAGGGAATCGGCGTTTGCCGCGCGGCGAGCCAGCCGAGCGCGGCCAGCAACGCAAGCCCGAGCAAGAGATGCGTCGTGACGATGACCGGCTGCAACTTGAGCGTGACGGTCCACGCGCCAAAAGCGCCTTGCAGCAGAATGAGCGCGAGGATGCCCGTCGGCCACCACGGCGAAACATGCAGCGCCTTTCGTCTGATGCGCGCGGTCCACGCAATGACGACCTGCGCGATGATCAGCACGCCGATCGCCATCGCAAAGTAGCGATGCAGCATTTCGATCCACGCCTTCATCGGGCTGACCGGACCGGTGGGCATGGCCTGATGCGCGGCCGCGATCTGCGCGTGCGCGATGAACGGCGACGCCGTGCCATAACAGCCCGGCCAGTCGGGACAGCCAAGGCCGGAATCGGTCAGGCGCGTGAAGCCACCGAACATGATCAGATCGAGCGTCAGAAAAGTGGTTAGCCAGACGAGCTTCCTGAACTTGTTGTCATCGGCCTTGACCCAGACGAACGAGAGCGGCAGCAGCGCAATGCATAGGCCGATCAGACCGAGTTCTAATACAAACATACTTTCACCTTCGTTTTGGTCGTGGCGTCCCGGCGTATCAGCCGATGCGCGACCACTTCAATAGCTTCGCCACGTCCGTGTTGATCTTCTTGGGATCGGGGTCCTTCGGGAAGCGCATCATCAGGTTGCCGTTCGGATCGACGAGATAAATGTGATCCGAAAGCTTCGTGCCGGCGTCCACCGGCAGCCAACCCGAGAGGGCTTGTTCGTTCGTCACGAGCATGCGTGTGTCCGGTTGCGGATACGCGGTCTTGATGACATTCGCGACGGGCTTGTCGTCCGTGCGCAGCCAGACGTTCAGCACGCGCTCGCGCTCGCCCGACTGTAGCGCGCGCACCTGGCGCATGAAATAGAGGCGCTTCACGCAGACTTCGTCGCAATCGCTGCCGTTGACGGTGATCATCAGCCACTTGCCTTCGAGCGACTTGAGTGGCACCGGCTGACCTTTTTCATCGGTGACGACGATCTGTTCCGGAATCGGCCGTTGCGGTTCGATCAACGTGCCGTAGCTCGTCGTGCCGCCCGCGGGCTTGACGACGTAGTACATCAGATACGAGGCGATCACCGGCGCCGCGCAGACCAGCGCGAGCAGTACCAGCATCCACCGGCCGCTGATCCAGGAGCCTTTTTTCGCGGGCGGTCGGGTTGTAGTGGTGCGTTGAGCTTGCATGGATTCTCTATTCGGTCGATGCCACGTTCATCGGACGCGGCATCATGGGTTCATGCTTCTTTCGCGGCCTCGTCGTCGGCGGCTTCGTCGGCGGCGGCCGGGTCGCTGTCTTTCCTCGCGGCGCGCCGTGCGGCATACAAGCCGAAGGCGATGGCCGCTGCCGCCATGCCCCACCACTGGAACATGTAGCCGTAGTTGCGATCGACGCCAAGCGTGACCGCCGGCCAGTCGCGCACGAGCTTGTCGGCGGTGGCGCTCGTCTGTTGAATCACGAACGGCTGAAACGCGAGCCCGGTTTCCGCGGCATACGAGGCGACGTTCAGGTTTTGCCGGATCTGCTGACGCGCAGCGGAGCCGCCGCTGCCGAGCTCGAACGCCTCCGATGCATTCGAGCGAGCGATGCCCTTCACGTCCACGATGCCTTTCGGCGTCTCATAGGGCTCGATGCCCGTACGGTCCGCCATGTTGCGCGGCAGCCAGCCACGATTCACGAGCACGTAGCCGCCGCCCTCGAGTTTAAGCGGCATCACGACATAAAAGCCCGGCTGGTCGTTATACGGACGATTGTCCAAATAGACGACGCGCTCCGGCATGAACTCGCCGCGCGCCTCGACGCGATGGAATTCGATCGACTTGAGCGGCAACGGATCGACACTCACGCGTCGTGCGGGCGCATTCTCGAACGCGACGATCTGCGCGTTCAGCGCTTCCTTCTGATGCGCGCGGTCGCGCTGCCAGAAGCCGAGCCGCAGAGTGATTGCGACGACGATCAGGATCAGCACCGTGGGCCAGAGGCGGATTTTCATGCCGCACGCTCCGGAACCGACGTCGCACGCACCGATTCATCGAGTGCGATAATGAGACGACTCGTTTTCATATTGCTCACGGCGTTTCGCGAGCGGTCGATGCAACTATCGCAGGCTGGTTTCATGCACATCATCGTTGCTATTGCATTCATCCTCATCATTGGCAGCCTGGGCTCGGCCCTGTACTTCATGATGACCGATAAAGGTCAGACGAAGCGCATGGTGTGGTCGCTCGCAACGCGCGTCGGGCTGTCCATTTCGCTCTTCCTGTTCATCCTGTTTGCGCACTGGATGGGCTGGATTCAATCGACCGGCATTCCGCTCGGACGATAACGCGTCTCGAAGGTTTCCCACGCGGGACCGATTGTCGCGGCGCGACACAATCGCGCGCATTCACTCACTTCCCAAAACAAAACGCCGCCCGCGAAGGTCGAGGGCGGCGTGGCATGTCTTGCGTGACAGCGTGCGCGCCGAATTGGCGCGTCCTCGCTCGAAGCAAACGCTTACAGCCAGTAGACGACGACGTACAGCCCGAGCCACACGACGTCGACGAAGTGCCAGTACCACGCGGCGCCCTCGAAGGCGAAGTGATGTTCCGCGGTGAAGTGGCCGCGAATCAGGCGCACGCATACGACCGCGAGCATGGTGCCGCCAAGGAACACGTGAAAACCGTGGAAGCCGGTGAGGAGGAAAAACGTCGAGCCGTACACACCAGACGAAAGCGTCAGGTTCAGTTCGTTGTAGGCGTGGAAGTATTCGTAGCCCTGGCAAAACAGGAAGATCACGCCCAGCGCCACTGTCGCAGCCAGCCAGATGATGGCCTTTCGGCGATGATCTTCACGCAGCGCATGGTGAGCCACCGTGAGCGTCGCGCCCGAGGAAAGCAAGAGCGCCGTGTTGATGGTCGGCAGCGGCCAAGGCACCATCGAGCGGAAATGCGGCACCAGCGCGGCGGGGCCGTTGTTCGGCCACACGGCGGTGAAGTCCGGCCAGATCAGCTTGTAATCGAGGCTGCCGAGTTCGTGCATGGCAATGGCGCGCGCGTAGAACAGCGCGCCGAAAAACGCCGCGAAGAACATGACTTCGGAGAAGATGAACCAGCTCATGCTCCAGCGATACGACACGTCGACGTTCTTGCCGTACATGCCGCCTTCGGATTCGGAGATGGCGTCGCCGAACCAATGCCACAGCACGAACAGCAGAAACAGCAGGCCGACGAACGTGGTGGCAGGCGCCCACGAATGACCGTTCACCCACGCCGCCAGCGAGGACAGCATCACCAGCAAACCGCACGCAGCCATGATCGGATGGCGTGACGGATGCGGCACGAAATAGTACGGGCTCTCGTTTTGACCGCTCATTTGATTCTCCACTTCGATCCAGTTGCTTGAGTTTTCTTGTATCGCCGCGCGTTCGACCGCTCGCCCGACGTTTCGTCTATCCGACTACCGCGCGCACCACCAGCAGCAACACGACGATGAACACCACCGCGCCGATCACCCCCGCCGCGATCAAATGCAGCGGCTTCAACTGCGCGGCGTCGTTTTCCAGATCCGCCCGGCGGCGCACGCCGAAGAACGACCAGAACACCGCCTTCACGAGCTTCAGGAAACCGCCGCCATTGCGTCCGTCACGTCCATTGCGTCCATTTCGTGCTTCTGGGTTCATGATCATCACGTTCCCTTGGCCGCGGGTTTCGGTGTGTCGAGTTCGAAGAACGTGTACGACAGCGTGATCGTCTTGACGTCCTTCGGCAGCTTCGGGTCCACGACGAAGACCACCGGCATGCGCTTCGTCTCATTGGGCCCGAGCGTCTGCTGCGTGAAGCAGAAGCATTCGATCTTCTTGAAGTACTCGGTGGCCTGCTTCGGCGCATAGCTCGGAATGGCCTGCGCCTTCACCGTGCGGCCTTGCTCGTTGGTCACCTGGTACATCACCGTCATCACTTCGCCGGGGTGAATGTCGAGACTGTTCTGCTCCGGCTTGAACTGCAGCGGACCGCGCGCGTTCGCATCGAACTCGATGGAAATCGTACGGCTCGCGTCGACCTGCGTGTTCTTCGCCTCGCGCGCGCTCGCATCGCGCTGCACGAGATTGTTGATGCCGGTGATCTGGCAAATTGCCTTGTACATCGGCACCAGGGCGAAGCCGAAGCCGAACATCATCGCGGCCACGACGAAGAGCTTCACCAGCATCGACCGATTGAACGACCGGTCGACTTGAGAATCATCCTGAGTGGACACTTGGCTTTCCTACCCTCGCGACAACAGGTATTGCCTGACGACGATACCCAGAAAGAAGACGGCGGCAATCAACATCATGATCAAACCGAGCCGCTTGTTGCCCGCGCGGATTTCTTCGGGCGAACGTCTTTTTTGTGGATTCGGGGCCATGCTTCCTTTGATCTTTGTGACTGCAAGGCTTCGGAGCGAAGCCTTGCAGCCTTCGAAACCAGACTATTATTCGACCGTCGGCGGTTGCTCGAAGGTATGGAACGGCGCCGGGCTCGGCACGGTCCATTCCAGTCCTTCCGCGCCATCCCACGGCTTGTCGCCTGCCTTTTCCAGCTCACCACCGCCGCGATACGTCGGCAGCGCGACCGCGAACAGGAAGTACACCTGCGCGAGACCGAATCCGAACGCACCGATGGTCGCAACCTGGTTGAAGTCCGTGAACTGCGCCGGGTAATCCGCATAGCGACGCGGCATGCCCGCGAGACCCAGGAAGTGCATCGGGAAGAAGGTGATGTTGAAGAAGATCAGCGACGCCCAGAAGTGGATCTTGCCGCGCATCTCGTTATACATCCAGCCAGTCCACTTAGGCGCCCAGTAGTACCAGCCCGCGAACAGCGCGAAAAGCGAACCCGCCACCAGCACGTAGTGGAAGTGCGCCACCACGTAGTAAGTGCCGTGCATCTGGATGTCGAGCGGGGCCATGGAGAGGATCAGGCCCGTGAAGCCGCCCATCGTGAACACGAACAGGAAGCCGATTGCAAAGAGCATCGGCGTCTCGAAGGTCAGCGCGCCGCGCCACATCGTCGCGACCCAGTTGAACACCTTCACGCCCGTCGGAACGGCGATCAGCATGGTTGCGTACATGAAGAACAGCTGGCCCGTCACCGGCATGCCCGTGGCGAACATGTGGTGCGCCCAGACCATGAACGAGAGAATCGCGATCGACGAAGTGGCGTACACCATCGAGCTATAGCCGAAAAGCGGCTTGCGCGAGAACGCCGGAATCACCTGCGAGACGATCCCGAACGCCGGCAAGATCATGATGTAGACCTCGGGGTGTCCGAAGAACCAGAAGATATGCTGGTACATGACCGGATCGCCGCCGCCCGCCGCATTGAAGAACGACGTGCCGAAGTGACGGTCGAACAGCACCATGGTGATGGCGCCTGCCAGAACCGGCATCACGGCGATCAGCAGGTACGCGGTGATAAGCCACGTCCACGCGAACATCGGCATCTTCATGAGCGTCATGCCGGGCGCGCGCATGTTCAGGATCGTCACGACGATGTTGATACCGCCCATGATCGACGACGCACCCATGATGTGGACCGCGAAGATGGCGAAGTCCATGCCCGGGCCCATCTGCGTGGAAAGCGGCGCGTAAAGCGTCCAGCCCGCTGCGGTCGCGCCGCCCGGCACGAAGAACGAGCCGACCAGCAGAACCGCGGCGACCGGCAGGAGCCAGAAGCTGAAGTTGTTCATGCGCGCGAACGCCATGTCCGACGCGCCGATCTGCAGCGGCACCATCCAGTTCGCGAAGCCGACGAACGCCGGCATGATCGCGCCGAACACCATGATGAGGCCGTGCATGGTGGTCAACTGGTTGAAGAACTCGGGACGCATGATCTGCAGTCCCGGCTCGAACAGCTCGGCACGAATGCCAAGCGCCATCACGCCTCCGGAGAGGAACATGATGAAGGAGAACAACAGGTACAGCGTCCCGATGTCCTTGTGGTTGGTGGCGAAAAGCCACCGGCGCCAGCCATGCGGCAACTCGTGCGCATGGTCGTCGTGCGCGTGGTCGTGACCCGCGGCTACATCGTGTCCGATGCTAGACATGACAATCATCTCCTAAAGCAAATACTCGGGGCACTTGGCTATGACGCGGACCTTTCCGTGGCTCGCAGTGTTGCGATGAGGGAAAGGTGCGCTCGTCAGGTCAAGCAGCCGGACTGATTTCTACGCGACGGGCTTCCTTCGCATCCGTGCCGCCCGTAACGGATTCGGGCTTTTTCAACACGATACGATCTTCCGATACACCTGCTGCCTTCAACGCGTCGCGCACGGCCTGCGCGCGTTGCTTGGCGAGTTCCGCGTTCAGGTCTGCGCCGCCGGAGGCATCCGTGAAGCCGGAAATAGCGAGCTTCGCTTCGGGATGCGCCTTGGCATAGGCCGCTGCGGCCTGAACCGCGTCGTTGGCTTCCGCGGGCAGCGTGCTCTTGCCCGTTTCGAAATAGATGCTCGCGGGCAGATTGGCGCTCGCCGTTGCCTCGGCACCGGACGCCGCCGCAGCCGGCGCCGCGCTTGCGGCTTCGGGCGTTGCCGCAGCCGCTGTCTTCTGACCGCCGCCTTCGGGCATCTTGCCATTGCGCGCGTCGGCAACTTGCTTCGGCTGCAGAATGTCGCCCGTATGGTTGCCCCAGGTATTGCGCTCGTAAGTGATGACCGATGCGATCTCGACATCGTTGAGCGTACTCTGCCACGGCGGCATGGCGCCCTTGCCGTGCAGCACGATGCTCACGTGGTCCGCGATCGGGCCGTTGGCAACCTTGCTGCCGTCGAGCGCAGGGAACGGACCGCCGCCCTTGCCGGTCGGCTGGTGGCAAACCGCGCAGTTCGACGCGTAGACTGCCGCGCCGCGCGTCTTCAGCTCGTCCATCGTGTAGGTCTTGTTGGGATCGTCGGCGGATGCGGCCAGTTTCTTCTTTTGCGTGTCGACCCACTTCGCGTAGTCGTCGGCGGAAAGCACTTCGACGACCACCGGCATGTACGCGTGTTCCTTGCCGCAGAGTTCGGTACAGAAGCCACGGAAAGTGCCGATTTTCTCGGCCTTGAACCAGGTGTCGCGCACGAAGCCGGGAATGGCGTCCTGCTTCACGCCGAAGGCCGGCACGTACCACGAGTGAACGACGTCGTTCGCGGTGGTGATGATGCGAATTTTCTTGTCGACCGGCACGACGAGCGGATTGTCCACTTCCTGCAGGTACAGCTCGGAAATCGGCTTCTGGCCGTTCACTTCGCTACGCGGCGTGGTGAGCGTGGAGAGGAAGCTGATGCCCTCGCCCGGACCCTTCACGTAGTCGTAGCCCCATTTCCATTGGTAGCCGGTGACTTTGACGGTGAGGTCGGCGTTGCTGGTGTCCTTCATTGCGACGACGGCCTTGGTGGCCGGCAGCGCCATCAACACGACGATGACGAACGGCACGATCGTCCAGATGATTTCGACCGTGGTGCTTTCGTGGAAATTAGCGGGCTTGTGGCCTTTGGACTTGCGGTGCGCAATGAGCGAATAGAACATCACCCCGAACACGCCAAGAAAAATGACGAGACAGATGATGAGCATGAACGTATGGAGGCCGTAGAGCTCCTCGGCGATCTTCGTCACTGGCGGCTGAAAGTTCAGCTCGTTTACAGCTGGGCCGCCAGGACTGTCGTTGACCGCCAGGGCTACGCCGGCGTTCAGCAGTGCGCCTGCCGCCAGCACGCCCGAGAGGGCTCGCTTGATTGTTTTCATAGCATCCTTACCCAAAATTTCCATTCAAACCCTCGACCCCCGTGGGCATCGCGCCGAGCCGTCAGGCCACATCATGCCTCTTAAGCAGAGCGTCTCAGCGACGCTCGCAACTCGGCAGCAAATTGTTTGCGACGATGCTGTGCAAGGTGTTGTCCGATTTTTACCGATTGACCGCGCGACACGATCGTGAGCGGCTCTCTCGGCGTCGCGCCCGTTTCGACCCGCACCCAGCGCGGATTGAATTCGAACTGCGTCAGTTCCTCGGCGTTCATCTGCTCGATCAACAAGCGGTTTTCAAACAACCGGATTCGTTCGTAGTCGACTGCGTGCCGCGCGTAGATAAGAAACGCGACACCGACCACGGTCAGCTCGATCCCGGTGAACGGCAGCACCAGCCAGGCGCCGTTCAGAAACAAGAGCGTTGCGATGAGAAAGGAAAACAGCGCCAGCGACAGATAAAAGACCACGAACTGACGCGGCGAAGCGGAGCAGTTCCGTTTCATCAGCCAGTCTTTGATGACTGGCTCGTCGTCTGTCAGCGCGTGGCTTGCTTGCATCGCCGCCTCCTTCCCATCCGCATGCAATCACATACTTTTGCTCGGATTTCGCCCAAATTTGTCACAGCCCGGGCGACAAACTGACGCATTATAGGCGCGTCGGGTAGTATCCACAAGCAAGGGTCGTAACGTCTGAAACCCAAGCGCCACAAGCTTCTGCGCCCTTTTGACGCACCTCTTGGCGCTGCTTTTGCCCGCAAATTTCAGACATAACTGACGCCCTCTTTACCCCGTCATCGATTCCGTTTTGGGCCTCGTCCTATATCTTCCAGCCGAATGATTCCGTGACCTTCGGCGGTCGTGCGCGGCACCGCTTTCCATGCGTGACCGTAGATCACTTCGAACGTGAGCGGGATCGTTCCGTCGTCGCGACGCAAAGCTTCGAGCGCGCTGTGAACCGCGCTGCGTCTGGCTTTCACGTCGATTTGCGAGTCTGCGGCCGCGCTTCGTTCGAACGGATAAGCACCCCAGCGCGTGACATCGGCAAGCAAGGATTCCGGCGAACGGTAAGTGATGGTGAGCACCTCCTGATCCATCACGGGAATCTCGAAGCCGCTTTCCACCAGCATGTCGCCCAAGTCGTGCATGTCGACGAAATCGATCGTATGCGGCTGCGGCGGCAAGCCCAGCATGCGCTCGGCCTCGCGATACGCCGCGGCGAGCTCACGCAGCGTGTCTGGGCCGAAGGTGCTGAACATGAGAAGGCCGTTGACCTTCAGCACGCGTTGCCACTCAGGGAAAACGAGGTCGGGCCGCGAATGCCAGTGCAGCGCGAGGTTCGACCAGAGCATCTCGAACGCGCCCGATGCGAACGGCAGCTCGGAGAAATCCGCCTGCGCGAGTTGCGGTCCGCGCGCGCCGAAGGCCTTGGCGAGCGTGGCCGGCAGGAACCGCCGCCAGCCCGCGCCGGCTTCGGTTTCCGCCGATTCCGCATCGCGGGCGCGCGCGAGCATCGCGGAAGAAATATCGACACCCAATACCGATGCCTCCGCAAAGCGCTCGCGCAGCGCGGGCAGATCCGCGCCCATGCCGCACGCCGCATCCAGCACGCGCGTCGGCGCGACCTTGATGTATTCGAGGCGCTCGCGCATCCGGCCGGCAATTTCGCGAGGCAGGAACGCGACTTCGTCGAAAGTCGCGGCGCGACGGTCGAAGATCGCGCGCAAACGGCGCGAATCATAGGCCGGTCGGCTAGTTTGAGGGGGCGTTTGGGACATGACGATCTATTCGCGAAGAGTGCGAAGTATACTCGGTCGTCTTGAAATCAGCCCGTGCTTAGGGCCGATACGGGGCATAACCGTTCCGATTGTTTCTCCGCACGTGCATGCGCTCGTCCGAGTTCGTTGCCTGTTGCCTACCATTCGTCCGCGCCGCCATGAATGTCTTCAGCAATTTCTTCCCGTCATCCGCACGCGTCGCGATGACCGCGCGCGGACTTGGGAAACGGCTGCTCGATGCCGCGCTGCCCAGCCAATGCGCGTTATGCGGCAATTTGTCGCAAGACGTAGTGTGCAGCGATTGTGACGGCCAGTACTGGAACGAGTCGCGCCTGAGATGCGCGACCTGCGCGCTTCCGCTGGCGGCGTTTGCGCTGGACCGAGAACGCGAAGATACGCGGATGCACTGTGCGGCGTGCCTTGACAATCCGCCTGCGTTCAATGACACGATCGCGCTTGCCGACTATCGCGCGCCACTCGACACACTGGCCGTCGAGCTGAAGTTTCGCGCGCGGCTGGCGACAGGCGCGACATTCGCGCGGCATCTCGCTGCGTTGTTCGATGACAGCGATCTGCCTTTACCCGACGTGATCGTGCCGCCACTATCGCGCCAGCGCCTTGCCGCGCGCGGCTACAACCAGGCGTGGGCGATTGCGCATCCGCTCGCGCGTCGCATGCGCGTTCACGGTGACGCCGCGCTCGTCGTGCGAAGAATCGAGACTGCGCAGCAATCCAAGCTCGATCTCGATACGCGCCGCCGCAACGTTGCATCCGCGTTCGAGGTAAAGGGCGACGTGCGCGGCAAGCATGTCGGCGTGGTCGATGACGTGATGACCTCCGGCGCCACGCTCGATGCCCTCGCGCGCACGTTGAAGCTGGCGGGCGCGCGGCGCGTCAGCAATTTCGTGGCGCTGCGCACCCCCAAAGATTAACCAATCCACCACTGCAATCCATGTTCAACGTCGTACTCGTCGAGCCCGAAATTCCGCCGAACACCGGCAATGTGATCCGCCTGTGCGCCAACACGGGCGCGCGTTTGCATCTGATCGAGCCGCTCGGCTTTCCGCTCGACGACGCCAAAATGCGCCGCGCTGGTCTCGATTATCACGAGTACGCGGAGATGAACGTGCACGCCAACTGGAGCGCCTTCCTCGCGAAGGAAACGCCCGACCCAGCGCGCATGTTTGCCTTTACCACGCGCGGCTCGACGCCCTTTTTCGATCACGCGTTCCAGCCCGGCGACTGGTTTGTGTTCGGCGCGGAAACACGCGGTCTTGCGGCCGACTTGCTGGATGGTTTTCCGACGCAACAACGCGTGCGCCTGCCCATGCGTCCGGGCAACCGCAGCCTGAATTTGTCGAACACAGTGGCAATCGTCACGTTCGAGGCGTGGCGTCAGGCAGGATTCGACGGCGGCGAGTGAGCGTCGTGAACCGCTTCGGTCCGCGTCGCGACGCAGACTAAAAGCTATTCGGCCTTCGCGTCACGGCTGAGCAGCGCCTGCACCGCGTGGCGCGGCGTGACGTTATCGAAAAGTACGCGGCATACCGCCTGTGTGATCGGCATGTCGATGCCACGCGACTGCGCAAGCGAAAGAACCGCGCGCGCGCAGCGCACGCCCTCAGCTACATGCCCGAGCGCCGCGAGAATCTCGTCGAGCGTGCGGCCGCTCGCCAGTTGCACGCCGACCGTGCGGTTGCGCGAAAGGTCGCCGGTTGCGGTAAGAATCAGGTCGCCGAGGCCCGTGAGACCGGTGAAAGTCTCCGCGCGCCCGCCCAATGCGACGCCGAGCCGCGACATTTCCGCGAGACCGCGCGTGATGAGCGCCGCGCGCGCGTTGAGGCCGAGGCCGAGGCCATCGGAGATGCCGGTCGCGATGGCGAGCACGTTCTTCACCGCGCCGCCCACTTCGACGCCGACGATATCGTCGCCGGTATAGATGCGCATGGCGCCATGATGAAACGCGGTCACCGTGCGCGTGCCCAAGGTCGCCGATGCGCTCGCGACCGTCAGCGCAACTGGCAAACCACGCCCGACTTCGCGCGCGAAACTCGGACCCGACAGCGTGCCGTTACTGACATGGTCAGGCAATTCGGCCGCGACGACCTCGTTCGGAAGGCACTGCGTATCCGCTTCGAAGCCCTTGCATAGCCAGAGAATATGCGCGGGAACGATGCCCGCCTGGCGCATCGAGCGGCACATGGCGCGCAGGCCCGCGACGGGCGTCGCGACGACGCACAACGCGTCGTCAGCGGCGGCGTGCGCGAGGGCCGCGTTGAAATCGGCGGAATACGCCAGCGCTTCTGGCAGGCCTACGCCCGCGAGATAACGCGCGTTTTCATGCGTTTGGGTAAGCGATTCGATGAGCGCGCCATCGCGCGCCCAGAGCAACGTGTCGTGCCGTGCCGCGAGGTGGCCCGCTAATGCGGTGCCCCACGCGCCGGCGCCGAGGACGGCTACTTTCATGCTCGGCTCCGGTTAGGCAGAGTGAGACCAGACTGGTTGATACGTTAAGCGTCAGTGCGTCGCGCCGTTCGCCGCGCCTTCCTGCGAGCCCGCGAGCTGCGACAGGCGCTGCTCGTACAAGGCCTGGAAGTTGATTTCGGCGAGGTGGATCGGCGGGAAACCGGCGCGGGTGATCGCATCGGCGATATTCGAGCGCAGGTACGGGAACAGGATGGTCGGGCACGCAATGCCGACGAGCGGGTCGATCTGTTCAGCCGGAATATTGCGAATATCGAAGATACCTGCCTGCTTTGCTTCGATCAGGAATGCCACCTTGTCCGTGACTTTGGCCGTAACCGTGCCTGTTACCAGCACTTCGAAGACACTTTCAGCCAGACGGTCGGCCTTGACATCGACTTCGACCTCAACCGCGGGCATGTCCTGTTCGAGGAAGATGGCGGGCGAGTTCGGCTGCTCGAGCGACATATCCTTCAGATAAATGCGCTGGATGTTGAAAAACGGTTGATTATTCTCGTCGGACATAATGGTTTCCTAGATGATTCGAAGTTCGGCGCGCCTGTCTCTCGGCGTGCGCGCCTTCGCCGCCGGCGCAATGCGCGAGCGGCGCGCGGTGGTGTCAGGCCGACTCGAGAAGCGGCACGAGACCGCCCTTGCGGTCCAGCGCCGAAAGATCGTCATAACCGCCGACGTGCGTGTCGCCGATATAAACCTGCGGCACGGTCCGGCGGCCGGTGCGCGTCATCATTTCCTCGCGACGGCCCGGCTCACGGTCGATCAGCACCTTCTCGATGTTTTCGACCCCGCGGGACTTTAAAAGACGTTCGGCCATCTGGCAATACGGGCACACTTGGGTGCTGTACATGAGGACTTTGTTCACTTGACTGCTCCTTGTTTCACGACCGGCATTCCGGCCTTTTGCCAGGCATCCACACCGCCTTGCAAAACATGGACCTCAGCGTAGCCAGCCTCCGAGACGGCGCGGCTGGCACGCTGCGATTGTTGACCGGTCTGGCACACGAGCACGACCGGATTGCCTTTATTTTTGGCGATCTGGCCAATTTTTGCTTGGAGCTCCGTCTGCTCGATATTGCGGGCCGACGGCAAGTGGCCCTGCGCGAACTCGGACGCGGGCCGCAAATCGACAACCACCGCGTTGCGCCGGTTGATGAGCGTAACGGCTTCAGCGGCCGAAATGCCGCCACGGCCGCGCCGCATGAGGACAGGCCAAAGCAGCAGCGCGCCGGAGATGAGCGCAATCGCGATGAGTGCGAGATTCGTGTAATCAGTGAAAAACTTCACGTCGAGGGCCGCCGAAAGGTAGTAATGAAGGAAGAAAGGGAAATGAGGGCAATCCGAACATTATAAAATAACCGTCTACCGCGATGGCCTTGTCCATCCGGCCGATGGCGGCACCCCGCGCGCGTGGGCAGGATATCGGGGGTGCGATCGGCGCACCGCTTCCTAACTGACCGACCTACAAACATGTACAAGCTAGTGCTCATCCGCCACGGCGAATCGACGTGGAACAAGGAAAACCGCTTCACCGGCTGGGTGGATGTCGACCTGACCGAGCAGGGCAATCGCGAGGCACGCCAGGCAGGCGTGCTGCTGAAGGAAGCGGGCTATACCTTCGACATCGCTTATACCTCCGTGCTCAAGCGCGCCATCCGCACGCTCTGGCACGTGCAGGACGAAATGGACCAGATGTACATTCCGGTCGTTCATTCGTGGCGTCTGAACGAGCGTCACTATGGCGCGCTTGCCGGGCTGAACAAGGCCGAGACCGCGAAGAAGTACGGCGACGACCAGGTGCTCGTCTGGCGCCGCAGCTACGACACGCCGCCGCCCGCGCTGAATCCGGACGACGAACGCGCTTCCTTCAACGACCCGCGCTATGCCCGCGTGCCGCGTGAACAACTGCCGCTTACCGAGTGCCTGAAAGACACGGTCGCGCGCGTGCTGCCCATGTGGAACGAGTCCATTGCGCCGGCCATCAAGTCGGGCAAGCAGGTCGTGATCTCGGCGCATGGCAATTCCATCCGTGCGCTCGTGAAGTATCTGGACAATATTTCGGACGACGACATCGTCGGACTGAACATCCCGAACGGCGTCCCGCTCGTATATGAACTGGACGAGAACCTGAAGCCCATCCAGCATTACTACCTGGGCGATCCGGACGCCATCGCGGCGGCGCAGGCGGCTGTCGCCAAGCAGGGCAAGGCGGGATAAGCACGACAAGCGCTTTGCATGCGCGGACCACGGCGGTCCGCGCGCCGATGTCCGCTCGCTGACAGTCTTCCGTCGCGCCCGACACATTCGTCGCAGGGCCCGCTGTTTCAAGCGCTGCGTGCCCGGGCATTTAAGTTGCGTTTAAGTCGTCATTGAAGGTGAGCGGGTATACTGGCCCGTCACCCACGATGCAGCCCATTCGTTTTCCAAACGCACTCCTCTATGCGAAAGAACCTGAAAAACTTCGGTCTCATAGCCGCGGGCGTTGCTGCCGGCGCACTTGCAACTCTGCAGATTTCCGCGTCCGCCCAGCAAGCGGCCTCATCGCCGCTGCCGCTCGATCAATTGCGGCTCTTCGCCGAAGTCTTCGGGCAGATCAAGCACGAATACGTCGAACCCGTCGATGACAAGAAGCTCCTCACCGCCGCCATCAAGGGCATGGTGTCGAGCCTCGATCCGCACTCGTCGTATCTCGACAAGACCGATTACGAAGAGCTTCAGGAACAGACCAAGGGCCGTTTCGCGGGCCTCGGCATCGAGATTTCCTCGGAAGACGGTCTCATCAAGGTCATCTCGCCTATCGAAGACACGCCTGCGTTCCGTGCCGGCATTCGTCCGGGCGACCTCATCACGCGCATCAACGACAAGCCGGTGCGCGGCATGACGCTCGACAAGGCCGTCAAGCAAATGCGCGGCGAACCGGGCACCAAGGTCACGCTCACCATCTTCCGCAAGAGCGACGACCGCACGTTCCCGCTCACCGTCACGCGTGCGCTCATCCGCGTGCAGTCGGTCAAGATGAAGGTGCCTGAGCCGGGCTATGGCTATATCCGCATCACGAGCTTCCAGGAGCGCACGGTGCCGGACCTCGCGGCCAAGCTGCAGGATCTCGCGCGTCAACAACCGAACCTGAAGGGCCTCGTGCTCGACCTGCGCAATAACGGCGGCGGTCTGTTGCAGAGCGCGGTCGGCGTGGCGGGCGCGTTCCTGCCGGACAACTCGGTGGTCGTGTCGACCAACGGCCAGATCGCGGACGCGAAGCAGACTTTCCGCGACACCTACGACAACTATCGTTTGCCCTCCTTCGATTCCGATCCGCTGAAGAGCGTGCCGGACATCTTCAAGAAGGTGCCGATGGTCGTGCTGACCAACGCCTACTCGGCGTCGGCATCGGAAATCGTGGCGGGCGCGTTGCAGGATCATCACCGCGCGCTGATCGTCGGTAAGACGACCTTCGGCAAGGGCTCGGTGCAGACGGTTCGCCCGATGACCGCGGACACCGCGCTGCGTCTGACAACGGCGTACTACTACACGCCGAGCGGCAAGTCGATCCAGAACCAGGGCGTGCGCCCCGATGTGCCGGTGGATCAATACGCGGATGGCGACCCCGACGACGCGCTCGTCACGCGCGAAGTCGATTATTCGAATCACCTCGCCAACACGCAAGACCCGAACGAGAAGAAGGAATCCGAACAGCGCGAGCAGGACCGCCTGGAACAACTGCGCATTCTCGAAGAGCAGAACGACAAGAAAACGCCGGAGCAGCGCCGCAAGGATCGCGAACGCAAGCCGGTGGAGTTCGGCAGTTCGGACGACTTCATGCTTGCGCAGGCGTTGAACAAGCTGGAAGGCAAGACGGTCGTCGAATCGAAGTCGTACAGCGAACGCAAGCTCGCGCAGAACAAGCCGGGACGTTCGGCTTCGGCGCCGGTGGTTGCGGCGCCCGCGCTGCCGGCCACGCCGGGTTCGGCGCCGGCATCGGGTGCGGAACCGGCTTCGTCGCCCACGGCTCAGTCGAAGTAAGAGGCAGTGCAACATCAGCAGTACGGCTTCGCGGTCACGCGCCGCGAAGCCTTTCCTCCCGCGCGCGCTTAAAATATCCGCCTCAAGCGCGCCGCTTCCATGGCGTTCCCTTCGCAGCACAGACAGCGCGTTGCCACGCGCCCGCTCGATGAACGACGACCAACTTCTCCGCTATTCCCGCCATATTCTCGTCGATGAAATCGGCATCGAAGCGCAGCAGCGCTTTCTCGATGCTCACGCGATCATCGTCGGCGCGGGCGGCCTAGGCGCGCCTGCCGCGATGTATCTCACGGCAGCGGGAATCGGCAAGCTGACCCTCGTCGACGCCGATACCGTCGACCTCACGAATCTGCAACGGCAGATCGTGCACGCAACGCGTTCGGTCGGAGAGGCCAAAGTGGAATCCGCGCGCGCGACGCTCAACGCGCTGAATCCGGATGTCGAGATCGAAGCGGTCAACGCGTGTGCCGACGCGGCCTGGCTCGATGCCAACGTGCCGGGCGCGTCGATCGTGCTGGATTGCAGCGACAACTTCGCCACGCGTCACGCAATCAACGCCGCGTGTGTCGCGCATGGCGTCCCGCTCGTGTCGGGCGCGGCCTTGCGTTTCGACGGGCAGATCAGCACGTTCGATTTCCGCTCGGAGCAATCGCCGTGTTATGCGTGCGTGTTTCCGCCGGATCAGGCGTTCGAGGAAGTCGCGTGTTCGACGATGGGCGTGTTCTCGCCGACCGTGGGCATCATTGGCGCAATGCAAGCGGCGGAGGCGCTACGCGTGATCGGCGGCTTCGGCGAAACGCTCGCCGGCCGGCTGATGATGCTGGATTCACTGCGCATGGAGTGGAACACGATGAAGATCGCGCGCCAGGCCAATTGCGTGGTCTGCGGCGAGCGGCATGCGCGTGCTTCGTAAGCCTTAAATCTTCTGAAGCCGCGCCAACGCTGCTTGCAATTCATCCGGCTCGTAAGCCGCGAGCACGTCCGCTACGGGCTTATCGAATGCCTTGAGATTCGAGCGCAAGATTTCCTGCTTCACGACAAGCAACTGGCTCGGATGCATCGAAAACTCGGTCAGACCGAGCCCGAGCAACAAGCGCGTGACCGTCGGGTCGCCCGCCATCTCACCGCATACCGACACCGGTACGCCGGCGCGCTTCGCTTCGCGCAGCGTGAACGCGATCAGATTCAGCACGGCCGGATGCAGCGGATCGTACAGATGCGCGACCGCGTTATCCGCGCGGTCGATGGCGAGCGTGTATTGGATCAGATCGTTGGTGCCGATCGACAGAAAATCCAGCCGGCTCAGGAAGAGCCGCACGGCGATGGCGGCGGCGGGAATCTCGATCATCGCGCCGACCTGAATCTGGCGGTCGTAGGCGATGCCCGCGTCGTCGAGTTGACGCTTCGCCTCGCGGATCAGATCGAGCGTCTGATCGATCTCCTGCGCGTGCGCGAGCATTGGAATCAGAATCTTGGTCGGACCGAACGCGGATGCGCGCAAGATGGCGCGCAGTTGCGTCATGAACATTTGCGGCTCGGACAGACTCCAGCGAATGGCGCGCAGCCCGAGCGCCGGGTTCGGCGCGACTTCGTAGCCGTCGCCGGCGCTCATCGAATCGAGTGGCTTGTCCGCGCCGACATCGATCGTGCGAATGGTCACCGGCTTGCCGTTCATCAGTTCGATCGCGCGCTTGTAGGCCTCGAACTGCTCCTCTTCCTCCGGCAACTGGTTCTTATGGTTCATGAAGAGAAATTCGGTGCGAAAGAGGCCGACGCCCATCGCGCCCGCTTCCACCGCGACCTTCGCATCCTCGGGCAGTTCGATGTTCGCGCACAGCTCGATCTTCGTGCCGCATAAGGTTTGCGTCGGCGAAAACTTGAGGCGCTGCAGCTTGCGCTGCTCCAGCACCTTTTCGCTTTGCCGGTACGAATACTCTTCGAGCACGATCGGCGCGGGATCGACGATGACAATGCCGTGATCGCCGTCCACGATGATGAGATCGTTCTGACGAATCAGCACGCTCGCCTGCTGCACCCCGACCGACGCGGGAATGCCGAGACTACGCGCGACGATCGCCGTATGCGACGTGCGGCCGCCGAGATCGGTGACAAAACCTTTGAATGCTTGCGTCTTGAACTGCAGCATGTCGGCCGGCGCGATGTCGTGCGCGACGACGATCATCTCGTTGTGGCCGTTGCTCGCAACCGTATGCGCCACCATCGATGCAGTGGTCGGCGCGCCTGCAAGCGCCTTGAGCAGCCGTTCCACCACTTGCTCGATATCCGCCTTCCGTTCGCGCAGATACTCGTCTTCGATTTCGTCGAAATAGCGGCTCAGGATTTCGAGTTGTTCGGTGAGCGCCCATTCGACGTTGTAGCGCCGCGTGCGAATCAGATCGATGACTTCCTGCACGAGCATGGCGTCGTTCAGGATCATCATGTGAACGTTGATGAACGCTGTCATTTCGCCAGGCGCGTCCGCTGCCAGGTCGTTGCGAAGCGTTTCGAGTTCGGCGAGCACGCCCGCTTGCGCGGCATAAAACCGCGCGATTTCAGCGTCGATCTGGTCGGGATCGATGAGATAGTGAGCGACATCGAGCGCCGCAGGCGCGATCAGATACGCTCGCCCAATGGCGATGCCTCGTGAGACGGGAATTCCATGCAGCGTGAAGGACACGCGCACCTCCTCTGTAGTTTCTGCGCGGTCTCTCGGGGCCTGCGGCAGGCGCTTAGGACCGCGCTAGCATTATAAGTTCGAATGAGGCTGCGGTCGCCGAACGGCCGTCGCAGCGAGGCGCGGCCGTTTGTCCTGCAAAGAACGCGGACGCAAAAAAGCCGCGCTCAAAGCGCGGCTTTTTGTTGGCTACTTCCGATACGGGATGAAGCGCTTACTGCCCTTCCCCGAACTTGTCGGCGATAAGCGCGAGGATCGCTTTCATCGCATCGGCTTCGTCGGCGCCTTCGGTTTCGATGGTCACCGTGCTGCCGATACCCGCTGCCAGCATCATCACGCCCATGATGCTCTTGGCGTTGATCCGGCGACCGTTGCGGCTCATCCAGATTTCCGACTGATAGCTACCGGCCAGTTGCGTGAGCTTCGCCGATGCCCGCGCGTGGAGTCCCAGCTTGTTTACGATCGTTGTTTCCTGTTGCAGCATGATGCTCCGGGCGCTAGTGGATGAATTGAGCGGCGTCAGTGACTCGCGGCTTTCGCGGCGACGAGATCGGCACTCGCGGAGCACGCCGGATCTTGCGAACCGGCAGCCTTCGTCGCGAGCGCGCAAGGATTCAGCGGCGTGGACGAATCCAGTTCCTGGATGCCTTTCGAGCCGCCTTGCAGAATTTTTTCGGTAAGCGTGTCGATGGGAGTCGCGCGATAACACACGGCGCGCACGAGCATCGGCAAATTGACGCCTGCGAGCACGCGCACGTCCGTTTCCGCGAGACTCGCCGCGATGTTCGCGGGCGTCGCGCCGAAGACGTCGGTGAGCACGATGGCGCCATTGTCTTCTCGCAGACGGTCGAGTTCCGAGCGCGCGAACGCGCGAACTTCGACGGGATCGCAGTCGGGCGTTACGTCGACAACGCCGATGCGTGCGGGCAAGCCGCCGTAAATGTGCGCGACACACTCGCGTAGCGCGGTAGCGAACGGAGCATGCGCGATGATCAGAATGCCAGCCATGTCAGGAATGCTGCCTCTGTAACGACGCCAGGGTTGCCGGCGTCTAGAGATCGCTCGAAAACGCGCGAGCGGCGCGGGATCGATGCCTATATGGTCGCACGCGGGCCGAAAATCAACCGCCTTACGCCAGACACCGTTCCACCATTACCACAGCTTACGCTTGCACTCTTAAACACAGTTTAAGACCGGAAAAAGCACGTTCCAACCCTAAAACCTGCAAGCAACCGGGAAATAATTGTAACAGCGTCGGCGATTATGTTTTTGCAGTGCGCCAATTCGAGCGTTGGCTAGCGCTCGAAAGGCCGTTTAGCCGACCGCGCGTTCGAGCGCGTCGATGAACATTCCAGCAACGTCGAAGCCTGTCTGATCCATGATTTCGCGGAAGCATGTCGGGCTCGTCACGTTGACTTCGGTCAGGTAATCGCCGATGGCATCGAGGCCGGCCAGCAAAAGCCCGCGTGCTTCGAGAATTGGCCCGAGCGTTTCGGCAATCTCGCGATCGCGCGCCGACAGCGGTTGCGCACGGCCAAGACCGCCCGCCGCCAGATTGCCGCGCACCTCGTTGCCCTGGGGAATACGCGCCAGCGAATACGGCACCGGCTGACCGCCGATCACCAGAATGCGCTTGTCGCCGTCCGTGATCTGGGGGATGAACTTCTGCGCCATCACCGTACGCGCGCCGTCTTCGCTCAACATCTCGATGATGGACCCGAGGTTCATGCCGTCCGCTTTCACGCGGAACACGCCCATGCCGCCCATGCCATCGAGCGGTTTCAGAATGACATCGCCATGTTCCGCATGAAAGCCGCGCAGGCGAGCCGCATCGCGCGTGACGAGCGTGGGCGCCACGTACTGCGGCCATTCGGCAATAGCCAGCTTCTCCGAATGATCGCGAATGGCTTGCGGTTTGTTGAAAACGCGCGCGCCGGCGCGTTCCGCGATTTCGAGCAGCCAGGTTGCGTTGACATATTCGAGGTCGAACGGCGGGTCTTTGCGCATCAGCACCGCGCCGAAACGCGTGAGCGGCAAATGCTCCGCCTGTTCCGCCGCGAACCACGGCCAGCGGTCGCTGTTCGCTTCGTCGCCGACAATCGCAATGCGTCGCACGCTCGCGTCGACCGACGTGCCGGTCCACGCCAGATGCTGCGGCTCGCATGCGTACAGCACGTGACCGCGCCGCGCGGCTTCGGCCATCATCGCGTAGGTCGTGTCTTTATAGATCTTGAAACGATCGAGCGGATCGGCGATGAAGAGAATGTCCATGTGTATTCGCTTGAGCTAGTGACCGTGGCCATGAGTATTGGCCACGAGAGCAGGGCATTATGCACTCAGACCTGAATCGCTTCCGGGTCGGTCTTCTCGAGTTCCACCGATGCCGCCAGCAACCCAAGCCTGGCCACCACGCCATACATGTAAAAGCGGTTCGGCGGCGCGGCGCCGGGCTTCGCGTGCGCATCCGGCAGCGCGGTGTGCTCGAAGCCGAGCGGCACGAAATGCATGCCGGGCGCGTTGAGGTTCTGGTCGCGTTCGCGCGAGTCGTGCACGCGATAAAACCCGCCGACCACGTACCGGTCGATCATATACACGACCGGCTCCGCCACCGCATTCTCCACGCGCTCGAATGTGTGCACGCCTTCCTGCACGATCACATCGTGCACCTGCAGGCCTTCCTTCGCGTCGTTCATGCGCGTGCGCTCGCGCTTGGTCAATGCGGCGACCTCGCTTGCGTCGTGCACGGTCATCACGCCTTTGCCGTACGTGCCGGCATCGGCCTTGATGACGACATACGGCTTCTCGCTGATGCCGTACTCGCGGTACTTCTTCGCGATCTTCTTGATAACGCCGTCGATTGCCTCGGCCAGCGCTTCCTCGCCCGTGCGCGCCTCGTAATCCACGCCTTCGACGTGCGCGAAGTACGGGTTCACCATCCACGGATCGATCTCGACGAGCTTCGCGAACTTTTTCGCGACATCGTCATAGCAGGCGAAGTGCGTCGACTTGCGGCGCACCGCCCAGCCCGCATGCAACGGCGGCAGGATGTATTGCTCGTGCAGATTTTCGAGCACGGGCGGAATGCCGGCGGAAAGATCGTTGTTGAGCAGGATCGAGCACGGATCGAAATTCTTCAAGCCGAGACGGCGCGGCGTGCGTTCGAGCGGTTCGAGCACGACCTTTTGGCCATCGGCGAGCGGAATGGTCACGGGCCCGTGGATGTTTTCATCGAGCGTGCCGAAGCGGACGTTGAGTCCCGCTTGACGCATGATGGTCGCGAGCCGCGCAACGTTCTCCAGATAAAACGCGTTACGCGTATGCCGCTCTGGAATCACGAGCAGATTCTTCGCGTCCGGACAAATTTTTTCGATGGACGCCATCGCCGCCTGCACGGCAAGCGGAAGCACTTCGTGCGGCAGATTGTTGAAGCCGCCGGGAAAGAGATTAGTGTCGACGGGCGCGAGCTTGAAACCGGCGTTACGCAGGTCGACGGAACAGTAAAACGGCGGCGTGTGCTCCTGCCATTCGAGACGGAACCACCGTTCGATGGAAGGCGTAGCCTCGAGAATTTTCCGCTCGAGGTCGAGCAGCGGGCCACTTAACGCCGTAACTAAGTGCGGAACCATTGATTTCTCGTGGACAGCGTTTTGCGTGGGACTGGGCAACCGCCAAGGCGATCGTTCCAGCCGATACAGGGACGAAAGATTGTAGAGCAATTGCCCTGCCTAACTGGGTATGGACCGCCATTTAGCAAGGCTTTGCGGCCCATCGCGGCAATCTGCACAGGCAATCCGGGCCATTTGCGGCGCGAGCCGCGTTGGACGGAAACCCGACGTATCGCGCGGACGAAAAAAAACCCGCCATGAAGGCGGGCCAAGTCGCTGCGCTCGTTCGTTTGCCGTCGCCCCGGCGACATGCGCCGAGCGGATGAGAACCGGCGTGCCCTCTCGCGGCACGCCGGATCGCGGCTCAAATCCCTTATTCGACGTGTTCGCCATGCAGCGTGACGTCGAGACCTTCGCGTTCCTCTTCTTCCGTCACGCGCAGACCCATGACCATGTCGATGATCTTGAGCAGCACGAAGCTGACGACGCCGCTATAGACCAGCGTGACCAGCACGCCCTTCGCCTGCACGATGACATTGCCATCGAAGCCGCCGATGTCCTTCACTGCGAACACGCCCGTCAGCAAAGCGCCGATGATCCCGCCCACGCCGTGCACGCCGAACGCATCGAGCGAATCGTCGTAACCGAACTTGTGCTTGAGCCACGTCGCCGACCAGAAGCAGACCACGCCCGCCACGATGCCGATCACGATAGCGCCCGTCACGCCCACGAACCCCGAAGCCGGCGTCACTGCAACGAGACCTGCAACCGCGCCCGAGATGATGCCGAGCACCGAAGGCTTACCCTTCGAAATCCATTCCGCGAACATCCAGCCGAAGGCGGCGAATGCGGTGGCGATCTGCGTCGTGAGCATGGCGAAGCCGGCACGGCCGTCAGCCGCGACTGCCGAACCCGCGTTGAAGCCGAACCAGCCCACCCACAGCATCGATGCACCGATCAGCGAGAGCACGAGGTTGTGCGGCGCCATCACTTCACGGCCGTAGCCGACGCGCTTGCCGAGCACCAGACAGCACATCAGGCCCGCGATACCGGCGTTGATGTGAACCACCGTGCCGCCCGCGAAGTCGAGCACGCCCGCGCCTGCCAGCCAGCCGGTCGGTTCCCAGACCATGTGCGCGATCGGCGAGTAGACGATGATCGACCACAGCGTCATGAACACGAGCATCGCGGAAAACTTCATCCGGTCGGCGAACGCGCCGGTGATGAGCGCCGGGGTGATGATCGCGAACGTCATCTGGTAGACGAAGTAGACCGATTCCGGAATCGTCGATGCCAGATGGCTGACGGTCAGCGTCGTGGCCTTGTCGCCCTTGATGTAGTTCATGCCGTGCAGGAACACGCGCGAGAAGCCACCCAGGAACGAATTGCCCGGCGTGAACGCGATGCTGTAGCCCACGACCGTCCAGATGATCGTGACGAGACAGCAGATTGCGAAGCTCTGCATTACCGTTGCCAGCACGTTCTTCTTGCGAACCATGCCTGCGTAGAACAGCGCGAGGCCCGGAACCGTCATGAACAGCACGAGTGCGGTCGAGGTGAGCATCCACGCGGTGTCACCCGAGCTGATCTTCGACGAATCGACCGAGAATGGTTCGGTCGGCGCGGCGGGAGCGGCGTCGGAAGCTGCCGCCGCTGCGGAAGCGCCTTCCGCCGACGAAGCCATCGCCGTGTTGGCGCTGGCCGGTGCGCTTGCAGGCGCCGATGCGGCGTCGGCCGCGGGTGCCGAGGCAGCGGCCGGAGCGGACGCGTCCTGGGCGAGTGCGGTGCCGACATTGGCGCCGACCAGGGCGCCCGCCACCAGCAATGACATCAAAAAGTTACGCATTCTTCGGTTTCCTCTTATCGCCGATTTCTTTTCTTAGAGCGCGTCCGCGCCGGTCTCACCGGTACGAATACGAATGACCTGTTCGATTGCCGTGACGAAAATCTTGCCGTCGCCGATTTTTCCCGTGCGCGCCGCGCGTTCGACCGCTTCGATCGCCTGATCGACAATGTCGTCCGACACGGCCGCTTCGATCTTCACCTTCGGCAGGAAATCGACGACGTATTCCGCGCCCCGATAAAGTTCGGTGTGACCTTTCTGGCGGCCGAAGCCTTTTACCTCGGTCACCGTGATGCCCGAGACGCCGATCGCCGAGAGCGCTTCGCGCGCTTCGTCGAGCTTGAACGGCTTGATGATTGCGGTAATGAGCTTCATGTATCCCTCGCTGTGGTGTGCCTCTGATCCTTCGATGCCTTCTAAAGCGGGATGCCTCGGTTGCAAGCCCACGTCCGTCCTGTCGGGCCGCTGAAAGAAGCGTGCAGAAAAGGTCCGCGCCACTTATGCAACTCGTATGCCAATCGAGTGCTCACGGGGCTTTGCACGATTTCACGAAAGGCGCGCGCAAGGGATCTGCCGAATGGCTAACGCGCGCCGTACCTGCTGGCGCCGGGGTGGGTTCGTTGCTAGAGTGCTCGCAAGGTCCCGTTAAAAGGGGCAAAGGCGGAAAACGCGGGAGCGCGGAAGCGCTAAAATCGCGGCGCCTCGAATGTGCCCGGCAGTGCGTGACGAATGCACCAAAATCGATCATGCAACCGGCCGGGGCACTGACCTAACAATGAATGCACTTTTTTTGTGCAAAGGGAGAAACGATGAAGCAGCCCAACGACGTTTTCAATGACCTGCAGCAGAAGATGAGCGAGCTCTTCAAGAATTCGCCTGCTAAAGACGTCGAGAAAAATGTGAAAGCCATGCTTTCGCAGGGCTTCTCGAAGCTCGATCTCGTGACCCGCGAAGAATTCGACACGCAGACTCAGGTGCTCGTGCGTACCCGCGCCCGGCTGGAAGAGCTGGAAAAACGCGTCGCGCAACTGGAGCAGCACCAGCCGGGCGGCTCCTCGTCGCAGGATTGACTGCTTTAACTACTGTCGACCTCGGCCGGCGAGCCGTGAAGTCCTAGTCTCATTGCCGGCGCCGCCTTCGAGCGCGCGCCGTTTCAGGTGAAATCATGTCGCTTGCCGTGGTCAAGAGCCGCGCGCCCGCCCCTGGGCGCGCGCCGGAAGTGGTCGTCGAAGTTCATCTCGCAAACGGATTGCCGTCGTTCTCCATCGTCGGCTTACCCGATCTCGAAGTTCGCGAAAGCCGCGAGCGCGTGCGCGCCGCGCTGCAGAATTGCGGACTGGAATTCCCCGTCAACCGCATCACCGTCAATCTCGCTCCGGCAGATTTGCCAAAGGAGTCGGGACGTTTCGACTTGCCTATCGCGCTCGGCATTCTGGCAGCGAGCGGACAGATTCCGGCTGCGTCGCTCGAAAATCGTGAGTTCGCTGGGGAGCTTTCGCTGACCGGCGCGCTGCGGCCCATGCGCGGAGCATTCGCAATGGTGTGCGGAGCGGCGCGGCACCATGCATCGAACGGCTCGGAGAGCGGGCGTGCGCCGGAAATCTATGTGCCGCTCGCAAGTGCTGCCGAAGCCGCGCTGGTGCCCGGCATCGAAGTGTTCGGTGCGGCGGATTTGCCGACGCTCTGCGCGCATCTGAACGGCGTTCCGGATGCGCGGCTTCGTCCCGCGCGGGCTTTTGCGCAATTGAATGCGTCATCGTGGCCGGCCGCGCCCGATCTCGCGGATGTCATCGGGCATCCGGCTGCGCGTCGCGCGCTGGAGGTTGCGGCGGCGGGTGGTCATCATCTGCTGATGGTCGGGCCGCCCGGCGCGGGCAAATCCATGCTCGCCGCGCGCTTGCCAGGCCTGCTTCCGCCAATGACCGACGACGAAGCGCTCGCCTCCGCCGCCATTCTGTCGGCAAGCTCGCTCGGATTTACGCCCGCGCAATGGAGGCGGCGGCCGTTTCGCGCGCCACATCATTCATCGAGCGCGGTGGCGCTGGTTGGCGGTAGAAATCCGCCGCAGCCGGGCGAGATCACGCTTGCGCACCTGGGCGTGCTTTTTCTCGACGAGTTGCCCGAATTCGATCGCAAGGTACTCGAAACGCTGCGCGAGCCGCTCGAAGCGGGTTGCATCACCGTGTCCCGGGCGGCGCAACAGGCGGAGTTTCCTGCCGCGTGTCAGCTCGTCGCCGCGATGAATCCGTGTCCGTGTGGATGGCGTGGCGATCCAGGTGGACGCTGCCGATGCTCACCCGACGTCGCCGCGCGCTATCTGCGCAAGTTGTCGGGACCGCTGCTCGATCGCATCGATATTCAGATCGAGTTGCCTGCGCTCTCGCCCGCTGAACTCTCGGCGCGCGGCGCCAAGCATGGCGAATCCAGCGCAACGGTGGCTTCACGCGTCGAGGCGGCGCGCGCCGTCCAGCTCGCGCGGCAAGGCAAGACCAATCGCGAACTCGACGGCCGCGATGCCGACACGCTCTGCCGACCTGATGCCGAAGGCGCCGCGCTCCTGCGCGCCGCGAGCGAGCGCTTCGGATGGTCGGCGCGCGGCTATTACCGCGTTTTGAAAGTCACACGGACCATTGCCGATCTATCCGGGGCGAACATTCCGACCGCGGCGCATGTCGCGGAAGCCGTGCAATACCGTCGCGCGTTTCCTGCGGCATGAGCCTCAAGGTCATCGGGCGCGAAATATTGCCTGTCAAGACTTGACTTATGCACACCAAGCCGATCCGCCCTTCTTTTTCCTACTATCAACCTACATGACTGAACGCATTGCACAGACCATTGATTTTATTGAACTATTTAACTTGCCATGAAGGGAGGCAAAGTAAGCCCGGCCACATGAAGCGGGCTTCCAGCGACTCACCGACACTGTTTTCCACAAAGTTATCCACAGACTCTGTGGATAGCGAAAAAAGTCCTGACAAATCCGGGCATTAGACGTCAAAGCTGTGAATGAACTTCGGCTTTGTAAACCTCACGAGCAGCACTCTTAAGTGAGCAGTCGCAGAAAACCGAGGTTTCCCTCTAAAACAATTTGAAGGAAGAAAAGAATTGGTCGGACTGTTCAGAAGGCGGCGCTTTGTCCGAGACAATCGCGACTTGGTAGACATGCATGCCATGCGCCACGAAACGCGCGTGAATCGTCCGGCTCTCGCGCTGATTCCCGCCTCGTCCCTTGACTTCCATCTCGCTGCCGAGCACTCGACCGCCGACAGCGAGGTCGATCTGCGTCGCGCGCGCGGCCGGCTGGGCATTCACGTTACGGGCGAGGCCTTGCTGGAGGAAGTCGAGCGCGGCGCGTTGCAACGCGGGATCGGCGCTGGGCAGGACAACCGTGCCGATTGCGAAAACCGCGTCATTGGCTTCGGCGGTCTGCATGCGCATGGTCATCGGCTGGCCGGCAATCTGAATCTTGCGCTCCTCGGCGTGCGGCTTGGCGGGCAGCGTGACTTCGTAGCCGTCGTCGTTATTCATGATCGTGCGCCAGTCATACGACGGCGTGCACGCGATCAACGCACCGCATGCGACACATGCGCACACCATCGCGCTCAATGAACGTGCGCGCATGGAACGACTCGGAACATTGCGCACGAGAAACCGGCGCAGACTGGCCGTATTCGCAGTAAGAACTCTCTTCATGGCTGACCGTTGCGTGAAAAGCATCATTATCGCGCCGCGATACCCGGATTTCGTTCGGCCGACCGGATGCGTCACGACTGCGCCGCACGTTTGGCGCTAAAATAACCAGCACTTTCCCATTGCAGTTGCGCCTTACAAGGCGCTTCGCTCGACTACGAGCCGTTCGAGGTTGCCATGTCCCAAGCCACTCAAGATACTCAGACTCGTGCCAAGAGTCCGTTGCGCTACGTTGTAATGGCGCTCGTCGCCGGCGTGATCGCGTGCACGGGGTATTTCGCGTTCGGCGGACAACAGAAGGTGCCCGATGCAACCTTCACGCTGCTTTCAGGGCAGAAGATTTCCACATCGAACGATCTCAAGGGCAAGGTCTATCTCATCAACTTCTGGGCGACGAGTTGCGAGACCTGCATGAAGGAAATGCCCCAGATGATCGACACGTACAACAAGTTCAAGGGTCGCGGGCTCGAATTCGTGGCCGTCGCCATGAATTACGACGCGCCGATGTACGTCAGCAACTATGCGCAGACGCGCAATCTGCCGTTCAAGGTCGCCATGGACGACGGCAGCGCCGCCAAACAGTTCGGCAACGTCCAACTGACGCCGACGACGTTCGTGGTCGACAAGGACGGCAAGATTCTCAAGCGCTATGTCGGCGAACCGACTTTTGCCGAGCTAGATGCATTGCTCAACAAGGCGCTTGGAGCGGCTTGAAGGAACGAGCGCGTTGAGCGGCGTCGGGTTGGCGAACAACTTACGACTGGCTTGAGCGTGCGGCATACCGAGGCGCTCAGGATGGCTAGCAGCGCTCGATGGTGGGTCTAGGTAGAAACGCGGCGCAAAAAGCGATTCAAGGAACGGGCGTTGAACGGTTCATCCGCCATTCGACTTTCGCCCGGCTTAAAGACCAGCCCGAACCAGCCAGCCAACACGCGCCAGCACCCTACCGCTCAGCATCCCCCTTCACGGCAATCCCATACCGCTTGATCTTCTCGTAGAGCGTCGCCTTGCCTAGCTGCAGGCGATCAGCCGCCACCGCCACCGCCCCGCCGCACTGCTCCAGCGTCTGTGCAATCACCGCGCGCTCGAATTGCTCCGTGCGTTCCTTGAGCGGCTGCGTGGACGTATCGAGCGCGGCTCCCGTATCGTCGATGACACCGAGCACCATGCGATCCGCCGCATTGCGCAGCTCGCGCACGTTGCCAGGCCATTCGCGCTGCATGAGTTCGGCGCGCTGACGGTCCGTGATGAGCGGCGCAGGCCGTTCGTAGCGCACGGCGGCATCGAGCAAAAAGTGCTCGAAAAGCGGCACGATGTCCTCGCGACGCTCGTTGAGCGGCGGCAGTGAAATGGTTACGACGTTGAGCCGGTACAGCAAGTCGCGGCGAAACGTGCCGTCCGCGACGTGTTCGTTCATGTCGCCTTTCGCGGCGGCCACCACGCGCAGATTCGCGCGTACCGGCTGATTCGAGCCGAGCCGCTCTAGCACGCCATCCTGCAGCACTCGCAGCAGTTTCACTTGAAGCGAGAGCGGCATGCTCTCGATTTCATCGAGGAACAGCGTGCCGCCCGATGCCGCCTCCAGCCTGCCGATGCGCCGTTTCTGCGCGCCGGTGAAGGCGCCGGCCTCGTAGCCGAACATCTCCGATTCGAACATCTGCTCCGGCAACGCGCCGCAATTCACCGCGATGAACGGCTTGTCGCGGCGCGCCGAAAGATCGTGCAGACTGCGCGCGATCAGTTCCTTGCCCGCGCCGGTATCGCCGTTGATGAGCACGGACGCATCCGTCGGCGCCACGTTGGCGATCAGCCGCCGCACTTGTTCGATAGCCGGACTGCGCCCGATGATGCGGCTCTGCCCCGCCAGTTCGCGCCGCAGCGCCTGGTTCTCGAGCACCAGCGTGCGTCGCTCCAGCGCGCGGCGTACCGCTTCGATCAGCCGCTCGGAGGCAAACGGCTTTTCGATGAAGTCGTACGCGCCGTCGCGCATGGCCTGCACGGCCATCGAAATGTCGCCGTGACCGGTGACGAGTATCACCGGCACTTCGGGCGCTCGCTCGCGGCATTGCGCGAGCAGGTCGAGACCGCTCGCGCCCGGCAAACGGATATCGCTCACGATCACGCCCGTATAACTCGCGTCGATGGCGCGCGCCGCCGCTTCGACGCTGCCGTGGCCGATCACGTCGAAGCCCGCGAGCTGCAGGCTCTGCACGCTCGCGCGCCGCACGAGTTCGTCGTCTTCGATATAGATCACCTGCGAACCGGTGCTCATGGTCTTGCCCCTTATGTTGCCTCATGCACGCCGGCCTTCAGGCGCGGCGCAACGTCAGTACGAATTCGGCGCCGTAGGAACCGTCGGCGTCGGCTTGCGTGCCGCCTTCGGGACCGGCCGCGACGATCGGCGCCACGCGATTGCGCGCGATCAGCGTACCGCCATAATCTCGCGCGATCGCCGACGAAATCGCGAGTCCCAAACCGAGCCCGTGACCCGTTTCCTTCGTCGTGAAGAACGGCTCGAAAAGGCGCGGGAGCACGTCGGCGGGAATGCCGGGGCCGTTGTCGCGCACCACGATCTCGACCACGGTTTCACGCGCGTCGAGTTCCATGACGATGCGCGGGGCATCGCATGACGCGACGGCATCGAGCGCGTTGCCGATCAGGTTGATGAGCACTTGCTCCAGCCGCAAGTCCTCGCAACGCACGAAGACCGACGCGCATTCGCCTTCGATCTCCGGTGCGATATCGAGCGCGACGTTCTTCATGCGCGGCCGCAGCATGGCGAGCGTGTTGTGCAGCGCGCGTGCGACGTCAGTGCGCGCGTTCTTCGGCCGCGCCTTCGCGACGAAGAGCTTGAGCTGATTCGTGATCTTGCCCATGCGCTCGGTGAGCGACGCAATCGCTTCGAGATTCTCGCGCGCCGCCGCCTGATCGCCGCGCTCGATCAACACGCGCGTGTTGTCCGAAAAGCTGCGCAGAGCCGCAAGCGGCTGATTCAATTCATGCGTGATGCCGGCCGCCATTTGCCCGAGCGCGGCGAGCTTGCTTGCCTGGATGAGTTCGTCGTGCGCCGCGCGCAGGTCCTGTTCGGCGCGCGTGCGTTCGTTGACTTCTTTCGTCAATTGCTCGTTGGCCTCAGACAGATCCGCCGTGCGTTCCGCGACGCGTTGATTCAGTTCGGCATACGCGGTCTGCAGCATCTCGCGGCTGCGGATCATCTCGCGCACGCGCGCGCGCCGCATGCGCCAGTAAAACGCCAGCAGACACAGCGACACGAATACGAGGGCCGTCACGACCACCGCGTTTTGGGCGGCGCTCTCGACCGGATCGAGCGGCGCCATCGTGATCAACTGCCAGTCGGGTTCGCCGATAGAACGCCGCGTCGCCAGGAAGCTCGGCGCATTGCGCCCGCCGCCGACGCGCACGATCTGCGCGCCGCCTTCGAGCGTCTTTGCGATGGTCATCGGCAAGGGCGTGATGGGCTGTTGCGCGTACTGGCGCGTCTGGTAGACGGACGCCTCGACGCTTTGCGGCAACGGCCTCACGGTGTGATATTTCCACGAAGGCACCGAGGAAAGAAAGATCACGCCGTGGTCGTCGGTGACGAGTAGCGGCTCCGTGGCATCCGCGCCTTGCAGCCATTCGAGATTGAGCTTCACGACCGCCACGCCGATCAGTTCGCGCGTGCCTTCCTTGAACACCGGCTGCGAGATGTAATAGCCCGGTTCCAGCGAAACGGTGCCGAGCCCGAAAAAGCGTCCGACGCCGCCCTTCGCGGCATCGACGAAATAAGGTCTGAAAAGATATTCGACGCCGACAAAACTGTCCGGTCCGCGCCAGTTGCTAGCGGCGACGCAGAAGCCGTCCTTGCGGATCAGATAAGTCGCGGTGGCGTGCGCGCGCTGGTTGAGGTCTTCGAGATACTGGTTCGCGCGATCGACGTTGTTGCGGTCGGGCGTGTCGAGCACGTTCTGCACGAGCGGATGGCGCGACAGCAGATACGGCAGATATTCGTAGCGGTCGAGCGTGCTTTTGAGCGTGTTCGTAGTGCGATCCACGCGCACCGCGGCATTGAGCCGAAGCTCGTCGATACCCCGCCGCCACGCGATTTGCCAGGTGAGCGCGCAACACGCCGCAAGCAGAGCGGCGAGCGCGAAGAACACGAGGATGCGGCGCGACACGTGAGCAGATTCCCGCAAATGAGTATCTGCCATTGTGGCATACGCGCCTTCGATATAAGGCCGCGGCGAAGCGCCGGTTGGCTGATGCTTCGCCGCGTGCATGGCTGCCTGCTTTCCGCGGCTTTAAGCGACGGTTTCGGGTTCGTGCTCGGCCGCGCCGTGCTTGAGCGCGTCGCGCAGCTTGTTGCGATCGAGCTCGTTCTCCCACGCCGACACCACCACCGTCGCCACGCCGTTGCCGACGATATTCGTCAGCGCGCGGCATTCGCTCATGAAGCGGTCGATGCCGAGAATCAGCACCATGCCCGCGAGCGGAATGGTCGGCACGACTGCAAGGGTTGCCGCCAGCGTGATGAAGCCCGCGCCGGTCACGCCGCTTGCGCCCTTGGACGTGAGCATGGTCACCGCGAGCAGCGTCAACTGCTGGCCCCAGCTTAAGTCCGTGTTGGTTGCCTGCGCGATAAACAGCACCGCCATCGTCATGTAGATGTTGGTGCCGTCGAGATTGAACGAGTAGCCCGTCGGCACGACGAGACCCACGACCGAGCGCGAGCAGCCGAGCTTTTCGAGCTTGAGCATCAGTTGCGGCAACGCGGCTTCGGACGAACTCGTGCCGAGCACGATCAGCATCTCTTCCTTGATGTAAGCGACGAAGCGCAGGATCGAGAAGCCCACCATCCGCGCGATGGTGCCGAGCACCACGAGCACGAAGACGATCGACGTCAGATAGAACGTGCCGATCAGCTTGAGCATGGGCAGCAGCGAGCCGATCCCGTACTTGCCGATGGTGAACGCCATCGCGCCGAACGCACCGATGGGCGCGAGTTTCGTGATGATGCCGACCATGCCGAACAGCACGCTCGACAGCCCTTCGATGAAGTTCGTCACCACGCGGCCGCGTTCGCCGAGATGCGCGAGCACCGAGCCGAACAGGAGCGCGATCAATAGAATCTGCAGGATTTCACCTTGCGCGAACGCGGAGATCAGCGTGTCGGGGATGATATGCAGGAAGAAATCGACCGTGCTCTGGCCGTGCGCCTTGGTCGCGAACGACTCGACGGCCTTGTGGTCGAGCGTCGCGGGATCGACGTTGAAGCCGACGCCGGGCTTGAGCACGTGCGTGGCGATGAGGCCGAGGACGAGCGCGAAGGTCGAGACGACTTCGAAATACAGCAGCGCCTTGCCGCCGACGCGTCCGACCTTCTTCATGTCCTCCATGCCGGCAATACCGGTCACGACGGTACAGAAGATGATCGGTCCGATCACCATCTTGATGAGTTTGATGAAGCCATCGCCGAGCGGCTTCATGTCGGTGGCGAGAGCGGGATAGAAATGCCCGAGCGCGATACCGATGGCGATGGCCAAGAGCACCTGCACGTACAGGACTTTATAGAAAGGTTTCTTCACGATAGTTCCAGGCAAAGGTCAGGCAGTTGGCGAAAAAAGAGCCAGCGGCGGGCTTTGACGCTTGATGCGTGTCGGTTGTGTTGGCGACGAGCATCGGAAACGCGTCGTTCGAGCGAGAGCCGCTACGTCGACGGATTCAGGAACGGATGGATGCGAAGGGATTCATCAGCTTGTCTCCTTGACTTTTATAGACGGCTTCGCGGGCCGTAACTCTTCTATTGCAAGGGCAATGCCAGACTTTTTGCTGCGTAACCTGCTGATTTGGCTGAATATTTTTAAGACCTTGACGATTGCCAATCCAGCTTTCCGGAAATCCGGAAAATGCTTGTCCGGGAGTTCGGACTATTCGTTGCCGTCTGTCACGACGTCTTGGTGTGGGCGAAGTTCACGCCATCTGCGCGCTGTCGGCCAAAAAAACCCACGGTCTCCGTGGGTTTTCTTCTTCGTGCGAAAATGCAGGAAAGGTAGTAAGCAGCTTTAAACCACGCCAGCGCCATGCGCCTGCAAATCCGCGTGATAGCTCGAACGGACCATCGCGCCGACTGCCGCGTGCGTGAAGCCCATCTTGTACGCTTCTTCCTCGTACATCTTGAACGTGTCCGGATGCACGTAAGCCCGCACCGGCAGATGATGCTCCGACGGTTGCAGGTACTGGCCGATCGTCAGCATGTCGACGTCGTGCGCGCGCAAATCGCGCATCACCTGAAGAATTTCTTCCTCGGTTTCGCCAAGGCCGACCATCAGCCCGGACTTGGTCGCGACTTCCGGATGCAGCGCCTTGAAGTCCTTCAAGAGCTTGAGCGAATGATGATAATCCGAGCCCGGACGCGCTTCCTTGTAGAGACGCGGCACGGTTTCCAGATTGTGGTTCATCACGTCTGGAGGCGCGGCGGTCAAAATGCCGATCGCGCGATCCAGCCGGCCACGGAAGTCCGGCGTCAAGATTTCGATGCGCGTTTCCGGCGAATGCTCGCGCACCTGCCGAATGCACTCGACGAAGTGCGCCGCCCCGCCGTCACGCAGATCGTCGCGATCCACGCTCGTGATCACCACGTACTTCAGCTTCAGCGCGCCGATGGTGCGCGCGAGATTCAACGGCTCTTCCGCATCGAGCGGGTCTGGACGGCCGTGGCCCACGTCGCAGAACGGGCAACGGCGCGTGCATTTGTCGCCCATGATCATGAACGTGGCCGTGCCCTTGCCGAAGCACTCGCCGATATTCGGGCAGCTCGCTTCTTCGCAAACCGTATGCAGATTGTGTTCGCGCAGAATCTGCTTGATCTCGTTGAAACGCGAACTGCCGGTGGCCGTGCGTACGCGAATCCATTCGGGCTTCTTGAGCTTTTCGATCGGGATGATCTTGATCGGGATGCGCGCGGTTTTCGCCTGCGCCTTCTGCTTCGCGGTGGCGTCGTAGGCGGCGGGCGGAACGGCGGTGTTGCCGTCGGTCGATCCAGCAAGATTTGCGGTTGCGTCAGTCATTCGCTTGATCCGTTTGAGTCTGCTTGGACGGCGGCGCCGTCGTGCAATTGTGTGGCGGCAGCAGGAACGCCGTCAATCTGATGCGCCAGCCGTTCGGCGAGCGTCGCGGCTACGTCGCGCCAGTCGGCTTCGACGCCGAGCGTCGCCATGTCGACCGTTTCGAGTCCCGCGTAGCCACACGGGTTGATCGCGAGGAAGGGCTGCAGGTCCATCCTCACGTTGAGACTCACGCCGTGATAACTGCAGCCGTTGCGAATCTTGAGTCCCAGCGCGGCGATCTTCGCGCCTTCGTGCAGCGCGTGCGAACCGGCGTTGGCGCCCAGTTCCGTGTGCCGCACGGAAGGCTTCGCGACATAAATGCCAGGCGCGCCGACCTTACGATCCGTGACAAGATTATACGATGCAAGGGTTTCGATCACGGCCTCTTCGATCCGGCGCACGAGTTCTCGCACCATCAGCTTGCGACGCCGCAGATCGAGCAGCAAATAGGCCACTATCTGACCGGGCCCGTGATAGGTGATTTGTCCGCCGCGATCCACCTTAATGAGCGGAATGCCGCTGTCGGCCAGGAGCAGATGCGCCGGATTGCCGGCAAGTCCGATCGTGAACACGCGCGGATGCTCGACGAGCCAGATTTCGTCTTGCGTCTCGGGCGTGCGTGCGTCGGTGAAGGCGCGCATCGCGTCGAAGCTTTCCTGATAAGGCTCTAAGCCGCGCCAGCGCAAAGTGACCGGATGGTCGCCGAAGCGGAAGACGCTGGACGGTTCGGCGGGAGTGGAGCGTTCCGGCGCGAAAGCGGTGGAAATGGCGGACATGATTCCGATAGTTTACCGAAATCGCTCGATGCCCGCCGACGCTGAACCCGAAGATAATGCGCCGGACTGCGCTTCAGACCGTGCGCCAGCCCGAACGCAACCGCTGCGCGAGACGTTCGATGCTCGTCGATACCCAGTGGATCGCGCGCTCGTCGCAGCGCGGCACAATGGTGAAGACGACTTGCGCGGGGCGGTCGCCGTCCACCGAAAGCCATAGGCGTTCGCGTTCGCGCAACTTGAGTTGGTCGCCGGGCACGAGCCAATAGTCTTCGGTGTCGTTGCTGCGCGTCGCCCAGACCGTGCTGCCTTGCACCGAAAGCCGCGTGCCACGCACGATGCGCATCGGCACCGTTTCGCCCGGCTTGATTTCGAACATGACGCTTGTTGATATTTCTCGCATGATCCACTCCGCCAAAGGAACGTTTCGATGACTACAATCCTAGGCGTGGCAAGGCGTTGAACCAAACGATCAATTTTCACTGCTATGTGAGCCAAATTGACAACCGACCCTCAGACTATCCATACAGATTTGCGCCAGTTGCCCGCTCTGAATGCGCTTCGAGCGTTCGAAGCCGCCGCGCGTCATGAGAGTTTTTCGCGCGCCGCCGACGAGCTTTTCGTGACGCACGGTGCGGTGAGCCATCAGATTCGCGCACTCGAAGCCGAACTGGGCGTGCCGCTTTTCGCGCGCGACGGCAAGCGCGTGCGCCTGACCGATCGCGGCCGCCAGTACGCCGTCGAAGTGCGGGCCTCGCTCCTTTCGCTGGCCGAATCCACACGACGAATTCGTTCCGGCGACCGAGACCGTCGCTTGATCGTGTCGATGCTTTCGTCGTTCTCGGCGCGCTGGCTGACGCCGCGCGTGGGCAAATTCATCGAGAAGCATCCGGAAGTGGATCTGGAACTGCACTCGACGAACGCGCTCATCGACTTCAATCGCGACGACGTGGACCTCGCGATTCGCTTTGGCTACGGCAAATACGCCGGTCTGCATACAGAAGAGTTGCTCGACGAAGTGTTCTTCCCTGCGTGTTCGCCGCGCTTCAACGGCGGCAATCTGCCGCGCACGCCGGCCGATCTGGCGAGCCTGCCGCTGCTGCGTTCGAACGACGAGTTGTGGCGCCCGTGGTTCGACGCAGCCGGCCTGACGGAAACGCCGGAACCAAAGCGCGGCGTTCTGTATGAGGATTCGTCGAATCTGCTGCAGGCGGCGATCGACTGTCAAGGAGTCGCGCTGGTGCGAAGGTCGCTGGCGATGCAGGAAATCATCGCGGGAAGGCTTGTGCGTTTATTCAACGTGGATGGTCCGAGCCCGTGGACCTATTTCTTCGTCTGCCCGCCCGCGGCGATGCGAACCGCGCGCGTGCAGGCATTTCGCAACTGGATTTTCGACGAAGCCGAGCAGTTCCGGCAGCTCTACGAACGCACGCCCGCAGTCTGCGACGCACCCGAAAGCACGCTCAAAGCACTACCTTGACCATGGGATGGCCGGTGAGCGCGCGATAGATGTCGTCCAGATGCGCGCGGTTCTGCGCGCGCACGGTGCAAGTCAGGCCGGTGTAATTGCCGCCCGACGAAGGCCGCGCTTCGACGCGCCCGTCGTGAAATTCGTTGTCGTATTCACGCAGTACGTTGACGATCGCGTCCTGAAACTCCGGATGCGTCTTGCCCATCACCTTGATCGGAAAGTCGCACGGAAAGTTGAACAACGCGTCGATGTCGGGGTTTGCGGCGGTTTGAGGTTTGGATTCGGACATGGCTTTCTCCTTCGCATGGCGCGGTTCGCTCACAGGCCGAACTCGCGCGTCTTGGCTCGCTGATAAGCGCCATACAGCGCAGCATAGACCGCGCCGGGCCGGCCGTCGCCAACGCGCTGACCGTCGAGCGTCGTAATCGGCATGACCTCTTTGGTCGCCGAACTGATCATGAGTTCATCGGCCGCGCGCAGTTCGGCTTCGGTGATGTCGCGTTCCTCGAACACGATTCCCGCTTCCTTCGCCAACTCTTCGATGAGGCTGTAACGGATGCCTTCCAGAATGCGCGGCCCACGCGGCGCGCCGAGGAGCGTGCCGCCTTTCACTACCCAGACATTTGAGGACGAACCTTCGGTTAGCAAGCCGTCGCGCAACTGGATGGTTTCCAGCGCGTCGTGTTCGGCGGCGTGCTGCGCCATGAGCACATTGCCGAGAAGCGAGGTCGATTTGATATCGCAATGCAGCCAGCGCTTGTCTTCGGCGGTGACGGCGGCCGCGCCGCGAGCCCGCGTCTCGACGCTCGGAAACACGAGTTGTCCGACCATGACGAACACGGTCGGCGTGATGCCCGCCGGAAAGGCGTGGCCGCGCCGCTTCGCCACGCCGCGCGTGACCTGGATGTAGACGAGCGCATCGCCGGCGCCGGCGTTCGCTTCGATCGCACGGGCGATCAACGCGCGCCAGCCGGCATCGTCGAAAGGATTGGCGATGCTGATCTTGCCGAGACTGCGTTCGAGTCGCGCGAGATGCTGAGTCAGGCGAAACGGCAGACGCTCGCCGTTTGCCTGCGCGTAGAGCGGCACGACTTCGTAGATGCCATCGCCGAAAATGAAGCCCCGGTCCAGCACCGGAATGCGCGCTTCGGAAAGCGGGCCCCACTCTCCGTTCAGATAGACCGTCGGGTCGAAGTCTTCGGCGATGCTCATCGAACCTGCTCCTTACTTACGCTTTTGCCACATCAACAAAGCCGAATCCCACAAGCGGCCGAAGATGCCGGCTTCCGGCACGTCCTGCAGCGCGACCAGCGGGAACTGCGCGACGTCCTTGCCGTCCGCGACCATCTTGACGGTGCCGATCTGCTGGCCCTTCTTGATCGGCGCGATCAGCAAATCGTTACGCGTGACCGTGGGCTTGACCTTTTCGCCGAGACCCTTAGGCACGGTGATGTACTGGTCCGTCTCGACGCCCGCCTGCACGTTGTCGGACGCGCCCTTATACACGCGCGGCGATTCGATCACCTGATTCGCCTTGAAGAGACGCACCGCGTCGTAGGCCGTGTAACCGTAGTTCAGCATCTTCAGGCTGTCTTGCACGCGCGCGGATTCCTTCGGCTCGCCCATCATCACGGCGACCAGACGGCGGCTCGCGTCGGGCGTGCCGACGAGCGGGCGCTTGGCCGTCGCGATCAGGCAATATCCCGCCGCCTTGGTGTGACCGGTCTTGAGACCGTCGACGGAAGGATCGAGCCACAGAAGACGATTGCGATTCGGCTGCTTGATCTTGTTGTACGTGAAGTCGCGTACCGAGAAGATGCTGTAGTACTCGGGGAAGTCGCGGATGAGGCGCGTGGACAGCACCGCCAGGTCGCCCGCCGTCGTGTAGTGCTGCGGGTCGGGCATGCCGTTTACATCGGCGAAATTGGTGTGCTTCATGCCAATGCGCTTGGCGCCGGCGTTCATCAGCGTGACGAAGTTGCCTTCGCTGCCGCCGACGAGTTCGGCAAGCGCGATGGCCGCGTCGTTGCCCGACTGGATGATCATGCCGTAGACCAGGTCATGCACGGTTACCGGCTTGTTCGCCTCGATGAACATGCGCGACTCGTCCGTCTTCACGCGGCGCACGGCCTCGGTCGGCATCACCGTCTGGTCCATGTTGATCTTCTTCGACTTCAACGCGTCGAAGACGAGGTATGCGGTCATCAGCTTGGTGAGCGATGCCGGTTCCACACGCTCATCCGGATTGCCCGATGCGAGCACCTGATTGCTGGTGGCGTCGACGAGCACCCACGAATGCGCGGTGACGTCCGGCGGCGGGACTTGTGCAAAGGCGCTCGCGGCGGCGAGCACGGCGGGCATCACGATAGCGGCTTGCAACGTGCGACGCTCGACTGCTGAAAGGGGAGAAACAGACAAGCCGGAAGGGAAAAAGCGCATAGGATCGGTCGGAAGAAGAAGCATCGGCGTTTCGCCGGGTGTGATCGGCGTTGGCGAAACGCGGGTTGAACAGGTGGACCGTCGATACCGGTCGCGCTAGTCGCTCGTGTTGCCAGCCAATGGTCTTCGACTGGTCATGCGAACTCGCGCTTACTCGACAGACGGACGCGCCATCGAAGTCTATCGCCGCGCACGCGGAGAAAACCGTGAGCGTTCCGACGCCCGGGCAACATGGGCACGAAACGCAGGTCTTCGAATATCGCGTGAGCCCGCCTGAAAGCTTGCGCGCTCGGGCGCCGGGTCTTCGCTGCGTCACGCAACATGAAAGGCCATTCGGCAGGACGTTTGCTCATGTTCGCAGCAAAAAATTCTGCGTCATTATACGCGCGCCGAGGGTGCGGTTTCCGATGAATCTACGGACAAGACGCGTGTTTTCGCGTTTGCCGCGCCGCAATTCGAGGGAATACGCCGATAGCCATTCGAGCGCCGATTCGCGCGGCGAAACGCTCGATGACGACGAGATTGAAACGCTCTTTCAGCGCCAGGCATCGACGATGATGCGTTTCAAAACATGCAGCTTGCGATGGAAGAAATGCTCGCCGCCCGGGATCACGACAACCGGCAATTCCTGCGGGCGCGCCCAGTCGTAGACGGAGGATATGGGCACGGTCTCGTCCACTTCGCCGTGGATCACGAGCGTGCTTTCGGGCACGGGCGCGACTTCCCAGCGGCTCGCAGCGGTGCCCGCAAAGACCATGCGCTCGATGCTCTTGCCGCTTTCGACGAGCCGCTTCGCGACATGCGACAGCACGAAGGTGCCGAACGAAAAGCCCGCGAGCACGAGCGGCACGTCTTCCTGACCCGGCTGCGCGCGCATGTGGTCGATGAGCGCGAGCAAGTCGTCCTGTTCGCCGATACCGTTGTCGTGCTCGCCCGCCGTCTGGCCGACGCCTCGAAAGTTCGAGCGATACGTCGTGTAGCCGAGTTGCACGAAGGTACGCGCGAGCGTCTGCGCGACCTTGTTGTCCATCGTGCCGCCGAAGAGCGGATGCGGATGCGCGACGAACGCGATTCCGCGCGGCGCTTTATCGGCGGCATCGGTCCGGTCGAGCGCGACTTCGATCTTGCCCACTGGACCGTCGATCAGGAATTTTTCGGTTTGCGCGTTCATCGGGTTACTGAGTCTGGGTCACCAAGCGGTCACGCGGGTTGATCGATCAGAAGGCGCTCAACGATCTTGCCGTTCGCAAGATGCGAATCGACGATCTCGTCGATGTCGGTTTCGTCGATATACGTGTACCACGTGCCTTCCGGATACACGACGAGCACAGGGCCAAGTTCGCATCGGTCGAGACAGCCAGCCTTGTTGATGCGCACGTTGCCCTCGCCCGCGAGGCCAAGTTTCTTCACGCGCTTCTTCGCGTGTTCCTGCATTTGCTGCGCGTTGCAATTGGCGCAGCTCGGGCGCGCGGCGTCGGCATCGCGCTGATTGAGGCAGAAGAACACGTGGTACTTGTAGAAAGAGTCCATGGCGTGGGGCCTTTAGTGTGTTCGGATCGATTATAGCGAGCGATGTTCATGCCTACCCGGCCCGCGCCCGCCGCCGCGCGAGCCACGCGCGCTCCGCCGCCGACGCGAGCCAGCCGAGCGCCGCGTAAGGCCACACCCACGCGAGCCAGTGCAGAAGGCCGTTGAAGTGCAGATAGCGCCCTTGCCGCCAGTCGGCCAGCACGATGTCGAAGTACGGATTCAGCGGCAGCAGATTGACGAGCGCAAGCCCCGCGACGAGCGCCGCGCCGGCAAGCACGGCGCGCAACGAGCGTGGCAATGCAACCGACAGCACGGCCGCCAGCGCGCCGATCGCGATGCCTTCGAGCGCACCGTCCGTTGCCCAGTCGTAAAAAAGTCCCGCGCGCGATTGCAGAAACGTCGCGGCCGCCTTGGCGAACAACGTCGCGACGATCAGGCCGAGCATCAGCCGGATGCGGGGCGCGCGCTCGCGCGTGAGCAAGGTTGCAAGTACGAGCGCCGCATACAAATTGCACGACGTGATGATCGCTTCCCATGCGTCGTCGGGCAGGAGCGCGCCGAGCCGGTCCGACCAGGTTTCGAGGTCCCACGAGGCGGGCGCCCAGGCGAGGATCGCGTCCTGCATCGCGGGATCGAGCCCGTCCCAAAGCGCGCGCGGCAGGTCGCCACCGCCGAACAGATAAGGCGCGGGGAACATGCCGGCGAACGGCCACAGCGCCGTCAATCCGATCACATACGCCGCGTGCCGCTCGAACCAGGTGAAGCGGATGCGCCTGAGCCAGCCGCGATCGAGCAGCGCACTCGTCGCGGGCGCGATCAGCACGCCGCCGACGAGCGCGCCGAACGCATTGGCGGCGAGATCGAGATTGGAGGCGACGCGCGTCGGCAAGTAAGTCTGGATGGCTTCCATCGCGCCCGACAGAAGCGCGCCGCCGAAGAGCGCGAGACACACCGCCACCGATCCCCTGAAGCGCGGATAAAGCGCCAGCACGATCAACGCGCCGAGCGGCATGTAGCCGAGCACGTTGGTGATGACATCGAACGCGGTCAGATACTGCGGCAAGGGATCGGCGATGAAAGCAAACGGCCCGATGCCGAGCGTGCGCCAGCCCGAAAACGGATACAGCGACGCATAGACCACGAGCGTCGCGTAGGCGGCGAGCGCCTGCCGGGAAAACGCCGACGGGCGGCGCTGCCATTGCTTGATCGTCATGAGCCGCGCGAATGCCTCATTGTGCGGCGGCGGTGAGCGGCTGCTTGTCGAGCCACGCGCTGAGTTGCGAAATCATCTCGTCGGACGCGGCGGCGAGCGCGCGTGCGCCGCCCGCCGCGTCGCCGGTGGGCGCGCTCGATTCGGTGCTGAAGCTGCGTTGTGCGACGACGCGTCCCTGCTGCGTGAGCGTCGCGCGCACCGCGACCAGACCGTGGCTGCGCTCGGGCGCATCGAAGACTTGCTCGAAGCGCGTGAGTTCGACTTCGAGCAAGGCCGCGCGCACCGGATCGGCGCCCGTAAGAACCGGACCGCGCGCCGACAAGCTGTCGCGCAGACGTTGCGTCAGGAGTTGCGCGGGCGGCATCGTCCAGTGACTGTTCGAATAGTTGCCGGTGCGTTGTGCATCGACATAACTGAGCCGGTAGATGAAGTCGTCCGTTTCGAGATTGCGCGGCGCGCTAACGGCCAGCACCTTGACCGGCGGCGTGATAGCCGGCGTGCTGTTCGCGCTCTGGTCGATGGCGGGCGCGACGCCCAGGTCGTAGCGCACGTTCGGCATCGCCGATGGCGTGGACGCGCACGCCGCGAGCATCGTCATGCAGGCGAGCGCGAGCGCGGCGGTCATCGTCATGTTGCGGTGGTCGTTGTGCATATCGTTCCTTCGAATCACGTCAATGCGCCGTCGGCGTCGGGCTTGCGGGCCACGCGAAGCCCGGTTCGCCCGGCCCCGGCGACTTCCGCGGCGCGCCGAACAACACGCTGCGCGGATTGGTGCTGAATGCATCGGCGGCGCGGTCGACGGAACGCGCGGCGCTGCCGACGTCGTCGGTGAACGAGTAAAGGCGCGGCAACGCTTCGAAGCCCACGCGCGCCGTCACGTTGCGCAGCGACTCGTTCATGTCGGTGAGCGCCGCAGCCGCCTGGTCGGCCGCATTGCCTGCCTTGTTCAGATTGGTGACGAACGGGCCGTCGGGCCGGTTCAGGTTTTGAATCAGCGTATTGGTCGATGCCAGCGTGCGGTCGAGTTGCTTGAGCGTCTGGGGCAAATGCTCGGTCGCGGGCGACACCTGATTGGTAAGTGTCGCAATGCCGTCGGCGGCATTTTTCAGGCTCTTCGTCGTGTCGAGCAACTGGACGCGCACATCGTCGGAGAGGAACTTGTCGGCATCTTCGGAGAGGCGTTCGAAGCGCTTGAGGATGACGTCGCCGCGCTCCTGCAATTGTTCGAAGAGACCGGGACGCATCGGCACTTCGGCCACGTTCTGCGCCGACGATGGCAACGCGCTCGGGTCTTTCCCCGTGTCGTCGAGCTGCACGAACGCGATGCCCGTCACGCCCTGAAAGCCGAGCGTGGCGAAGGTGGAATGCGTCATCGGCGCGTTCTGGTCGACGAGAATGCGAATGCGGATCTGCCCCGGATGCGCTTTATCGAAGCGAATGGACTGCACCTTGCCGACGCCGAGACCGCGATAACGCACGGAGGCGTCCGTAAAAAGCCCGGTCACGTTGGTGCGGGCGATGAGGTCGTAAGGCACGCGCACCGTGCGGTCCACGTTGAAGAAGAACACCGCGAACGCAATGGCGAGCACGAGAACGATGGTGAACAGTCCGGTCCAGAACGCATGTGATTTGTTTTCCATCGTCATGTTCCTTTGCTTGCTGGCTCGCGCGTGCGGTGGCCTTCGCGTCGTTGGCGGGAGGTGCTCATTTGTTGACGCTGATGGTCGCGTCCTCCAGCGCGGCGGCGGGCAGCTTTGCGCGGCGTTCGGGCGGCAGCGCCTGCAATGCGCGCCGGCCCCGCCGCCCCAGAAAATATTCGCGGATGAACGGATGATCCACCGCGCACGCTTCTTCCACGGGCGCCGCGACCAGTACGCGCCGGTCCGCCAGCACGGCGACACGGGTGGACAGCGCGACCATGGTATCGAGATCGTGTGTGACGAGCACGACAGTCAGCCCAAGCGCGCGATGCAGGGTCGCGATGAGATCGACGAATTCATCGGAGGCCTTCGGATCGAGACCGGCGGTGGGTTCGTCGAGAAACAGCAGTTCCGGTTCCAGCGCAATGGCCCGCGCGATGCCCACGCGCTTCACCATTCCGCCCGATAACGCCGACGGCATCTTGCTCGCGTGCTTGCACGACAGCCCGACCATTTCGAGCTTGAGCATGACGAATTCGCGGATCAGGTCTTCGGGAATCTTGCCGAGCTCGCGAAACGGCTGCGCGATGTTGTCGTACACGGAAAGCGACGAGAACAGCGCGCCTTGCTGAAACATCATGCCGGAACGCGTGCGCATCATTTTCGCGGTTTCGTCGTCCATGTGCGCCCATTCCTCGCCGAGCACGCGGATACTGCCCGAAGTCGGCGATTCGAGGCCGAGAATCTGCCGCACGAGCGTGGTCTTGCCCGAACCCGAGCCGCCCAGCAACGCGACGATCTCGCCGCGCCGCACATCCAGATTCAGATGCTCGTGAATCACCGTTCGGCCATAGCGCTTGGTGACGTCGCGCACTTCGATCACCGGCTCGGCGATGACGGGCGGCGGCTGATGACGAACGGCAGTGGCGAGGGTCGTCGACATATGCGCCTATAGCCCCACGTTCTGAAACAGGATGGCGAAGACGGCATCCGCGAGAATTACGATGGTGATGGAACTGACCACGGAAGTCGTCGTGCCTTCGCCGAGACTCTGCGAATTCGCCTTGATGCGAAAGCCGAAGTGACACGCGGCAAGCGCGATCAGCATGCCGAACACCACGCCTTTGCCGAGTCCGATCCACAAATTGGCGATAGGCACGACCGAAGGCAGCGAGCGGATGAAGAACGAGATGTCGATGGACAACACGAGCTTTGCCGCGACTGCGCCGCCCGTCAGCGCGATGATGTTGGTCCACATGACGAGCAGCGGCATGGCGATGCCGAGCGCGATCACGCGCGGCAAGACGAGCCGCAGACCGTGCGGGATGCCCATGACCTGCATGGCATCGAGTTCTTCCGTCACGCGCATGACGCCGATCTGCGCGGTGATGGCCGAACCCGAGCGTCCGGCGACGAGAATCGCGGAGAGCACCGGCCCGAGTTCGCGGATCACCGAGAGCCCGAGAATATTCACGATGTACTGATTCGCGCCGAACACGCGCAACTGCTGCGCCGACAGATAACTGAGCACGATGCCGATCAGGAACGCGACCAGCGCGGTGATGGCGAGCGCCTGCGCGCCGGCGCTGTAGATGTTCGCGGAGATTTCGACCCAGGGAATGCGCCTCGGCCGCCGCACGAGCCCGAAGAGATCGAGGACGAAGCCGCCGAACATCGACAGGCCGCCTTGCAGATGGTCGAAGAAGCCGAAGATCAGTTCCCCGAGTCGCGTGACCGGGTTGGTGCGCGTGACGACTTCGGGCTCTTCGCGTTCGGCGTCGAGCAGCGCGACGCGTTCGAAGATTTCGCGTTGCGTGTCCGACAGCGCAATGGTCGCCGGCATGCGGCGGCCCCACACGCGCCAGAGCGCTTGTCCGCCGACGTGATCGAGCCGCTCGACCGACAGCAGATCCCATTGGCTGATGGCTTCGCGCCCGACCGCGCGCAGCCGCCGCGTCACACCGCTCTTGGCCCGGTCGCGCGCGAGCGCAAGCGCGGTCCACTGGCCCGAGAGCCGAACCACCTTGCCTTGCTGACCAGCTTCCACACTGAGGCGGGGCGGCGTGTCGAAGTTCAAGGAGCGATGCGCGTCAGAACGCGGCGTGAAGGGGAGAGGACATTGTAACGAAGGTTAATGAGGCGGCGCTGTTATGGCGCGGGGGGTTGTGGGGTGGCTTAGACCGACTGGCTGAATTTACACGAGGCGCCGGTCACGAAAAACTGGCAACTGGAAATCCGGCCTCTTGTTATCAAATATGCTAACCTCAGAAACTGGCGACTGGACGATTGCGTATTACAACGTACGCGTGAAGCGCGAGATCTTTTCGCTGCCGACAGGCATCCGTTCAGACTACTTGAGACTGCTGCGAATCCTGATGAAGCACGGCCCCGCGTTGCGGCTGCCGCATTCGCGGGCGCTCGGCGATGGTCTGTTCGAACTTCGACCGCACGGCGAAGAAGGTATCGGGCGGGTGTTTTATTGCACGCTGCTCGGCCAGCGGATCGTCATGTTGCACTCCTTCGTCAAGAAGACGCAGCAGACGCCCGACGACGAATTACGCATTGCCCGCAAGCGCATGATGGAGACGAAACGCAATGGCTAAAACCCGGCTGCAACGCGAACTGGAAGAGCGCTACGCTCCGGTTCCCCACACGCGCGAAGACACTGAGCGCATGATGACGGACCCGGAATTCAAGGCCGCTTACGATGCACTCGAAAGCAAATATGCGCCGCTCGAAGCCTTTCTCGACGCGCGCGTGGCAGCAGGCCTGACACAAGCGCAAGTCGCCGAACGCATGGGAACGACCGCGTCCGCCGTCGCGCGGCTCGAAGCATCGCTTGCCAGCGAAAAACATTCGCCATCGGTATCGACTTTGCGCAAGTACGCTGCGGCTTGCGGCAAGCGGCTGAAGATCTCGCTCGTTTAGCGTGAGGTGAAGGCATCCGGCGTAAGGGCGCGCCGCTACAATACCCGCCATGAACCCACCCTCTTCCTTCGCCCCGGACGCGCCGTGGCGCATCGACCGTTACCGGCTCGCGACGCTGGCCGAGCGGCCTGCCCGCGAGTGGACCATCGAAATCGTCGATGAAACGGGCTCCACCAATGCCGACCTGCTCGCGAAATTTCGCGCCCAGCCGCGCGACAAATCGCACGAGGAAGCAAGCGCGCCGCTTGCGCGCATCGCTTATCTGCAGACAGCGGGACGCGGAAGACGTGGCCGCGCGTGGCTCGCGGAGCCGGGCAACGCGCTCTTGATGTCGGTCGGTTATGTGCTGAAGCGGCCCATCGAGGGGCTTTCGGGTCTGAGTCTCGCCATCGGCACCGCCGTGCTCGACGCGCTCGCGCGCCTGCCGCTCACGCCGTCCGCGCGTCCGGCGCTCAAGTGGCCCAACGACGTTCTGCTCGACGACGGCAAGCTCGCGGGCATCCTCATCGAAACGGCATGGAGCACGCCGCAAGCGACGGCGGTGGTGATCGGCATCGGCATCAACTTGCATGGCGTCGAACGGCTCGCCGCTCAGGTCGACGACGTGCACCGCCAAGCAAACTCCGCCGCACCGGGCGCGACCCCCGCCGCGCTTGCGCGCGCCTGGCCCGATGCGAACCTTACCGAGACGCTCGCTGCGCTATTGAACGCGCTCGACGCCGCGCTGCCGCGCTTCGAAGCCGAAGGCTTCCGCCCGTTTCGGCAGCGCTGGATGGACGCGCATGCCTACGCCGGGCGCGAAGTCGTGTTGATCGATCAGGGTCTGGAAGTGACGCGTGGCATTGCGGCGGGTGTGGATGACGGAGGCCATCTGCTGATCGACGCGCCCGAAGGACCGCGCGTCGTCGCAACGGGCGAACTGAGTTTGCGCCTGGCGAAGGAGCGTCCGTGAGCGAGGCGCCGTGTTTGCTGATCGACGCGGGCAATAGCCGAATCAAATGGGCGCTCGTGGATTCGCGCGGCGAGTGGATGGCGAACGGGGCGTTCGAGCATGAGCGTGATGAGACGGGTCTTGGCGACGTCGTGAAGCCGCTTCATGGTGCGCTCGATGCACGCGGCTCCGCGCTCTCGCAAAGGCCCGCGCGAAGTGACTCAACGCCGAAGTCGCCTCATGACGCGGCCGATGCACGCGGCTTCGCGTTCTCACAAGCGACCGTGCAAGCTGACCCGGCGCCGAAGCCGCTTCATGACGCATTCGAGGCACGCGATTCGTCGGCGCACACGCACGCGAATAAAGCACCCAACGGCGATGACGCGTCCATAACGTCCGAAGCAACAGCGACAGCGACGCCTTCGACCGAAGCCGCCTGGTCCGCGTTACCCACGCCATCGAGCGTGTGGATTTCCAACGTGGCGGGCGCCTCGGTGCAAGCGCGCATCGAACGTATGCTGGATGTACGCTGGCCCGATCTGCGGCGAACGGTCGTCCGGGCGAAAGCGCGGCAATGCGGCGTCGTCAATTGCTACACGGCACCGGAACGCCTCGGCAGCGACCGCTGGTCAGGCATGATCGGCGCGCGGGCAGCATTTCCCGGCGAACATCTGCTGATTGCCACCTTCGGCACGGCGACGACGCTCGAAGCCTTGCGCGCGGATGGCACGTTCATCGGCGGCCTGATCGCGCCGGGCTGGTCGTTGATGATGCAATCGCTCGGCAGCAACACGGCGCAGTTGCCGACGCTCGATGCCGCATCGGCACGCGCCGCGCTCGACCGAACCGCGAGTCGCTTCGCCACCGATACCGCCGCCGCGCTTTCCGCCGGCTGCCTGCTCGCGCAAGCGAGTCTCATCGAGCGCGCGTGGCACGATCTGCGCGCGCAATGGCAAGCCGAAGTGCGTCTCGTGCTGGGCGGCGGCGCGGCGAATGAAATCGCGGGCGCGCTGTCCGTGCCGCATACTCGCCATGATTCACTCGTGCTGTCCGGCCTGGCGCTCATCGCGCGCGACGCGACTGCGCCGATATCTCGCAAACTCTCTGATTGATTGACGGAGCCCAAGCATGCTGCGCTGGCTGATCGCCCTACTCATTCTGGCCAATCTGCTGATGTTCGCGATCGTGCGCAGCACTTTCGGACCGCTGCCCGCGGCCGGCGCGCGCGAGCCGCATCATCTGCTGGAACAGGTGCATCCGGAAACGCTGGTAACGCGGGCGCTGCATCCCGAAGAGGCGGCGGATCAGCCGCAAGTCGGCGCGCCCGCGCCTGCTGCAAATGTGCAGGAGCGGCCGCTTGGCCAGTGACTGCGTACGGCGCGCGCTTCGTTTTCGATTCCGTGCCTGTCGCGAATTCAGGTGCGCTCACTTGGCCGGTGGGTGCACATAACGTGTGAGTTCGTCGCTGTTCGTGAACGCCTCACCGTGCGGCCCAGCCTGATAGTCGGCCGGTGATTGAATGCGTGGGCTCGCATCCGCGCCGGCGGTGTCCTCGTGTTTGTCGGTGTGCAATTCGGCGTCGAGTGCATGTACTGCTCGGCGTGCAAACTTTTATGTGTGCCTTGGCGAATGAATGCGCGCAGCCCTGACGGGCGATTCCCGTGCCTTGCGCCTATGCCCGGTAAGCAACTCAACCCTGCGCGCGAACCTTCCTGAGCAACGCAGTCGTCGACCGGTCATGCTCGAACGGAATGGCCAGCGCCGTGCCGCCCCAACCTCGCACGAGCGCCGATTCCGCGAGCTTGTCCATGTCGTAATCGCCACCCTTCACTAGCACATCGGGATGCACTGCATCGATGAGTTGCAGCGGCGTCGTCTCTTCGAACTTCACCACCCAGTCCACGCTCTCGAGCGCCGCCAGCAACGCCATGCGATCGTCTTCGCGATTGATCGGCCGATCGTCGCCCTTGCCGAGCGTGCGCACGGAGGCATCGCTGTTCACGCCGACGATGAGCGTCGCGCCAAGCGCTTTCGCATCCGCGAGATAACTAACGTGACCGCGATGAAGGATGTCGAAGACGCCGTTGGTGAAAACAACCGGTCCGGCGAGGTTTAAGCGAAGCGCGGCGAGCGCATCGCGCGTGGTGATCTTGCGTTCGAAAGTGGCGGGCATGGCGGCGCTCAGTGCAGTAGAACTCGAAGCGCGATTGTGCCACGCGAGTACGTTCCTCCGAACGTCCTCCAGAGGTCATAAGCAAAACGGCCCGCCGGATTGCTCCGGCGAGCCGTTTCACCCATTGCGACCGACGCCAGCCAGAACTCAGGCAGGCTGTTCCGCCGCACCGCCCGATGCCGCTTGCAGACGCTGCACCACTTCCTTGCGATAGCGGTTCAACTCCTGCGCGGTCACGAACGAGCGCTCGAAAAGAATCGAGAGGTTGTGCAGAATGCGCTCCACGACCTTCTTTTCCCAACTGTCGTCGAAGCGGATCTGGTCGTCGAGCCAGCGCTCGAGCCATTCGGGGTCCGGCAGACGCGACTGCACCGTATCACGCGGAAAGAGCGCCTGATTCACATGCAGATTCGTGGGATGCAGCGGCTTTTCCGTGCGACGCGCCGACGCCATTAACACGCCAATCTTGGCGAAGGCGGCGCGCGCGGTGTCGCCCGCTTGCACGAGCGCCTTCTTCATGTAGCGAAGATACGCGCCACCGTGACGCGCTTCGTCGCGCGAAATGGTTTCGTAGATATGCTTGATGACAGGCTCGGTATGCCATTCGGCCGCACGGCGATACCAGTGATTCAGGCGAATCTCGCCGCAGAAATGCAGCATGAGCGTTTCGAGCGGCGGCGCGGGATCGAATTCGAAGCGCACTTCGTGCAGTTCTTCTTCGCTCGGCACGAACTCGGGTTTAAAGCGCCGCAGATATTCCATCAGGACGAGCGAGTGCTTCTGTTCTTCGAAAAACCACACGCTGATGAAAGCCGAGAAGTCACTGTCGTTGTGATTGTCACGCAGGAACATCTCGGTTGCAGGAAGAGCGGACCATTCGGTGATCGCGTTCATCTTGATCGTCTTGGCCTGCTCGTCGGTGAGCAGAGACGCGTCGAACTTGTCCCAGGGAATGTCCTTCTCCATGTCCCAACGGACGGATTCCAGCGATTTGTACAGTTCCGGATAAAGCATGGTGTTCATTGTCCACCCCTGATGCCACTTATGCGACGTTATATCTAAGATCTTCGGCACGAGCGTGCGGCGCGAATTGCTGCACGCAAGCAGCCAAGCTTTCAATTTTACGCGGGATTGCGACGGCCAAAGACGAAAACCGACAATGAAGCGCCAGATAATGGCGCGCGGTACGCGTTACGCTCCGCGTAAACACTGCACTTACGTGCAATGTTGCGTTGTCAGCGTCTTTTCTACCGTGGGTGAGGAGCGAGTCCTGTGCCTGAGGTATGTTCGATCGGCAGCCGCGTGTGCTGCCCGAGGCGTTGTTCCGCCGATGATGCCTACCGCTGCCGACTGTCATGTGACATGGTCTAGGCTCGCCGCAATTGCGCCGAGCCCTGCGTCAGCGGCGTTCGCCGATCATAGCACGGCGGATTGACGCCACTCGGCCACAGTTTCGTCGATAGGTCCAAGTCCAGGGAGGTGGTCGACGCCTTCCTGAAACTTGCGACGCAACGCAGGACTGCTACCGCCGACCCAAATGCGCACGTGTGGTGGAAGCATGTTGCGCAGGTCCGTTACGCCATTGGCGATGGACTGCGCCGGAAGCACGGCCGAAAACGACAGCGCCACGATATCGATGTCATGCATCTTCACCGCTTCGACGATATCGGTGAGCGGTGTCTGCAGGCCGAGCTGCATGCAGTCGCATTCAGACAGAGTAAACATGGCCTCCGCCATCAGAATGCCAAGCCCGTGACCTTCGCCGGACAAAGTGGTGAGCAGCACGCGCGGCCGTCCGCCACGTCCGCGCAGCGCATCGGAGAGCGGTCGAATCAGGGAGCGCAGAGTGCTTTGAATCGCCTCGCTGAAGAGATGCTCGTGGTACACCTGCAGCGTACCCGCTGCCCACGCGTTGCCGACGCGAGCCGCGAGCGGCGCCGCCACGTCCACGACGAAACGTTCCAAACCGTCGCGGGTCGCGCGCTTCAAGAGCAGAAACCGGAACTCGTCATAGGCGCCCGAGCGCAGCAGCGAAACCATGTGATCGAGTTCGACGTCCGGCGCGTCCTGTCCCACACCCGACGACTGCGCCAGTTCCTGCAGTGCTTCGACTGGTTGCACGAGAACCTTGCTCGGCCGATGTCCCGCATCCAGCAGACGTTTGACAAGCCGCAGCTTGGAAACCTGCTCTTGCGGATACAGGCGTTCGCCGCCGGCTGAACGCATGGGTTGCGGAAAGCCGTAGCGGCGCTCCCAAACGCGCAAGGTGTCTTTTGTCAGACCTATTTCCTGCGCGATTGCACCAATACCAACGCCGGATACCGCGAATTCAGCCGAATGGCTGTAGGACGATCTTTCGGATGACGCCGTCCGGTCGGGCACCCGTTCGAATTCTTGCTCAGATTGATTTGTCATGGACAATTCGGATTGAAAGCGAACACACGTACACTCGCACAAGGCGTTCCCGGCAGCGCGGATGGACAAAACCTTCCGAACAACCATCCAATCATAGACAAAAACTAGTCTGATCAGCCGCGTTGCGATTGCGGGGAACGAATGATTGCCATACAACGAACCGCCCGCGATACGTCCGGGCGGACTGTTGCGTTATTGGATATACGGAGAGAGTCGACGTTTGGACGCACGCCGAGCGTTAAAAGTAGAATCGGGCAGAGCATACGAGGAACTTGCCCGAAAGCAAAAATAAGCCGGAGGAATGTGTGTGCCCCCCGGCAGCTAGCTCGACTACTCTGCTTTCTTGCGCGGCGCGGCTTTCCTTGCGGGCGCTTTCTTCGCGGCGGTATCGGACGCCTTGTCGCCGTTATCGGAGTCGGATGTCGAGGACGCCGCGGCGTCACCGGATTCCGGCTGTACACCCGGCGCTCCCGTCATGCCGGGCTGCATCATGGCGAGATGCGCCAGTTGGTTGAACTGCGATTGCAGCACGTTCCACCAGCCGCTCGGGTCGAACCCGGGCGGCAGCGCGGCATCCGCATTGGCTTCTTCCGACTCCTCGCTCGACGCCGCCGGTTGCGCCGCCGCTTGTGGCGGAGGCGTTTCCTTCGCCGCGCCGGTCATCGGCCAGCCGGCTGCAGATTTCGGCTTCTCGGCAGGCGTTTGCTTGCCTTCCATCGACGTCTGCGCGTACGCGCCGAACGCACGCAACGTGGCGAGTGTCGCCCGCTGCACTTCTAGCGCCTGAATCGCCGATTGCAGCATGCTGAGGTTGAGCTTCAGCCACTGCTCGACCGCGCGCATGTCGGTCACGCGCTTGTCGAGTTCCTCGATGTTGGTGAGCGGCGCCATCATGTCGGACATCGCCGAAAGCGACGGACCCATGCCCTGACCGCCGCCCTGCATCGCGGCGGCGAACGGATTCAGGCGCATCAGCTCCCACATCTTGCCCATCATGTCGGCCTGGCCGAATCCGGGAAAACCGGGCATCGTGAATGGCGAGTTGCCGCCGGCGTTGTCGGTCATTGTTCTCTCCTCAGCAAGGTGTTCGGGTGCCCCGATTCAGAACGGCGCGCCGCCGGGGAAGTCCGGCGCGCGACGCTCTCGCAACGAGCGCATGCCTTCGTGCACGTCTGGTCCTGCAAAACCCATGAATTCGAGCGCGAGGGACGTATCGAATGTGGGTCCCGCCGAGCGCAGCCAGTTGTTCAGCGCGTACTTGGTCCAGCGGATCGCGGTCTGCGAGCCATGCGCGAGACGGTTCGCGACTTCGAGCGCCTTCGGCATCAAGTCGCTTTCCTCGACCGCGAGCGACACGAGCCCGATGCGTTCCGCTTCCTCGCCGCTCACCGGCTCGCATAGCAACAGATAGTACTTGGCCTTGGCCATGCCGCACAGCAGCGGCCAGACGATGGCCGCGTGATCGCCCGCTGCAACGCCCAGGCGCGTATGGCCGTCGATGATGCGCGCCGTCTTCGATGCGATCGAAATATCCGCGAGCAAACCCGCGACGAGTCCCGCGCCGACGGCCGGACCATGCATGGCGGAAACGATAGGCTTGCTGCAGTTGATCACGTTGTACACGAGATCGCGCGCCTCGCGCCAAACGCGGGCGCGCACGTCGAAGTCGTTGGCCATTTCCTCGACGAGCCCGAGATCGCCGCCCGCCGAAAAGCCCTTGCCTTCGCCGCGAATCAGCGCGACGCGCGTGTCGGGATCGCGGTCGATATCGCGCCAGATTTCCGCGAGTTCGCGATGCATGTTGGCATCGGCAGTAGAGAGGCCGCTTTTGTTCGCGCCCGCGCCGGGCATCACGACTTCGAGCACGCCATCCGCATGGCGGCGCAGTTCGAGCGAGCGGTAATTCGAATACAGGGCAAGGTCGGTCATGTCGATGTCAGGTTGCATTCAGCGCGGCTGATAGATCCATTTGCCGTCGCGAATCTCGACCATCACGCGCGCGCGTTGATCGAGACCGATGTGATCGTTGGGCGTCATGTTGACCTGCCCGTTGGTATCGGCGAACTGCTTCGTGCTTTCGAGCGCGTCGCGCAGCGCGGCGCGAAACGCGGGCGTGCCGGGCGCGCCCGCTTTCAACGCGATGGGCACGGCGCGATCGAGCAGCATGCCCGCATCCCACGCATACGAGCCGAACGCCGAGACCGAGCCCGCGCCCTGCTTCGTTTCGTACAGTTTGATGTAGGCGATCGCGAGGCGCTTCGCCGGATGATCGTCAGGCAACTGGGCGGCGACGAGCACCGGGCTCGCAGGCAGAAAGGTGCCGTTGCAGTCCGTGCCGCACACGCGCAGGAAATCGCGATTACCCACGCCGTGGTTGTGATAGACCTTGCCCTTGAAGCCGCGCTGCGCGAGCGTCTTGGGTGGCAAGGCGGCAGGCGTGCCCGCCGCGCCGACGACCACGGCATCAGGCTTCGCCGCAAGAATCTTGAGAATCTGGCCGGTCACGCTCGGGTCGGTGCGATTGAACCGCTCGTTGGCCACGACTTCGATCTTGTGGATCTGCGCGAACTTCGCGACTTCCGCGTAGAAGGTTTCGCCGAGCGCGTCTGCCTGGCCGATGAACGCAATCGTCTTCACGCCGTGATTGCTCGCGTGTTCCGCAATGGCCGATGCCATCATCGCGTCGGTCTGCGGCGTCTTGAAGACCCAGCGCCGTTTATCGTCCACGGGCTCGATGATCTTCGCCGATGAAGCGAGCGAGATCATCGGCGTCTGACCTTGCGACACGACATCTACCATGGCGAGCGAGTTCGGCGTGATCGACGAACCGATGATCGCGTCGACCTGATCTTCGCTGATCAGCTTCTTCGTGGTCTGCACCGCTTGCGTGGTGTCGGATGCGTCGTCGAGCACGATGTAGTCGACCGCTCGGCCGCCCATTTCCTTGGGCAGAAGCGCGACGGTTTCCCGAGCCGGAATGCCGAGCGATGCAGCCGGCCCCGTCAGCGAGAGCACGAGACCGATCTTCACGTGCGGCGTCTGCGCGATGGCCCCGGTCGTCATGAACACCGAGGCGAATGCCAGCGCCGCCACCGCCATCCTCCACTTGCCTTTGCGCATGGAACGTCTCCTTGTTGTTTTATTCGCGCTTTAGTTCGAACTTCATTCACGCCGCAGCGCCCGGCAAGTGTAAGACGGCAAAGGCTCGCGACGCATCGGGCTAAACCCCGCCGCGCGCTCGGTGCCTTAGTGCTCCAGTTGCGTCACGGCCTGATCGATCGCGCCGAAAATGGACTTGCCGCGCTCGTCGAACATCTCGATCTTCACGCTGTCGCCGAACTTCATGAACTCCGTCTCTGCCGCGCCGTGCTCGATGACTTCGAGGCAGCGCTTCTCCGCGATACAGCAGTAGCCGCGCCGCGCGTCCTTGTTGGAGATGGTGCCCGAGCCGACGATGGACCCCGCGCGCAGGTTGCGCGTCTTTGCCGCGTGCGCGATCAACTGGCCGAAGTGAAAGACCATATCGACGCCGCATTCCGGCTGACCGACTTTCTTGCCGTTCCAGTGCACGATCATCGGGCGATGCACGCGGCCTTCGCTCCAGGCGTCGCCGAGTTCGTCGGGCGTGACGGCCACGGGCGCGAACGCGCTCGCGGGCTTGCTCTGAAAGAAGCCGAAGCCTTTCGCCAGTTCGGGCGGAATCAGATTGCGCAGCGACACATCGTTGACGAGCATCAGCAAGCGCACGCTCTTCAACGCTTCATCGGGCGTGGGCGCCATAGGGACATCCGACGTGATGACCGCCACTTCCGCTTCGAAGTCGATGCCGAACGATTCGGACGCGCACACGATATCGTCCGTCGGCCCGATGAAATCGTCGCTACCGCCCTGATACATCAACGGATCGGTCCAGAACTCGGGCGGCATTTCCGCGCCGCGCGCGCCGCACGAGTTCGACGTGATTCACGTAGGCCGAGCCGTCCGCCCACTGGAAGGCGCGCGGCAGCGGCGCCATGCAGGCTTTGGGTTCGAACGTGAAGCTATTGCGTGCGCGCGATTGATTCAGCGCTTCGTAGACGTCCATGAGTTGCGGCGCATAGAAGGCCCAGTCGTCGAGCGCGCGTTGCAGCGTCGAGACGATTCCATCGGCGATGGCCGCGGTGCGCAAGTCGCGCGAGACGACGACGAGTTGGCCGTCGCGCGTGCCGTCTTTCAGCGTGGCGAGTTTCATAGAGCGAAGGGTAAGCCGTGATGACGTTAAGGAAAATCTATTTTACGATGGTGAATCGCCGGTCGATGAGTCGGCCATTCGGCATAAGCCCTTTTATGCGCTCCAAATGGATGAATCCCAGGACGACGACCTCGTCGACACCGCTTCAGAAAAAACCCGCTCGGGCATCCAATCGATCGAAGTCGGCTTTCGTCTGCTCGACGTGCTCACCAACGAACCGCGTGCCATGATGTTGCGCGATCTTGCGCAGCGGGCCGGCATGAGCCCGGCGAAGGCGCATCGCTATCTGGTGAGCTTCGTGCGGCTTGGGCTGGCATCGCAAGATCCTTTGTCGGGGCGCTACGAGCTCGGCGGCTTCGCCTTGCAGATGGGACTGGCACGCCTTGCACGCGTCGATGGCGTGAAGCTCGCGCGCCTGGCGCTGGCGCAATTGCGCGACAGGCTGGATCAGACGGTCGGCATCGCCGTGTGGGGCAATCAGGGGCCGACCGTCGTGCACTGGATGGAATCGAGCTATCCGGCGAAGGCATCGCTCAAGCTCGGCGATGTCATGCCGCTGCTTTCGTCGGCAACTGGTCTGCTGTTCGCGGCTTACCTGCCGCGCAGCAAGACGCAGGCGATGCTCGCGCGTGAACTCGCCACCACGAAGAAAACGCTCGCGGATGTAGAGCCGCTTCTCGCCGATGTGCGCGAACATGGCGCGGCGCGCGTGGAAGGCATGCTGTTGCCATCGATTCATGCATTCTGCACGCCGGTTTTCGATTCGACGGGCGAACTCGCACTGGGTTTGATCGCACTGGGTCACGAAGGCGCGTTCGACACGCGCTGGGGCGGTGAAATCGATTCCGCGCTGCGTGAATGCGCGCGCGGTTTGTCGTATGAGCTGGGTTATGCGGAAGACGAGCGCTCGCTTTGACGCGTTTTGTAAAAGCTTCGCGTGCGAGGCGCATTCAAGGAACATCGTTTCGTTCAAATGTGTCGAAAACGTTCCTCGTGTTCCGTAACACGCGCCTTTCCGTCGCTTCGTTCAATGCCACTTTTCCCGTTTCGCCGTCGAAGTACTGCTTTCGCATCCGGCGAGCCATCCGATGCCGAAAACCCGCCGCGCCGCTGGGGCCGCTGGGCGCTGGTCATTCTGATCGTCGTGTGTCTGCACTTGGGCGCGATGCGCTGGGTTGGCCGTGCGCAACGGCCGGTTAATCCGCCGCCGGAAAACCCACCCGTGCAGGTCGAACTGTTGACACAGAAACCGGTTGCGCCGCCTGCGCCACGGCCTCCCACGCCTGCACAGACGCCCGTCAAACCTGCACCGACGAAGGCTGTCGAACCACCGAAGCCCACACCCCAGCCGAAACCAGCCGCACCGGCGCCAACGCCCACACCTTCAACAACACCCGCGCCGCCTCTCACCCCAGTCGTTGCCGATGACGACACCGCCCAAGCACAAGCCGCCGCAATTGCAGCCGCTTCTGCCGCTTCTGCCGCTTCTGCATCTGCGCAAGCTGCCGTGCCTGCATCGCAGCCAGCCGTCGCATCCGGCGACAAATTCAGCGTGCCGCCATCCGGCGAGCTTCGTTACGACACGCTCGTGAACGGCGTTATGAATCAGACCGGCACCATTCACTGGACGAACGATGGACAGCATTACGAGATGGTCGTTTCCATTCCGCTGCCCTTCGTCGGTCCATACGTCTATTCGAGCAAAGGTCACATCGATACCTTCGGCATCGCGCCGGACCAGTATTCCGAACAACGCGGCCGCCGCGCCGCCGATATCGCCGTGTTCAATCGCGAGACCAGACAGATCGTCTATACGCGTACGCCCAATAGCCAGCCGCTCGCCGATGGTGCGCAGGACCGCTTCAGCGTGGTCATGCAATTGTCCAGTCTGGTGCGCGGATCGCCCGATCAATACAAGCCGGGCGTGACGCGCCAGTTCAGCGTCGCCGATAACGACAGCAACGAAGTCTGGGCACTCGAAACCGTCGGCGACGAAAACGTGCAGTCGCGCGGCGGATTCACCACAGCGCGCCACTTCACGCGCCTGCCGCGCCGCGAAGGGGACAAACGCAAGCTCGACATCTGGCTCGCGCCCGCGCTCGGCTGGCTGCCTGTGCGCATTCTGCAAACCGAACCGAATGGCATGCAGATCGAAATGCTGTGGGCGGACAAGTTGGAATAGCTCCCGATGCGCGCTAAGACGACGATTCAGGCACGCCGGATGCGTATGAAGAATCCGCGTCACGGCAATGCAGTGGCCCGGACCTCGAACTGACACCGCTGTGCGCACGAAAAACGGAGACAGCAGCGCAAACCGCATTCTCCACGGAGCCGATATGCAGTTGACGATCAATGGCATCGACACACGGTATGTTTTCGATAACGAAGGCGGCGGCCCGACGCTCACCTTCATCCACCAACTTGGAGGCGATCTCTCGGTGTGGGACCAGATGGCGGGATACTTCCGTCATGGCTACAACGTGTTGCGTTATGACCTGCGCGGACATGGAAGGACTGCGGTATCGCAGGACGCGTTCAGTATCAGGGACCTGGCCGATGACCTGGCCGAATTGCTCGACAAGCTCGGCGCAAAGACCACGCACCTTGTGGGCTTATCCATTGGAGGCATGGTCGCGCAGACGTTTGCAATCAACCATGCGGATAAAGTGGATTCGCTGACGGTCGTCGGTGCGCTGGCGTTTATTCCAGAAGAAGCGCAGCCTACCTTTCGTCAACGGGCAGCTTCCGTGCGCGAAAACGGCGTATCGAGTATGGTGGATGCAACGCTCGAACGCTGGCTGACGCCGCAATTTCGCAAGGCGCATCCGGAAGTGGTCGAGCAAATTGGCGAAACGATTGCGCAAACGCCCGTCGAACGTTTCGCCCGCGCGGCTGAAGCAATCAGCCGTTTCAACGTCCGGGACAAGCTCGCAGCCATCGACAAACCCACGCTGGTAATTGCCGGCGAGCACGACAGTGGCACGCCACATGCTGCATCTCAGGTGATTGCCGATACCGTACCAGGCGCGCGATTCGAACTACTCAACGCAGCGCACCTAAGCCCGGTCGAGGAGTCGCAACGGTTTTGCGCATTGTTGAATGACTTCTTGCGCACGTCCGCGTCATAAGCTTTTCGCGTCAAAAGCTTCACAAGAAAGCCTCGATAAACCGGCATCACGTCGAGGCCACCCCTTGAATTCCCACCCGAGCGCTCCAATTACGGTGCAGGATTGCCAGGAGCAACAGGAATAAGGAGTGTCGCCATGCAAATGATCTACAACAGCCCTAACTATTGCGTCGTCGAGTTCCCGCCGCAGGACAATCATCTTGCGATGATGTCGGGCGGCTATGAGATCGTCGACAAAAATACGCAGCGGGAAATCTTCATCGACGGTGCGCTTGCCGCCAAGTTTCGCGAGCACGTGCAGAAACTGATCGAAGAAGAACCCTCGCTCGAAGACGTCGATGAATTCCTCGGTCAGTTCGATATCTTGATGAATCAGCCGGTGGTGCTCCACTGAAACTCGACTGCGCGCGCGGTTGAGTGCCGCGTCGCGCCCGCTCCAGCAGCGGTGATCACGGCAGCATGCGACACGAAAGACCCCGTCCGGGCAACCAGGCGGGGTTCTTTTTTTGCATCGGCGCCATGTCCGCGAGCGCTCCCGCACACGGCGATCGAGCCGCGCTGCGGCTACAATGCAGACTATTTCACATTGGTGCAGGGCCCGTCCGTCATGAACCAGAACGCCACATCCAAAGCTCCCTCGCGCGTCTACACGCGCGGCGCCGCGCTCCCCGCGCTCTTGCAGAAACGCATCCTCATCCTGGATGGCGCGATGGGCACGATGATCCAGCGCTACAAGCTCGACGAAGCCGCGTACCGTGGCGAGCGCTTCAAGGACTACGCACGCGACATCAAGGGCAACAACGAACTGCTTTCGATCACGCAGCCGCAGATCATCCGCGAGATTCACGACAAGTATCTGGCGGCGGGCGCGGACATCATCGAGACGAATACGTTTGGCGCGACACGCGTGGCGCAGGCCGACTACGGCATGGAAGACCTGGCTATCGAGATGAACGTCGAGTCGGCGAAGCTCGCGCGTGCCGCCTGCGATGCCTTCTCCACGCCCGACAAGCCGCGCTTCGTGGCGGGCGCGATCGGACCGACGCCCAAGACCGCAAGCATCTCGCCCGACGTGAACGATCCCGGCGCGCGCAACGTGACCTTCGACGAATTGCGCGAGGCTTATTACAATCAGGCGAAGGCGTTGCTCGACGCGGGCTGCGATCTGTTCCTCGTCGAGACCATCTTCGACACCTTGAACGCGAAAGCCGCGCTCTTCGCGCTCGACGAGCTGTTCGAGGACACGAACGAACTCCTGCCGATCATGATCTCGGGCACGGTAACGGATGCGTCGGGCCGCATCTTGTCGGGACAGACGGTCGAAGCGTTCTGGAACTCGCTGCGTCATGCGAAGCCGCTGACTTTCGGCCTCAACTGCGCACTGGGCGCGGCGCTGATGCGTCCGTATATCGCCGAATTGGCGAAGCTCTGCGATACCTACGTTTCGTGCTATCCGAACGCGGGCCTGCCGAATCCGATGAGCGATACGGGCTTCGACGAGACACCGGATGTGACCTCGGGCTTGCTGAAGGAGTTTGCGCAGGCGGGGCTCGTGAACCTTGCGGGCGGTTGCTGCGGGACGACGCCGGAGCATATTGCGGAGATCGCGAAGGCGCTTGCCGAGGTGAAGCCGCGCGCGTTTCCTTCGCAGTATCGCGACGCTGCTTGACGACGATACCGACATCGACCGACGACAAGATAAAAGACACCATGACCGACCACACCATGCGCCTCTCCGGCCTCGAGCCATTCAACGTCACCGACAGCTCGCTCTTCATCAACGTCGGCGAGCGCACGAACGTGACCGGCTCGAAGGCGTTCGCGCGCATGATCCTGAACGGCCAGTTCGATGAAGCGCTCGCCGTCGCGCGTCAGCAGGTCGAGAACGGCGCGCAGGTTATCGACATCAACATGGACGAGGCCATGCTCGATTCGAAAGCCGCCATGGTGCGCTTTCTGAATCTGATCGCCTCGGAGCCGGATATCGCGCGCGTGCCGATCATGATCGACTCGTCGAAGTTCGAGGTGATCGAAGCCGGTCTCAAATGCGTGCAAGGCAAGGCTATCGTCAACTCGATCTCGCTCAAGGAAGGCGAGGACGCGTTCCGTCATCACGCGAACCTGATCCGTCGCTACGGCGCGGCATCCGTGGTCATGGCCTTCGACGAGCAAGGGCAAGCCGATACCTTCGAGCGCAAGACGCAAATCTGCAAGCGCTCCTACGACATCCTCGTGAACGAAGTGGGCTTCGAGCCCGAGGACATCATCTTCGATCCGAACATCTTCGCTATCGCGACGGGCATCGAAGAGCACAACAACTACGCGGTCGATTTCATCAACGCCACGCGCTGGATCAAACAAAATCTGCCGCATGCCAAGGTGAGCGGCGGCGTGTCGAACGTTTCGTTCTCGTTTCGCGGCAACGACCCCGTGCGCGAAGCCATCCATACCGTGTTCCTCTACCACGCCATTCAGGCGGGCATGGACATGGGCATCGTCAACGCGGGCCAGCTCGGCGTTTATGCCGATCTCGACGCCGAGTTGCGCGAACGCGTGGAAGACGTCGTGCTCAATCGTCGCGACGACGGCACCGACCGTCTGCTCGAAGTCGCCGACAAGTTCAAGACCGGCGCGGCAAAAAAGGAGGAGAACCTCGAATGGCGTAATCAGCCGGTCGAGGCGCGTCTGTCGCATGCGCTCGTGCACGGCATCACGAACTTCATCGTCGAAGATACGGAAGAAGTGCGCGCGAAGATCGAGAAGGCAGGCGGCCGGCCGATCAACGTGATCGAAGGGCCGCTCATGGACGGCATGAATGTCGTCGGCGACCTGTTCGGCGCGGGCAAGATGTTCCTGCCGCAAGTGGTCAAGTCCGCTCGCGTGATGAAGCAGGCGGTTGCGCATCTCATTCCGTTCATCGAAGAAGAAAAGAAGCGTCTCGCCGATGCAGGCGCCGATGTGCGGCCGAAGGGCAAGATCGTCATCGCGACCGTGAAGGGCGACGTGCACGACATCGGCAAGAACATCGTCTCGGTCGTGCTCCAGTGCAACAACTTCGAAGTGGTCAACATGGGCGTAATGGTGCCCTGCGCGACCATCCTGCAAAAGGCGAAGGAAGAAGGCGCGGATATCATCGGGCTCTCGGGACTCATTACGCCGAGTCTCGAGGAGATGGCGTACGTCGCGTCCGAAATGCAGCGCGACGACTACTTCCGTGGCAAGCAGACGCCGCTTCTGATCGGCGGCGCGACGACTTCGCGCGTGCACACCGCCGTGAAGATCGCGCCGCATTACGAAGGGCCGGTGGTGTATGTGCCGGATGCGTCGCGTTCGGTCTCGGTGGCGTCGAGCCTGCTGTCGGACGAGGGTGCGGCGAAATATCTCGACGACCTGAAGACCGACTACGACCGCATCCGCACGCAACACGCGAACAAGAAGGCGCTGCCCATGGTCACTTACGACCAGGCGCGGGCCAACAAGACGAAGATCGACTGGAGCGCGTATCGGCCGAAGAAGCCGGGCTTCATCGGGCGGCGCGTGTTCAAGAATTACGATCTAGCCGAGTTGGCGACTTATATCGACTGGGCGCCGTTCTTCCAGACATGGGATCTCGCGGGCCCCTACCCCGCGATTCTCAACGATGAAATCGTCGGCGAATCGGCGCGGCGCGTGTTCTCGGACGGCAAGTCCATGCTCTCGCGCATCATCCAGGGCCGCTGGCTTCAGGCGAACGGCGTGGTCATGCTGCTGCCCGCGAACACCGTGAACGACGACGACATCGAAATCTACACGGACGACTCACGCTCGCAAGTCGCAATGACATGGCGCAATCTGCGTCAACAAAGCGTGCGTCCGATTGTCGATGGCGTGCAAAGGCCGAACCGCTCGCTTGCCGACTTCATCGCGCCGAAAGATTCCGGCGTGGCCGACTACATCGGCATGTTCGCGGTGACGGCGGGCCTTGGCGTCGACAAGAAGGAAAAGCAGTTCGAAGCCGATCACGACGACTACAGCGCAATCATGCTGAAGGCGCTGGCCGACCGTTTCGCCGAAGCATTCGCCGAAGCACTGCACGCGCGCGTGCGTCGCGATCTGTGGGGCTATGCGGCGAACGAAACGCTGGACAACGAATCGCTCATCGCGGAAAAGTACGCCGGCATTCGCCCGGCGCCGGGTTATCCGGCGTGCCCGGATCACCTCGTCAAGCGCGATATGTTCGAAGTACTTCAGGCAGGCGAAATCGGCATGAGCGTGACGGAGTCGCTTGCCATGTTGCCGGCCGCGAGCGTGTCGGGTTTCTATCTCGCGCACCCGGAGAGCACGTATTTTTCGGTGGGCAAGATCGGCGACGACCAACTTGCGAGCTTCGCCGAACGCATGGCGATCTCGAACGCGGATGCGGAACGCGCCCTCGCGCCGCAGCGCTAATGCTGCAAAACAACATATGCAATCTGTGATAACGAAAAAAATGCACGCTATCGGCGGGAAAATTTTGATTTCCGTAGACTTGTAGCCGCGATAGGTCGTCACCACGACGGCCACGCATTTCTTTTCGTCACGGAGAAAGTCGCATGAAGAAGATGACGTCCGCCGTAACCGTAGCGCTTGCGGCAGCCGTACTTGCAGCATCGAGTTCGGCTGCGTTCGCGCAGGCCAGCACCACCACGGCGTCTTCGTACTCGCCGCCCGTTACCGAGCACAAGAAGAAGCCGAAGAAGCCCAAGAAGCCGAGAGCGTCCGCCAAACCTGCTCCGGCGGAAGGCGGTCAGTCGCAGTAAGCGGCAGCATCGCGACTCAGCCGTCTGACGTTATGTCCGCTGCAAAGTAAAAACCCGCATCGGCGACGATGCGGGTTTTTTTATTCGCCAATGCAAACGAACGTTCAGACGCCCCAGAGAATGTCCGTATGCTCTCTCTGCGCAAGACGCAGCATGTCGAGAAACGGATAAGCGCGTTGCGCAAGCCCGATGGGAATCTCGTGCGGTTCGTGACCGTCCTCGCCTTCGTGGAAGTGGCCGTCGTGCTCGGCGCGCTCTTTCTTGTCCGTCGACACGGCGGCTTCGAGTTTTTCGATAGCCGCAGGCAGTTCGTCGTGAGTGATGACGCCCCGTTCGTTCAGCTGTTTACCAATGATGCCAAGCAGATACTCGGCGAGGTTTTGCAGCATCATGACGTCCGGAGCCGCGCTGGTTTTGAAAGTGATCAGCATGGTTAGGTCCTTTTCTTTATGTTGATATGCAGCTTTGAAAGCTGCACGATGTTGCCGCGAGTCGCGCCGACTGCCCGGTATGCACCCTGATTCGACATATTAGCACCTGCTAAAATCCCGCTTTACGCGTAGTTTGATTCCCGCGGCCTGTCGAGGCCTCTTACGGCCGGACCAGCATCGCGTCGCGCATCCGCGCGCACCGCCCTCGCCTACGCCACACCACATCGGACTCGCTCCACTGGATCATTTTCAGCATGCTGCCCGCACACAAAGAAACCCTAGAAACGCTCCTCACCGACGCGGTCAAGCAGGTCGCGCAAGCCACGCAGGGCGCGACTGAAGCGGCCTTCGTCGCGCCGACCATCGTGCTCGAACGACCGAAGGTCGCGGCGCATGGCGATGTCGCCTCGAACGTGGCGATGCAACTCGCCAAGCCGTTGCGCGCCAATCCGCGTCAGCTTGCGCAACAAATCGTCGATGCGCTACTCGGCAACGCAGCAGCCAAGGGGCTCGTGGAAGGTGCGGAAGTCGCGGGTCCGGGCTTCATCAATCTGCGACTCGCGGCAACGGCGAAGCAAGCCGTGATCCCGGCAGTGCTGTCCGAAGGCGCCGCATACGGCGACTCGCAGCGCGATGCAGGCAAGCAAGTGTTGATCGAATTCGTCTCCGCGAACCCGACCGGACCGCTGCACGTCGGTCATGGCCGTCAGGCCGCGCTCGGCGACGCGCTCTCGAACTTGCTCGGCACGCAAGGTTACGCGGTGCATCGCGAGTTCTATTACAACGACGCGGGCGTGCAGATCGGCAACCTCGCCATCTCGACGCAAGCGCGTGCGCGCGGCTTCAAGCCAGGCGACGCCGAGTGGCCGGAAGCGGCGTACAACGGCGAATACATTGCCGATATCGCGCGTGATTACCTGGCGGGCGCAACCGTCGCGGCGAAAGATGGCGAGCCGGTCAAGGGCGTGGGCGATGTCGAGAATCTCGAAGCCATCCGCAGCTTCGCGGTCGCTTATCTGCGTCACGAACAGGACATGGATCTGACCGCGTTCGGCGTGAAGTTCGATCAGTTCTATCTGGAGTCGTCGCTGTACAAGGAAGGACGCGTCGAGCAGACCGTCGAGGCGCTCGTGGCTGCCGGCAAGACCTATGAGCAAGAGGGCGCATTGTGGCTGCGCACCACCGACGACGGCGACGACAAAGACCGCGTCATGCGCAAGACCGACGGCACCTACACCTACTTCGTGCCGGACGTGGCGTATCACGTTGCCAAGTGGCAGCGCGGCTTCACCAAGGTCATCAACGTGCAGGGCTCGGACCACCACGGCACCATCGCGCGGGTTCGCGCTGGGCTGCAAGGGCTCGGCATTGGTATTCCGAAAGGCTACCCCGACTACGTGCTGCACAAGATGGTCACCGTCATGCGCGACGGCCAGGAAGTCAAGATCAGCAAGCGCGCCGGAAGCTACGTGACCGTGCGCGATCTGATCGAATGGTCGGGCGGCATGACGCCCGGCAACGAAGCCGCGCCCGATCAACTGGACGAAGACACCATCCGCCGCGGCCGCGACGCCGTGCGCTTCTTCCTCATTTCGCGCAAGGCAGATACCGAATTCGTCTTCGATATCGACCTGGCGCTCAAGCAGAACGACGAAAATCCGGTTTATTACGTGCAGTACGCCCACGCGCGCATCAGCACGATTCTCAACGACTGGAAGGAGCGCTACGGCGGCGATCTGGCCCAGGCCGCGCACGCCGATCTCGAGCCGCTGTCGAGCCCGCGCGCCATGGCATTGCTCAACAAGCTCGCCGAGTATCCGGAAATGCTCGCGCACGCCGCCGAAGAACTGGCGCCGCATGCCGTCGCTTTCTATTTGCGCGACCTCGCTGGCGAATTTCACTCGTTCTACAATGCGGAGCGCGTGCTCGTGGACGAACAAAAGGAACGCGACGCGCGCATCGCGCTGCTTGCCGCGACGCGTCAGGTGCTCGCCAACGGTCTCGCGACCATCGGCGTGTCGGCTCCCGAAAAGATGTAATGGTCAGAAGACGTCCGTCGCGCCGAAAACACGACTTTCGACGCGCGCGGACGGCTGCCTGGCGCGGACTTGGCTTTAAGCCACCGTTATAATCGTCGGCCAACTCGAAGACTTTTTGCAGGTGATTCATACGATGGCAAAACCACGTCGCACGTCGAAGCAGTCGCAGTCGAAGCAAACCGGGGGTACTTTTCTCGGCATCGTGCTGGGCCTGATCGTCGGGCTCGCGATCGCCGTGATCGTCGCGCTATATATCACCCGCGCGCCCACGCCGTTCGTGGCGAAGGTTGCGCCGCCGCCCTCCGACACCAGTTCCGCGCCCGCCGCGCAGCCTTACGATCCGAATCGTCCGCTGCAAGGCAAGACGCCTGGGCAGGCCGTGCCACAAGCCGCGCAACCCACGCCACCTAATACCGCGCCGGGCCAGAGCACCAATCAGACGCAATCGTCGGGCATGCTGGACGAACCGCAGATCGTCGAAGTGCCGCCTTCCGGTTCGGCCGCGTCCACGCCGAGGAACGGCAACGCCGCGAATCCGAAGACGCCCGACAACGCGACGAGTTCCGCCGCCGCCACGCCCAAGCCGAGCTCGACGACGGGCACGGCCAAGACCACGCCGCCCGCTCCTGGCGACGTCAACACGGGTTACTTCCTGCAGGTCGGCGCGTACAAGACTCAGGCCGACGCGGAACAGCAGCGCGCGCGGCTCGGCTTCCAGGGTTTCGAATCGAAGGTGACGCAGCGCGACGCGGGCGGCGTGACGTACTATCGCGTGCGCGTCGGCCCGTTCGCGAAGTTCGAGGACATGAACACGGCACGCCAGCGTCTGTCCGATGCAGGCGTCGATACCGCCGTCATCCGGTTCTCGAAGCAATGACGGGCGTGGCCCGCGTCGTAATCAACGCGATGCGGGCCAACTTTAAGCTCGGCTTAAGCGTCGTATGTCCCACTTATGGACCTTCTGTGCTTCCTCTCAAATCATGAAAAAACTGCTTAGCGCCCTCGCTCTTTCTTTCGGCATCGCGGCTCTTTCGCTGAGTGCGGCCAATGTCGCATCGGCGGCGCCCGTTTCGGGCAAGGACTATACGGTGCTTTCGGCGCCTCAACCGGTCGGCGCGCCCGCGGGCAAGGTCGAAGTCATCGAATTCTTCTGGTACGGCTGCCCGCATTGCAACGAATTCGAGCCGTACATCGAGACGTGGGAAAAGAAGCAAGGACCGGACGTCGTGTTCAAGCGCGTGCCGGTTGCCTTCCGCGACGACTTCATCCCGCACTCGAAGATGTATCACGCGCTCGTCGCGCTGGGCGTCGCGGAGAAGGTCACGCCGGCCGTGTTCAACGAGATCCACGTGAAGAAGAACTATCTGCTGACGCCCGAGGCGCAGGCGACCTTCCTTGCGACTCAGGGCATCGACAAGAAGAAGTACATGGACGCGTATAACTCGTTCTCGACGCAGAGCGACATCAAGCGCGACGCCAAGTTGCTGCAGGACTACAAGATCGACGGCGTGCCTACCGTCATCGTGCAGGGCAAGTACGTCACGGGTCCGGCCGCGACCAACAGTCTGCAAGGCACGACCGACGTGATGGACTTTCTCGTTCAGCAAGTTCGCGACAAGAAAATGTAATCGACACGGGCCGGCATGAACGCAGTTCGTCTCAAGGTTTTCCTGACCGGCGCGTCGAGTGGCATCGGCCTCGCTTTAGCCGAAGAGTATGTCAAGCGCGGGGCCGTACTCGGCCTCGTCGCCCGTCGCGTCGATTCCCTCGCGGCATTCGCCGCCCGCCATCCGCAAGCCTCCATCTCGATCTACCCCGCCGACGTGCGCAACGCGAACGCGCTTGCCGATGCCGCGCGCCGTTTCATCGAAGAACACGGTCCCGCCGATATCGTGATCGCCAATGCAGGCGTAAGCCGTGGCGCCCTCACCGGCCACGGCGATCTCGAAGCCTTCCGCGCCGTCATGGACACCAACTACTTCGGCATGGTGGCCACGTTCGAGCCGTTCATCGCGTCGATGACGGCGGCGCGAAGCGGCACGCTCGTCGGTATCGCGAGCGTCGCAGGCGTGCGCGGGCTGCCGGGATCGGGCGCCTACAGTGCGTCGAAATCGGCGGCGGCGAAGTATCTGGAAGCGTTGCGTGTGGAAATGCGGCCACAAGGCGTCGCGGTCGTGACCATCGCGCCGGGCTACGTGCGCTCGGAAATGACGGCGCACAATCCCTATTCCATGCCCTTTCTCATGGACGCGGACCGCTTCGCCGGCAAGGCCGCCGACGCCATCGCGCGCAAGGTGCGCTACGCGACCTTTCCATGGCAAATGCGCATTGCGGGCATGCTGCTGCATGTCATGCCGCGCTGGCTCTACGACTTCATCTTCGAACGCGCGCCACGCAAGCCGCGCGACGGCCAATAAAAAATCCGGCAACGCGCTCAACGCTGCCGGATTTTTTTTGCTTCGAACTTACTGGCCGATCAGAACGCCACGTAAGGCGAGCTTCCCTGCGGATCGTAGCCGACATACACGTGCCGTCCGTAGAAGAACGGCATGCCGAAGTCGAAGAAGCCCGTCATGCCCAACTGACCGCCGAGACTGTCGAATGCGTACTTCCCGCCGCCCGAGGTCAGCGTGCGCGCGCTTACGAGACTGAACGGCACGGTGGCGGTATTGCCCTCGCTGCCGGTGATCGTGGCCGACAACTGTTGCTCGGAACTCGGGCAATAGAACGAACTCGTGCTCGAACAGAGCGTGAAGCTGTCCTGGAAGAAGTTGCCGTTCGAGCCGGTATCGAAGAAGGTCTGATACGTCGTGCCCTTGTAGGAGCCCGTCAGATCGCCGAATTGGTCCGTGCCGTACTTCGTGACGCCCGAGAGCGAGTTATTGCTCTGCGTGCCGATGCCGAACACCAGCGTGCCGGCGGCACTCGCCGCGCCGTTGTCTGGAATGGGCGGCAACTGCACGATCACGCCGTTGTTGTCGGTCGGAAAGCGCATGACCGGGTTGACGACCTGCTGCGCGAGCGGCACCGCCGTGCCCGTGCAGTTCGTGCCGTTCTGGCAGGAGAAGTAAGTCGCGTTGAGCGCGGAACTCACGCAGGACGTGCCGCAGTCGTAGGTCGCGGGACCGACGCCGAGAATGCCGTTCGCGCCGATATCAGCGGTCGTCGCTTCGTCATTGCCGGACGGGCAGCCGTTCATGCCGGACGGCGCCGAGGTCGAAGCCAGATCGCCGATGATCTGCAACGGCACGTTGCTCGCGACTTCGGTACCGATACGCACATCCGCCTGACGCACCGTGCCCCACGTATAGCCATCCGCGAAACCGGCGCATTCGGCGAGCTGACCGCCGTTCCCCGCGCTCGTGACAGGCAGGCTGCCCAGTACCGACTGCGCCGCCGTGTTCAGGATACGCAGGCCGTAGGAAGCGGTATCGAGCTGAATGTTGTCGATGGTCTGACATACGTTCGTGCCCGGCGCGCATACCGTCACCGACACGTTCGGAATATTGACGAAGCCCGCCACACCCGCGTTGACGCTGATCGGCACGGCATTGGTGCCGTTGGCCGCAACGGGCTGCGCGTTCGCCGTGCTGGTGGAACCGCCGCCGCCAACCGAGCCGCCGGATGAACCGCCGCTCGAACCGCCGTTCGAGCTGGATTTGTTGTCGTCGCCGCCACCGCCGCATGCGGCGAGCGCGAACGCGAGGAACAGCGCGCCGAGCCAGCGCACGCAGTTGCGTGCGCTCGAAGAAGAGGAAGCGCCGAGGCCGAGTGTAGTTCTACGCATACTGGGTTCTCCCGTCGCTTACTGAATGTCGCTGGCGGATACGCCGGCGGGCAAGGATTGCGGCAGATAGGCGCTGCCGGCAAATGCACCCATGTGTCCGCCCGAGCGCACGACGAGACCCGAATCCTGCACGCTCACCTGACCGCGTGCGCCGCGCTCGACGCGTTGCGCGAGCAGGCCTTGCTGATACTGCGGGAAATAGCTGCCGAGCAGCGTGGCCAGGTCGGGCACACGCGGTCCGCGCCAGGCGATGCCGAACACCGTGCCTTCCGTGGACAAATACTCGTTGACGATGGTGCCGCTCGCAAGCGTGGTCGACCGGACCGTATAACTCGAAGCGCTGGCAGACGACGCGCCCGAGGCGCCCACGGCTGCGCGCACGACCGCATTCGTCGCCGTGGCGCCCGGTGGCGCGGTGAGCGGATCGCCGCCAAGCGCGGCCAATGCCGGTGCCGCGGCGCAGATGCCGAACGCTCCCGCTAGCAGAACGAAGTGTCTTTGCAGATGCCCAAGACGGGGTTGCTTCAGTGCCTTCACTGGGCCTCCTGATATTCGCTGTCCATGATGTTTGACGCCGCCGGCGCACTCGCAAGCGGCCGGCTCATGACGTTCCGGTGACGCAAGAACCGCCGATTTGCGCACCGCCAGGGTGCCGCACAACCGTCAGTATGCCAAAGTCCTCGGAATTGTCCGAACGTTCGCCAGCACGCGCCGTTTGCGTTTTGGCGAATTGGACCGGAAACAGTGCGATTCATTCACACGAATTTACGACGCGCGCGAAAAAACGCGACGCGCACTCTTCGTGCGCGCCGCGTCATTCGCGGGCGAGAAAGCCGCCGATGCAGGAGCTTAAAAACCCAGGCTCGCCAGCAGGTCGTCCACTTGCGACTGATCCTGCACGACATCGCTGCGGCCTTGCGGATTGATCTGCGGACCGTTGAGCAAGGCTTCCGGGCTGCCGCTCGAAGAGACGAGCGCCGCCGCCGATGCCGCGAACTGCTCGCGCCGCTCCGGTGCGATGTTTTCGAGCAGCACGCCAAGCAATTGCTGTTCGATGAGATACACGACATCCGTGATCTTGTTGATGACCTGTCCGGTCAAATCCTGGAAATCCTGCGCGAGCATGATTTCGAGCAGTTGCGCATTGGTCGCCTGCGTCTTCGCCGGAACGCTTTGCAGAAACGTGCGCGTATCCGCGAGCAATTCGCCCGCTTCGCCCTGTCCGAGCGGCGCGCCGTACCATTGCTCCCAGCGTGCATCGAGCGCCTGTGCTTCGTGCTGCATCGCTTCTTGCATCGGCTTCGCGAGTTCGATCGCGTTGAGCGCGCGCTCGGCAGCCTGCTCGGTCATCGTGGCGACGTACTTCAGGCGATCGCGTGCGTCCGGAACGGCAACGGCTGCCGCTTCCACCTGCTTATCGAGGCCGAGTTCGCGCATCGAGTCGCGCAGCGTGCGCGTCAGTTGCCCGATGCGGGCGAGAATCCGGTCAGTGGACTGATCGTTCTCGATCTCCGCCTGCATGAGCGGGGCGGCAAAATCAGTAGTCAGATCGTTCACGATCAGCTCCCCGCTTTGGCCATCTTCTCGAGAATCTTGCTGAGCTTCTCGTCGAGCGTGGCGGCCGTGAACGGCTTAACGACGTAACCATTCGCACCGGCTTGCGCCGCCGCGATGATGTTTTCCTTCTTCGATTCCGCCGTCACCATGAGTACCGGCAAATGCGAGAGGTTGGCGTCCGCGCGAATCTGCTGCAGCATGGCGAGGCCGTCGAGGTTCGGCATGTTCCAGTCGGAGATGACGAAGTCGAAGCCGCCGCCGCGCAGTCGCGCGAGACCGGCGGCGCCATCTTCGGCTTCATCGACGTTCGAATAGCCGAGTTCTTTCAGCAGATTGCGCACGATACGGCGCATCGTCGGAAAATCGTCGACGACGAGGATCTTCATGTTCTTGTCCATCACTACTCCCGGTTGTTTCAATGCGGCGCGACGCCGCGAATCCAAAGTGAAAAATCAGACGCGCTGCACGCGTTCGCCCATCGAGGCAAGCCGCGCCATGACGCGCCGGCTCATTTCGTTGAGCGGCGCGATTTCGCTCGCACCGCCCATTGCAATTGCTTCGCGCGGCATGCCGAACACCACGCAACTCGCTTCATCCTGCGCAAGCGTGTAAGCGCCCGCCTGCTGCATGTCGAGCAGGCCGGCCGCGCCGTCGCGGCCCATGCCGGTCAGGATCACGCCGATCGCGTTCTTGCCCGCGTGCTGCGCGGCCGAGCGGAACAGCACATCCACCGAGGGACGATGCCGGTTGACCGGCGGCGCGTCCGACAGATGCGCCACGTAGTTCGCTCCGCTGCGCGCGAGCACCAGATGCGCGTGGCCCGGCGCGATATACGCGTGGCCCGGCAAGACACGCTCGCCGTGTTCGGCTTCCTTCACCGTGATACGGCACAGTCCGTTCAGACGCTGCGCGAACGACTTCGTGAAGCCGGGCGGCATGTGTTGCGCGATCAGCACGGCGGGCGCATCGGGCGGCAGCGGCACGAGCACTTCGCGGATCGCTTCCGTTCCGCCCGTCGATGCCCCGACGATCACCAGCTTTTCCGTCGATACCAACGGGTTGTTCAAATGCGGCGCGGGCCGCACGGCCGCAGCCGACCCCGCGCTGGCGGGCGCGCTCGCCGCATGCGTCGTCTGCCGCACGCGAGCGCGCGAGGCCGCGCGAATCTTGTCGGCGAGCTTCTCCGCGTAATCGAGCATGCCGTCGCGGATGCCGACTTTCGGCTTCGTCACGAAATCCACCGCGCCGAGTTCCAGCGCGCGCAACGTGATTTCGTTGCCGCGCTCGGTCAGCGACGACACCATCACGACCGGCATCGGCCGCAGGCGCATCAGCTTTTCCAGGAAGTCGAGGCCGTCCATGCGCGGCATTTCGACATCCAGCGTCAGTACGTCCGGGTTATGCAGCTTGATGAGCTCACGTGCGACGAGCGGGTCGGGCGCGGTCGCGCACACGTGCATGTCGGGCTGCGAGTTGATGATCTCGGTCATCAGGCTGCGCACCAGCGCCGAATCGTCGACGCACAGTACGTTGATCTTCGGCGTCGCCGGCTTGTTGTTCGCGTTGACGATACTCATGCTTCCTCCGCCGCTCTGGTGCTGCGCGGCGCACGCGCCAGGCCGCTGCTGAAAAGCTCGGCCCGGGGCTTTGCGCCCGCCGCACTCGATGCGCCGAACAGTTCCACGCGCGGCTTGCCCGTGGCGCCCGCCGCACCCGGCTTCGTGTTGAATAACTCGACCCGCGAGCGTGCCTTTGCGAGCCGCTCCGCGCGTTCTTCCGGCGTGCGTTGCACGAGCGCCTGCTCGCGTTCCACCACCACCGGCTCGTGCGCGGCCTTCAGTTTCTTGACCATCACTTGTCCCGAGCGCGGCATGAACGCCACCTTGCGCGGATGCATGCCCTGCAAATCCTCGGCGACGATACGAATCTTTTCCAGCGCGAGATAACGCCGCACGAACTCCGAATTACGATCGCCGATATTGATGGTCGTCATGCCCGCGAGCACCGCGCCGCCGCCGAACACCTTTGCTTCGAAACGCTCACGCCGTCCGCCGCGCTTGATGAGTTCGTTGATCAGCACTTCCATTGCATAGGCGCCGTAGCGCATCGAATCGGACGCCGCCGCCGACGCATCCGAACCGTCGTCGGGCAACATGAAATGATTCATCCCGCCAATGCCCGCCGTGCGATCGTTGATGCACGCCGCCACGCACGAGCCGAGCACGGTCACGAGCACCATGTCTTCGCTCGTCATGTAAAACTCGTTCGGCAGGAGCTTCACGCCCGGCTTCTGAAAGTGATTGTCGAAATACAGATTCGACGCGATCGGCAGGCCGCTCATGCCACTTCTCCCGCCAGCGCCTTCGTCTGTTTCGCCGCGCCCGCGTTCTTCATGTCGCGCGTCAGTTCATACACGGTCTGGCCGCGCAGACGGAACGCCTGCGACACGTACGTGAAGTTTTCCGAGTGTCCCGCGAACAGCAGGCCGCCCGGCTTCATCAGCGGATCGAAGCGCGACAGCACGTGCGATTGCGTCGGCTTGTCGAAGTAGATCATCACGTTGCGGCAGAAGATCGCGTCGAACGGACCCTTGATGTCGTAGCGCGCATCCGTCAGATTCACGCGGCCGAAGTTCACCATCGCGCGCAGCTCGGGACGAACCTTCACGAGGCCCGCATGCGCGCCTGTGCCCTTCAGGAAGAAACGCTTGAGGCGGTCCGCCGGCAGCGTCTTCACCTGATCGAGCGAATACACGCCGGCGTCGGCCTTGGCGAGCACCTGGCTGTCGATATCGCTTGCGAACACCGTGCACTGGCGCGCGGCGTGATCGCCGAGCGCTTCGACGAGCGTCATCGCGATCGAGTAAGGCTCTTCACCCGTCGATGCCGCCGAGCACCACACCGACACCGGTTGCTGCCGGCGCTTGGCGAAGTCCGCGAGAATCGGAAAGTGATGCGATTCCCGGAAAAACGCGGTGAGGTTCGTGGTCAGCGCATTGACGAAGGCTTCCCATTCGTTGCTGTCTTCGTTGGCTTCCAGCCGGTCCAGATACAGCTTGAACGTGTCGATGCCGCATGCGCGCAGACGGCGGGCGAGACGGCTGTACGCCATGTCGCGCTTGTGGTCGGAGAGCGAAATGCCCGCGCGGCGATGGATCAGTCCGCGAATGCGAGCGAAGTCCGCTGCCGTGAATTCGAAGTCGCGTTCGACTTCGGAGCCGCGCGTGCCGGCGGCCGGGTCGATGCGTGCGTTGCGCGTTGCCGTCATGATGCTTCGTGCTTCCCTGGCGTCTTCTTCGGCGACGCGCGCCGTTGTGTCGTTGAATGCGATCTTGCGTGGCTTTGTCGTCGCTGTTCTCCGCGAACGGAGCTCATGTCGAAAGCCTGCATGGTCGCTGCTGTTTGCAAACCCGGCTTAGAAGGTTTCCCAGTCGCCGTCGTCCGCAGTCGCCGCCTTGGCGCGCGGTGCGCTCACGGCGGCTTTCGCTGCCATACGCGGCGCGGGCTTCTTCGCTGGCTGTTGCGCTTCGCTTGCCGTTACCTTGATAACGGCCGGTTCGCGCGCGACGTTAGCCTCGTGCGAAACTTTTGTGGGTTCGGCGCGCTTGAACGTCTTCGCCTTCGAGACGGCAGCCTTCGGCGCCACGCGTGTAGCGGGCGCGGCAACGGTCTTGGTGCCTGCTTCGATGCGCCATTGGCCGACCACGTCCTTCAGTTGCCGCGTCTGCTCTTCGAGCGATGCCGCGGCTGCCGCCGCTTCCTCGACGAGGGCCGCGTTCTGTTGCGTGACGCTGTCCATCTGCGTGACGGCGCGATTCACCTGCTCGATGCCATCGGACTGTTCTTCCGATGCCGCGCTGATCTCGCCCATGATGTCGGTCACGCGGCGCACCGCCTGCACGATCTCGCCCATGGTTTCACCGGCGCGCGTGACGAGTTCGGAGCCGCTTTGCACCTTGCCGGCCGAGTCGCCGATCAGCGCCTTGATTTCCTTCGCCGCCGCCGCGCTGCGTTGTGCAAGCGAGCGCACTTCGCCCGCCACGACCGCGAAGCCGCGTCCTTCCTCGCCTGCACGCGCCGCTTCCACGGCCGCGTTCAACGCGAGAATGTTGGTCTGGAACGCGATGCCTTCGATCACGCCGATGATGTCCACGACCTTGCTCGAACTCGATGCAATCGCGTTCATCGTATCGACGACCTGCTCGACGACCTGGCCGCCGCGCGACGCGATATCCGACGCGTTCACCGCAAGCTGGCTCGCCTGACGCGCGTTGTCCGCGTTCTGCTTGACCGTGCTCGTCAACTCTTCCATGCTCGACGCCGTTTCCTGCAGCGACGCCGCCTGTTCTTCCGTGCGTTGCGAGAGGTCCGTGTTGCCGCTCGAAATTTCATGCGCGCCGACATCGATCGATTCCGCGCCGCGATGCACCGCACCGACCATATGCGTCAGGTCCGTTCGCATGCGTTCGATGCCCGCGAACAGACGCCCGATCTCGTTCGTGCTGTCGGTATGCGCCGACTTCGTGAGATCGCCGCGCGAGATGCGGTCGAAGTGATCGACGGCGTCGTTGATCGGCTGCACGATAAGGCCGCGCAACGCGATGCGCGTCCCGATGAGAATGAGCACCGACAACGCGAGCAGCGCGCCGATGGTCAGGCTAAGCGTCGAGATGTGCGACGCCGTGTTCGAGCGCGATTCTTCCGCGTGCTTCTGCTGGAACGCCACCGCCGCGACTACCGCCTGATCGAAGGACACGAACATCGGGCTGATCTTCGTATCCGCGATGGCGTGATACGCGGCCATGTCGTTCGCGCGGATCGCGGTGAATTCCGGCTCGACGCCCGTCTTCACGAGCGTGTCGTGCTGCGCCACGAGCTCATCGAGCGTGGTCTTCGGCAGCATCGGCTTATGGGTGTCGAGATAGAGCTTCCAGTTCTCGTTGCTCTTGTCGAGCAGATACTGGCCGCGGTCCAGCGCTTTCTTCGCTTCCGCGTCGTTGCCCGCTTCGGCGAGCGAACGCACGCGGTCGAGCGTGATGCGCGAGCGCAGCAGATACGACGAGGTCTCCGCGAGCGCGCGCATCGCGACCATGTCTTCCTGCGCGAGCGACGTGAGCGAATGGCTCGCCGAGTTCAGGCCGACGAGCGACAGCGCGCCGATCACGGCCGCGCAACTGACGAATAGCAGTCCGACGAGCGTGAGCATCGTGCGGATCGACAACTTCTTGAACATGTCTTTCTTCCCTGAGCCCGCGCTTCGGTACACGAACGCGGTTGTTTTAAGCGGCAACCGAGTCGATCAATTCCATCTCGCGGCTCGTCATGAGCTTCTCGATGTCCATCAGAATCAGCATGCGGCCATCCACGGTGCCTAAGCCCGTGAGATATTCGGAGGTCAGCGTCGCGCCGAATTCGGGCGCGGGCATCACTTGCTCTTGCGTGAGCGTGAGGACGTCCGAGACGCCGTCGACCACCATGCCGACCACGCGATGCGCGACGTTCAGAATGATCACGACCGTCTGGTTGTCGTACTCGACGCGACCCAGATTGAACTTGATGCGCATGTCCACGATCGGCACGATGATGCCGCGCAGATTGATCACGCCCTTGATGAACGAAGGCGCATTGGCAATGCGCGTCACGTTGTCGTAACCGCGAATCTCCTGCACCTTCAGGATGTCGATGCCGTACTCTTCGGCGCCGAGCGTGAACACCAGAAACTCTTGTCCGGCGGCTTCCGCGTGTTGCGCGTCGCGACGCGAAGACGTCGCGGAATGGATGTTTTGAATGTCTGCCACGGTAACTCCTTCGATGCGGGTGTTAATGAGCGTGCGCGCTGTGCTGCACACGCGATTCGCGGTTGAGCGCGGCCACGTCGACGATCAGCGCGACGCTGCCATCGCCCAGAATGGTCGCGGCTGAAATGCCGTGCACCTTGCGATAATTGGTTTCGAGATTCTTCACGACCACTTGCTGCTGGCCGACGAGTTCGTCGATCAGCATGGCGAAGCGCCGGCCTTCGGTCTGCATGATGGTGACGATGCCTTGCGTGGGCTCGGTGCGCGCGTTCTCCACGTCGAACACGGCATGCAGCGCCACGAGCGGCAGATACTCACCGCGCACGCGCACCACGCGCTCGCCGTTGGCGACCGTGTAGATGTCTTCGGCCACCGGCTGAAGCGACTCCATCACGAAATTGAGCGGCAGAATGAAGATTTCGCTGCCGACCTTCACCGACATGCCGTCGAGAATCGCGAGCGTGAGCGGCAGCACGATCTTGGTGGTCGTGCCCGCGCCTTCACGCGACTTGATTTCGACGTGGCCGCCCATCGACTGGATGTTGCGCTTGACCACGTCCATGCCCACGCCGCGGCCGGAAATGTCCGTCACCTGTTCGGCGGTCGAGAAGCCCGGCATGAAGATGAGCTGCCACACTTCCTCGTCGCTCATCGACTCGGAAACCTGCATGCCCTGCTTCTGCGCCTTCGCGAGAATCTTGTCGCGGCGCAGGCCCGCGCCGTCGTCGCTGACTTCGATCACGATGTTGCCGCCGTGATGCGCCGCCGACAACACGAGCTGGCCGGTCGTCGACTTGCCCGCCGCGCGACGCGCTTCCACGGTTTCGATGCCGTGATCGAGCGAGTTGCGCACGAGGTGCGTGAGCGGATCGATGATGCGTTCGATCAGGCTCTTGTCCAGTTCGGTCGCCTGACCGAACGTGACGAGTTCCACGTCCTTGCCGAGCTTGCCCGCGATATCGCGCACGAGCCGGGGGAAGCGGCTGAATACGTAATCCATCGGCATCATGCGGATGGACATGACGGCTTCTTGCAGATCGCGCGCATTGCGTTCGAGCTGCGCCATGCCGTTGAAAAGACGGTCGTGCAATGCAGGATCGAACGTGCTCGTCGTTTCCGCGAGCATCGCCTGCGTGATGACCAGTTCGCCCACCAGGTTGATGAGCTGATCGACCTTCTCCACGCCGACGCGAATCGAGCTGCCTTCCGCCGATGCGGCCGCTGCCGGACGCGCCTTTTTATCGGCATCGTTCGTATTGGCGTTGGCCGGTTTCTGTGACGGTTGGGCGGCAGTCTCCGGGACCGCCGCCGTCGCCGCTTGTTGTTTTTGTTGCGCCGTGGATGCAGACGCGTCAAGCGCCTGCGATGCGTCCGGCTGTTGCTGTAGCGCGTGATGCGCCGCCGTTGCCGGCGGTACTTCGACGGATGCGGCCGGCGACTGCGCCGACTGATCCGCCGCATTGCCACGGCCGATTCCGATCTGCGATTCATCGATCACGAAGCAGCACACGGCCACGATGTCGTCGGCGCTCACGTCCGACTCGAGCCAAAGCACGAGTTCGGCGTCAGTCTTCTTTTCTCCGACGATACTTCCCAGGTTACCCAGCTCCTCGGTCAAAGTCGCCAGGTCCTTCTCGCCCACCCCCCGTAGCGTAATTTTCAGGTGGGGTCCTGCTTCCGCTGCCGATGCTGCCGCAGCGGTTCCTGCAATCGGTGCGCCGTCCGTGACTTCGAACGCGCCGTCCCACGTGCCGTCGTCCTCGATCGCTTCCGCAGCCTGCGCGATGACATGCGCGGGCGGAGCGTTCGGGCCTTCGTAGGCGGGTTCGTGTTGTTGCGCCTTCTCGATGACGGCGGCGGCTTCTTCTATCACCGGTGCCGCCGGCGCTTCCGGGTCTTCGTGCTTCAGACGCTCGAGCTTCGCGCAGATCGCGGCCGCCGCGGCCGCATCCGGCTCGGCGCTCGCGCGATACGCGGCGAGCTGGTCCGAGAGCACGTCCTTCGTCGCGAGGAAGGTATCGATCATGTCGCGGCGCAGAACGAGTTCATTGTTGCGCGCGCGGTCCAGAAGCGATTCGAGGATGTGCGTCGTTTCCGTGAGCGCCGTGAAGCCGAAGGTCGCCGCGCCGCCCTTGATCGAATGCGCCGCGCGAAAGATCGCCGCGAGGTCTTCCGGATCGGGATTCGCAATGTCCAGAACGAGCAGCAGCTGCTCCATCTGCGCGAGCAGTTCGTCTGCTTCGTCGAAGAAGGTCTGATAGAACTGGGTAATGTCGAGTGTCATGCTTGAGTCACCGCAGAAATGCTGTTCAGTCGCGTTATTCGGTCGAGGTTTGCTTCGTCTTGCTCAGTGCTGCTCTTCGGGTTCCGACAGTGCCGCCACCAACTCGGTCAAGAGCTCGGGATCGAGCGGCTTCTGAATCCAGCCGGTCGCTCCCGCCGCGCGCGCCGCGTCCTTGAACGCTTCGCTGTCCTCGGTCGTCAGCACGAGCACCGGCGTTGCCTGGTAGGCGTGATTCACCCGCAACTCCGCGATCAAATCGAGCCCGCTCTTGCCGGGCATGTGCTGGTCCGTCAGGACGAGATCGAAACGCTCGGCGAGGGCCCATTCGAGCCCTTCGTTGCCGTCCGACGCGACGGTCACTTCGTAGCCCGCCGTCGTCAGCGTGGCGGAGAGAATCTGCCGCATGGCGGCGGAATCGTCGATTGCCAGAATGTTCTTGATCATGTGTGTCTCTTGCGGTCTTGCCGGGTTGACGGCTAAAACGTGTGGAGTCTTGAGAGTCTTTCGCGCGGATTTCGCTTTTATTGCGGTCGCGCTTGGAATACGGGCGCGAGTTTGTCCAGCACGGGAGCCGCGCCCGCCGCGTTGTCGAATGTCGCGGGCGGCGCGCCGTCGTCGCGCAACATGGCGCTCTCCGCGCGCCGGTTGAGCACGATGATGCTGATGCGCCGGTTTTCCGGGTCCATCGCGTCCTTGCGATTCAGGTTCTGCGTCGATGCAAGCCCGAGCACGCGCAGCACCTTCGCTTCGTCCATGCCGCCATAGATCAGCTCGCGCCGCGACGCGTTCGCGCGGTCCGCCGACAGTTCCCAGTTGCTGTAGCCCTTGTCGCCGCCGGCGTACTTCACGGCATCCGTATGTCCTTGCACGACTATTCGATTGGGCACGTCGTTCAGCGTCTTGCCTATCTCGCGCAAAATGTCGCGCATGTACGGCTGCACGGAGTCGCTGGAGAGCGCGAACATGGGCCGCTTCTGGGTATCGACAATCTCGATGCGCAAGCCCTGCTGGGTCGAATCGATGCGTATCTGCTGCCTGAACTGGCGCAAGGTCGGGTTGGCCTCGACGGCCGACATGAGCTTCACCTGGAGGTCGTGCAGGCGCTCTTGCTCGCGGCGTTCGATCTCGCCTTCGGCTTGTCTCAACGCGGCTTCATCGGGTCTTGCCGATGAGCGCACCGCGAACGGCGTATTGCCTTCGGTGGTGCGCACCGTGCCGGGCTCGGGGCTCGACAGATCGCGCCCGCCGCCCATGATGATGCTGGAGTCCATGCCGACGGTCTTGCCGCCGACCATCGCGGCCTTGAGCGGCGTGTTGAAGTATTCGGCGATACCGCGTCGTTGCACCGGCGAAGTCGAACTCAGAAGCCACATGAGCAGGAAGAACGCCATCATCGCGGTCATGAAGTCCGCGTAGGCAAGCTTCCACGCGCCGCCGTGATGTCCCTTGCGGCCCGCGACGATACGCTTGATGAAAATTGGCCGGTCTTTGTCGGGTGAACTCATGGCGTCGTTCCTCGCTTCACTTCGCGCGGACCCGGCGCACGTGTTCTTCCAGTTCGGAGAACGACGGGCGCTCGGTCGAGAACAGCACCTTGCGGCCGAACTCCACCGAGATGGCGGGCGCATAGCCGTTCAGACTCGCAAGGATCGTCACCTTGATGCACTGAAACATCTTGGTCTGCTCGGCCACGCGCTGCTCCGCCACGCCCGCGAGCGGGCCGATGAAGCCATACGAAAGCAGAATGCCGAGGAAGGTGCCGACGAGCGCCTGCGCGATCATCTCGCCGAGAATCGCGGGCGGCTGATCGGCGGAAGCCATCGTGTGCACGACGCCCATGACGGCCGCGACGATACCGAACGCGGGCATGGCGTCGCCCACTTTGTGCAGCGCTTGTGCGGGCGCTTCGCCTTCGGCGTGATGCGTCTCGATTTCCTCGTCCATGAGGCTTTCGATCTCGAACGCGTTCATGTTGCCGCCGACCATCAGCCGCAGATAATCCGTCAGGAATTCGACGATGTGCTCGTCCGCGAGAATCTTCGGGTACTGACCGAAGATCGGGCTTTTATGGGGATCGTCGATATCGCTTTCGAGGGTGAGCGTGCCTTCCTTGCGCGCCTTGGCGAGCAGGACGTAGAGCAGGCCCATCAGTTCCATGTACACATCCTTGTTGTACTTGGAGCCCTTGAACAGCGTGGGAATGACGCGCAGCGTCGATTTGATCGTCTTGATGCCGTTACCGAGGATGAATGCGCCGACACCCGCGCCCGCGATCATCAAGATTTCGACCGGTTGCACGAGCGCGCCAAGGTGGCCGCCTTCGAGCGCGTAACCGCCGAATACGGACAGCAATGTCACGAGCGTTCCAACGAAAATCAGCACAGTCGAGTCCTCAAGGTAGTTGCGGGATGACCGCCGTTATGTGGGTTTACGGCACGGCAAGGGAAAACTTTGGTGCATGACCGGGAGGTGAGGCAAACGCTAAAACCCGCGTGGGATGGGGCTCTGACGACATGCGGCGCAATGGCGCATGGCGCGCGGGGACGCTACGGTGCGAATGCCTTTTCGTGCGCGCAACGGCGGCGTATAGCTCTTCGCGATAAGCCAGTTGTTCGTGGTAGAAGGCGAGTTGACCGCGAGACGTGCGTCGATCTGGCAGCGAGGCGGCTCACTGGGATGAATGGCCTGTCATGGGCCGCAGACGTATGCCGACCAACTTACGAGGTGTCGGCACGGCGGCCGCTCGTCCGATCGGTTCATGCCGGCTGCGCGCCGTTGCGTTCGGTCAGCGCTGTGAGCGTGGAACGCAAACGCCGCCGTGATCGGCTCGAATCAACGCGCAGATCAGCCGGCCTCTATCGCCAATGCATCCGCGAGGAGGGTCGCGTCCGGCGCTGCGCTTTTGTCCTTTTCGTCGAGTGACGAAAAGGATGGCGTGATCGTCGAAGCGAAAGCGGCACAGCAAATGGCTCGACGACGCCACCCTCACCGCCTGCGCGGGTGAAAGCGAAGCCAATAACTGCGCCACGTCGTCCGAAAGCGCCAGCCGAGCCATGGCCGAAGCGCGGTCCGCAACCAATAGCTGCTGCGCCAGAAGCAAGTACGCGAGATTAAGCTCGCGAATCTCCGCGAGCGTGGTGGTTGTGCTGGCCGTCATCTTTTCCCCGAATCGATACCCGGCTCGTCAGGCCGTGCGGGAAACGTTTGCTCGGATCGCTCTGGATTGCGGCGATTCGGCCCCGCTCATGGTGTGGATTCGATTGTCGATGAGGCTTCGAGCGCGCGCCAATCGGATAAATCGACCGATTTACCGACGGAAAAGCCCGCGACGTCGTGTAAGAAAAATTCCTACGCGAAATAGTTGAACGGCTGTTTGAGCGAATCGGGAGCACCAAACTCAACTATCGGCTGCTTTTCATCTGACTTGACACGCTGTGAGCACGAATCGCCCCGTGCCATGCGCAGAACCGGCCCATATGCGTTAGGCCCGATCCGTGCTACTTCAATGCCTCGCGGCAATGCCCTGCGTGCGTCGAATTCGTCTACGTCATTGATATCGATGCACTTTTTGACTTCGTAACAGCCGTTGTTTCGTGCTGTAACAAGGTTAAGCGTTTGAAAAATGAAGTGTAATGCCGCGCTCGATCCCGATAATGAGCAGTAAGGGATAACCCGGTTGAACAGTTTCTTGTCCGGGCCAGTCTCGGGCGGCGTCTTCTATACGAACGCGGCCCGCCCGAACGGCATGCGTCGAGCGCTCGACCGGAGCGTGACTGCAATGCCTTAAATAACAGGAGAGTCACGTTATGCGAATCGCACAAATTGCACCGTTGCACGAAGCAGTTCCCCCGAAGTTTTACGGCGGCACCGAGCGCGTCGTGTCGTATCTGACCGACGCACTCGTCGACCTCGGCCACGATGTAACTCTGTTCGCCAGCGGCGATTCGCAAACCAAGGCGACTCTCGATGCGGCCTGGCCGCGCGCGCTGCGCCTCGACCCGACCGTGCGCGACGCGCTCGCGCCGCACATGCTCCTGCTCGAAACCGTCCGCCGCCGCGCGCATGAATTCGACGTGCTGCACTTCCACCTCGACTACATGCCGTTCCCGCTGTTCACGCAGATGGACACGCCTTTCGTGACGACGCTGCACGGCCGTCTCGACCTGCCTGAACTCCAGCCGATCTTCAACACGTTCACGAAGGCGAACGTGATCTCGATCTCGGACAATCAACGCACGCCGCTGCCGCAAGCCAACTGGCTAAACACGGTCTATCACGGTCTGCCGGAAGATTTGCTCACGCCGCAGCCGCACAAAAAGCCGGAATACCTGGCGTTCCTTGGCCGTATCTGCCCGGAAAAGCGCGCCGATCTGGCCATCAAGATCGCGGCGCAAAGCGGTTTGCCGCTGAAGATCGCCGCGAAAGTGGACAAGGTCGACCAGGAATATTTCAAGTCGACCATCGAGCCGCTCTTGTCGCAGGCGCATGTCGAGTTCATCGGCGAGATCAATGAAGCGCAGAAGCCGGAATTCTTGTCGGGCGCAAAGGCGCTGCTATTCCCGATCGACTGGAACGAGCCGTTTGGCCTCGTGATGATCGAAGCGATGGCATGCGGCACGCCGGTGATCGCGTTCAATCGCGGCTCGGTGCCGGAAGTGATCGATCATGGCGTGACCGGCTTTATCTGCGAAGACGTGCAAGGCGCAGTGGGCGCGCTGCATCGGATAGATGAGCTATCGCGCACGGAAATCCGCGCGCAGTTCGAGCGTCGTTTCAGCGCGAAGACCATGGCGCAAAATTACGTCGATAGCTACACGGCCATGCTTCAGGCGGCCAAGCGTCCGGTGCTTCGTCAGGTCGCAGTGGGCTAATACGCGGCGCGCCAGACCTTAGGTATCGTTTAAAAAAACCGCCCGACAACGGGCGGTTTTTCATTGTGTGAGCCCAATTCGACCCGCTAAGGATATTCCGAAGATTCTGCCGTTATCGCGTGAATTGACTGCAAATCAACCATTTTTGACAGTTTTGCCAAAGAATCGCGCTTAAACTCCGCTGCGCAAGAGGAGTTGAGCTTTCTTGCATCTTGTCGACGGTTGTTCATATTTTTCACGAAGGCAGGATCATGCAATTGTCGAAGCGTCTCGGCGCTGAAATTTTCGGTACTTTCTGGCTTGTGCTGGGCGGTTGCGGAAGCGCCGTGCTTGCCGCGGCCTTTCCTCATGTCGGCATTGGCCTGGCTGGCGTTTCGCTGGCGTTCGGTCTCACCGTGCTCACCATGGCTTACGCCATCGGCCATGTGTCGGGTTGCCACCTGAACCCTGCGGTCAGCATCGGTCTCGCGGTTGCGGGCCGCTTTCCGGTACGTGATCTCGGTCCGTACATCATCGCTCAGGTGATCGGCGCGACGCTCGGCGCATGGGTTTTGTCGCTGATCGCCACGGGCAATCCCGACTTCAATCTGGTTGCCAGCGGCTTCGCGGCGAACGGTTTCGGCGAGCACTCGCCGGGCAACTATTCGATGCTCGCGGCACTGGTTTGCGAAGGCGTAATGACTTTCTTCTTCCTGTTCGTCATTCTCGGCGCCACTGATGACCGCGCACCGAAGGGTTTCGCGCCGATCGCCATCGGCCTGTGCCTCACGCTCATCCATTTGATCTCGATTCCCGTCACCAACACGTCGGTGAATCCGGCGCGTTCGACTGGCCCGGCATTGTTCGTCGGCGGCTGGGCACTCGACCAGTTGTGGCTGTTCTGGATCGCGCCGTTGGCCGGTGCAATCGTCGCGGGCGTGGTGTACCCGATCCTGACGAGCGAACGCAGAAAGGCACTGATCACTGCCTAAGTACGTTTGATCATGCTTCAAAGAAGGGCGCCTCGTGCGCCCGTTTTGCTTTTCCAGCGCGAATTCTGTGCTCTTAGATTAAAGCGGCGAGACAAATGTAATGGACAATTACGAAGCATGCTTACTATCTTCGTTCGGCGCGCCGTTCCCTTGCTTGAAAGCCTTGCTGGACAAGGCTCCAGCTTGCTTCATCGTCTTTACGACGCGCTTTCATACCGTAACAACTCGTCGAGGCTTGTAAGACGCGCGGCGCTTACATTGGACTCATGCGACACGCGTCGCTCTAAAGGAGAACACCATGAAGCGCATCGTCACCCACATGCTCGTAGCTGTCGGCCTCGCGATCGGTGCGGTTGGAGCGGCTCAGGCCCACAGTGATCTTCACATCGGCGTTTCGCTCGGCGCACCCGCGTATGTGGCGCCGGCTCCGGTTTATGTGCGCCCGGCGCCGGTGTATGGCCGACCTTATTATCGTCATGACGAACCGCGCTGGCATGGCAACTACGGCCACGACAATGGCCGATGGAATCGTGCCGGCTGGCATGACAACGGCAATCACAATGGCTGGGGACGTCGCGGATAAGAATGATGGCGCAGTCGGCTGCGGCTGCGGTTGCCGGAGCTGCAGCGGCCGGAGCTGCGGTGGCGGTGGCGGTGGCGGTGGCGGTGACCTTTACGGTGGCGGTCGCGGTGGCACTTACGGTGGCAGTCGCAGTCGTACTTACGGTGGCAGTCGCCTTCGCAGTTGCGATGGCACTCGCGGTCGCCGTTGCCCGTCACAGTTGCGTTGGCAGTTGGAGTCGCAGTCGCAGTCGCACTTACGGTGGCAGTCGCCTTCGCAGTTGCGATGGCACTCGCGGTCGCCATTGCCGTCACAGTTGCGTTGGCAGTTGAAGTCGCAGTCGCACTTACGGTGGCGTTCGCCTTCGCAGTTGCGATGGCACTAGCGGTCGCAGTTGCGATGGCGGTTGAAGTCGCAGCACGAGCCACCGCCGCCCCGCACGCTCCATCAACAGGTCAGGCACCCGCAATTTCGTCACGAATCCCGAAAAGCTTGCGCAACTGATGCGCGACACCCGCCTCGAAATTGTTGCCAATGCGCGGTACATCCGGCAGCCGTTTGATGAGATCGGGATTCGCGTTTTTCATCATGAACGGATGCCCCGCCGTTTCGAGCAGATCGATGTCGTTCATGTTGTCGCCAAACGCGACGCATTGCGCGGGATCGATATCCAGTCGCTGCAAAACGTAGCGCAGCGCGCGTCCCTTCGACACATCCGAGGTCATCACCTCAAGACAGTCCGGCAGCGAATAAGTGACGTACAGCGAGTCGCCGAATTCGCGCTCCAGATTTGCCGCTGTCTCTTTCAGATCGGCCGGCTCGCCGATATACAGCACCTTCGCGATGTTCTCGCCGTCGTGCTCGCGCAGATCCATCACCTCGTACTTGAAGCCCGAATCCTGATGGAAAACGAGCAATTGCGGCGCGTGACGGTCGATCAGCCACGCGTCGTCGGCGAAGAGGTTGACGATCACGCGCCCATTGCCGCCCGCGAGATCCGGTTGCACCAGACGGCGAACGGCGGCGGGATCGAGATCGCGCGAGTAGATGCGTTCGTCGCCGGGCGCGTGCACGCGTGCGCCGTTCGACGTGATCAGATAGGCGTCGACGCCGAGCACATCGCGGATACCCGCGACGTCGCGATAATGCCGCCCCGTCGCGATCACGATAGGCACGCCGCGCGACGCGAGCGTGCGAACGGTGGTCGCGGTGAAGGGGTCGAGCTGGTGGTCGCTATTGAGAAGCGTGCCGTCGAGATCGGTTGCAATGGCCGAGTACATGAACTGCCCTGTGTGAGCGGATCGAAGCTGCCGCGAAGCGGGCTATTTTATCGCGCCCGACGATGCGCACGTCTCGCCATTTCCAACGCGCCAGCGGCCGAATCAGCGCGCGGGGATCGCACGCGTTCGCGCAAGGCGGCAGGCACGAACGGCTCGTAAAGCGCGGCAAGTCCGCCGCACAACGCAACGGGCAGCTTGCCCGCGGGATCGAGCGCGCCGACGAGCGTCTCGATCTCCCGTGCGGCCTGCGCGAGCAAACGCGCCGCCGCCGGATGATCGCGGAACTCGAAGACGAGCGGCGCGAGCGTGGCGTACACCGTCTGATTGGCGGCGCAGAGCCACACGACAAGGCTGTCGCGATCGCTTGCGCCGGTGCGTTCGAGCAGTGCGCGCGACCAGCCGTCGGCATCCGCGCGACCGTCGAGAACGCGCTGAAGATGCACGACCGCGCGCAGGCCGAGCCACGCGCCGCTGGCTTCGTCGCCGCTCGGAAAGCCATAACCGCCGGCGATTCGGCATACACCGGCTTCATCGAGCGATGCCGCGATGCTGCCCGTACCGAGCGCGACGATCACGCCCGCGTCGTCACCGTGCGCGCCCAGAACCGTGGTGTAGGCGTCGCTCTCGACGTTCAGTGCGCGCACGCGTGGCGCGTGAGCAAGAAAGCCCGCGAGCCAGTCTGCGTTATTGACGCCAGCCAAACCGCAGCCGAGCGAGCATGCGTTCCAGTCGAACGGCAGACCGGCGCTTTCGAAGGCGCGCCGGCAGGCATCGCCGATAGCCTGCCACGCGCGCTCCACGCCGAGCGCGAGCGCCGAGGGACCGCCGCTCGCGCGCGCGAGTTCGGCGCCGCCAGCATCGGCAAGAATCACGCGCGTGCCGCTGCCGCCGCCGTCGATGCCCAGCAGAAAGCCGTCGGAAGAAGTAAGAGTCGAGGTAGTCATGGCCGCAAGCTTACCGGTGCTGGCGGCGCGCGCCAATTGGCCGAATGGCCGAGGTGGCGGAAAGCGGCCCTTCGGCTATCCTGACGCGATCCGAAAACCGAGAAACGCAATGGCCGATACCGACGCAACCCGCTGCTCCTGGGCGACCGCCACGACGGACGCAATGGTCCACTATCACGACACCGAATGGGGCGTGCCCTCCCGCGACGATCGTCACCTCTTCGAAATGCTGGTGCTCGAAGGCGCGCAGGCCGGGCTTTCGTGGTCGACCATTCTCAACAAACGGGAGGGCTACCGCGCGCTGTTCGCGGACTTCGATATCGAGAAAGTCGCGCGCTTCACTGCGAAGGACATCGAGCGGATCGTCGGCGACGCGCGCGTGGTGCGTAACCGCATGAAGATCGAATCGGCGGTGCTCAATGCGCGCGCGGTCCAGCAAATTCAGGCGGAGCACGGGTCGTTCGCCAGCTTCGTGTGGTCGTTCGTCGGCGACGCGCCGATCGACACGCCCCGGAGCGCGGTCAATCCAACACCAGCATCGACGCCCGAGTCGGACGAACTCAGCCGCGCGCTCAAGAAGTACGGCTGCAAGTTCATCGGCACGACCATTTGCTATGCGTTCATGCAGGCGACCGGCATGGTCAACGACCACGTGGCGACGTGTCAGGCGCGGCAAAAAATCAAGACAAAACGGAAAGCGCCCGCCAAGACCAAGCAATGAGCCCAGTCCGATATGGAAAATCTTTGCTTTTTGGCAACATGCCTGAGTGCAAAAACTACGTATAAGGGAAGATCCTTATAGCTGACGTTTTTTTGCAGTGAAGCAGCGCGAAAACCTTACTGGATAAGGGTTTCCGATGCTTCTTCCGCACTGCACGAACGTGCGGTTCATGTAAAAATGGCGTCCTCGCGTGCGCCACCGCACCTTTTTACCGAGCCGAACCGTTATAACTGTCGGTAAGCGGATCGTTCAAGGAATCAAGAATCCGACGCGAGCATAAGGACGCTATGAGACCCAGGCGTCCAGGCCGGGAAAACCATCATGCTCGAAGCAGTACCCGGACAGCAGTCGCAACAATGCCGCTGTTCCGGTGCCGCAAGTGCAGGTTGCTCGAACTACTCAACGCTTGGCCGCTGCGCAGGGGCGCAGGGGAGAATGAATATGAAAAGCCTTAACTTCCTGACACATCAGGACATTTTCAACCGCGCAGTCCAGCATCTTCTCGTGCAAGGACAAGCCGCATTGCTGCCACACGGCGGCGGCGCGTATCGCGGATACTGCGGCGGCTGCCCGATCGGCAGCTTCATTCAGCCGCGCGACTACATCACGGCGATGGAAGGCATTCCCATTCGCTACATCGCGAAGGCGCCCGAAGTGGTGCCGGCGTATATGGATGTAGGCGTCGCGGGTCTCAAGCGTGCGCTCTTGCGCGCGCGTATCAACGTGTTCGATCCCAACACCGTCGAGTTGCTCTCCTGCCTGCAGAACGTGCATGACGTTTTCGGCAAATGGGAATGGCGCGAGCGTCTTGCTTCGATCGCGCGCCAGTTCGGTCTGTCGGCCGAGCTCCTGAAAACGGCTGCATAAGCGCTTCGGGTGTCGAGATGTTGAGCCCAATCACGATGTTGAGTCCAAAGGACATCTACCAACGCGTCAGCCGGCATTTGCTGGAGCAAGGCGCGGTATCGGAAGATGACAACGGTTCCTGCCGCCTGCGCAGCGCGAACGGGCGCAAATGCGCAATCGGTTCGCTGGTGCGCGACGAGCATTACGACCCGGCGCTCGAAGGCGTGGGAATTTCGTACTACCGGCACGCGCACGACGGCAAGCTATTGCGCGCGCTGTATGCGTCGAATGTGAATGCGTACGATCCGAACGTGATCGATCTATTGATGGAGCTGGAGCAGATTCACGACGACTCGAGCGTCGAGGAATGGCCACATCGGCTCGCGGTACTCGGCAAGCGTCACGCGTTCGTCTAAAGACCGGCGGTAGAAAGCAAAACGGCGGTGGGCCCTTACGGGTCGCACCGCCGTTTGCCTTTGCCGAACCAGATTCGCACCCGGCCCGAGGCGAAGACGCTTAGTGCATCTTCTTCGGCAGCATCTGGCTGCGCAGGCGCTTGCGCAGACGCGAAACGGCTGCTGCCTTCTTGCGCTTGCGCGCGGTGGTCGGCTTTTCGTACGACTGGCGCTCGCGAAGTTCCGCGATCAGGCCATTCTTTTCGATCGTGCGACGGAAACGCCGAATCGCGACATCAAACGGCTCGTTTTCTTTAAGGGTAATGGTGGTCATGTAAATCCTGTTTCGCTAAACGTATTTCTAACTGCACGACGGACAAACCCGCCGCGCGCCGGCACTCCGATCGTCCACCCAACACGGCGGACACGAGCAAAGCGGCCACGGAGGCCGGAAAAGAGAGAGAGTTGAGATTCAGTTGCGCGCTCGCTGGAAAGACGTGAACGCGCATTTGGAGCCGTCTGCTGCACATTGAGCATTTTCACGCTCGACGGCAAAGGCAAAAATCGGACACATTTCTCGATTCGGGCGCGATGTTACCAGAACCTCGCGCCCGTGCCAACACCTCGGTTCACTGCAAGCCTTTGATGCAGCGGAATTATTTTTGCCAGGCGCTGGCTTCGTCGAGCGCTTTGACATCTTCCGGCGTGAGTTGCAGGCGCGTGGCTTCTGCAAGGCTCTCCAGTTGCTGCACGGACGTCGCGCTGGCGATAGGCGCGGTCACGCTCGGACGCGCGATGATCCACGCAAGTGCGACCGTCGCCGGCGCCGTGTCATTGCGTCTGGCGACTTCAACGAGCGCATCGACAATTTTCAAACCGCGGTCGTTCAGGTACTTCTCTACACGCGAGCCGCGCGCCTTTTCCTGCGTGTCTTCCTTCGAGCGGTACTTACCCGATAGAAAGCCGCTTGCAAGACTGAAGTACGTCGCCACGGCGAGCTTGTTGGCATCGACGACCGGTTCGAGATCCGTCTCGTAGGCTTCGCGATCGTAGAGGTTGTATTCCGGCTGAAGGATTTCGTATGCGGGCAGTCCCGACTCCTTCGAGATCTTCAGCGCCTCTTCCACCCGCGCGCCCGAATAGTTCGACGCGCCGATCACGCGCACCTTGCCTGCGGCGATGAGCTTTTGATAAGCGCCGAGCGTTTCTTCGAGCGGCGTGTTTTCGTCGTCGCGATGCGAGTAGTACACGTCGATGTAACCGGTCTTCAGGCGCCGCAGCGAGTCGTCCACCGCCGCCGCGATATTCGCCGCCGAAAGCCCCGAGCGCGTGCTCAGCATGCCGACCTTGGTCGCCAGCACGATCTTGTCGCGCTTGCCGCTTTCCTTGAACCACTTACCGATGATCGTCTCCGACTCGCCGCCCTGGTGCCCGTCGATCCACGCGGAGTAAACGTCGGCGGTATCGACGAAGTTGAGGCCGTGATCAACGAACGCGTCGAGGATGGAGAACGACGTGCGCTCGTCCGCGGTCCAGCCGAACACGTTGCCGCCGAAAGAAAGCGGCGCGACTTTGAGATCCGATTTGCCGATGGTGCGTGTCTGCATATGTGCTCCGGATGCTTGATGGGTACGGATCGAAAAGGATACGCGGGAACGCGCCCGTGCGCTCGGCGCGCTTTTCGGTGCCTCGCGCAAAAGCGCCGAACTGAGCGGTTTTTCCCCGCCAGTTCCGCCCTTCGGCTCAAGGTGGACGGCTCGATAATCCGTGCAACGCTACCGAAATGCCGAGACCATGAACACCTTCGAAGCACTGGACCAAACGCCCGCACACGTCGCGACGAACGCCGACCAGCAGTTCGAGGCCGATCTCGCCGATGTGCTGCAAGCCGCGATCCTGCAGCATCAGACGCTCAACCTGCACGAGGCCGAAAAGCTCTATCTCCTCGTTCTAGACGCGCGGCCGCAACACGCCGACGCCAACTTCAACCTCGGCATGCTGATGGCGCAGCGCGGTCAATACGAGGCAGCCGTGCCGTTCTTCGAAACCGCGATCGGCACGGACCCGACGCAGCATATCTATTGGGCTACGTATATCGACGTGCTGACGCGCAGCGGTCAGGTCGCGGCGGCGAATATCGTGTTCGAAGTCGCGGTCGCGCAAGGCATGAGCGGGCCGGCAATCGAGAAACTGGCCGCCGAACTGCGCGATGCGACAAAGTCGCGCGAAGGCATCACGGCGCCAAACGGCCGCACGACGCCGACGCCGCAGGAAGTACAGCAGTTGCATGCGCACTTCAATGGCGGGCGACTCGAAGAAGCCGTGGCGCTCGCGAAGACCCTGACGCAGCGCTTCCCCACTTTTCTGCTGGGATGGGAAGTCATGGGCGTGGCCCAGGTTCGCCTGATGGACCTGCAGTCGGCCATTCCCTCGCTACGCCGTTATCTGCAATTGAAGCCGGATGGAATCGACGTTCGCCGAATCCTGGCCGACTCCCTGCGCCTCTTCGACAAGTTCTTCGAAGCGGAAGCCGAATGCCGGCGCATGATCGAGCAGGACCCGAACTATCCGGAAGCGCACCGCATTCTCGGCGTGACGCTGCGCTCGCTGATGCGCCTCGACGACGCGCAAGCTGCTTGCCGTCGCGCCGTGGAACTCGCGCCGTTGTCGGCGAAAGCGCACGAAACGCTCGGCGTGGTGCTGATGGACCAGACGCGGTTCGACGACGCGGAGAAGCATTCGCGTCGCGCGATCGAACTCGATCCAACTTGCGACAGCGCGCACGAGAACCTGTTGTTCTGCTTGTCGCACAAGGAAGAAATCGACCGGAAGGCGTACTTCGAGCAGCATCTGTACTTCGCCGAGCAATGCGCGAAGCCGCTGCAATCGACGTGGAAGAAGCATCGGAACCAGCCGGACCCGAACCGCTGCATTCGCGTGGGCTTCGTCTCGGGCGACTACAACCAGCATCCGGTGGCTGTCTTCATCGAGCCGGTGTTCCGCTATCTCGTGAACGATCCCAGCGTCACGGTGCACGCGTACTACAACCGCTCGGTGACCGACGAGGTCACGCGCACGCTGCGCGATATCGTGCCGCGCTGGCACGACGTCTCGGGTTATAGCGATGCCGCGCTCGCCGACAAGATTCGCGCGGACGGCATCGACGTGCTGATCGATCTTTCGGGGCACACGGCCTATAACCGCCTGCTGACTTTCGCGCGCAAACCCGCGCCGATCCAGGCGACGTGGATGGGCTATCTCGGCACGACCGGCATGACCGCGATGGATTACTACATCGGCGATCGCCACTATGTGCCTGAAGAACAGATCGACGGTCAGTTCGTCGAAAAGCTGGCGTATCTGCCGGCGTATGCGCCTTTCAAGCCCTCGGAACATGCGCCGGCGCTCAACGCGTTGCCCGCGCTCACCAACGGCCACATCACTTTCGGCAGCTTCAACCGCTTCAACAAACTGCGTCCGCGCACCATCGCGCTGTGGTCGGAACTGCTGCGCGCGGTGCCGGATGCGCGCATGTTGATCGCAGGCGTGCCGCGCGACAACAGCCACACGATTCTGATCGATTGGTTCGAGAAGGAAGGAATCGATGTGAGCCGGCTCGAGTTTCGTCAGCGCTCGTCGCTCGTGCGCTATCTCGCGCATCACCTCGACGCCGATATCGCGCTCGACACGTTCCCTTACGCGGGCGGCGTCACCACCATGCAGGCGCTGTGGATGGGCGTGCCCACGCTCACCTTGCCCGGCGAACTGATCGCGAGCCGAGGCAGCACGTCGGTGCTTTCCAACACGGGCCTCGGCGACTTCGTGGCTCGCGACCGCGCGGACTTCGTCGCGAAGGGCATCGAATGGGCGGGCCGGGTCGAAGAACTCGCGCAGATCCGCGCCGGCATGCGCGAGCGCTGCCTGCAATCGCCGGGCTTCCAGCCCGACACGGTGGCCCGCGCGCTCTCCGCCAGCATGCGCCAGATGTGGCAGCGCTGGTGCGCCGGCAAGGCTGCGGCCACGTTCGACGTCTGAAGCGAATTTTTTAACGAAAGAAGTCGCTCCGTCTGCCGTTAAAGCTCTCAGACGGGGCATTCAAAAACCGCGAGCATCGGCAGCAGAGCCCCGCTGGGCAAGCTTTAGCACGGATTTCCAGGTATTTATCAGGCAAATCGAAACGAGCACTAAAGTTTGCCTAGCACGGGCCGAAAACCTAAACAAGCGGCCAAACAAACAAACGACGGACGCTTCCGCCAAACGATGGCGTTATCAACTCAGATAAATGCGCCAGGCCTCATCGGAGAAACAAAATGATCGGTATCAATAGCAACATCAACTCGCTGGTCGCTCAGCAAAACCTGAACGGCACGCAAAGCGCACTGTCGTCGGCAATCACGCGTCTTTCGTCGGGCAAGCGCATCAACAGCGCAGCAGACGACGCAGCTGGCCTCGCAATCGCTTCGCGCATGACCTCGCAGATCAACGGCCTGAACCAAGGCGTTTCGAACGCGAACGACGGCGTGTCGATGGTTCAGACGGCTTCGAGCGGTCTGTCGCAGATCACGGACAACCTTCAGCGTATCCGTCAGTTGGCCGTGCAAGCATCGAGCGGCTCGCTGTCGACGGCTGACAAGACCTCGCTGCAACAAGAAGTGACGCAGCGTATCAGCGAAATCAACCGTATCTCGTCGCAAACCACGTTCAACGGCACGAACCTGCTCGACGGCACCGCCGGCAGCAAGACGTTCCAGGTTGGCGCGAACGTCGGCCAGTCGATCACGATCGACCTCGGCTCGGCAGCAAACGTCTCGGCTCTGTCGCTCGGCGGCAGCAACCCGCAGAAGGGCACGGTCATCGGCACGGTCGACGGTCTGAGCCTGGGCGACACGGGTGCATCCGCAGCTGCCAGTTCGGCAACGATCACGTCGGTCAACGTCATCGCTGACGGCTCCGGCGGCTACACGTTCACCGACCAGGACAACAAGGCACTCGGCAGCTCGTTCGCCTCGTCGAACGTGTTCACGGGTCTGTCCGCAGGCAGCACGAGCATCAGCCTGAACAGCACCAACGTTCCTTCGGCAACCGCAGCTCAAACGTCCGAAGTCGGCGCGCTGACCGCGAACAACACGCCGCCGCAAGTGTCGCAAATCGACATCAGCAAGGCGAACGGCGCATCGTCCGCAATCGAGGCAGTCGACAACGCACTGGATGCAGTGAACTCGCTGCAAGCTCAGTTGGGCGCCGTGCAGAACCGCTTCAGCTCGGTTGCCGCTACCCAGACCGCGCAGTCGACCAACCTGTCGTCCGCTCAGTCGCAGATCACCGACGCGAACTTCGCGCAAGAAACCGCGAACCTCTCGAAGGCTCAGGTTCTGCAACAAGCTGGTATCTCGGTTCTGGCGCAAGCGAACTCGATGCCCCAGCAGGTTCTGAAGCTCCTCGGCTAAGCATCGCCGACGCAGTAACCGGCGCGTCTCGATCACGGCGCGCCGGCGACGTACCCAGGGAGGCTTGCCTCCCGATTTGCATTTCCGCCAGAGGCGCCTTCATGACGAATCGCCTGCTGACGGCGCAGTAAAACGCATCTTCAACCGCTCACGGCAAGAAGCCAGAAACGGAGCCATACATGTCCACGGTAGCAACCACTTCGGCATCCACGGTCGATCCGACCAGCGCCGTCCAGCAGGCCGCGCAGTCGATCATCAGTGGCTCGACCAACTCCACGATGGATGTGAACTCGCTCGTCACCGCCATCGTCAACGCGAAGGTCGCCGGACAGACGGATGCGCTGACAGCCAAGCAAACCAAGGACAACACCCAGCTCACCGCGGTCGGCACGCTCAAGTCCGTGCTGTCGCTTTTGCAAAGCTCGGTGAGTTCGCTCGCGGACGGCACGACGCTCGGCGCCTTCACGGCGACCGGCAGCGGCAAGGGTCTGACCGGCACGGCCAGCACCGGCGCGGTCGCGGGCACTTATTCGGTCGCGGTCAGCAACATCGCCACCTCGCAATCGCTTACCTCCACCGCGTTCACCAGCACCGCGCAACTCGGCACGGGCACGATGAAGCTGTCGGTGGGCGGCAAGGACATGTCGATCAGCATCGACTCTTCGAACAACACGCTCGCGGGCATTGCGTCCGCGATCAACAAGGCAAGCGGTAACCCCGGCATCACGGCGGCGGTCGTCAACGGCACCGATGGCGCGCACCTCGTGCTGCGCTCGGCGTCGACGGGCCAGGCCAACGGCATTACCGTGGCGGTCACGCCGAACATGCAGTCCGACGGCACGACGCCCGACGACAACGGTTTGTCCAAACTCAACGTGGCATCGACGTTGAGCGCCGCCACGACAGATTCGAACGGCAATGCGGTTCCGGCACAGACGGCCATCAGCTCGTCGAACTGGACGCAGACGACGGCCGGCATGGACGCCAACTTCACCATCGCGGGCACGCCTGCCAGCAGCTCGACCAATGCGGTCACGACGGCGCTGTCCGGCGTGACGCTGAATCTCACGTCGGATGCGGTCAACACGACGCAGACCTTGACCATCGCGCAGGACACGGCTACGCAGAAGACGGCCATCGATGGTTTCGTCACCGCGTACAACAACTTCATCACGACGGCCGCGTCGCTGACTTCGTTCGATTCGACCCAGGCAGCCGGTTCGCAAGGCGGCGCGCTGCTCGGCGACTCGATGATGAACACCATTCGCAACGCCCTTTCCAGCACGATTGCCAAGGGCGTGGGTTCCGGCACGAGCCAGGTGAACCTCGCATCGATCGGCATTACGCTGCAACCGGACGGCACGCTCAAGACCGACGAAGACGCGTTGACCGCGGCATTGTCGAGCAACTCGGGCGCGGTGGCATCGCTCTTCAATTCGAGCACGGGCGTAGCCGCGCAACTGAACAACAGCCTGACCGGATTTCTCGCGACAGGCGGTATCGTCGATACGCGCACGACCGCGCTCACCGCCGATCTTTCGAGCATCACGGACCAGCAAACCGCGCTCGCTTCCTACACGGCGCAACTGACCACGACCTACAACGATCAGTTCACCGCGCTCAACACGCTGATGTCGCAGATGGCGACGCAGGGCAGCTACCTGACCGCGCTCTTCGGCGGCACCAACAGCGCGGGCGCGCTGGCAAGCAACAAGTCGTAAGGAACGAACATGAACCAGCAAGAAATGATTCAACACGCCTGGGCACTGACCGAGGCGATCGAAGCAGCGGTCAACGAAGAAAACTGGGCGCGCGCGGCCGAACTCACAGAGGCGCGTACGCCGCTCCTGATGGCCGTGGAAGCGAATCAGCCGGCTGAATCGCTCGCGACCATTCGCCGGATTCAGGCGAGCATCGAAGCAACGATGGGCCGTGCGAACGCCGCGCAAGCCATGCTGTCGACCGCGTACCGCAAGTCGATGGATCAGGCGAAAGCCGCCGGACGATATCAACAAGCCGCGCGCTTCTAAAGTTTTTCCGGCACGCGCCGATAACCTTAATAAGAACAACGAGAAGAACGCGTCAGACATGACGCGGCGCTTCGCTCTTGATGCCCGCCTCGCGCGGGCATTTTTTATTTGCGTCGCTCGAAGGCTTCAGCGGCCGAGGGTTAAGGTCAAATAAGCCGCGTACAAGATGCCATTGCCAAGCAACGCCCACAACACCACGCCATTGCCGCGCGCGTTGAAGCGCAGCCATGCCGCCGCCGCGAGCGTGATCAGCACGCCGGTCAGCACTTCCACGCGCGGCTCCCACGGCGTCAGCATGATGCCGATGCCCGGCAGCAAGGTGCCCTGAAATACCATCGCGCCTGTGATGTTGCCGAACGCGAGCGTATCTTTTCCGCGTCGCGCCCAAAGAATGCTGTTCACCTTTTCCGGCAGTTCGGTTGCAATCGGAATGATGATGAGCGAGAGCAAGAGCGGCGATATGCCAAGCGCCGCCGACACGCCTTCCACACCGTGGATGAAGCCCTTCGCCCCGCCGACGAGCAGCACGATGCCGATCAGGAACTGCAGCATGATCGACCCGATACCGTTCGGCAAACCCACGCGGGTGATGAAGAGACGCTCGGGCGCTTCCGTGCCGTGTCCGCTTTCGACAAGACTCGCCGATGCCTTGAACGTGGTGATCACGTAGATCACGTATAAGCCGACGAGGCCGACCGCGAACATCGCCCGCACCTGCCACGCATGATGCGGCACGAACATGGCGCCGGCCGCAATCAGGAACGCGACGAGAAAGAAGTTCAGGTCGCGCGTGAAGCCGCTGCGCTCGGGCACGATCCGGCCGCGCAAGCCACGCGATTTGATGACCGCGAGCGTCATCAGGAAAGTGGAAAGCGTCGCGAGCATGAGTGGCGCGCCGAGAATGGCGCCGACACCGATTTCTTCGTTAACCGAATGGCTCGCCGTGCCGCCCAGCAGCGCGATGATCGGCACGGTCGTTTCCGGCAGCGCCGTGCCGACCGCCGCGAACAGCGATCCAGTCACGCCCTCCGATATGCCGAGCCGTTCGCCGAGATGTTCGAGCGCATTGGTGAAGAGTTCCGATGCGATGAGAATGACCGCGAGCATCAACGCGAGTTCGACGAAAAGCATCGTCATGCGGCACCTCGCGGGAAACGATGCAACGCGCGGGCGCGAATGAGCGCGCAGAGAGACAGGGATTTTTGTAGTTGTGGGGACACGATGATTCCACGGTCGGACGTTCAGCGAACCACGATGCGCCATGCGCCGTCCGACCAAGAACGACAAAGCGCATCGATGGTCTCGCCAAACCGCCGGAATGCGACAGCACCGACCGGTCGAACGCGCCACGGCAGCAAGGCCGAGGATGTTGACGCGTTCTCCTTCGCTGATGGAAGGAAGGCTACTCCCCAAAGACCGGGGCAGTGTAGCCTGAGCCGCCCGGTTCGGCAACCCGCACGGCGCGTTCGAGGCATAAGCGTATGCGCAACGATTCGTTGTCGAGCGGCGAGCGCTTCGCTAACCTAGCCGCGCGGATGCGCTACTTGCTCGCCACACGCGCACAGGGTAAAACCAGCCACAAGAACAATCGTAATGTGACCAGCCGGGTCACGGGAGATCTCATGCGCAACACACTTTTCGCTGCCGCCATCGCCGCGACGTTCGCCGCCGCGCCGCTTATCGCAATGGCCAAGCCGCTCACCATCTGCACAGAATCGAGCCCGGACGGCTTCGATGTCGTGCAGTTCAATTCGCTCGTGACGACCAACGCGTCGGCGGATGTCATCTTCAACACGCTCGTGTCATACGACGAGGCCGCGAAGAAAGTCGCGCCCGCGCTCGCCGAGAAGTGGGACCTCAGCAGCGACGGTCTCACCTACACGTTCCATCTGCGTCCGAACGTGCAGTTCCAGACCACCGACTACTTCAAGCCGACGCGTCCGCTCAATGCCGACGACGTCGTCTTCACCTTCGAGCGCATGTTGTCGGACAGCAACCCCTGGCACAAGATCGCGGGCGCGAGCGGCTTTCCGCATGCGCAATCGATGGGTCTCGTGAAGCTCATCAAGGCCGTGACCAAGGTCGATGACAAAACGGTGAAGTTCGAACTCAACGAGCAGAACGCGACCTTCGTGCCGATCCTCACGATGGGCTTCGCATCGATCTATTCGGCGGAATATGCGGACAAGCTGCTGAAAGCGAACCAGCAAGTCGATCTGAACAGCAAGCCTGTCGGCACCGGTCCGTTCGTGCTCAAGAGTTATACGAAAGACGCGGTGATCCGTTATGACGTGAATCAGAGCTACTGGGGGCCGAAGCCTAAAATCGATCGCCTGATTTATGCCATCACGCCGGACGCCGCCGTGCGCGCGCAGAAGATCAAGGCGGGCGAATGTCAGATCGCGTTGTCGCCGAAGCCGCAGGACGTGCTCGACGCGAAGAAGGACAAGTCGCTGAAGGTTAGCGAGACGCCCGCATTCATGACCGCGTTCGTCGCGCTGAACACGCAGAAGAAGCCGCTCGATAACCCGAAGGTGCGGCAGGCGTTGAACATGGCGTTCGACCGCACCACCTATACGAAGACGGTGTTCGAAAACACGGGAACGCCCGCTGTGAACCCGTATCCGCCGAACACGTGGAGCTATGATAAGAACATCGCGGCGTACAAGTATTCGCCCGATGCCGCGAAGAAACTGCTCGCGGATGCAGGCTTGCCCAATGGCTTCGAAACGACCATCTGGGTGCGTCCGAACGGCAGTGTGCTGAACCCGAATCCGAAAGCTGGCGCCGAACTGCTGCAGGCGGATCTGGCGAAGATCGGCGTGAAGGCGCAGGTGAAGATCATCGAGTGGGGCGAACTCATCAAGGAAGCCAAGCAGGGCCAGCACGACATGCTCTTCATGGGCTGGGCCGGCGATAACGGCGATCCGGACAACTACCTCTCGCCGCTTTTCAGTTGCAATGCGGTGAAGTCGGGCATCAACTTCGCGCGCTTCTGCGACCCGCAACTCGATAAGCTCATCGCGGATGGCAAGGTCACCTCCGACGTCGCGAAACGCACGAAGGCTTATGTGGACGCGCAGAAGATCATCCACGATCAGGCACTGTGGATTCCGCTCGTTTATCCGACTGCGGCGGCAATCACGCGTGCCAACGTCAGCGGCTATAACGTGAGTCCGTTCGGGCGGCAGAACTTCGGGGCTGTGTCGGTGCAGTGAGGGTTTAGAGAAGGCATCGACGAATGACACACGAGGATGAAGCATCTGCATTGATGCTTCATCCCGTCTCGACTGGCTGACATCGACCGAGGAGGTGCAAGCTATCCACGCGTGCTACTCTTCGGAATCAACCTCTAGCAGCGCCTCTTCCGCCTCTGCCTCGACATCGTCGAAACAAGGCACATTAGGAATGAATTTCGCATGTGCCAAGCGCAGATAATCCTTGGCGCTATCTAGATCAGCTTCGTAGGAAAGTTGCTGGTTGATGAAGCGAAGCTTGGAGCGCGCATCATTAATCACGTCCGCCCAAGACCTGATCCACACCGTAATGTTTAACTCAGCGTCGTCGAATACCTGACCCTTTGGGCGATTCCTCTGGTTTGCCTCTCGCTTGGCGAAAGCGTCGAGATCATTCGAAACGGCTAAGAAAGTCCACCTGGCCGGCACGTCACGGAATCGCTCATCGGCCGCAACCGCCATCGCATACTTCTTGATCTGGGTGATAGCTTCGTCGTCAATCTTCTTGGACGGACGCTTAAGCTCGACGATCAAGTATTCATACTCGCCTGTTCTCGGCTGTATCACTTTCTGAAGCATCAGATCGACACGGCCGCGTTTGCCAGAGCCTACGTCGACCGGTGTTATTACTTCGACGTCTTCTCTGTCTCCTAGCTTGAATAGATGCTTTTTGAGAACGTCTTCGAGTCGCTGCTCGCTGCCTGCCAGAGTGAACGCTTCATCAAACAACCAGGACTCGGCCTCAAGCGTTTTATGTAGTTGGTCACGCTCAAGCAGCGCAGCCTTACTGTCACGGTCGAAAAGAAGAGTCTCCAGCGCGGTTAAAAAATTTAGTCGATTAGCTACGACCTTTGCCGAACTAATGATTGACGACAGACTTGTTTTCTTCAACAGCGCGGCTAGATCGTCTTGCGCCTCCTGCTTCAGCCCCAAGACCTCACTGATGATGACTTGAACTGATTCAGGATTCTGGCGAATAGCTTGCGCCAGAAGTTGAAATGTAAATCGTCGCGACTTCGTGTCGGCTTCCTCGAATGAGGGGAGATAGCTCTGCACGTTCACAGCAAGGATATCAAAGACCTGCCGCTCAACCGTCTCAATCGGGCCGATGTCGGCTCTCTCCTCATAGGGATAGATGTTCTCTGCCTTCCACTTGGACACGACCTCACTCTGATTCTCTGCGAGCCTTCGCCGAAAATGATCTTTCGTTCTTGAACGTACAACCTTTAATACCTGTTGTACGTCCGGATGAATTTCCGAGAGGGCAAGTTGGTTCGTCTGATCCAACTCGCGGAATAGGTCAGCTTTCACATAGACTGTGAAGTGGTAACCAGGAGCTCTTATGTGCTGCCCAACGGACAACTCGTGCAGCGTAACTCCGTTTGCATCACACAGATGGAGCACACGTTCGGTCGGTACCTTCCATTCGACTATCGACATCGAGGAAGATATCTCTCGGCCGTCAGCGAGAATCACGTTACGCAAATGGTAGTCCGATCGGCATTGCTGCACGTCTTCGGGATTCACTCGCGAGCCATCGAACTCGAGCCTCAAGTCAGGATATTCAGGAAGATAAGCCGCAAAATTCTTTGTCAAGCCCATTAACATCGTCCCGTCCCTGAACGAGCGAAAGTCGTGGCTTAGATTTTCTATTACTACTTCCGTCCCAGTTCCTTTCAACGCGCGAGTTACCTCTGGCTCGCTTACGTCGAAGTCATCAATCTCGTTCACGTGGCCGACAATTCGATACGCCCTCAGGCCACGTTTGTCTTGGTAGACGGTACTCCACTGAACGAGTTCTCCAAGGCTGAAGGCCTTGAAACGGCCTTTGCCATTCTTTCCGTGCAACGCTCGACCGTTCTGTCTGCCCTTAAGCTTTTTCCAAGAATCACCCAGACTGCCGAAAAACGCATTCACGTCAGAATGGTTGATACCACCCCCGTCATCGCTAACAATGATTGTCTCTAGGCAATTAAGCTCGTTGAACTTTAACGTGACGCTTACTTGTGTTGCTCCGGCGTCAAAACCGTTCCAGATTAATTCAGAAAGGGCGGACCTCGGGGTCGCAGAGGTCTGCGACTTAATGAAGTCTCGCTTTGCTTGCACATGCACCTTCGCCATAGGCCCCTCGGCTATTTTTTTTAACTACCAAATTTTGTGTGGTGGGAGCGTAGCACGTGGAACGCCGTGTGTGCATAAGGCTTCATTGCAATACGTTAGTCTCGAGCGTGACGCGTCTTTCCGCGGATCGACTTTCCTACCCTGCCGAAAATCATCAAGACGCATCGCTCATGAATTCAACCAGGCGAGTACCGGATCACCCCGTCTTCGCCCGTCTCGCGCGTAAGCGTGCCATCCAGCCACAACAAGTTCAGATGCGCGAGCGCTTCGCCAAGTGCGAAGGTCATCTGATGGATATCGAGCTTGCGCTTGAACATGATCGGCACGATATCTCCCGCGCTGCACGGACGCTGCGTGCACGCCTCGACCACTTCCGCAAGCCGCGCGCGATGATGGTCCCGCAACTGACCGATACGCGTGAGCACGCCGCGAAACGGCTTGCCATGCGAAGGCAAGGCGAGCACGTCGGCGGGCATGTGTTCGTAGCGTCCCAACGATTCGAGATATAGCGCAAGCGGATTGCCTTCCGGCTCGATAGCGAACACGGACACGTTCGTCGAGATGCGTGGCAAAACCATATCGCCGGAAATGAGCAACTTGTCCGCCGCGCAATACAGCGCACTATGTTCGGGCGAATGACCGTAGCCCGAAATGATTTGCCATTCGCGTCCGCCAATCGCGATACGGTCGCCATCGCGGATACGGCGGAACTCGGCGGGGATGGAAGGCACGAGCGTCGGGTAATAGCTGTCGCGCTTTCTCAATGCATCGAGCGATGCCTCGTCCGTTAGACCATGCGCCCCAAAGTGCTTCGCCGCGCGCTCGCCGCCGGCGTTCGAGCCATCGCCCGCGGCCATCACGCGGCCCATTGCATACTCGCCGAGCGCAATCCAGAGACGCACGTTCCAGCGCGCCTTGTCGCCACCCTTGCAAATCCAGTCGGCAAGACCGAGATGATCCGGATGGCAATGCGTGACGACCACGCGCAGCACAGGCAAGCCGTCGAGCGCGCTGTCGAACACGCTTTCCCAGTTCGCGCGAATATTTTCGTTCGAGATGCCGCAATCGATGATGGTCCAGCCCTGCACGCCATCGATCTCATCGCGCAATAGCCACAGATTGATGTGATCGAGTGCGAACGGCAAAGGCATGCGCAGCCAGTAAAGGCCAGGCGCGACTTCCTTCACGCGCCCCGCTTCGGGCAATTCGTCGGCAAAAACATAATCGAGTTGATGTTCGAGTGCGTTCATTCTTTTGCGCCTCTGAAGTGTGCATGAATGCGGGTTCAAGCCACGTTGCAATTTCGTCAGGTTGACGATAACGTAAACCTCATTCTAACGTCGCATGTGTGATCACGTGCTCCGGCGCCGGCAATGACTCAAGCCATTCACTACACCATCAGCGAACTGGCGCGCGAGTTCGACATCACGTCGCGCGCCATTCGCTTCTACGAAGACCACGGTCTGCTCGCGCCCGAGCGCGACGGCGCGAACGGCCTGCGGCGTGTGTATTCGTCACGCGATCGCACGCGCCTGAAACTCACGCTACGCGGCAAGCGGCTCGGCTTTACGTTGTCGGAGATTCGCACGCTGCTGGACTTGTACGACTCGCCCACGGGCGGCACGCGGCAGTTGCAGGCTTTTGTCGATACCATCGCGGCGCATCGCGAAGTGCTCGAGCGGCAACTCGTCGATCTCACCACGACACTCGCCGAACTCGAAACATACGAGAAGCAAGGCCGCGCGCTCCTTGCCGCTGGCGTCGAAAAGCGCGCCCGCAGAGCCAAAGCCGCATGATGGCCAACGAGACGCCCAGCCGACATGAATCACTTCCCCAAGCTGCTCTCGTCGCAAATAGGCTTCGATGTCGCGCAGACGATACTCGACGGCTTCGATCGCCATTACCGCGTCTTTCGCGAAGCGGCAGTCGAGGCGAAGCATCTGTTCGAGGAAGGCAACTGGCAAGCGCTCGCGCAACGCGCACGCGACCGCATCGCGTCTTATGACGATCGCGTCGCGGAATGCGTGACGTCGCTGGAAGACGAGTACGACGCCGAGACCATCGACGATGAAATCTGGCAGCAGATCAAGCTGCACTTCATCGGCTTGTTGACGACGCATCGGCAGCCGGAATGCGCCGAGACGTTCTTCAACTCGGTGTGCTGCAAGATCCTGCATCGCTCGTATTTCAACAACGATTTCATCTTCGTGCGGCCCGCCATTTCGACCGAATACATCGAGAACGACGAGCCCGCCGCCAAGCCGACGTATCGCGCGTATTACCCCGAGAAAGACGGGCTGCAGGCCACGCTCGAACGCATCGTCACGAACTTTCAGCTGGAGCCTTCGTTCGAGGATTTGCCGCGCGACGTGCATTGCGTGGTGGATGCAATCGAAGAGGCCTTTGGCCAACTCACGCCCGCGCCGAACTTTCAGATTCACGTGCTCTCGTCGCTGTTCTTTCGCAACAAGGCGGCGTATGTCGTCGGGCGCATCATCAATGGCGATGCCTTACTTCCGTTCGCGGTTGCCATCCGTCACACGCAGCCGCACTTGCTGGCGCTCGACACCGTGCTTTTGAACCGGGAGCAGTTGCTCGTCATCTTCAGCTTCTCGCATTCGTACTTTCTCGTCGACATGGAAGTGCCGTCCGCGTATGTGCAGTTCTTGCGCAGCATCATGCCGGGCAAGCCGAAGGCCGAAATCTATACCTCGGTGGGCTTGCAGAAGCAGGGCAAGAATCTGTTCTATCGCGACCTGCTGCATCATCTGAAACATTCGAGCGATCGCTTCATCGTGGCGCCCGGCATCAAGGGGCTCGTGATGATCGTGTTCACGCTGCCTTCGTTTCCTTACGTATTCAAGCTCATCAAGGACGCGTTTCCGCCGCCGAAGGAAACCACGCGCGAGAAGATTCAGGGCAAGTATCAACTCGTCAAGCGTCACGACCGCGTGGGCCGCATGGCCGACACGCTCGAATATTCGAGCGTCGCGCTGCCGCTTGCGCGCCTCGACGATGCGTTGATCTGCGAACTTGAAAAAGAAGCGCCTTCGATGATCGAATACGAAGGCGACAAGCTCGTCATCAAGCACGTGTATATCGAACGGCGCATGGTGCCACTCAATCTCTTTCTGCAAGGCGGCAGCGACGCGGACGTCGATCACGGCATCCGCGAATATGGCGACGCAATCAAGCAGTTGATTCAGGCGAACATCTTTCCCGGCGACATGCTGTACAAGAATTTCGGCGTGACGCGCCACGGGCGTGTCGTGTTTTACGATTACGATGAAATCGAGTATCTGACCGATTGCAACGTGCGTAGCGTGCCGCCGCCGCGCTACGAGGAAGACGAGCTGTCCGGGGAACCGTGGTATACCGTCGGGCCGCACGACATCTTTCCGGAGACGTACGGCACGTTCCTGCTCGGCGATCCGCGCGTGCGCGAAGCATTCATGCGTCATCACGCGGATTTTTTCGATCCCGCGCTGTGGCAGCGTCACAAGGAGCAGCTACAACGAGGCGAACTCGCCGATTTTTTCCCCTACGACCGGGCCCTGCGATTCTGCATCCGCTATCCGGAGCGTTTCGACAAGGCAACGGCATCGATACGCGCGGCTTGATACATCATCGAGCGCGCAAGTACCCGAAACACGACCATCACCATGACTGAGCAAAACGACCAAGCCTTCCATCCCCTCGCCCATCTCTTCGACAACAATCAGGCGTGGGTCGAACGCAAGCTATCCGACGACGCGGAGTTCTTCACGCGCCTCGCGCACCAGCAGGCGCCGGAGTATCTGTGGATCGGCTGCTCCGACTCGCGCGTGCCGGCGAACCAGATCATCGGCTTGCCGCCCGGCGAAGTGTTCGTGCATAGAAACATCGCGAACGTGGTCGTCCACTCGGACCTCAATGCGCTGTCCGTCATTCAGTTCGCGGTGGACTTGCTGAAGGTGAAGCACATCATGGTCGTCGGCCACTACGGCTGCTCGGGCGTGGGTGCGGCGCTCGTCGGCCAGCGCGTGGGTCTCGCGGACAACTGGTTGCGGCACGTCGAGGACGTGCGCGAAAAACACGCGGCGCTGCTCGATGAATGGCCGGTTGGAGAAGCGCGGCATCGGCGTCTGGTCGAACTCAATACCATCGAGCAGACGCTCAACGTGTGCCGCACGACCATCGTCAACGACGCGTGGGCGCGCGGTCAGGACCTCACCGTGCACGGCTGGACCTATGGCGTGCACGATGGCCGCTTGCGCAACATGGGCATGATGATCAGCGCGCAAGACCAAGTGGATTCAACCTATCAGGCATGCCTCGCCGCGTTGACGCGCGGCGGCGCGCATGCCGCGGCGAACGATGTGATCGCGTCGGATGCGGCGCGGCTCGGCGACGTTCCCGCCGTCATTCAAGGCGTCATCAAGGAGCTGAAACATGAGTGAGACATCGAAGGATTCCGTGGTCATCGTATCGGCGGCACGCACGCCGATGGCCGCATTTCAGGGCGATTTCGCCGCGATGACCGCGCCGCAGCTCGGCGCGGTCGCGATTCGCGCGGCATGCGAACGCGCGGGTCTCGAACCCGCGCGGATCGACGAAGCGATCATGGGCTGCGTGCTGCCTGCGGGCCAAGGTCAAGCGCCTGCACGGCAAGCGGCGCTCGGCGCGGGCTTGCCGCTTTCCACCGGCAGCACGACCATCAACAAGATGTGCGGCTCCGGCATGCGCGCGGCCATGTTCGCGCACGACATGCTGCTGGCAGGCTCGGCCGATGTGATCGTTGCGGGCGGCATGGAAAGCATGACGAATGCGCCGTATCTGTTGCCGAAGGCGCGCGGCGGCATGCGCATGGGTCACGGTCAGGTACTCGACCACATGTTCCTCGACGGCCTCGAAGACGCTTACGACAAGGGGCGTCTCATGGGCGCATTTGCGGAGCAATGCGCGTCGTCGTATGAGTTTTCGCGCGAATCGCAAGATGCGTTTGCCGTCGAGTCGTTGCGACGCGCTCAGCGCGCCAACGACGACGGTTCCTTCGCCTGGGAAATCGCGCCTGTCACGGTGCAAGGCAGAAAGGGCGATACGGTCATCGCGCGCGACGAACAGCCGTTCAAGGCGAACATCGAGAAGATTCCATCGCTCAAGCCCGCGTTTGCCAAGGACGGCACGGTGACGGCCGCGAATTCGTCGTCCATCTCCGATGGCGCTGCCGCGCTCGTGATGATGCTCGAATCCACCGCCAAGCGGTTGGGCGTGACGCCGCTCGCGCGAGTCGTGGGTCACAGCACGTTCGCGCAGCAGCCCGCGTTGTTCACGACCGCGCCGGTTGGCGCCATTCGCAAGCTGTTCGAGAAGAACGGCTGGCGTTCCGGCGATATCCATCTCTACGAAATCAACGAGGCCTTCGCCGTAGTCGCCATGGCCGCGATGCGCGAGCACGATCTGCCGCACGACAAGGTCAACGTGAACGGCGGCGCGTGTGCGCTCGGACATCCTATCGGCGCGTCCGGCGCGCGCATTCTCGTGACCTTGCTTGCGGCGCTGAAGGCTCGTGGGCTCAAGCGCGGCGTTGCGAGCTTGTGTATCGGCGGCGGCGAAGCGACGGCCATGGGTATCGAACTGGTCTAAAGAGTTGGCGCCGTGCCACGACCATCCATAACAAGGGAAGATTGCACGTGACTTATCAGGTACATGGCGTTTCGTCATCGGGAAACTGCTACAAGGTGCGGCTCGCGCTCGAACAACTGAATCTGCCCTACGTCTGGCACGAAGTGGACATGATGAACGGCGCCACGCGCACCGAGTCGTTCCTGAAGCTCAATCCGAATGGCAAGGTTCCGGTGCTCGTCATCGACGAACAAATGGCGCTCACCGAATCGAACGCCATTCTCTGCTATCTCGCCGATGGCACGCCGCTCCTGCCCGCCGACCGGCTCGAACGCGCGCGCGTGCTGCAATGGATGTTCTTCGAGCAATACAGTCACGAGCCATATGTCGCGGTGGCGCGCTTCATCAAGCAGTTCCTGAAGAAGCACGACGATCCGCGGCTGCCCGACAAGATCGCAGGTTCGTACCGCGCGCTCGACGTGATGGAGCAGCATCTCGCCACGCGCACGTTCTTCGCCGCCGAGCGCTACACGGTGGCCGATATCGCGCTTTACGCATACACGCATGTCGCGGATGAAGCCGGTCTCGATCTCGCTAGCTATCCGGCCATTCGCGCGTGGCTTGCGCGCGTGAAGAACCAGCCGGGGCGCATCGACATGCCGAGCGTGGATCAATGAAGCCGGTGGAATGTCCTTGCGGCGGAGCATCGCCCAATCAACATCCGAACGCCCGCGCGCCGCGTTATGAAGCGTGCTGCGGGCGCTTTATCGAAGCCGGCGCCTTTCCGGCGAACGCCATGGAACTCATGCGTTCGCGCTATACCGCTTACGTCCTCGGCAATACGACCTACCTGCGCGCGACCTGGGACGACAAAACCCGCCCGCCCGATCTCGATGTCTCGAACGACGCGCACACACGCTGGCTCGGTTTGCAAATCAAACGTCACGCTGTGATCGATACACAACACGAGGAAGTCGAATTCGTCGCGCGCTACAAGGTCGAAGGGCGAGCGCATCGCTTGCACGAAGCCAGCCGCTTTTGCCGCGACAACGCCGGCCACTGGGTCTATATCGACGGTGACGTAAAAGAAAAGTAAATGTCTCTTTAAAACATATAAATCCGATTCAGTATTAATTTCCTTGATTTCTCCTTTCAAATTAAATGGTTACGGGGTTACGCTTATTGTGCAGTGCAATTTTGAACAGTTAATCTCTCTTCACGTCAGGGCGCAGTCATTGCCGCGCCCCGATGTTCGCAGCGAAGCCCCGTATTGAAGCCAATTGTCATGCCTTTTCTAGGCATGGCTCCCGGAACCCGCATTCGATACTGCTCATCATGAGCAGCGAGATAGGTTTGTGACTTCAATCGTGCATTTGGGGCCAAGCCAATCAAGCCTTAATCGGAGCGAGGCGGAGTTAAGGGATGGCGATCAGAACCTGGTTGGTCGGATGCAGCATGGTGTGCTCACTTGCGACATCGTTCATCACGACTGTCGTGAAAGCCGAACCGATCGGCGGCGTTCGTCCCTCCGAAGGGCTTTCAGCCCCCGTCTTCGGCCAAATACCCGACGCGCTCGACGCTCACCTTCCGGTCGTCGGCAATGGTCTGAACGAAAGCATCGTTCAAATTCCCGAAGCCGACATCTCGCTCGAAACGACCGTTTTCAAACCGGACGGCGCGGGTCCTTTCCCGATGATCGTCTTCAACCACGGCAAGCTCCCCGGCGACTCGCACGCCCAACCGCGTAATCGGCCGGTCGCGCTCGCACGCGAGTTCGTGCGTCATGGCTATGTCGTGGTCGTGCCGAATCGTCGCGGCTTCGCGGGATCGGGCGGCGACTACGCCGGCCATGGTTGCGATGTCGAAGCCAACGGCTTCGCGCAGGCGGAAGACGTCGCCGCAGCGGTCGCGTACATGAGCCAGCAGCCTTATGTCGACAAGACGCATATTGTCGTGGGCGGCACTTCGCACGGCGGCTTGACGACGATGGCCTACGGTGCGCGCGAAGCGGTCGCGGCGCCGGGCGTGCGCGGTCTCATCAATTTCTCGGGCGGTCTGCGTCAGGACGAATGCGCCGGCTGGCAAAAAAATCTCGTCGATGCCTTCGGCGCTTATGGCGAGAACGTTCGTTTGCCTTCGCTGTGGCTCTATGGTGACAACGATTCGGTGTGGCAAGGCGACTTGTCCACGCAGATGTATGCCGCGTTCGTGTCGCACGGCGCACGCGCGCAGATGACCGACTTCGGCACCTACAAGAACGACGCGCATCGGCTCGTCGGCGACCGCGACGGCGTGCAGGTCTGGTGGCCGCGCGTGAAGGCGTTCCTCGCGCAAGTCGGCATGCCGACCACGGTGCAATATCAGGTCGCCGAGCCGCATTCGCCGAAGGCCACCGACTTTGCGAACCTCGATGCCGTGCAATCCGTGCCCTTCATCGATGAAAGCGGCCGCAATGGCTATCGCAACTTCCTGAGCCAATATTCGAGCCGCGCGTTCGCCGTGTCGAACTCGGGCGCGTGGTCGTGGGCTGAAGGCGGCGACGACCCGATGTCCGTCGCGCTCGCCAGTTGCCAGAAGCAGAGCGCCGATCCCTGCAAGCTCTACGCGGTGGATAACGCCGTCGTGTGGAACGAAGCGGGCGAGCAAACGCAGACGGCATCGCGCTGATACGCTTCTTCCCTCCAAATTTTTCGAACGCCGGCCTTGCGCCGGCGTTTTGCGTCTTTCGCCCGTGTTGGCGGTCCGTTCGGCGAAGTTAGCCGCGATCGCGCTTTTCATAACTTCGTGGAAGCGTGCGCAGGCGATCCAGGACCCGGCCGAAAAGCGAAGCTTCCGGATATTTTCGCCATAATCGAAGCGCGCGAAGTCAGGCGCAATCCTCGAATAGCGCAGGCCCTCGCGGCTTGCCCGATGTATCCGGCTGGCGCCATGCGCCGCCTGGGAGCCGTTTTTGAACACAGAAGACAATCAGGACTGGGTCGCGCGCTCGCTCGCCGCGGTGTGGCACCCGTGCACTCAGATGAAACACCACGAGCGCATGCCGCTCGTGCCCATCGCGCGCGGCAAGGGCGCGTGGCTCTACGACCCGGCGGGCAACCGCTATCTCGACGCCATCAGTTCGTGGTGGGTCAATCTGTTCGGCCACGCGAATCCCGACATCAACCGCGCGCTCAAGGATCAGCTCGATACGCTCGAACACGCGATGCTCGCGGGCTGCACGCATGCGCCCGCCGTCGAACTGGCCGAACGGCTGTCCGCGCTCACACGGCACACGCTCGGTCATGCTTTTTTTGCGTCCGATGGCGCGTCCGCCGTCGAGATCGCGTTGAAGATGAGCTTTCACTTCTGGCGCAACCGTGGGCAAAGTGAAAAGCGCGAGTTCGTGTGCGTGGCGAACAGCTATCACGGCGAAACCATCGGCGCGCTCGGCGTGACCGATGTCGCGCTCTTCAAGGACGCATACGATCCGCTGATCCGCCACGCGCATGTGGTCGCATCGCCGGCGGCGAGCGGCGAAGACGAAGCCATCGACGCCATGCGCGCGCTCTTCGAACAACGCGCCGCGCATCTCGCCGCCGTGATCGTCGAGCCGCTCGTGCAATGCGCGGCCGGCATGGCGATGTACGACGCGTCGTATCTCACCCGCTTGCGCGCCCTGTGCGATGAACACGGCGTGCATTTGATCGCCGATGAGATCGCGGTCGGCTGCGGCCGCACCGGCACCTTCTTCGCGTGCGAGCAAGCGGGCATCTGGCCGGACTTCGTGTGCTTGTCGAAGGGCATCAGCGGCGGTTATCTGCCGCTTTCCATCGTGCTCACGCGCGATGACATCTACGCCGCTTTCTACGATGACGACGTCACGCGCGGCTTTCTGCATTCGCATTCGTACACGGGCAATCCGCTTGCATGCCGCGCCGCGCTCGCGACGCTCGATCTGTTCGAAAGCGCCAACGTGCTCGCGGAGAATCGCCGCAAGGCCGCGCTTTTGCGCGAGGCCTTGCAGCCGCTCGTGAGGCATGAACGTGTGCGCAATCTGCGCGAGCGCGGCACGATCTTCGCGTTCGATGTCGTCACCGAAGATCGCGCGTTCTCGCGTCGCTTCTTCGAGTTGGGGCTGCGGCGCGAACTGTTGCTGCGTCCTATCGGCAAGACGGTTTATCTGATGCCGCCATACGTGCTCACCGACGACGAACTCGCGCTGCTCGCCAAGCGCACGCGCGAAACGCTCGATGCCACGCTGGCCGCCGCCGAGGCCACCGCATGAGCGATACATCGAAAGCGCTCTACGAAACGCTGCAGCAAGGACTCGCCGATATCGACGCGCGCGGTTTGCGCCGCCGTCGCAGAACCATCGACAGCGCGTGTTCGGCCCATATGACCGTCGATGGCCGCGCGATGATCGGCTTCGCGAGCAACGACTATCTCGGTCTCGCCGCCCACGAAGCGCTGCGGGAAGCGCTTGCCGAAGGCGCGTCGCTGTATGGCGCGGGCAGCGGCGGCTCGCATCTGCTGGGCGGCCATTCGCGCGCCCACGCGCAACTCGAAGACGATCTCGCCGCGTTTTCCGGCGGCTTCGTCGACAACCCGCGCGCGCTTTACTTCAGCACCGGTTACATGGCCAATCTCGCCGTGCTCTCGACGCTCGCCGGACGCGGCACGATGGTGTTCTCCGACGCGCTGAATCATGCGTCGCTGATCGATGGCGTCAGGCTCTCGCGCGCGCAGGTGCAAATTTATCCGCACGCCGACATGGAAGCGCTCGACGCCATGCTCGATGCATCGCAAGCGGACGCGACGACGAAGCTCATCGTGACGGATACCGTGTTCAGCATGGACGGCGATATCGCGCCGTTGCAAAGTCTCGTGGAACTCGCGGAGAAATACGGTGCGTGGCTCGTCGTCGACGATGCCCACGGCTTCGGCGTGCTCGGTCCGCAAGGTCGCGGCGCGCTCGCGCAATTCGCGCTGCGCTCGCCGCATCTCGTCTATGTCGGCACGCTAGGCAAGGCGGCGGGCGTTTCCGGCGCGTTCGTCGCGGCAAGCGAGACGGTCATCGAATGGTTGATCCAGCGCGCGCGGCCTTATATCTTCACGACCGCGTCGCCGCCTGCCGTGGCGCACGCCGTATCCGCGAGCATCGGGTTGATCGGCAGCGAAGACGGCGATGCGCGACGCAAGCATCTGGCATCGCTCATCGAAACGACGCGCGGCATGTTGAAACGCACACGCTGGTTGCCGGTCGAATCGAAGACGGCGGTGCAGCCGCTCGTCATCGGCGGCAACGACGAAACGCTCGCGCTCGCCGCCGCGCTCGACAAACGAGGCCTCTGGGTTCCCGCGATCCGCCCGCCGACCGTGCCCGCAGGGACATCGCGCTTGCGCATTTCGTTATCGGCCGCGCATGGCGACGACGACCTCGCCCGACTCGACGAAGCACTTGGCACGCTCAGTAAAGAAACGACATGACCGCTTTATCGCTATTCGTCGCCGGCACCGATACGGAGATCGGCAAGACCTTCGTCTCGTGCGCGCTGTTGCATGGCTTCGCGCGCGCGAACTTGCGCGCCGCCGCGATGAAACCCATCGCGTCCGGCGCAATCGAACGTGACGGCGTGCTGCATAACGAAGACGCCGATCAACTCGATGCCGCCGCCAACGTCGCGCTGCCGCCCGCCATTCGCACGCCGTTCATGATGCGCGAGCCGATTGCGCCGCATATCGCCGCCGCGCGTGAAGGCATTGCGCTGGATATCGGGCGCATCGTAAAGGCGCATCGCGTGGCGTGCGATCATGCGGATATCGTCGTCGTGGAAGGCGTGGGCGGCTTTCGCGTGCCGCTAGACGATACCCATGACACCGCCGATCTCGCCGTCGCGCTGAAGCTGCCGGTCGTGCTCGTGGTCGGCATGCGGCTCGGCTGCATCAGCCATGCGTTGCTGACCTCCGAGGCGATCACGTCGCGCGGCTTGCGCATCGCGGGCTGGGTGGCCAATCGCGTCGATCCGCACATGCTTTATCCGGAAGAAAACATTCATTCGCTGCAACACCGGCTCGATGCACCGCTCATCGGCGTGATTCCGCATTTCGCGCCATCCGACGCCGCGCGCGCCGCCGATCATCTCGACACGCGCCTTCTGCTCGACCGGCTTTTACTCAAGGACTGAATTCATGACGCAGACCATCACTGCCAACGCATCGTTGCAAACTGCCGCGCAAACCTCCGCGCCGACGCAAACGCCCGCGCAGGCGCGCTGGAAAGTCGCCGATATCGTCGCGCTTTACGACCTGCCGTTCAACGACCTGCTGTATCGCGCGCAAACGGTGCATCGCGAACATTTCGATCCGAACGCCGTACAGCTCTCCACGCTTCTGTCGATCAAGACCGGCGGCTGCGAGGAAGATTGCGCGTACTGTCCGCAGTCCGTGCATCACGACACTGGCCTGCAAGCCGACAAGCTGATGGCCGTGGATGAAGTGCTGAAGGCCGCCGAAGCCGCCAAGGCCAACGGCGCGACGCGCTTTTGCATGGGCGCGGCGTGGCGCAATCCGAAGGATCGCCATCTTGAGCCGATCAAGGACATGATTCGCGGCGTCAAGGCAATGGGACTGGAAACCTGCGTGACGCTTGGGATGCTGGAGCCGCATCAGGCAGAAGGCTTGCGCGATGCCGGCCTCGATTACTACAACCACAATCTCGATACGTCGCCCGAGTTCTACGGCCAGATCATTTCGACGCGCACGTATCAGGATCGGCTCGATACGCTCGAACGCGTGCGCGATGTGGGCATCAACGTGTGCTGCGGCGGGATTGTCGGCATGGGCGAATCGCGGCGTGAACGCGCCGGTTTGATCTCGCAGCTCGCCAACATGGAGCCGTATCCGGAGTCGGTGCCGATCAACAATCTCGTGCAAGTGGCCGGCACGCCACTCACGGGCACCGCGCCGCTCGATCCCTTCGAGTTCGTGCGCACGATCGCGGTGGCGCGTATCACCATGCCCAAGGCGATGGTCCGTCTTTCGGCCGGACGCGAGCAGATGGATGAAGCGTTGCAGGCGCTTTGTTTCGCGGCGGGCGCGAACTCGATCTTCTACGGCGATCAGTTGCTCACGACGAGCAACCCGCAAGCCGAAGCGGACCGCAAGCTGATCGAGCGTCTGGGAATGCGCGCGGAATCGGCGCAGAACGTCAGCGCGGAAGAACGCGGCTGCTCGAACTGAGCGGAGAGTAAAAAGAAAAGGGCTCGCGCGTGGCGAGCCCTTTCGGTTACTTCTTCTCGACCACCTGATCGAAAGTCCCGCCATCGGCGAAATGGGTTTGCTGCGCCTTCTGCCAGCTACCGAAGATCTGCTCCACCGTGAACGTCTTGAGCGGCTTGAACTCGCTTGCATGCTTGGCCAGCACCTCCGCGTTACGCGGCCGCAAATGATGCTGCGCGATGATCTCCTGCGCTTGCGGCGTGTAAAGAAAGTCCACGTACGCCTGCGCTTCCTTGCGCGTGCCGCGCTTGTCCACCACCTTGTCGACGATGGAAACCGGCGGCTCCGCCAACAGGCTCGATGACGGATACACCGCATCGAAGTCCTTCGCGCCGACGCCTGCTTCGATCAGTCCGACTTCGTTCTCGAAAGTCACGAGCACGTCGCCGATATTGCGCTGCGTGAAGGTCGTGGTCGCACCGCGCCCACCGGTGTCGAGCGTCGGCACGTTGGCGAGGATCGCTTTCTCGAAGTCCAGCGCCTGCGCATCCGTTGCGCCCTGCTGCTTCTTGTAGCCCCACGCCGCGAGATACGTGTAGCGGCCATTACCCGAAGTCTTCGGATTCGCGATGATCACTTGCACGCCCGGCCGCGCGAGATCGCTCCAGTCCTTGATGTTCTTCGGATTGCCCTTTCGCACGAGAAACAGCATGGTCGTCGTGTAGGGCGCGCTGCCGTTCGGAAGACGCGTGCGCCAGTTGGCCGGAACGAGTTGACCGCGTTCGGCAAGCAGGTCGATGTCGTTGGGCTGATTCATCGTCACGACATCGGCTTGCAGTCCCTGAAGCACCGACAGCGCCTGCGCGCTCGATGCCCCATGCGACTGCTTCACCGTCACCGTTTCGCCCGCGCGGCTTTTGTAGTCGGCGATGAACGCCGTATCGATGTCCTTGTACAGTTCGCGCGTCACGTCGTAGGAGACGTTGAGCAACGAAGTATCGGCATGCGCGATGCCCGCCGTCATATAGAGCGCCGCGGCTGCCATCAGCACGCGCTTACTGTATCCCGCCATATCGTCCTCAAGAATGCGATTGCAAAAGAAAGGCCGCGCGATGGCGGCCGGATGGTTCATGTTCGTCGATGAAACCGGGCGCATCAGCCATACGCGTGCTCGTGCAAGGAGACTTCGCCCGCGAAACTTTCAGCAGGGTAAGCATATTGAGCCAGCGTGTCGATGAAATATTTCGCGCGCGGCCACGGACCGAAACCCGCCGCCGTGTTGATATGACCGGCATCGCCGAGATTCACGAACGCGCTCGAAAGCCGTGCTGCAAGATCGCGCGCGTGGTCGAGCGGCATCCACGGATCGGTTTCGCTGCCGACGAGAATGGAAGGCACGGCAAGACGCGTCGGTTCGAAGTGACCGGCGAAACGGAACTTCTCCGGGCTCGCGGGCGCGACGAACAATACGCCGACGACTTCGGCATCGGTTCGATTCTGCGCGAGCGCGTGCGCCGTCGCGAGACAGCCGAAGCTATGCGCGGCAAGCACGACAGGACGGCGAATGGTCGCGAGTTGCGCGAGCACGGCGTTCGCCCAGATGTCGAGATGCGGTGCGTCCCAGTCTGCCTGTTCGACACGCGATGTATCGGCATACTGATGCTCGAGCCAGCTTTGCCAGTGCGCGCCCTCGCTGCCGTGCAAGCCGGGCACCGTCAGCAGCGCGGGGCGCGGTGTTCGATTGCTGGTCGTCATGTGCGGTTCTCGCTGACATTGTTCACCTTGCATTTTCGCGTGGCGCGCGGCAAGGACGAACGAATCAATCGTCATGTCGATATGCTCGCGGATGCAGCCGCACGCGTTTGCACCCTTTAGAATGGGTGGATCGAACGACGGAGGCGGACGTTGAAAATCATCTTCTACGAAGAGCACGCGGACACCGACGCATGGCTCGGCGGTTTGCGCCGCGAACTGCCGGACGCCGATCTGCGCATCTGGCAGCCTGGCGACACCGCGCCCGCCGATTACGCCATCGTCTGGCGCGCGCCGCGCGAACTCTTCGCGAACCGGCCGGAATTGAAGGCCATCTTCAATCTCGGCGCGGGCGTCGATGCAATCCTCGATGTCGAGCGCAAGGAACCCGGCACGCTGCCGCCGAACGCCACGCTCGTGCGTCTGGAAGACACCGGCATGGCGCAACAAATGGTCGAGTATTCGACGTATGCCGTTCTGCGCTACCTGCGCCGCTTCGACGAATACGAAGCGCTGCAAAGGGAGGGACGCTGGCAGAAACTTACGCAGCATGCGCGCGCATCGTTCACGGTGGGTGTGCTGGGTCTCGGCGTTCTCGGTGGTGAAGTGGCGCGCGGGCTTCTCAAGCTCGGCGTGCCGGTGCGAGGCTACAGCCGCACGGCGAAGACAATAGAAGGTGTCGAGGTTTATGCGGGTCCCGAGCGCTTCGATGCGTTTCTAGATGGCGTGCACGTGCTCGTCAACTTGCTGCCGCATACACCGGACACGGAAGGCATTCTCAACGCGCGCACTTTCGCGAAGCTCGCGCGCGGTGCTTATCTCGTGAACGTGGCGCGCGGTCCGCATCTCGTCGATGACGACCTTCTCGCCGCCCTCGAGAGCGGCCAGCTCGCCGCCGCGACGCTCGATGTGTTTCATGTCGAGCCGTTGGCCAAGGAGCATCCGTTCTGGAAGCATCCGCGCGTCTCGGTCACGCCGCATATCTCGGCGGAGACGTTGCGCGAGGAGAGCATCGTGCAGATCGCGGCGAAGATCAAGGCGCTGTCGCGCGGGGAAACCATTGGCGGTATCGTGGATTTTTCGCGAGGGTATTGAATGCGAAGACCGTAAGCGGCGCTGCCGTCTTGCCTGAAGGAGACGGCAGCGCCGGCCTCACATGGTTTTTGCCTCGATCGGCATGAAGCCTTCATTGCGTAAATACCGCACATAGACGCGCATCAACCGCGCACGGTCGATTGTAAGACTCACATCGAACTGCGCGAGCCGGCTAATCGTGCCGATCTGTTCGACCGGCATGTCGTGCCAGTCGAGGTCACCCGTGTAGAAATCACGGAGAAGCGCCAGACCGTTAGTCGGGTCTATCGTCGCGAGGCGCTGCTTCCACGCTTCCGGCGTTTCCGGATTCGCGCGCAGACCTTGCCTGGCGAGCGCATCGAACCATTCCGCCTGTTCAATACGCTCCGGGTTCTGCAGATTTGCCACATGCAATCCATCTCGCGGATGCAGCGCCAGCGCGCATACGGCGCGGGCGAGCAAATCGACCGGCGTCATTTCCACGGGCTGCCCCGTGGCAGGATACGCGCCCATCTGAATGCATCCCTGATTGAAGAGCCAAAAGTGGTTATGCCGATAGTTGCTATAGCCGCTCTCCCCGTGCCCCGTGACGTTGCCCACGCGCACGACCGTGGCCGGCAAGCCGTATGCGCGGCTATACGCCAGCACGCGCTGCTCGCCGACCCATTTGCCAAGCAAATAGCCGTTGTCGGACTGCGGCCTCGCGCCGTCGATACGCTCTTCGACGCGTGTCGCGCCTTGTTGCATCATCGGCACGGACATGGTGGAAAGGAAGCACAACGGCTTCATGCGCACCGATAACGCAAGTTGCAGCAACGCCTCGGTGCCGCCCACGTTCGCGGCCTTCAAACTGCCGTAACCGTGCAGATGATGTACGAGCGCGCCGCAATGCAGGATTGCATCCGCACGCTCGGCGAGCTGCTGCCAGCCGGCATCGGACAGACCGAGACGCGGCCGCCCGAGATCGGCGCACAGCACCTGCACGCGCGAAAAATCGATTGCCAGACCGGCTGCACGCGCTTCATCGACAAGACGCGCAAGGCCCGCTGCGGGATCGGCGCAGCGTTGAAGACAGAAGATCGTATCGGTCCGACGGCTCAGTTCGGCCAGCAAATGAATGCCGATAAACCCGCTCGCGCCCGTCAGAACGACGCTGCCGATGCGCGCGCCGTTTTTCTCGCGCCACGGCGGCAGCGCAACGTCGGGCGCCGCGAGCGGCAAGGCGGCGTCCGCGACGGCGCGGGCGATGTCGTCGTAACCATCGCCATTGGCGAGAGCCGCGATGGTCGGCGCGCGATAAAACGCCGGAATCGCGAAATCGATGCCCGTCTCGGCGCGCACGCGCGCATGCATGCGCATTGCGAGAATGGAGTTGCCGCCGAGACGAAAGAAGTCGTCTTCGCGGCTGACGGTATCGAGATGGAGCAGCGCACACCAGATCGCGGCGATGTCCGCTTCTACTCCCGCGCGCGGCGGTGCGCCGCTCGATCGTGCCGCCGGCTCGGGCAGCGCTCGGCGATCGATCTTGCCGGAACCCGAAACGGGCAGAGCCGCAAGCTCGGTATAGCGCGCGGGCGCCATGTAATCCGGCAACGCGGCCGCAACCTGCGCGCGCAGCCTGTCTTCATCGACGTACGCATCCGCTTGCAGCACGTAATAAGCCGCGATGTAGCGTTGCTCGCCTTCGCCGCGCATCGCGCAGGCCACGCTCTCCACGCCCGGCACGCTGGCAAGCTCGTTCTCGATTTCGCCCAGCTCGATCCGAAAACCCCGCAGCTTGATCTGTTCGTCGTTGCGGCCGAAGTACTCGATTTCGCCATCCGCGAGATAGCGCCCGAGGTCGCCGGTCTTATACATCCGTGCATAGGGCTTGCCCGCGAACGGATCGGCAACGAAGCGGCGCATGGTCAGTGTCGATTCGTTGCGATAGCCGCGCGCGAGATTCGCCCCGCCGATACAAATCTCGCCGATAGAGCCCACCGGCACGCGTTGCGACTGCGCGTCGAGCAGATAGACGTCATAGCCGGCCAGCGGCTTGCCGAGCACGCGCACGCGGCCATCGGGCGCGATCTGGCCGCAGGTTGCCATCACCGTGGCTTCGGTTGGGCCATAGAGCGTGAAGAGGCGCGTCTGGCCGGACCACCAGCGCGCGGCGGTTTCGTCGAGGGTATCGCCGCCGAACGCAAGCATCTGCATGGCAGGCAACGGCCGTTTCGGCAAGCCTTGCAACAGCACCGGCGCGAGAATGGCGTGCGTCACGCATTCGCGCTCGAGCAGGCCGTGCAGGACTTCGGGGTCACGCCGCGCCGCTTCGGGGGCGATGACGAGCGTGCCGCCATTCAGAAGCGCCAGGAAAATTTCGAGCACGCTGGCGTCGAAATTCGTCGATGCCACGAGCGTGCTGATGCAGCCAGCCGCATAACCGAGCGCCGTCGCCGCGCCCGCGACCATGCGCGCGACGCTGTGATGTTCGATCAGCACGCCCTTCGGTTTGCCCGTCGAGCCGGAGGTGTGGATGACGTAAGCGAGTGCATCGGGCGATACATCCGGGCGCGCGCGCGGGACGGCTCGCGCGAGCATGTCGGCATCGAGAAAGGTGAGATGCGAGAGTTGCGCGGCTTCGAGGCCGGCGCAGCCGTCTGCATCGGCGATACATGCGGTAAGCGCGCAGTTGGTTGCGAAGTGCGTGAGACGCTCGGCGGGATAGGAAGGGTCGAGCGGCACATAAGCGCAACCGGCCTTGAGCACGCCCAGAATCGCGGCGACGAGAAGCGGGCCCTTCGCCATCGCCAGACCGACGCACGAGCCCTCCGTCACGCGTTCCAGCAAGCCGCCGGCAATGCGCTCGCTCAGAGCGTCGAGTTCGTCATAGCGCAGTGTTTCGTTCTCGAAGCGAATGGCTTCGCGATCGGCAAAGCGCGACGCTATCGATGCGAAGCGCGCCGGTATCGACGAAGCCGCGTCGTCGAGCGGCGCGCCGCGCGAAAAGCCCGTGATGAGCGCGCGTTGCGCATCGCTCAGATAGGCGAACTCACCGACGAGCGCGGAAGGCTGATTCGCGGCGGCGTCGATGAGGGTGTCCAGCACGTCTTTCATTGCGTGGGCCGAGCGCGCTTCGAAGAGCGAACCATCGTATTCGATACGGCCATCGATTTCCCCTTGCTGATTCGCGTAAAGGATCACGGAAATATCGGCCTTCGAGGTCTTCGTCGGCAACTCCTCCACGCTGACGCTGCCAGCGCCGATGCGCGCCTGCAAGTCGATGCCGCTTTGCAAGCTGAACAGCGTGTTGAGCGCGCCGATATCTTCGATGCCGGCCTCGTAAGGCGTGGCGAGCAGATGATCGCGGTCTTCGAGCATTTGCGCGTGCACGGCCGAGACGAGTTCGCCGAAACTCTGACGCGGATCGATGCGCACTTTCATCACGGCCATCGACACGAGCATGCCGTAGACGTTCTCGCTGCCGGGAATGTCGCGGCCCGCCTGAGGGTAGCCGCTCACAATCGTCGGCTGCCCGCTCAGGCGCCATAGCCAGGCGAGGTGCAGCGCGAACAGCACGGGCGATAGCGTCGTGCCTCGATCCTGCGCGATACGGCGCAGCTTGTCGGCGCGTTCTCGCGTGAGGTGAACGGGAACGATGCGGTTCGTGTTGGCGTGGCGCGTGGTGAAATCGAATGGCAATTCGAGGCGCAGTGGCGTGCCCCGCAGCTTGTTCGTCCAGTAGTTTCGTGCGCGCGCATGCGCCGGCGTTTTCGCTATCTCATGCATCCACGCGCAGTAGTCGAACCAGTTCGGCGTGCGCTGCGCAAACGGCTTACCTTCGTAAAGCGCCGCGAGTTCATCGAGCAGAAGCTTGAGCGACCAGCCGTCGAACAGCGCGTGATGGACGCCGATAAGGACCGTGCTCACGCCGCTTTCGGCATCGAGCAGCATGTGCGCGCGCCAGCAAGGCGCTGCGTCCGGATGAATCGCTGCCGTGGTCCATGCGTCGATGTGCGCGCGGATCGTCTCCGCCGTGGCGCTTTGGATCGGAATGAGCGCGGAGTCGCGAGACGCCACCGAAATTAGACGCAGTTCACCGTGAGCATCCGTGAGGGTGGAACTGAAGAGCGAATCGCGCGAGAAAAGCCGTTTGAGCGCCGCATGCAGTTCGAGTGGATTCACTTCGCGCGAGAAGTCGGCGCGCACGACAATGTTGTACGCGTTGTCAGTCCGGTCGATGCGCGCGCGATGAAACAGCGCCTCGACGATGCCGCTCGTTATCGCGACGCTCGGCGCGGCTCGTGCATCGTGAAGCAAGGGCGGCAGAGCGTCGTCGCCATCGAGCGTATTGCGCAGGGCGTGGCAGAACGCATCGAAACCGGGATGGGCAAGCAGAAGGCCGGGCTTCACGTTCACGCCGAGCGCCGCGCCAATACGTCCGCAAGCCAGCGTCGCCAGCAACGAATGGCCGCCTGCCTCGAAGAAGTGACTGCTTTCGTCGATGGCATCCGGCGTCACGTCAAGCGTCGCGGCCCACGCCGATTGCACAGCGCATTCGAGCGAATCGAACTGGCGTGCGCTCGCTTGCGATGAGGGCGTCGAAGGCGCGGGCAAGCGCGCGCGATCGATCTTGCCGTTCAAGGTGAGCGGCCAATGTGCAATCGGCACGATGAACGCGGGAACCATATAGGCCGGCAAAAGCGTCTCCAGCCGCTGACGCAGCTCGGCGGCGGCGAGCCCGTTCGCCGTGTACCAGGCGACCAGCGCGTTGCTGCCCTGATGCCTGTGCGTGCCGATACACACCGCGCTGACTTCCGGCTGCGTCGCGATCACATGCTCGACCTCGGCGATCTCGATCCGATAACCGCGCACCTTCACCTGAAAGTCGCTGCGGCCGAGGAACTCTATCTCTCCATTGGGAAGGAAGCGGCCAAGGTCGCCGGAGCGATACAGCCGGCCTTCGTTTGCGTTTGCGTCATCGATGAACTTTTCCGCCGTCATTTCCGGACGACGCAAATACCCGCGCGCCACCGACTCTCCGCCAATGCATAGCTCGCCGATACCGCCGAGCGGCACGCCGCGCCCGTTGGCATCGAGCAAATGAATGGCGTAGCCGGGCAGCGGGCGGCCCAGTTGATTGGCAAGCTTCTGGTCGCCGAAGGTGTTCTCCGTGCAGAGCACGGTCGCCTCGGTCGGGCCGTAGATGTTGGACAAGCGCACGACCGAGGACCAGAAGCGCACGGTGTCGTCGTCGCTTGCTTCGCCGCCGCACATGATCGTGTCGAGTTCCGGCAACGGGCGGCGCGGCAGCAAGCGCAAGACGGCCGGCGGCAGAAATGCGTGCGTGATGCGCGATTGCGCGAGAAAGTCGAACAGCGCGGCGGGATCGGCGCGAACCGAGTCCGGTGCAACCACGAGTTGTCCGCCATGTGCGAGCGGATTGAAAATCTCGAAGACACTGGCGTCGAAATTGACGGATGCGAACTGCAGCCAGCGCGTGCCCGGATTGCGTGCGTAACGGCCTTCGAGCGACGCGATCATGTGCGCGAGCATGCCGCGCTCGATCACGACGCCCTTCGGCCGGCCCGTCGTGCCGGAGGTGTAGATGACATACGCAGCGTGCGACGGATCGGTCCCGCGAAACAGCGCCGATGGCCCGCCGCTCGGTGTATCAAACATGTCTTCGATGAGCAGCGCCGGGCAATCGAATGCGGCGCGCACTCGCGCTTGCGTCGCGGTGTCCGCGATCACGGCGCACAGTTGCGCATCCTCGGCCATGAAACGCAGCCGCTCTTCGGGCATCAACGGATCAAGCGGAACATATCCCGCGCCGGCCGCCAGCACGCCGACCATGGCCGCCACGACTCGCGCACCGCGCGACACGCATACGCCGACAAGACCATTGGCCTTCGCGTGGGGCGCAAGCGCGTCCGCGATACGCGCCGATGCTTCCGCCAGTTCCGCGTAGGTGAAACGCGCATCGGGGCCACTCAGCGCCGGCGCATCTGGCTGAGTTCGCACCATCTCGTCGATGCACGCAAGCACATCGCGCGGCGGCGATGCAAGCGGCGCGCCATGCGACCACGCGCGACGGCGCGCATCGAGCGATGCGGTGTCGAAACCGAGCTCGCCGACAGGCGTGTCGAGTTGTACCGCGAGTCCCGACAACAATGCCGCGTAGTGTTCGAGGGCGATGGAAAGGCCGTTCGAAGCTTGCGGATGACGCAATTGCACATGCAGCGTGATGTCCTCGCTCACGTGCAGATAGATCGCCACGTCCTGCCGTTTGGGCCGGCGGCAGAAGCGCGTGAGCAGCACGCCGCGAGCGCCGCCGAGAACGAGCGCGTCATGCGGCAGATGATCGCGCTCGCACAGCACAGTGGTCGCGCGTTCGTATTCCGGACGCAGGCGCTTGAGTTCGTCGAAGATATCGCCTGCGGGAATGTTGCCGTGGAAATCCGCCATCGCCAATCGCGACGCCGCATGATGCAGATACTGGCGCAACGTCATGGCGTCGTCGAACTCGCTGCAGATGAAGCGCAGACGCTCGTCGTGCCCCATCGTCTCGTATGACTGCTCCCGCCCGCGCCGATGATGCGCCGTAATCACCGCCGACTGTCGCGACATCTTCTGCAGCAGCACATGCAGGCAACTCTGCAGCAGAAATTCGATACTCAGTCCGAGCACGCGGGCCTGTTCACGCAACGCTCCACTCGTAGCGGCGCCGAGCGCCATCGTAAAGCTCGCTTCGCCGGGCGCGCCTTCCACGCGCGGCGGCTGCCAGGCGAATTCGCCATCGGCCAGTTGCCGAACCCAGAACGCGAGATCGCCGCGCCATTGCTCCGCTTCCATCGACGCGCGCTCCGCAACGAGCACGCCGCGCTGATCCAGCGAAAGCTCGCCTGCGAGCGTCTCGCCCGCGTACGAGCGCGAGATCGCCGCGAACAACGGCTGCAATGAGAAGCGGTCCAGCAGCGCGGGATGGCAGGCGAAGACCAGATAGCCGCGAGATGCGCCGCGCAACAACGTGAGCGCCCAAGGCGCGCCGGCGTCTATCCGAAGCGGACGTGCGCACAGCATCTGAATGATGGAGGATGCGCTGGCTTCATCGGCATCGTCGATATCGACGACTTCGAGTTCTGCCAACCCGATTTCATGCAGCAGATAGCGCGGACCATCGTCGCCGTGGATCACGCGCCAGCGCAACGGTTGCGAGTGCCGCGCCACGCGCGCCACCGCGCGCGCCAGTCGCGCGCTGTCGGGAACGTTGTCCAGTCGAAAGACCGCGCACAGATTGCGTGCCGCGGCGGTTTGCTTCGCCGCACGCGCCTGCGTTCGGGAAAGCGGATAAGTTTCGAACTTCATGATGACCTTCTGCCGTTCGGCGTTGTTCCTTGGGACTAAGTGACCGAGCCAGTCGCCTCGCCTCGTCGCGCTCGCCCGGACCGGCTGGCATTCTCGGCTGCCCATGATAGTTAGCAGGCCTTTCGTTAAAGAAGTGAAACGCCAAAAAACTACAATTCAATCAAAGCATTAACTGCCATCCGGCAATCAATACATCCAAGCTACTTGAATCAAGCAGACATTTGCGCTCGCTTCCGATGTGGCAAACTGGCTGACGCAACGAACCGACGTCAGAGAATCGCAAGGAGACAGACATGATCCCCACTCAAGTAAAAATCGTCGAAGTCGGGCCGCGCGACGGCTTGCAGAACGAGAAGGAATTCGTCGCCACGGAAACCAAGATCGAGCTCGTGAACCGGCTCGCGCGTGCGGGCATCGTCAATGTGGAATCGACTTCGTTCGTCTCGCCGAAATGGGTGCCGCAAATGGCGGATGCCAGCGCGTTGATGGCGGGCATCGAGCGTCGCGCGGGCACCATTTACTCCGTGCTCACGCCGAATCTGCGCGGCTTCGAGGGCGCGCTCGAAGCAAAGGCCGACGAGATCGTCATCTTCGGCGCGGCGAGCGAGGCGTTCTCGCAAAGGAATATCAATTGCAGCATCGCGGAAAGCATCGCGCGCTTCGAGCCGGTCGCGAAAGCCGCGAAGGACGCAGGCTTGCGTCTGCGCGGCAGCATCTCGTGCGCGCTCGGCTGTCCGTATCAGGGCGAGGTGAGCGTGGCGTCGGTGGTGGATGTCGTCGAGCGCATGAAGGCGCTCGGCTGCGACGAAATCGATATCGCGGATACCATCGGCGTCGGCACGCCCAAGCGCACGCGCGAAGTGTTGGCGGCGGCGTCGAAAGCGTTTCCGCGCGAACGCCTGTCAGGACATTTCCACGATACTTATGGGCAGGCCATCGGCAACATTTATGCGGCGCTGCTCGAAGGCATCGAGATATTTCATGCGTCGGTTGCGGGGCTCGGCGGCTGTCCGTATGCCAAGGGCGCGACAGGCAACGTCGCGACCGAAGACGTCGTGTATCTGATGAATGGACTCGGCATCCAGACGGGCATCGACCTGGATCGACTGGTCGAGACAGGCGACTTCATTTCGCGCGCCATCGGCAAGCCGAGTTCGTCGCGTGCGGGCAAGGCGCTGCTCGCCAAGCAGCGCGACGCCGTTGCCGCCTGCGTCTGACCCGTTGATCGTTCGATGGAAAGGAAAGCAATGACCGAAGTACAGAATCTCGATGACCTCCCCGATTCCGCGCGCCGCGTCGCGCTTCTGTTGCAGGAACGCGGTCACGCGCGGCCCGTCGTGATGCTGCCGGAAACCGGCAAGACATCGGCGGAAGCGGCGGCGGGATTGAACTGTTCCGTGGCGCAGATCGCCAAGTCCATTCTCTTCCGGCGCCGCGACGACGACGCGCCCGTGCTCGTGATCGCAAGCGGCGCGAATCGCGTGGACGAAGCGAAGGTCGCGGCGCACGTCGGCGAACTGGCGCGCGCGGATGCGAAGTTCGTGCGCGAGAAAACCGGCTATGCCATTGGCGGCGTATGTCCGATCGGTCATGCGACCGAACCCGTGACGCTCATCGACGAAGACTTGCTCACGCTCGAAAGCCTGTGGGCGGCGGCGGGTCATCCGCACGCGGTGTTCAATCTGACGCCGCAAGAACTCGTGTCGCTGACGGGCGCGCCGGTTGTCGATGTCGCCTTGCGCGCGTCATGAAAGGCGAAGTCGCGTCGCCGTGCGTGGACGTCTGCCGCATGAATCCGGAGACGGGCTATTGCGACGGCTGCCTGCGCACCATCGACGAAATCGCGGCGTGGTCATCCATTGACGATGACGCGAAACGCGACGTGCTCGCGCGTGGCGAAAGCCGTCGTCGCGGCGCGCGCGTGGTGCGTATCGGCGAATCGTTCGAAGCGACGCTTGCCTTGCCGGCGGACTCCATTCGCCACTTCGCCACGCTCGTCAACGACACCAACCCGCTGCATCACGACGAAGCGTATGCGCGCGCCAGCCGTTTCGGCTCGCTGATCGCGTCGGGCACGCAACCGACCGCGCATCTCATGGCGATGATCGCCGAACACTTCTCGACTTACGCGCAACCGCTTGGACTGGAGTTCGGCATCAAGCTCACGCGCGCGGTGAAGGCCGGCGACGTGCTCGCCATGCGCTGGCAAGTGCTCGATGCAAAGTGGAAGACGAGCCTTCGCGGCGACCTGGTGAAGCTCGCGGGCCGCGCGGTGAATCAGCTTGGCGAGACGGTGATCGAGGCGACGGCGACTATCGTCGTCATGCCGAAGGAGCAGGCGTGATCGCGCTGCCCGCTTCCATGACGGTGTTCGAGCGCGGCTGGTTGTCGTCGAACAACGTGCTCTTCGCGAGCGAGGAGGGCACGGCGTTGATCGACACGGGCTACGTCTCGCACGCGCCGCAAACGCTGGCGCTCGTGCAGCACGCGCTCGGCACGCGCAAGCTCGATCTGATCGTCAACACGCACTTGCATTCGGATCACTGCGGCGGCAACGCACTGCTGCAACGCACCTATGCGTGCAATACGCTGATCCCGCAAAGTGAAGCGCACGCGGTGCGTGTCTGGGACGAAGAGGCGCTGACGTTTCACGCCACGGCGCAGCGTTGTGACCGGTTCACGTTCGACGGCACGGTCGAGAATGGCGCCACGCTCATGCTCGGCGGCTTCGAATGGTCCGTGCTGGGCGCGCCGGGCCACGATCCGCACTCGCTCATGCTGTATTGCGCCGAGGCGCGCATCCTCATCAGCGCGGACGCGTTGTGGGAAAACGGCTTTGGCGTGATTTTTCCGGAACTCGAAGGCGAAAGCGGTTTTGCGGAAGAACGCGCGGTGCTCGATCTCATCGCGCAACTCGATGTCGATGTCGTCGTTCCGGGCCACGGCGCGCCTTTCACCGATGTCGCGCGCGCACTCGACGTGGCCGCGTCGCGGCTCGACTATCTGCGTGCCGACCCTGCCCGCAACGCAAAGAACGCGCTGAAAGTGCTGATCGTCTTCAAGTTGATGGACGTGCGTTCGATGTCCTTCGACACCTTGCTCGCGATGACCGCATCTGCCCGCGCCATGCGCGCCGCCGCGAACGCGCTTGCCGCGCCCGCGCAACATCGCGCATTGCTGGAGAAGATCGTCGGGGAATTGGCGCGCGGCGGATCGCTCAACGTGGATGGCGACATGCTCTCGGCGGTATGAACTCCGCGCGCAAAAAGAAAGCCGCTTGTCAGCTACGGCAAGCGGCGGAATAGTATGGACGTGATCAACGTCGACGCCATCGTAACCCGCCGCTATATCACGTGCATCGGTGCTTTCCCTACAGTAAGTTGACGACACGCGCACACTAAAGGCAACCATGTTCGCGCTATCGACACTCATTTTAATGCCGTTTAATGCGATTTGCATGTGCGGCAAAGCGATGCATAACGCCGTAAGCTCAAGGACAAAACAGGCACGACTTTGCTCAAGTAATAAGAAAAATCGGCATTGATGCAGGCAATTGCTTCCGTTACGATTAAAACGCCCGAGATTACTTGAATTTAAGTAATTTTGAGCCTCCATTTTTACAACTCAATAAAAATCATAATGGACATTAATCGTAGAAAAATCGTATCTGCATCCACTGTAGCGGTCCCGTTACTATCTTTCCCGTGATCTAAGCGAGCAGAAGTGCCAAGTGCCGGCAAGCGCAGGCCAACTTCGCCGCTGGCACTGAATAAATATATCGTTAAAGGTCTTTCTTGAATCAAGCACGAAAAGATATCGGCATACTGGTGTATGTAGACAATGTTCCGAGTAACATTGAGGAATTTGGCTGGCTCTATAAGAGCATCATCCATACAGGCTTGTTTGACCGAAGCACGTTAATTGTCGTGTGCCATCCGGAAGCAACATCTAAACTGCCGCGAGACAGTAATATAGTCGCTATTCCGAGTATTCCTTATTCTCAGAAAAACAGCGAATGGTCGGATTATGGATACATCAATTCTGTCGCCAATCTCTGCGATAAAGCAGTTTTAGACGTTTGTCGGCAGTTCGATTACATTCTGAAAACAGATTGCGACACCTTTGTGACGCCCGCGCTGTCGAAGTTTCATCCTGCCGGCCTTTGCTTTGGTTTCGGAGCCTACGCATATGAGGCGTCGGTCCGACAGAAACTTAACGAATGCAGTGCCCGGTGGGGATTTCCTCATTCCGGCTTACACAATATCGGTGCGTCGGTGCTGGGGCCATCGACAATGGTGTGCGACTTTTTGCCGGCTCAAATGGACTGTTGCATCCGCCTGCTCGACGAGGAGTTCAAAGACTTCCGTGGAGAGTGGCCAGGCTGGTGCAGAAACGTGATCACCATGTATGCAGGAGAGCTAGCGCTACGCCGCACGTATCCGCAGCGTTGCTCCATAGGACTTCTCGACCATTTCCCCTACGCGTCGCTTACGCATGGCAGCGATGTCCTGAATATTCATGCGTGGCAAACAGAAGAGTACTGGTCGAAATTGAAGTATCGCGAAGGCGCGTACAACCACATTGCGCTGCAGGACATCGACAGGTCCACGCTGGGTGGTTATTGCCACTGGCTGGCGGCGTCCGATATAGAACAAGTCCGGGCCGAAGCCAACCAAGCACTTTCGACGCATGCGTAAGGCCGCCGCGTCTGAGATCATCGGCTCTTTGTCAGCAGAACTCTGCTTCGAAGAACGCACGCATCTCCACGAGTAACTCCTGCGGCACTTCCTCCGGCACGTAATGGCCGCAATCGAGCGCGCGGCCGCTTACGTCGCGCGCGACGCGCCGCCATTGACCAAGCACATCGAACGCGCGCTCGAGCACGCCTTGCTCGCCCCACAGCACGCGCATTGGGCACGCTATCTTCACGCCGCGCTCGGTGTCGTCCCGGTCGTGTTCGAGGTCGATGCCCGCCGACGCGCGATAGTCCTCGCATGTCGCAAACACCGCATCGGGCGCGGCCAGTGCATCGCGATATGCCTGCAGCGCGTGCGGCGCGAACGGCGCAAGACCCGCACGGCCACGGCCCATCAAGTGTTCGATGAACCCGGTCGTATCGGCGCCGATCATCTTTTCCGGAAAGGGCGATGGCTGGTTCATCAGGAACCAGTGGAAGTTGGCGCTCAACAACGCGCGGTCAGTGGCTTCGAACATCGCAAGCGTCGGCACAATATCGAGCAGCATCAGGCGATCGACGGCATCGGGAAAATCGATCGCCATGCGATGCGCGACGCGCGCTCCGCGATCGTGCGCGCACACGAGAAAACGTTCGAAGCCGAAGTGACGCATGACCGCGACTTGATCGGCGGCCATGGCGCGTTTGGAGTAAGGCGCGTGGCGTTCGTCGCTCGGCGGCTTGGCCGATGCGCCATAGCCGCGCAAGTCGGTGGCGATCACGGTGAAGTGCCGCGCGAGTTCATCGGCGCATGAATGCCAGATCTCGTGCGTTTGCGGATAGCCATGCAAAAGCAAAAGCGGCGGGCCGTCTCCGCCCTTCTCGCCGACGATCTCGACGCCCGCCGCATTCACGCGAAACGGCTCGTAGCCTCTGAAGGACATGGTGTTTTCTTGTTCGTGGCGTAGCGGTCCATTGTAGGCGCGGCATTCCGAATGCTCGATGAGCAACGTGCACACAAACAGTAAAACCGAGGATTTCCTCGGGAATCGGAGGATGACAGGGCCGCGGCGCCTGTGCCTATAATCGAACGATCGTGCGTCTCAATTTAGCCGCTCGAAGACGACTCCCCAACCGTAAAATAAGTACGAAATCCCGGAGACTCGCGCCATGGCACTTCCCGCCGTACTGCAGAACCTTGCATTGCCCGTCGTCGGCTCGCCGATGTTCATCGTCAGCTATCCCGAACTCGTGCTTGCGCAATGCAAAGCGGGCATCGTCGGTTCGTTTCCGGCGCTCAACGCGCGTCCCGCCGAATTGCTCGACGAATGGCTCACGCAGATTCAGGCATCGCTCTCCGAACACAAGGCCGCGAACCCGAATGCGGTCATCGGGCCGATCGCGGTGAATCAGATCATCCACCAGTCGAACGCGCGACTCGAACAGGACATTCGCGTGTGCGTCGAGCACAAGGTGCCGATCTTCATCACGAGCCTGCGCGCACCGGTAAAGGAAATGATCGATGCGGTGCATTCGTACGGCGGGATCGTGCTGCATGACGTGATCAACTTGCGGCACGCGCAAAAGGCGCTCGAAGCGGGCGTCGACGGGCTGATTCTCGTGGCGGCGGGCGCGGGCGGCCACGCCGGCACGATCTCGCCGTTCGCGCTCGTCGGCGAAGTGCGGCGCATGTTCGACGGCCCCATCGTGCTGTCAGGCTCCATCGCCAACGGCGGCTCGATTCTCGCCGCGCAGGCCATGGGCGCGGACCTCGCTTACATGGGCACGCGCTTCATCGCGACGCGCGAGGCGCACGCGCTCGACAGCTACAAGCAGGCTATCGTCGATGCCAACGCCGCCGACATCATCTATACGAACCTCTTCACCGGCGTGCATGGCAACTACATTCGCCAGAGCATCGTGAATGCGGGACTCGATCCCGAAGCGCTGCCGCAGTCCGACAAGACCGCGATGAATTTCGGTGACAGCGCGGCCAAGGCGAAAGCGTGGAAGGACATCTGGGGCGCGGGCCAAGGCGTCGGCCTGATGGACGATGTACCGAGCGTCGCGCAACTGGTCGCGCGCTTGCGTCAGGAATACGACGAGGCGAAGTCGCGTTTGCGGATCGGCTGAAACGCTCGTCGCAGAGATTCAGATGAAAAAAAGCGCGTTCCGGTGATTATCCGGAACGCGCTTTTCGTTTGCTGCCGCAAGACTCAGAACTTGGCGCGGATGCCGACGCCGAAGGTATCGCCCGAAGACATGCTCGTGTACTTGTCGTTCAGGTACGCGGCATAGACGTCGGTGCGCTTCGACAGCGGGTAGTCGTAGCCTACGGCCCAGCTCTTATGCGTCTGGTCCAGACCGCCGTTGCTGCGCGAATACGCATAGGACGCCATTACCAGGCCCGGGCCGAGCGGCACCGTCACACCGCCCTGCCCCGTGTTCACGTGGAACGTGCCGGGGTCGATGTCGTTCTTCGTGTACATGTACTGGGCGAAGAACTTCACGTACTTCAAGTCGTACGACGCACCCAACTGAGCAACGCTCTGGCTCTTGTAGCCGGGAATGGCGAAGGCGTTCGAGGTGACCAGATCGCCCGGCGTGTTGTTGAAGTTCACATATTGATAAACGCCGGTCGCGGCGAACGGGCCGTGGAAGTACAGGAACTGCGCGCTGTACTTCTTGGAGCGGCCATCGCCCGCGTTGTTGCCGAAGCTGTACATCGCGCTGCCGGACAAGCCGTTGAAGTCGGGCGTCGTGTACTGCAACGAGTTGTTCCAGCCCGAATCGCCCGTCACGCCCTGATCCGTCGTGTAGGTCGGGAACGTGCCCTGACCGAGGAACACGTGATAGACCATCGGCGAGAAGACATACGAGTCGACGAACGGGTTGAACAGAATCGTCGAAACGAACAACTGCGTCGTCAGGCGGCCAGCGGTGAACGTACCGATCGGCCCTTGGATACCGACATACGAGTTACGTGCAAAGAACGTGTCGCCCTGGAAGCGGCCGTATTGGCCGTTCTGCGCGCGGAAGAAGCTTTCCAGGGTGAAGATCGCCTTGTAGCCGTTGCCCAGATCTTCAGCGCCCTTCAAGCCCCAGTACGACGTGGACATACCGCCGCCGCTCACATTCCAGGCGCGATCGCCGCCGGGAAACTTTTGTGCGCCGACCCATTCGTCGACCTGACCGTAAAGCGAGACGCTCGATTGCGCCTGCGCCGCGCCCGCGGCGAGAAAGCCGAACATGGCGGCGACTACGGTGGCCTTGACCGTGGTCTTCATCGCACGGTTGACGGTTGGCTTCATGAACTCTCCTGTCGTTTGTCAAAAATTGAATGCTTGGCGGGCGAGGAACGGTGCACTCGCCTCTTCTGTCGGCTAATGATTTCGGCGAGAGCGGTGTCGCTAGTGGAGCGGCACCATCTTTACGGACCATTTTTCCGGTCAAAAATGTTTTTGGTTATTGCGGGTATCACGGTTTGAATAGGCAGGCGCGCCTTTTCACGCTTCGATGCGCGTCGCTTCTCGCGTCAAAGCCGAATCGTTCCGAGCGGTCTTTATAGGAAGCCGAGCAACGGCGCGCCTTTGAAGGCGATGAAAGGGAAATCGAAACTGCTTTGGATTGCGAAATCCCGCGCAGGGCGCATTGTCCTTTCAGCGCGAAAAGAGAGGAATGTTTATGCGGTCACGAATGAACAACTGTGGCGTGATTGCGTCACCGTCACGGCGCAACTAGACGCGCAATTAATTTTTAGTTAACCACGAAGTTAACGCGCAAGCATTGCGGATTTGCAACAAGACGTCGCAGCAGATGAAACTCAGTTGCGGAAGTTGGCGTTGCCGGAGGTGCGGCCGTCATCGACCGGGCGGCCGGGTTGACGTGGCAGGCTGCGCTCTTCGTTATAGCGGGCGATGTCCGCGCGAATGGAACCCGCGCCTCTGAGCGACGCCGCCTGTTCGGCGCGCGGCACGGGCCGCACTTCAGCGCTCACTGGCGTGAGACCGTCCTTGGCGGCAACCGGCGTATGGTGCAGCGACTGACGGCTGCTCGCGGAATCTTGAAACACCGCCGACGACAGCCATTCGACACGCGGACCGGCAAGCGCGAGCGAACCCGCGACCGCCAGCGAAGAGATCGCGGTGGCTGCAAGAAAGCGAGTCGTAGTGCGTATGCCGATGAGCGCCATGTCGAGAAAACAGCCAGTGTCCGACACCATTCCTGCCCGCTGGCGACGCAAAAAGAGAAGTCGACGCCCAACGGACAACCGGTCAAAGTCGGACCAATGGCGACGGCGAGGAGATCTCGCGCGCACTCGTCGACCGGCATGTTCCACAATTTATTTCGCCCGGCGTCGGCCGTCGAGCCAAAAAGTGTTAGGCCCGATTCATGGTTGTAACACCATGTTACGTCGGAGTTTTTCCGCTGCATCCTGCTGATTTGAAAGACAAATCGTCCGATGAAAAAAGTCGCTCACCGAGGATTTGCGCACTGTCGAAGTGACCGGTCTGGCGGCCCGGTTGGTGCTTCTGCATCGAAGGAAAACAAGCGCGCTCATGCGCGGTGGTAATCAATCAATCCTGTAAATGAATTTGCCTTTTCAATCGCCTACGAGCGAAAATCATGGTTTTTACTGACTTGACGCGCACGGTACCCGAATACTTCGGCCCGTAAGCACGAGTGCGAGATCCAACCGATGGCGCGGCCCAAACTTCTTCCCGATAACTTCACGCTGGCGCTCGTCAGCACGGTCATCCTCGCGAGCTTTTTGCCTTGTCGCGGCAACGTGGCCACGGCGTTCAACTGGATCACTAACGTTGCTATCGGGCTGCTGTTCTTTCTGCATGGCGCAAAGCTATCCCGCGAGGCGATCGTCGCTGGCGCAACACACTGGCGGCTGCATCTGCTCGTTCTGTTGAGCACTTTCGTGCTGTTCCCGTTGCTTGGCTTCGCGCTCAAGCCGTTGCTCATGCCGCTTGTCACGCCTGCTCTCTACACCGGCATTCTGTTCCTGTGCACATTGCCCTCCACGGTGCAGTCGTCGATCGCGTTCACATCGATGGCAAAAGGCAACGTGCCTGCGGCGGTGTGCAGCGCGTCGGCGTCCAGCCTGCTTGGCATCTTCATCACGCCTGCGCTCGTCGGCTTGCTCGTGACGAGCAATGGGGCGACAACGGGTTCGCCGTGGCATACGGTTGGCAGTATCGTCATGCAATTGCTCGTGCCGTTCGTGGCGGGGCAGTTGCTGCGTCCGGCTATCGGCAAGTGGATCGACCGGCGCAAGGCGGTGCTCAAGTTCGTCGATCAAGGCTCGATTCTGCTCGTGGTCTATGTCGCGTTCAGCGAAGCCGTGAACGAAGGCATCTGGCATTCGATTTCCGCTTCCACGCTTTTGGGCCTTCTCGTCGTCAACGTGCTGCTGCTCACCGTCGCGCTCCTGGTAACGGCCTTTACCGCGCGGCGTCTCGGTTTCAGCCGCGCCGATCAGATCACCATCATCTTCTGCGGTTCGAAGAAGAGCCTTGCTTCCGGCATTCCAATGGCGAAGGTGATTTTCGCGTCCCATACGGTTGGCGCGGTCGTGCTCCCGTTGATGTTGTTCCATCAAATTCAGTTAATGGTGTGCGCGGTCCTGGCGCAACGCTGGGGCGCGCGCAAGACCGCGGCTGACCCCCCGCGCGAAGGCAAGAACATCGCCGCAACCGCGCGGCGCTGACACATCCATCATCGTTTCCCGACAAAGGCCGCCTCGTGCGGCCTTTGTGCATTTGAACCCGTCTGATCGATACCGTCGACTCGGCCGGACGGCGTAAGTCGATTTGCCTGACTCCTGTCCGGCGCCTTTGCTTATCCCGTCTGGCTGAATGGCGTCCGGGCATGTCGCTTGCCACACTCTTGTCCAAGTAATGCGCAAACGAGAACAGGAGATGTCCATGCGGAACGCTAGCGCCCTCCAGCACAGCGAAGATTGGGAGTGAGTCACGCCATGTCACTCGCCTCGGCCGCCGAGCCGCTTGTATCGGCATCCGCCCTGCAAGCATGTCTCGGAGATTTGTCTTTTCAGCGCGGCAACGCAGACGACACGGCGCGCGCCCTACGCGTTCTGATCGACGCGCGCCTCGACCGGCTGCCCTTGCCCGGCCGCGGCGCCACGCGCGAGCGCTGGCGCGCGCTCGGCGCCGTCGCCGCTTTCGACCTCGCGCTCGTCAAACTGTACGAAGGCCATACGGACGCGCTCGCCATCCTCGCCGAACTCGACGAAGAGCATCACGCCTCGAACGAAGCGTGGGGCGTATGGGCCGCCGAGCCGCCGAACGCCCGCCTTGCGGCCATCGGCAACCTGGAGTCGGACGACGTGCTTCTTCACGGCGTCAAGGCGTGGTGTTCCGGTGCGGCTTCGGTGACACACGCGCTCGTGACGGCTTGGAACGAGCGCGGAGAGCCGATGCTCGCCGCCGTCGATATCCGCCAGCCGGGCGTCAAGGTGACGCGCGAAGGCTGGTTTGCCGTCGGCATGCAAGCAAGCGCGAGCGTCGATGTCCACTTCGACAACGTGCCTGCGCGGCGAATCGGCAAGCCGGGAAGCTATGTCGAGCGCCCTGGCTTCTGGCAAGGCGGCGCGGGCATTGCAGCGTGCTGGTTCGGCGCGGCGGCGGGCATTGCGCGCTTCGTCGAAAAGGGCGCGCGACGCGGCGCCGATCCGCACAAGCTCGCGCATCTCGGCGCCATCGACACCACGCTTTGCGCCACGGCCGCGCTGCTGCGCGAAACGGCGGCATTCATCGACCGCGAGCCGCAGGCCAACGCCATGCTCGCCGCCATGCGCGCGCGTCTGGCGGCCGAACGCTGCGCCGCGCATGTCATCGAGCATGCGGGCCGCGCGCTCGGAGCGGCGCCGCTCTGTCGCGACGATCACTTCGCTCACTTGATGGCGGATTTGCCGGTCTTCATCAGACAAAGCCACGCGGAACGCGACGAGGCATCGCTCGCGGAACATCTGCTCGAACGGGAGCCTGACTCATGGAAAGTTTGACGACGCAAGAGCCGAAGGCGCTCGCCGAAACCGGTGCGCCGGAGCACGACAGGGTAATCGAAGGGCGAGGCACGCCCGAGAAAAGCTGGCAGGACTGGGGCAAGCTGAGCGCGCTACCGGAAGTCGATCCCGCCGATCTCGTCCCGCTGGGCGGCCGCGCTGTCGTCGTGGCGCCACACCCGGACGACGAAGTGCTCGGTACGGGCGGATTACTTTCACGCCTCTCGGAATTAAGCCGAAACGTGTTGATCGTCGCCGTGACGGACGGCACCGCGAGCCATCCGGAATCGACCGAATGGACGCCGGATCGCCTTGCCAGCGTACGTCCGCAAGAAACGCGGGACGCCTTGCAGCGGCTGCATCTGCGTAACGCGCAAGTCGTCCGGCTGGGCTTGCCGGATGGCGGGGCGCGACAAATCGAAGCGGATCTATCAGTACTTCTGGCTAAATTTCTTCAGCCTGGTGACATCGTTTTCACTACGTGGCGGTACGATGGCCATCCCGATCACGAGGCCGTCGGGCGCGCCACGTGTCTGGCCGCGAACGAGCTTGGTTTGCCGTTTGTCGAAGTGCCGCTTTGGACCTGGCACTGGGCGTCGCCGGACGATTCGCGCGTGCCGTGGAGCCGCGCGCGGCGCATCGCCCTGGACGCGGCAACGCACACCAGGAAGCTCCGGGCCGTGCAAGCCTTCAGAAGCCAGACCGAGCCGGATAAAACGACCGGACAAGCGCCGGTTCTGCCCGAGCATGTCCTGGCCCGCCTGACGAGGCCCTTCGAAGTCATTCTCATATGAGCAACATCAACGATCCGAAGCAGTACTTTGACCAGCTTTACAAGGACAACGACGATCCCTGGAAGATCAGGAACCGTTGGTACGAACGCCGCAAGCGCGCGTTGACGCTAGCCACGCTTCCCAACGACCGCTACGCGCGCGCGTTCGAACCGGGCTGCGGCAACGGTGAACTAACGGCGCTGCTTGCGGCGCGCTGCGACGAAGTCGTCGCCACGGACATCAGCGCGGACGCCGTCGAGCTAACGCGGCAGCGCATCGCGCAATTCGACAACGTGACGGTCGAGCACATGCTGCTTCCGGACGCGTGGCCCGAAGGCAAGTTCGATCTCGTGCTCCTCAGCGAAATCGGCTACTACCTCGACGAGCCGCAGCTGTGGCATATCGTCGAACATGTGCGCCGCACGCTTACGCCGGACGGAACGGTCGTGGCATGCCACTGGCGAAAACCCATGGAAGGCTGGACGCATACCGGCGAAGACGTGCACGCGCGCTTGCGCGGTCGAATGGGCTTGCCACTCTTGTGCCACTACTGGGACGACGACCTTTTGCTCGACGTTTGGACGCCCGACAAGCGTTCGGTACACGAGCGCGAAGGCTCGATGTAAATGTTTTCTGCTTTTTACTAAACAAACAAAAAGGCTTCAAACGCCATACAGCATTGGTCTTAGTGGTTTCCCCACCCTGTCTCCACGGTTTGTTTTGCGGTTTTTTACTATACAATCGCCGCAAAACGAATGTAGCCGGTTTGCGCTAAACACCGCGCGCGCCGCAGGAAATCCGCGGAGACAGAATCACCACGATGGCCACCACCATTCGCGATGTCGCGCGCGCGGCAAGCGTCTCGATCGGGACGGTGTCACGCGCGCTCAAGAACCAGCCGGGGCTGTCGGAAGCCACGCGCGTGCGCGTCATCGAAGTCGCGCAGCAACTCGGTTACGATGCCGCGCAATTGCGCACGCGCATTCGCCGTGTCACGTTTTTGCTGCATAGGCAGCACAACAACTTCGCCGCCAGCCCGTTTTTCTCGCATGTGCTGCATGGCTTCGAGGAAGCCTGCCGCGAACATCGGCTAGTGCCGTCGGTGTTGACCGCGGGTCCCACGCTCGATCTCGCGCAGCAAATGCGCCTGCACGCTCCCGACGCCATCGCGGTCGCGGGCTTCGTCGAGCCGGAACTGCTTGCGCATCTGCATTCGCTGGCGCGCCCCACGGTGCTCATCGACCTGCGCGCGCCGGGCTTTCGCTCGGTAAACATCGACAACGTAAGGGGCGCGTCGCTTGCAATGCAGCATCTGTTCGCGCAGGGGCGGCGGCGCGTGGCGTTCATCGGCGGATCGCTCGCGCATTACAGCATCGCGCAGCGCGCGCTTGGCTATCGCAAGGCGTATTTCGATGCCGGCCTGCTGTTCGACCCAATGCTGGAACTCGTCACGCACCCTGGATCGCCTCCCGATCTCGCCGCCGCCGACGCCATGCAGCGGCTGATCGGCGAGTCGCGCGCGCAATCCATTCCTTTGCCCGACGCGGTTTTCGCCTATAACGATGCAGCGGCCCTCGCCGCCATGCGCGTATGCCTCGCGCACGGTATGCGCGTGCCGGAGGACATCGCCTTCGTCGGTTTCGACGATATCCCGGCCGCCGCGCAGAGCACGCCGCCGCTTTCGACCGTGACGGTCGACAAGGAAGCGCTCGGCCGTCGTGGCGTCGACTTGTTGCTGGAGGACAATGCGAACCCGCCGGGGCAGGCCGACACGCTGGTGGGCGTCGATTTCATCGCCCGCGCGAGCTCCGGCCAGATATGAGATGAGCGATACATGAACCTGACCGCATCCCCCGTGGAAACCGCGCCGCAAGCGAGCGTCGATTTCCGCAGCCGCGACTTCCTGCTCTCGCACGTGCGCGACACGCTCGCGTTCTACGCGCCCACCGCGCGCGACGAGTCAGGCGGCTTTTTCCACTTCTTCAAGGACGACGGCCGCGTCTACGACCGCACCACGCGCCATCTCGTCAGCAGCACGCGCTTCGTCTTCAATTACGCGATGGCTTATCGCCATTTCGGCGATCCGTCGTATCAGGATTGGGCGCGCCACGCGTTCCAATTCCTGCGCGACGCCCACTGGGACGCGAAGCACGAAGGCTACGACTGGGAAATCGAATGGCGCGACGGCCAGGCGAACACGCTCGACGGCACGCGTCATTGCTATGGCCATGCGTTCGTGCTGCTTGCTTGCGCGCACGCAGCCATGGCGGGCATCGACGAAGCGAAGCCGTTCATCGACGAGACTTTCGCGCTGATGGAGCGCCGCTTCTGGGACGCCGAAGCAGGTCTCTACGCCGACGAAGCCACGCCCGACTGGCAGTTGTCCGACTATCGCGGGCAGAACGCCAACATGCACGCGACCGAGGCGCTGCTTGCCGCGTATGAAGCCACCGGCCACGTGATTTATCTGGATCGCGCGGAGAAGATCGCGGGCAACATCACGCTGCGGCAGGCGAAGCTTTCGCACGGCCTCGTCTGGGAACACTTCAAGCGCGACTGGTCGGTGGACTGGCATTACAACGAATCCGACAGCTCGAACATTTTTCGTCCGTGGGGTTTTCAGCCGGGGCATCAGACCGAATGGGCGAAGCTGCTGCTGATCCTGGAGCGGCATCGCGCGCTGCCGTGGCTTGCGCCGCGCGCCATCGAATTGTTCGATGCAGGCTTCTGCCGCGCCTGGGACGATCGTCATGGCGGCCTCTACTACGGCTTCGGCCCCGACGACACCATCTGCGATCACGACAAGTACTTCTGGGTGCAGGCCGAAAGCTTCGCGGCGGCGGCGCTGCTCGGCGCGCGCACGGGCCGCGAGCGCTTCTGGGACAGCTACGACGAACTCTGGCGCTATAGCTGGGAACACTTCGTCGATCACGAATACGGCGCGTGGTATCGCATCCTCACGTGCGACAACCGCAAGTACGGCGACGAGAAAAGTCCCGCCGGCAAGACCGACTATCACACCATGGGCGCGTGCTACGAAGTGCTGAACGCGCTCGGGTCCCATTCGACACAACGGTGACGCGCATGGCAACCGAGAAGACCTCCGAGACCTTTCCGCAATTCGTTTCCGCAGGCGACATCCTCACGGACATGATCCGCACCGACGTGTCGAGCTGGCTTTCGCGTCCGGGCGGCGCGGGCTGGAACGTGGCGCGCGCGGTTGCGCGTCTCGGGTTGCCGACGGCGGCGGCCGGGTCGCTCGGCACCGATAATTTCTCCGACGATCTCTGGGACGCAAGCGTCGCCGCCGGCCTCGACATGCGTTTCCTGCAGCGAGTGGAACGTCCGCCGCTGCTCGCCATCGTCCACAAGACGCAGCCGCCCACTTACTACTTCATGGGCGAGAACGGCGCGGACCTCGCGTTCGATCCGTCGAAGCTGCCGCAAGGCTGGATGGAGCGCGTGAAGTGGGCGCATTTCGGCTGCATCAGCCTCGTGCGTCAACCGCTCGGCAACACGCTCGCCGCGCTCGCCGCGCAACTGCGTCAGCACGGCGTGAAGATCAGCTTCGATCCGAACTATCGGAACTTGATGGAGCACGGCTACGAGCCGACGCTGCGCAAGATGGCCGCCCTCGCCGATCTTATCAAGGTCTCCGACGAAGACCTGCACATGCTGTTCAAGGGCTTGTCCGAAGCGGACGCGCTCGCGCAAATCCGCGCGATGAACCCGCAAGCCACCGTGCTCGTCACGCGCGGTTCGGACGAAGCCACGCTTTATGCGGATGGCCAGGAATATCGCGCGCGGCCGCCAAGCGTCGAAGTGGCGGATACGGTCGGCGCCGGCGATGCGTCCATCGGCGGCTTGCTCTATAGCCTGATGGCGCGTCACGGCCAATGGCCCGATCACCTGAAGTTCGCGCTGGCGGCAGGCGCGGCGGCATGCCGGCATTCGGGCGGGCATTCGCCATCGCTCGAAGAAGTGGAGGAGTTGCTCCGGTAGCACGGCGTCATACGCGTTCCATGACCGCGTGCTAGCATGATTTCGTCCTTGCCGGAGGCGCTCATGGAAGACACGACGTACACGAAAGGCATCTATACCGCGACGATCGGCGTGCGCGCCATCGACGGGGACAAGTATCAGGGTCTCGTCTCACTCGAACGCGACGACGGCGAAGACACCGAGCCGACACTCTACGAAGTGGAAGCCGCATCGGAAAACGAGCACGAAGCGCTGGAAGAAGCGCGCGCGCTTGCGCATCGAATTCTCGGGGAAATCGAACTGTAGGAGCAGCGGCGCGCCGCTGCTTATCCTGATCGGGAGGGCATCATGCCGGAGCAGGTCTTCCTCTATGGCGTCTACGCCATCCACGTCAAGCCGCTCGAATTGCAGGGCGCGCGCTGGGATGCGGAGTACGAAATCCGTCATAACGACAAACCCGTGCAAGCGTGGTCCACGGTCGGCGGCGACGGCCTTGCCGATTCCGCCGCCGCGGTCGAGCTTGCGCATCGACGCGCGGTAGCGGACATCGAAGCCGGTGCGGGAATTCCTAAGCCGCGCACGTTTCCCTAAATCTCATTCAATGCGCGGGCGGCGTGATCGCGCCGGTATGCGGCCGTAACGCGAGCCGCTCCGCTTCCCGATGATCGATCGCCGCCGCGCGTTCATGACCATCGCGCGCCACCGCCCGTTCGACATAATCGAAGAGCACGCCCTGCGGCGCGATCAGCTTCGCCATGAACGCAATCTGCAGCGTGCTCGCCGCGAGGATGTCGGCGGCGCTGAACTGTTCGCCGAGCAGCCACGGGCCTTCTTCGAGCGCGCCTTCGATGGCGCGCTCCACGCGCGCCAGATCGCCCCATCCGAAGCTCACCGTGTTGCCTTGTGCGCCGGTCATGCGTTCGGCCATCGCGGGTTCGAGACATGAACCGGTGAAGAACATCCACTGCAGAAAGCGGCCGCGCAACGGGTCGTGCGGCGAAGCGCCGAGCTTCGTTTCCGGATAGCGATCCGCGAGATACAGCAGCAGCGCGCCCGACTCCGCCACCTTGACGTCGCCGTCTTCCAGCGCGGGCAGTTTCGACATCGGATTGACGCGGCAGAACGCGGGCTCGTTCTGTACGCCCGCGCGGATGTTCACGAACTCGAGGTCGTAAGGCACGCGCATTTCCTCGAGCATCCACAGCGCGCGAAAAGCGCGGGTCTTCGGCCAGTAATAGAGCTTCATCGGCATCCTTCTTGGGGCGATCGTCGGGCGTTCAGGTTAGACCCAAAGCATGCGCGATCCCGCTTCGGGTATACGTGAGGACCCGGGCAATCGAGGAGATTCCGCTCGGTTATCTCGAAATTAATCCAATTACTTTCCGAGAGAGCGCGATAGTCGGGAAGTGCGCAAAAACTTTCCGCCTTCGACAGCGAAAAATGGAGACCTGCCCCGCGTACCTAAAAGAACGGAGACTCCATGAACGCGCGTGTTCCCGCTGACTCATTCGCCTCGCACTCTAAAGAACCGGCATTGTCGGGCTATCGACTGACCGACAACCTGAGCGCCACGAGCGGCCGCATCTTCCTTACCGGCACGCAGGCGCTCGTGCGGCTCGTCCTGATGCAGCGCGAACTCGACCGCGCGGCGAATCTCAACACGGCCGGTTTCGTGAGCGGCTATCGAGGCTCGCCGCTTGGCATGGTCGATCAGCAATTGTGGAAGGCGAAGAAACTGCTCGCGTCGCACGACGTGCGCTTTCTGCCCGCGATCAACGAGGAACTCGGCGGCACGGCGGTGCTCGGCACGCAGCGCGTTGAATCGGACCCGGAGCGCACCGTCGATGGCGTCTTCGCGATGTGGTACGGCAAAGGCCCTGGCGTGGACCGCGCGGGCGATGCGCTCAAGCACGGCAACGCCTACGGTTCTTCGCCGCATGGAGGCGTGCTCGTCGTCGCCGGCGACGATCACGGCTGCGTGTCTTCGTCGATGCCGCATCAGAGCGATCAGGCGATGATCGCGTGGCACATGCCGGTGGTGAATCCGTCGAACGTGGCCGACATGCTGGAGTTCGGTCTCTACGGCTGGGCGCTGTCGCGCTTTTCGGGCGCGTGGGTCGGCTTCAAGGCGATTTCGGAGACGGTCGAATCCGGCTCGACCGTCGATCTGGACGGCATCCGCCGTGACTGGCCAGCGCCGCAAGACTTCACGCCGCCGCCGGGCGGACTGCACAACCGCTGGCCCGATCTGCCGAGTCTCACCATCGAATCGCGCCTCGCCGCGAAGATAGAAGCGGCGCGGCACTTCGCGCGCGAAAACAGCATCGACAAATGGATTGCGCCGAGCCCGCGCGCCAACGTGGGAATCGTGACGTGCGGCAAGGCGCATCTCGATCTAATGGAAGCGCTGCGCCGCCTCGATCTCACCATCGCCGATCTGGATGCGGCGGGCGTGCGCATCTACAAGGTCGGGCTCTCGTATCCGCTCGAAACGACGCGGCTCGAATCGTTCGTCGAAGGGCTCGCGGAAGTGCTCGTGATCGAGGAAAAAGGGCCGGTCATCGAGCAGCAGATCAAGGACCATCTCTACAACCGCGCGCAAGGTGCGCGTCCCGTGGTGATCGGCAAGACAGCGCAAGATGGCGCGCCGCTTCTGTCCGCGCTCGGCGAGTTGCGGCCCTCGCGCGTGCTGCCGGTGTTCGCGCAATGGCTCGCGCGTCACAAGCCCGCGCTCGATCGCCGCGACAAAGTGGTGGATCTCGTCGCGCCGCAAATTCTGTCCAATATCGCCGATGCCGTGAAGCGCACGCCCTACTTCTGCTCGGGCTGTCCGCACAACACGTCGACGAAGGTGCCCGAAGGGTCGGTGGCGCAGGCGGGCATCGGCTGTCACTTCATGGCTTCGTGGATGGAGCGCGACACGACCGGTCTCATTCAGATGGGTGGCGAAGGCGTCGATTGGGCTTCGCATTCCATGTTCACGAAAACGCCGCACGTGTTTCAGAACCTGGGCGACGGCACCTATTTCCACTCGGGCATTCTCGCGATTCGTCAAGCCGTGGCCGCGAAGGCGAACATCACGTACAAGATTCTCTATAACGACGCCGTCGCGATGACCGGCGGCCAGCCCGTCGATGGCAGCATTTCCGTGCCGCAAATCGCGCGGCAAGTGGAAGCCGAAGGCATTGCGCTGCTCGTCGTGGTCAGCGACGAGCCCGAAAAGTACGACGGCCACGAAGATCAGTTTCCGCGCGGCACGACGTTTCATCATCGCGACGAACTCGATGCCGTGCAGCGCCGTCTGCGCGACACGCCGGGCGTCACCGTGCTCATCTACGACCAGACCTGCGCCGCCGAAAAGCGCCGCCGCCGCAAGAAAGGCGAATTTCCCGATCCAGACAAGCGGCTCTTCATCAACGAAGCGGTGTGCGAAGGTTGCGGCGACTGCGGCGTGAAGTCGAACTGTCTATCGGTCGAACCGGTGGAAACGGAGTTGGGAAGAAAGCGCCGCATCGATCAGTCGTCCTGCAACAAGGACTATTCGTGCGTGAATGGCTTCTGCCCGAGCTTCGTCACGCTCGAAGGCGCGAAGCTCAAGAAGGCGGAAGGCCACGCGTTCGATCCAGCCGAACTCGCGCGAAAGGTCGATTCCCTGCCCTTGCCGCAAGCGCACCTCGACGCTGCGCCCTATGACATCCTGGTCACGGGCGTAGGCGGCACGGGCGTGGTCACCGTGGGTGCGCTCATCAGCATGGCGGCGCATCTGGAAGGCAAGAGCGCGTCGGTGCTCGACTTCATGGGCTTCGCGCAGAAAGGCGGCTCGGTGCTGTCGTTCGTGCGCTTCGCCGCGACCGATGCGCTTCTGAACCAGGTGCGCATCGACACGCAACAGGCCGACTTGCTGCTCGCTTGCGACATGGTGGTGGGCGCGAGTCCCGAAGCCTTGCAAACGGTGCGGCACGACAGAACGAAGATCGTCGTGAACACGCACGCTATCGCCAACGCGAGCTTCGTGCAGAACCCCGAGGCGAATCTTCACGCGGATGCGCTCATCGACAAGATGCGGCACGCAGCCGGGCCCCATGCCGCCGACGCGCTCCGAAGCTGCGATGCACAGGCGCTCGCCACGCGCTTTCTCGGCGACACCATCGGCGCGAACATTCTGATGCTGGGCTTCGCGTGGCAGTTGGGGCTCGTGCCGTTGTCGCACGCGGCGCTCATGCGCGCGCTCGAACTGAACAACGTGGCGGTGGCCGCGAACAAGCTGGCCTTTGCCATCGGACGGCTCGCGGCGGCGGATGCGAGCGCGCTGGAAGCGCTGGCGGCATCGAAGGAAAACAAGCGTGTCGCGATGGCGGACATGCCCTTGCGCGAGCTGATCCGCGACCGCGAGGAACGGCTTCTCGCGTATGGCGGCCCGAAGTATGTCGCGCGTTATCGCACGCTCGTCGAGGCCGCATCGGGCGATGACGTCCTCACGCGCGCCGTTGCGGTCACGTTCTACAAGCTGCTCGCGGTAAAGGACGAGTACGAAGTCGCGCGCCTCTACACGGACCCGGCGTTTCGCGCCGCGCTCGCCGCGCAGTTCGAAGGCGCGGCCGGCGACGACTACACCGTGAAGTTCAATCTCGCGCCGCCCGCCATGTCACGCGCGCCGAAAAAGAAGGTGTTCGGTCAATGGATGTGGTCCGTGCTCGGCGGCTTGTCGAGATTTCGCGCGCTGCGCGGCACGGTGCTCGATCCGTTCGGCAAGACGCTCGAACGGCGCATGGAGCGTCAACTCGCCAGCGATTACGAACTCACGATGCAACGCGCGCTCGCCAAACGCGATACGCACAACGCGCAAGACGTGCTGGCGCTTGCCGCGCTATTCGAACGCGTGCGCGGCTACGGTCACGTGAAGCTCGCCAGCCTCGCGATGGTCAAGCGCGGCGAACGCGATATCGCGGCGCGCATCGGCATTGAAGCGGCGACGGGCGACGCGGTGCGCGCGTCCATCGAAACGATGAAGGGCGCATCGAGCCTGAAGGTGATTTCGGTCGTCGTGGCGAAATGATCGGGACGTGTGACGCCTCGGCTCTCAGACGAGCTCGTCGTCCGAGATCCAGTCGATGTCGCCGCACAGCACGCAGCGCTTGCCGTCGAGCCGCGTCTCCACCGACAACGTGACGCAAGGCATCGCCTCGTTGATCGACAGATACGGCTTCGTCACGTGCACGCGCTCCGGCTCGCCGAGCGCCGCCCGAAAATATGGTCGGCGCAGCCAGTTCGCGCCTTGCGCGTCGATCAGCGGGAGAAATCGTGCTTCGTGCGCCGCGCGGTCGGCGCGCAGCACGACATTGCGGCCCGCCTGGCGACCGTTGGCGTCGAGCAGGAAGCAGCGGGCGGCGTTATCGAGCGCGAGGAAGTTCCAGCACACTTCGTCGAGCGGCTCGCCCGCCGCAAGCCGTTCCGCCGCGCGCTCGAAGGCACGCACGTAGGGTTGCAGCCGCGTCGCCACGCGCCGTTCGCGCGCCTCGGTCTGCAAGCGGTAGCGCTCGGTGAGTTCGCCGATGACGGTTTTCGCGTGGTCGCCATCCGCGAGACCCGGATGCGGCCGCGCGAAGAAGAAGCCCTGCACGAAGTCCGCGCCGCTCGCAAGCGCCAATTGCGCCTCGTGTTCGGTCTCGACGCCTTCTATCAGCACGAGCTTGCCTGCTTCGTGCAGCAAGGACACGATGCCCGAGAGCACCGCTTCCATGTTCTGCCGCTGCTTGATCGTGCGCGACGACGAAGGCGCGTGCACGTTCTGCCCGGCGTGCGACAGCATCACGCGATCTAGCTTCACGATATCCGGATCGAGTTGCCAGATGCGTTCGATGTTCGTATGTCCCGCGCCGAAGTCGTCCAGCGCAATGAGAAAGCCCTGATCGCGGAACTGCTGCACGGCGAGCGCGAGCCGTTCCATGTCTTCGGCGCTCTGCTCCAGCACTTCGAGCACGACGCGGCGCGGCTCGATATGCAGCCGCTTGAGGTTGGCCATCAACGCGGCGGCGTGATACGGCTCGGTCAGCGCGCCGGGATGCACGTTGAGAAAGAGCCATTCGGTCTGCGCGCCCAGCATCTTGAAGTTTTCCAGATGCAGCGCCTGCGCCAGCCGGTCGATCAGCATGGCTTCGCCAATACGCGATGCCTGCCCGAAAACATCGACCGGAGGAACCGGACGATCGAGCGAGTCATGCGCGCGCAACAAGCCTTCGTAGCCGACCGCGCGCATATGCGAAAGGCTGAAGACCGGCTGGAAGACGCTCGAGAGCGTCAGGTCGCCATGTTCGACGGAATAGCGGTCGAAGCCCGAGGTCACGCCCAGTTCGAAGCTACGCGTGGTGACCGTCGCCTTTTCCGGATTCGCGATCACCATGTCCGTGCCCTCCCGCAAAACGCCGAATCTCTTGCCTGGCCAAGCCTGACCGGTCCCGCCCCGGCCCCGTCCAATACCGATTTCATAGAACAGCCCTCGTTGATCTGCCGGGAGTCTTGCGTCCCCCGTGGCTGACGATAAAGCAAGCTCCATGCGAGCAATGCATGTGGATTTGTCGGCGTTTTAGGTGGAATGTGCACCGCTATCAGGCGATTTCCCGTGCATGCGCACCTCCGCGGTGCGAGCGTCGTATATCACCGTATATCAACCCTGACCGGCTCACGCGATAAACTTTCGCGTCGCCCGAACAATGCTAGACGGCATCAAGGGCTTTCGCCTCTTTGCGTCGTGCAGTACCGCACATATGGAAATCGTCTTCACCGTACTCATTCTTCTGATGGTGGTCGCGCTGTCCGGCTTCGGACTGAGCCTGCTTCCGGTCAAGCTGCCGCTGCCGCTGATCCAGATCGCCATCGGCGCGGTGCTGGCGTGGCACGGCTTCGGGCTTCACGTCACGTTCGATCCCGAACTCTTCATGCTGCTGTTCATTCCGCCGCTGCTTTTCGCGGATGGCTGGCGCATTCCGAAGCGCGAGCTCTACATGCAGCGCCGCGCGATCCTCATGCTCGCGCTCGGCCTCGTGTTCATCACGGTCGGGCTGCTCGGCTACTTCCTGCACGCGATGATTCCCGAGATGCCGCTGCCCGTCGCGTTTGCGCTCGCGGCCGTACTTTCGCCGACGGATGCCGTCGCGCTGACGGGCATTGCCGGGCGCAATCGCATTCCGCCGAACCTCATGCATATCCTCGAAGGCGAAGCGCTGATGAACGACGCGTCCGGCCTCGTCGCGCTGAAGTTCGCCATCGCGGCGGCGCTCACCGGCGTGTTCTCCCTGCGCGACGCGACCATCAGCTTCTTCATCATCGCGGCGGGCGGGCTCGCCATCGGCGCGGCGATCAGTTGGGCGATCACGGAGATACCCGCGCGCATCCTCAAGTTTTCCGAGGACGACGACCCCGCGGCGGGCGTCATTCTCACCGTGCTGATTCCGTTCGCCGCCTACGTGATCGCCGAGCGCGCGGGTTGCTCGGGCATTCTGGCGGCGGTATCGGCGGGGATGATGATGAACATCCAGAGCCTGCGCGACAGCATTCCGAGCGCGGTGCGTATCCGCATGACGAGCACCTGGGCGATGATCGAGTTCGTCTTCAACGGAATGGTGTTCATTCTGCTCGGCCTGCAGTTGCCGCACGTGATCGGGCAGGCGCTGATCGAAGCACATCACGATGGCGACGCTCAAGTGGGCCTTTTGATCGGCTATGTGCTTGCGACCGTCGTCGCGTTGTATGCGTTGCGCTTCGTGTGGGTGTATTGCCTGCGCTGGGTGGCGAGCCGCAACGCCGCGAAACAGGGCATTGGCGCGGCGCCCGGTTTTCGCACGCTCGCCATGACCACGATTGGCGGCGTGCGCGGCGCGGTCACACTCGCGGGCGTGCTCTCGCTGCCGGTCACGCTCGATAACGGCACGCCGCTCGCGGGTCGCGACGTGGCAATCTTCATCGCGTCGGCGGTGATCCTGGTTTCGCTCGTCATCGCGGTCATCGGCTTGCCTATTCTCTTGCGCGGCACCGCGCGCATCGACAAGCCCTACGCGGCGGAGGAGCGCATGGCGCGGCGGCGCATCGCGCAGGCGGCGATACGCGCTATCGACGACACGCACGAGACGCTGATCGAGCAGATGGACGAAACGGCGGCGGCGCGCTGCACGGATTCATCCGCGCGTGTGATGGGCATTTACCGGCGAAGGCTGGAATCCCTCGGCGATGAGGAAGCGCCACGCGTGGCCGCGAAGAGAAGCGAAATGGTCGAGACACGGCTGCGCATGGCCGCGATGCGCGCCGAGCGGGCCGAGTTGTTCAGGTTACGCGCGGCTCAGACGATCAACGACGAGACGTTGAACAAGCTCATCCGGGAGATCGATCTGGCGGAGACCGCGCTGGTGAATCGGAAGCGGGGGTTGTCGGCTTGAGAGCATGCTCTCTTGCCTGCGCGTGCGTTCCACCGGGCGCGCAGGCGCTTTGTCATCAGACCACGCCCGACCCACGCCGGCGCAGCAGCGCATACAGAATGATCGCGCCGAACGTCGCGGTGCCAATCCCGCCAAGCGCGAAACCGCCGAGTTTGAGCGTGAAGTCGCCCGCGCCGAGCACGAGCGTGACGGCCGCGACGATCAGATTGCGGTTATCCGAGAAGTCCACCTTGTTGACCACCCAGATGCGCGCGCCCGTCACCGCGATCAGCCCGAACACCACGATCGACACGCCACCGAGCACCGGCCCCGGAATGGTTTGAATGACCGCGCCGAACTTCGGCGAGAAGCCGAGCACGATGGCGAACAATGCCGCGATGGCGAACACGAGCGTCGAATAAATCTTCGTGACGGCCATCACGCCGATGTTCTCGGCATAAGTCGTCACGCCCGTGCCGCCCGCGAAACCGGAGACGATGGTCGCCAGTCCGTCGCCGATGAACGCGCGTCCGATGTAACGGTCGAGACTCTGTCCCGTCATCGCGCCGACCGCCTTGATGTGGCCGAGGTTCTCGGCGACGAGAATGATCGCGATGGGCGCGAGCAGGGTCATCGCCTGCGGTTCGAACACGGGCGCGGTGAAGTGCGGCATGCCGAACCACGCGGCGTTCGCGACGATCGAGAAGTCGATCGGTTTGCCCATGCTCATGCCATTGGTCAGCACCGCGTAGATGATGTAGGCAATCGCCAGCCCGATCAGAATCAACAGGCGCTGCGCCATGCCGCGCGCGAACACGGCCACGCCGCCCACGCAAAGCACGGTGACAAGCGCCATCCACGAATCGAAATTGCTGGCGCTCACGCCTTTCACGGCGATAGGCGCGAGATTCAGTCCGATCACGCAGACGATCGCACCGGTGACGACGGGCGGCATCAGCGCTTCGATCCACTTCGTGCCGACCGCCGTGACGATTGCACCGATGATCGCGTAAGCCACGCCGCACGCCACGATGCCGCCGAGCGCAACGGGAATGTTCATGTTCGGGCCGTGGCCGCTGTAGCCCGTCACCGCTATGACGAGCCCGATGAACGCGAAGCTCGAACCGAGATAGCTAGGCACGCGTCCGCCGACCAGCACGAAGAAGAGCAGCGTGCCGATGCCCGACATGAAAATGCACAGATTGGGATCGAAGCCCATGAGAAGCGGCGCGAGCACGGTCGAGCCGAACATGGCGACGACGTGCTGAATGCCCATGGCGAACATCTGCGGCCAGGGCAGGCGCTCATCGGGGCCGACGACGCGGCCGCCTTGCGCATCCGGCTGGACGGGCCAGCGCGGGAAATAGGGATTGGACATGGGAAACAACTCCTTCTCGACATTGACGCCGTTTCGTGCGGCGCGGGTGTTCTGGAAACTGGCGCGAGTTTACGGAGTGGGATGCAGGGTGGCAAGCGAGGTGATATTACGGGAGGCTTGCGGCGATGAGCGCTTCGCACGCATCGTTGCGAAAGGCGCATTGGCGCCGAGATTCATGCGCGGCCCGCTCGAACGCGACCGCACGATGAGCACCGAAACGCTAGCGCGTCCGCTGCTCGCCGTCGGCGACATTCGACGCTGGCCCCCATCGCAAGCGGCCAGCGCGAACCGAATTACCCGCGCCCGTCCAGTTCGAACACCGCGACCGCGCCCTTCAGTTGCTCGGCCTGATCGGCCATCGCGCCCGCAGCGGCCGCCGCTTGCTCGACCAACGCCGCGTTCTGCTGCGTCACCTGGTCCATTTGCGCCACCGCGCGATTCACCTGTTCGATGCCCGCGCTCTGCTCGTGCGAGGCCGCCGAAATCTGCGCCATGATGTCCGTCACGCGCTGCACGGCTTCCGTCACTTCGGCCATGGTCGAACCCGCGCGCTCGGCGATCGCCGCGCCGCTGTCCACCCGCGCCGTCGACGCTTCGATCAGTTCCTTGATCTCCTTCGCCGACATCGCGCTGCGTTGCGCAAGCGAACGCACTTCACCGGCGACGACCGCGAAACCGCGTCCTTCCTCGCCCGCGCGCGCCGCTTCGACAGCGGCATTCAGCGCCAGGATATTGGTCTGAAACGCGATGCCTTCGATCACCGCGATGATGTCCGTCATTCGCTTCGAGCCCGCCGCGAGTTCGCGCATGTTGTCCACCACTTCGCCGACGAGTTCGCTTCCGCGCGTCGAGACATCCGATGCGCCGCGCGCCAGGCCGCTGGCTTCATCGGCGTTGCTGGCGTTCTGACGCACGGTCGCAGTGAGCTGCTCCATGCTCGACGCGGTTTCTTCCAGCGACGCCGCCTGCTCTTCCGTGCGTTGCGACAAGTCGGTGTTGCCTTGTGCGATTTCACGCGATGCGAACAGAATCGATTCGCTCGAATGCCGGATGCCGCCGACGATCTCCGCCAGCTTCACGCTCATGTTGCCGAGGCTGTGAAGCATGCTGCTGTCGTCGCCCGGACGCGTTTGCACGCGCGCCGTGAGATCGCCTTCCGCGATACGGTTCGCAATTTGCGCCGCATAGCCCGGCTCGCCGCCGAGCTGCGCCGACAGCCGCCTGCCGATCAAGACCGCGAGCAAGCCGCCGGCCGCCATCGCGCCGAGCACGAGTGCGAGCATCACGACGCGCATCGTCTGGTATTCGGACGCCGCGTTGTTGCGTGCGCCGGTTGCGCGCTCACGCTTGAAGTCGGCGAGACGTTCGAGCGATGCGCGCGCTTTCTCGCTGGCATCGATCGCACGGGCAATGAGACCCATCTGATCGACGTCCGTCGGCATGGGTTTCGTGCCGATCTGCATATGCACGATGTCTTCCCATCCGGCGATAGCCTGCGCCGCCGAGTCGTAGAGCGCGCGGCCATCCGTCGTCGTCATCGTGGGGCGCAGGTTGTCGAGCGCCTGATGCATGCTTGCGAGCGAGGCGGTCATGCCTTCCTTGAGCTTGGCCTTGCCGGCATCGTCGGCGAAGGTGAGATTCGCGGCGGCGAGGTCGGTGTTCAGCTTGTGCTTGTTGGCTTCCTCGACCCAGTAAAGGCCGTCCATGTGTTTCGCGCCGATCTCGCCGATCAAGCTGTTCATCTTCGCCAGCGATACGACGCCGGTCACGCCCACGCATGCGGTAAATACAATCACCACCGCGAATGACAGCACGAGCTTGCCAAACACGGAAAGGCGGTCAAACCAGTTCATCGATGTCTCCTCTGTCGACCAGCGCTTCATCGACCGGCGTTCGAGCGTCGAGCTTCCGCGCCGGTCCGTCTGGTCCCACGCCCCGCAGACGACGCCCACGGACGGCGTGGTGCGAACTCAGGTTCGCGCATAGAGAGCTTTACGGCGCGGGTTGCGGCCTTCTTGAGATCGAATGCGGAGAATACGGCGGATGAGATGTGAGGCGAAAGGCGGACGAAAACTGGCGTTGTCATGCAAGCGCTGGACGCTTGCGTTGCGCGTGCGCGCTCGCTGTCGTTCAGTGCTGCGCCGAGGATGCTCGCCGCCTTCAAGTTCCTGCTGAATCGCAGCTTTCTAGGAGTCTTCCTAGATTCGGAATAATCGTATATTTGGCCGCAACGAGTCGACGTATTCTTTCCCTGTGCGTATTCCCCTGTATATGCACGTAGTCGTTGTAACTCTCCGATTACCGCCCTCGTTCCCCCGGCTTGGGCGGTTCTTTTTTTATTGGCGCACGGGCTTCTTCGCCAGCTTCCGCTGCAACGTCCGCCGGTGCATGTTGAGCGCACGCGCCGTCGCCGAAATATTGCCGTTGTTCTCGGCCAGCGCCCGCTGAATGTGCTCCCACTCGAGCCGCGCCACGGAAAGCAAAGTCGGATTCTCAATCGCTTCTTCCGCCGTCTGCTCGCTCGCCTGTTCATGCAGCGCGGCGAGAATGGACTCGACGTTCGCGGGCTTCGCCAGATAATTGTCCGCACCGTCCTTTACCGCCTGAACCGCCGTCGCAATGCTCGCGTAGCCCGTCAGCACGAGAATGCGCGCGTCCGGCTGCAAGTCGCGCAGCGGCGAGACAAGACGCAAACCGGAATCGTTGCCGAGGTGAAGATCGACCGTGATCTGGCCGAACTTGTGCTGATTGGCGAGCTTCAGCGCTTCGCTCGCGTCGTGCGCCTGATGCGCGGTGTAGCCGCGCCGAACCAGGCCGCGCGCGAGAATGCCCGAAAAAACCTCGTCGTCGTCGATGATCAGGAAATTCATGTCGCTCATGCTTCTTTCTCCAATGTTGGCCGGCGTCGTGCTCACGCCGCGCCGCTTGATTCGGTTCGTGCTTCATCGGCGGGCGATGCGCCGAAATTTGGCAGGCGCAAGATCGCGCGCGTGCCGCGTGGCTGATCCGCCGCGAGTTCTATCGATCCCTGCAGGCGCGCCGCCGCCGCGAACGCAAGGTATAGCCCGACGCCGTGGCCGCCCTGCGTGCTGTCCACTGGCGCGGCGCCCAGGCTCGAACGCAGCGCGGGCGGAATGCCCGGCCCGCGATCGCAGATATCGAAGCGCACCATCTGCACGCCTTCCACCCGTTCAGCCGATGCCTGCAAGGTCACGAGCTCGCTGCTCGCGCGCGCTGCGTTGTCCAGCAAGATCGTGAGAATCTGACCGATGGCAACGGAATCGTCGATGGACATGGACTCCGGCGTCTTGCCCGCGTGCTCGAACTTCACTTGCGGATGCCGCAGCCGCCATTGCTCGATGAAGCTCGCGAGCCATTCGCGAAGCGGCTGGCGATTCGACGGCCCCGTCGCGCGGCTGCGCAAGCGCGCGAGCGCCGAGGTGCACAGCGCCATCTGCTGTTCGAGCAATTCGAAGTCGGCCGCGTAAGGCGCGAGGTTGCGGTCGTGCGCAGCGGAATCGCGCAATTCCTCGCTCAGCATTGCAATGGTGGACAGCGGCGTGCCCATTTCGTGCGCAACCGTGGCCGCCTGCACGCCAAGCGCAACGGCGCGTTCGTCGCGCAGATGGCGTTGCTGGGCGTCGGCGAGCGCAGCGTCACGCACGCGCAGCGCCCGCGACATGCGTGCGACGAACCAGCCGATCAGCCCGACGCTCACCATGAAGTTCACCCACAGACCCGTGCGGAAGTAGTCGAACAGATTCGATGGATTCTCTATGTTGAGCGGCACGTAGTTGTAGCTCAGGAGCGCATAACAAGAGACCGCGAAGAGCGCGAGCCACGCGGTCATGGTCCACGGCAGAATGGCCGCGGAAATGGCCAGCGACGGCAGATACAAGGTGACGAACGGATTGGTCGAGCCGCCCGAGAGAAACAGAAGCGCGGAGAGCGCGCCTAAGTCGACCCACATCTGGCCGAAGAGTTCGACATTGGTTTCCGGCTGCGCCCGCGCCACGCGCAGCCACGTCAGCCCGTTGAAAAACATTTCGAGCGCGACGACGAGGAGCATGGCCGGCAAGGGCAGCTTCGCGCTGTAGAAAATCTGCACGACGGCGATGGTCGTCAACTGGCCGATGATCGCCAGCGAGCGAAGCCAGAAGAGGTGACCGAGGTTGACCCGTCCGGTATTGGTTATGCGATGCATCGGGTGATTGAGTGCGTGCGGTCCATGCGACATTATCCCGCTTGCGCCTATAGTGAAACCGAACGTGGCGCGATTTGTCGCACCCTAATATCAGCGTGACGCTTGGCCCATCTCGGCCGCCAGGCATGCGCGGCACAGGCAAGTCGAGTCCGGCCGCAAGCGTTCGCGCGGCAGCGCGGGCAAGGTTGCGCACCAGCACGTCGCAGCGCCGGCGAGCGCGCCGCAATGAAACGCCGCGCCGCAGCGCGTGCACCGTTGCGTCGCGTCGGAGCCTGATTGAAGCGATACGTTCATCATCGTGTCATCGACATTGATAAGCGATGATCGCATGCCCGGCCGCCATGCCGGAAAACGAGACGGCGCGCGGGGAAAAACGACCTGTCGTGTAGCGTCACTCCTGTACAATCCGCGTGTTTAAACGCTCCTCGCCTCATTTGCCGCCATGTCCGAGCTACCTGACCTCACGCAGATCGCGCCTACGCTGAAAGCCGAAATTCTGGCCGAGGCGCTGCCTTATATCCGTCAGTATCACGGCAAGACGGTCGTGATCAAATACGGCGGCAACGCAATGACCGAAGAGCGCCTCAAGCAAGGCTTCGCGCGCGACGTGATCCTCCTGAAGCTCGTCGGCATCAATCCGGTGATCGTGCACGGCGGCGGTCCGCAGATCGACCAGGCGCTCAAGAAGATCGGCAAGCAGGGCACCTTCATTCAGGGCATGCGCGTCACCGACGAAGAGACCATGGAAGTGGTCGAATGGGTGCTCGGCGGCGAGGTACAGCAGGACATCGTCACGCTCATCAACCATTTCGGCGGTCAGGCGGTCGGCTTGACCGGCAAGGACGGCGGGCTCATCCACGCGCGCAAGCTGATGATGCCGGATCGCGATAATCCGGGCCAGTTCATCGACATCGGTCAGGTGGGCGAAGTGGAGTCCATCAACCCGGCGGTGGTGAAGGCGCTGCAGGACGACGCGTTCATTCCGGTCATCTCGCCTATCGGTTTCGGCGAAGACGGACTCTCCTACAACATCAACGCGGATCTGGTCGCGGGCAAGCTGGCGGTCGTCCTGAACGCCGAAAAGCTCGTGATGATGACCAACATTCCCGGCGTGATGGACAAGGAAGGCAATCTTCTCACCGACCTTTCCGCGCGCGAGATCGACGCCCTCTTCGCCGACGGCACCATCTCCGGTGGCATGTTGCCGAAAATTTCCTCCGCGCTGGATGCGGCGAAAAGCGGCGTGCGTTCGGTGCATATCATCGACGGGCGTATCGAGCATTCGGTGTTGCTCGAAATTCTGACCGAGCAGCCGTTCGGCACGATGATCCGCTCGCATTGAGCTTCGTCACTCTTCCTCCAACGCCCGCTGCGGTTTGCTCCGCGCGGGCGTTTTTATTTGCCGAACGTAATCGCGCATGAGTTCATCTCGCAGTGCTCGCCGCCGTCATGTCAAAACGCGCGGCCCAGTTTGGCTCTTCGATCTCGACAACACGCTGCATCACGCGTCGCACGAGATTTTTCCGGCGATCAATCGCGCGATGACGCAGTACATCATCGACCGGCTGGGCGTGGATATCGACGAAGCGAACCGGCTGCGCGTCGGCTACACGGTGCGATACGGCGCGACCTTGCTCGGACTCGTGCGGCATCACGGCATCGATCCCGCCGATTTCCTGCGCGAAGTCCACACCTTCCCCGATCTGCCGTCCATGCTGCGCGCCGAGCGCGGCCTGAAGCGCATCGTGCGCGCGCTGCCGGGCCGCAAGATCGTGCTCACCAACGGACCGACGCTCTACGCGCGCTCGGTGCTCGCGGAACTGGGTATCGGCAAGCTGTTCGAGCGCGTGATCGCCATCGAGGACATGCGCGACGGCGAACGCTGGCGCGCCAAGCCCGATGCGCCCATGCTCCGTCGCGCGATGCGCCGCGCGCACGTGCATCTGCAAGACGCGATTCTGGTGGAAGACACGCGCGGGCATCTGAAGCGTTACCGGCGGCTCGGCATTCGCACGGTGTGGATCGTCGGCCATTTGCCGATGGCGCGCACGTCAAGTGGCGGCATTTCGCAGCGCTTGCCCGGCTCGGGCCGGCCGCATTACGTGGATCGCACCGTGCGTTCGTTGCGCGCGCTCACGCTCGGCATGCGCGGCGGCGGCTTTCGAGCGGCGAAAGCGGCTACATCCTGAAGAGGCGCCGCGCGAGCATGTCTTCGAGGTCCGAGCGCTGATCGACGACGAGATGCACGTAGATGGTTTCGCCATCCACCTTGTAGATGACGCGGTTGGTGCCGCTCGCCACTTCGTAGTATCCCGTCATGCGGAAGTCGACCAGTTCGGGCGGCGTCGCGCCACGACGCGGTGACGCTTCTATCTCGGCGATGGTGTCGGCCAGGCCGTCGCGCGTGGCCTTCCATGCCATCTTGCCGAACTTGTTGATGACATAGCGTCTGTAGTCGCGCAACTCCTGCTGCACCGGATCGAGAAAGACGGTTTTCACTTGACGCCTTCTTCCCTGTCGAGCCGTTCGAGTTCGCCGAAGAGGTCGATTGCGTCTATGCAATGCCCGGCCTCGATGTACTTCTGCCCCATCGCCAGAATCTTGAGCAAAGCCACGGTCTGATGCAGGTCTTCATAAGACTGCACGTCCTGCACGACCACCCGGCCTTCGCCGTTTTGCGTGATGAGCATGGGCTCGCGGCTCTCGACGACGTTGCGGATCATTTCGGCCGCGCGGCTCTTGAGATGGCTCAGCGGCCTCACACGACTCGGTTTCATTTCCGCTCCAGGGCCCACGCGCAGATTAGACAATATAGACACAAACTCGGGCCATATCCAGAACGCGCGGGCACCGCTATTGGCGGCTTTATTACGTTTTCCGCTATACTTCTTCGCTCAATCTAAATTCGAACACGCGCCGATTTGCTGACTCGATTGCGGGCGCGCGAACCTTCCCAAGCGGTATTGCGGGGAGGTTCAATACAAATGCGGCTAAAGAGGTCGTCAGCCGCGCCGTCAATCCACACGCGCATCGCCGACACCCGTTTAGCCGCTATTTCAAGGCGGAATGAATGGAATCAATCGGCATCGTCACTCCCCAAACCTTGCGCTTCACCGAGCCGCTCGTCATGCAAAGCGGCTCGACGCTCAACGACTACGAACTCGTCGTCGAAACCTACGGCGAACTTAACGCCGCGCGCTCGAACGCCGTGCTCGTTTGCCACGCGCTCAATGCGTCGCATCACGTGGCGGGCGTCTACGCCGACAACCCGAAAGACGTAGGCTGGTGGGACAACATGGTTGGTCCGGGCAAGCCGCTCGATACCGACCGCTTCTTCGTGATCGGCGTGAACAATCTCGGTTCGTGTTTCGGCTCGACCGGGCCGATGAGCATCGACCGTACAAGCGGTAAGCCCTACGGCAAGAGCTTTCCCGTGGTGACGGTGGAAGACTGGGTGCATGCGCAGGCGCGCGTGGCCGACCGCTTCGGCATCGAACGCTTCGCGGCGGTGATGGGCGGCAGTCTCGGCGGCATGCAGGCGCTTGCCTGGAGCACGATGTATCCGGAGCGGCTCGGGCATTGCATCGTGGTGGCATCGACGCCGAAGCTTTCGGCGCAGAACATCGCGTTCAACGAAACGGCGCGCTCGGCGATTCTCTCCGACCCCGACTTCCACGGCGGCGACTACTACGCACACGACGTGAAGCCGCGCCGCGGCTTGCGCGTGGCACGCATGATCGGCCATATCACCTATCTGTCGGATGACGACATGGCCGTGAAGTTCGGCCGCGCGCTGCGCCGTGCCGAAGGCGCGCTCGACGCGTACAACTTCAACTTCGACGTCGAGTTCGAAGTGGAGTCGTATCTGCGCTATCAGGCCGACAAGTTCGCCGAATACTTCGACGCCAATACGTACTTGCTCATCACGCGCGCGCTCGACTATTTCGATCCCGCCAAGGCCTTCGAAGGCGACCTGCGCCGCGCGCTCGCCAACACCACGGCGAAGTATCTGATCGCGAGCTTTACGACCGACTGGCGTTTCGCGCCCGCGCGTTCCCGCGAGATCGTCAAAGCGCTGCTCGACAACAAGCGCACCGTGAGCTACGCGGAGATCGACGCGCCGCACGGCCACGACGCCTTCCTACTCGACGACGCGCGCTATCACAACTTGATGCGCGCCTATTACGAACGAATTGCCACGGAGATCGGCGCATGAACCAGCACACTCTCGATTCCCTCGCGCTGCGTTCGGACTTTCGCGCCATCGCGCGCTGGGTCGAACCGCGTTCCTCCGTGCTCGATCTCGGTTGTGGCGACGGTTCGCTGCTCTCGCTGCTCGGCGAAGAACTCGAAGTGCATGGTTACGGCATCGAAATCAATGACGCCGGCGTGCTCGCATGCGCGCAAAAAGGCGTGAACGTGATCCAGCAGAATCTCGAAGACGGCCTGCGTCTCTTCGAAGACGACAGCTTCGATTTCGCCGTGCTTTCGCAGACGCTGCAGACCATTCATCAGACTGCGGCGATCCTGCGTGAAACCGTTCGCGTGGGTCGCGAATGCATTGTCTCGTTCCCGAACTTCGGGTACTGGCAGCATCGGCTCTCGGTTATTCAAGGGCGCATGCCGGTTTCGAAATCGCTGCCGTATCAATGGCATAACACGCCGAACGTGCGCGTTCTGACCATCAAGGACTTCGAGGCGCTCGCGCCCGAAGTGGGCATCGAGATACTGGACCGCGTGGTGCTGCACGACGGGCAAACGGTCCGTTGGGGCGCGAACTGGCGTGGTAGTCTTGCGGTCTATCGCGTGAAGCGCCGTTGAGTTCGAATCGGCCCGTCACGCATCGAAACGCACCACCACGACGTATTACCCACATCGATATGCCCGAAACGCCACGCGAGGCGCCCGCTCTTACAGCTCACGAAGAAGATCCCGGCTTGCACGCGTTCCTCAACGCGCGCATCCTCATTTGCGTCTTTCTGGGCTTCACGTCCGGACTGCCGCTCTTCACGCTCTATAGCCTGTTGCAGGCGTGGCTCTCGACTGCGGGCGTCAACGTCAAGGAGATCGGCCTCTTCGCGCTGATCGGGCTTCCCTATACGTGGAAGTTCGTCTGGTCGCCGCTGATGGACCGCTTCATTCCGCGCTTTCCGGGCTGGCGTCCGGGCCGGCGGCGCGGCTGGATGTTCGTCACGCAAGTGCTCGTGATGGTGGCCATCGGCTCCTTCGGGTTCTTTTCGCCCGCGCAGAACCTGTGGGCGGTTGCGGCCATCGCCGCGCTCGTCGCGTTCTTCAGCGCGAGTCAGGATATCGTCATCGATGCCTACCGCCGCGAGCTGCTCGCCGATACCGAGCAAGGTCTCGGCAACGCGGTTCATGTCAACGCGTACAAAGTGGCGGGGCTCGTGCCTGGCTCGCTTTCGCTGATTCTCACGAACGTTCTTCCGTGGAAGACCGTGTTTCTGATCACCGCCGCGTTCATGCTGCCGGGCCTCATCATGACGCTCGTGGTCAAGGAGCCGGCCATTCACGGCGCGCCACCCAAGACGTTGCGCGAGGCGATCGTCGAGCCGTTCCACGAGTTCATCACGCGCAATGGCTGGCAATCCGCGCTGCTGGTGCTGGGCTTCATCTTCCTCTACAAGCTCGGCGACACCATGGCGACCGCGCTTGCCACGAAGTTCTTCATCGACGTAGGCTTCACGCTCACGCAGATCGGCGTGATAGCGAAAGCGGTGGCGTTCTGGGCGAGCATCGCGGGCGGCCTGATCGGCGGTATCTGCCTCGTAAAGATCGGCATTGCGCGCGGACTCTGGGTCTTCGGCTTCTTGCAGATCATCGCGACGCTCGGCTTTGCGTGGCTCACGAAAATCGGGCCGTCGCCCGCCGCGCTCGCGGTGCTTTACGGCTTCGAAACGTTCGCGACGGGCCTCACGCTCGCCACATTCACGGCGTATATCGCGAGCACGACCGATCCGCGCTACACCGCGACTCAGTTCGCGCTCTTCACGAGCCTCGCCGCCGTGCCACGGACTTTCGCGGCGGCGGGCAGCGGCTTTATCGTGAGTGAAACAGGATGGTTTCCGTACTTCATGGTGTGCGTCGCGCTGTCCATACCCGGCATGCTACTGTTGCCGAAGATCGCGCCATGGAGAACGCCACGATGACGGTATCGATGCCGGCCCGGCCCACGCTTGGCGCGCTCATCTGCGCGCTCATGCTGGCGACGCTCGCGCCCATGTCCGCGCGCGCGCAGGACGAAGAGCGCGCGCCGCCTTACACGGCGCCGAACAGCCAGATCCGCTTCGGCAACTCGGCGTTGTTCCGCAATCTGATTCCGCCCGCGACGCTCGAACAGCAGGCGAGCGATGAATATGCGCAGATTATCCACGACGCCGAGCGCAACAAGACACTGCTCGGCAATGACAATCCGCTCGTCAAGCGCGTGCGCGATATCACCACTCACGAGATTCCGTTCGCGCTCAAGTGGAATGACCGCGCGAAGAACTGGAAGTGGGAAATCAACGTCATCAAGTCGCCCGAAGTGCGCATGTACTGTTTGCCGGGCGGCAAGATCGTGGTGTATAGCGGGCTCATCGACAAGCTGCATCTGAACGACAACGAGATCGGCATGATGATCGGCCATGAAATCGCGCACGCGCTGCGCGAACATGCGCGCGAGCGGCTCGGGCGGCAGCAGGCGCAGCAGTTGTCGTCGGGTACGATGCCGCAGCTTTTCGGCTTTACCGATTACGGTTCGCAGCCGCTTGGCATCGGCGATCAGTTGCTGGCCATGAAATACGCCCCCGCCGACGAGACCGAAGCGGATGTCATCGGCAGCGAGATTGCTTCGCGCGCAGGTTACGATCCGCGCGCGGCCGTCACCTTGTGGAACAAGATCGATACCGCCACGCGACACTCCGACAACGGTTTCATCTGGATGCATCCGTATGGGCCGGAGCGCCGGCAGGACTTGCTCAAGCGCCTGCCGGACATGATGCCGCTGTATGCCAAAGCGGTGGGAAAGAGCATCGACCAGTTGCCGAATTACGGCGGTTTGGGGCGGTTTAAGAAGGGTGGGCGTTAGCCTACTTCTTCCCAATCTTCCAGTTGTAATCGATAGTCAGCGGCGCGTGATCGCTGAATTTGATGTCGCGGAAAATGGAAGTCTTCTTGGCGGTCGCCGCGACTTCCTGCGTCGCGATTTGATAGTCGATACGCCACCCCACGTTCTTCGCGTACGCCTGCCCGCGATTGCTCCACCACGTGTATTGCTCGGCACGCTGGTCGAGCGTGCGAAAGACATCGACGTAACCGACATCGTCGAAAAGCTTCGTGAGCCACTCGCGCTCTTGCGGCAGACAACCCGAGTTCTTCTGGTTGCTCTTCCAGTTCTTGATGTCGATTTCCTTGTGCACGATATTCACGTCACCGCACACGATCACCTCACGCTCTTGCGAAAGCCCGGCGAGATGCGGCATGAATTCGTCCATGAAACGATACTTCGCCTGCTGCCGCTCTTCGCCGCTCGACCCGGACGGGACATACACCGACACCACGGACAGCTTGCCGAAACGCGCTTCCACGTAACGTCCTTCGGGATCGAACTCCGCACTGCCGAAGCCGATCACGACATCGTCCGGCTCGTGACGCGTGTACAAACCCGCGCCGCTATAACCCTTCTTCACCGCGTGCTGGAAATAACCCTTGAAACCATGCGGCGCGAGAAACTCCGGCGTGAGATCGTCCTGCGAACACTTGATTTCTTGCACGCACACGACGTCCGATTTCTGCTCGCCAAACCAGTCGAAGAAACCTTTCTTGGCCGCCGAACGGATGCCATTCAGATTGGCGGTAATCACCCGAAACATACTTGTCCTCTTTCCTTGTTTATTCGACCTTCACGCCCTTGAGCGATTCCTTGGCGGCCGGAAATTCGAGTTTCATGCCCTGCATGGTGCGCAGCAAAAGCTCCGCGACCATCACGTTGCGATGCGGTTTCGAATCGCCGGGAATGATGTACCACGGCGCGTATTCGGTCGAGGTCGCGCCTAACGCCAGCTCATACGAGCGCTGATATTCGTCCCACAGCTTGCGCGCGTCGAGATCGGAGACATCGAACTTCCAGTGCTTGGTCGGATCGTCGATACGCGCTTGCAAGCGCTCGCGCTGCTCGTCCTTCGAGATATGCAAAAAGCATTTGACGATGGTCGTACCGCTATCCGCGAGCAACGCCTCGAACTCGCGAATATGCCGGTAACGGCGCTCGCATTCGTCATCGTCGATAGACTTCATCACCCGCGGCACGAGCACGTCTTCATAGTGGCTGCGATTGAAGACAGCGAACTCGCCGGCCATTGGCGCCTGCGCGTGCACGCGCCAGAGGAAATCGTGCGAGGCCTCGCGCTCGGAAGGCGCGCGAAACGGCACGATGCGCAAGCCGAGCGGATCGACGTCATGGAACACCGCGCGCACCGTACCGTCCTTGCCGCTCGTGTCCATGCCTTGCAGCACGAGCAGCACGCGCCGAAGACGCTGCGCGTGCAGCTTCTCCTGCAGGTCGTCGAGCTGCGCGCCGATTGCCGCGAGCCGGTCGCGGTCTTCGTCTTTCGAGCCGTTCGAAAACGGCTTGCCGGATGGATCGATCGAACTCAGATCGAAAGGCTTGAGCTTCTTGTCGTCATCGAAATACGGGACGAGGAAGTCGTCCAGAGACGGTTTCTTTGCCATGTCGCCAACCTTTTGTTCTATCCCGAAACGCCAATGAAAACGGGCCGCTGCCAAGCTAGACGGCAACAGCCCGTTCGTCGTGCTACTTCCAGGCGACCGGTTCTCCGTCGACGCGGAGGAGTTCGCCCAAGTGCTCGCTCAGGATAGCTTTTTCTTCAGAAGCTCGTTTACCTGCTGCGGGTTCGCCTTGCCCTTGGTCGCCTTCATTGCCTGGCCGATCAGCGCGTTGAACGCCTTTTCCTTGCCCGCGCGGAATTCTTCCACCGATTTCTGGTTCGCCGCGAGCACCTCGTCGATGATCGCTTCGAGCGCGCCGGTATCGGAAATCTGCTTGAGCCCCTTCGCCTCGATGATGCGGTCCGCCGCGCCCACATCGGTCGCCTTCTCGTCCCAGATCGCCTGGAAAATGTCCTTCGCGATCTTGTTGGAGATGGTGCCATCCGCAATGCGTTGCAGAAGCAGCGCGAGTTGCGCCGCCGCGACCGGCGACTCGCCGATGTCGAGCGATTCGCGGTTCAGTTGCGCGGAGACGTCGCCCATGAGCCAATTGGCGGCGATCTTCGCCTGCGCCGCGCCCGCCGCCTGCACGATGGCTTCGAAATATGAAGCCATTGCCTTCGACGACGTGAGCACGCCGGCGTCGTAAGGCGTCAAGCCGTACGTTTCGGCGAAACGCTTCTGCATGTCGGCTGGCAACTCCGGCAGTTCCGACTTCACGCGCGCCACCCAGCTTTCCTCGATAACCAGGGGCATCAAGTCCGGGTCTGGGAAATAGCGGTAGTCGTGCGCGTCTTCCTTACTGCGCATGGAGCGCGTTTCGCGCTTGTCGGGATCGTAAAGACGCGTCTCTTGCACGACGGTGCCGCCGTCTTCGATCAGTTCGATCTGACGGCGCACTTCATATTGAATCGCTTCTTCGAGGAACCGGAACGAGTTCAGGTTCTTGATCTCCGCGCGCGTGCCGAATTCCTTCTGACCAACCGGGCGCACCGACACGTTGGCATCGCAACGGAACGAGCCTTCCTGCATGTTGCCGTCGCAGATGCCGAGCCACACGACGAGACCATGCAACGCCTTCGCATACGCAACCGCTTCCGCCGCGCTGCGCATTTCCGGCTCGGTGACGATCTCGAGCAGCGGCGTGCCCGCGCGATTCAAATCGATGCCCGTCATGCCCGCGAAGTCTTCGTGCAGCGACTTGCCCGCGTCTTCCTCGAGGTGAGCGCGCGTAAGATTGACGGTCTTCTCGTACGCGTCCTTGCCGGCCTTTTCATTGGCCGGAACCTGGATGGTGAGCTGGCCGCCCTGCACGACAGGAATCTCGTACTGGCTGATCTGATAGCCCTTCGGCAGATCCGGATAGAAGTAGTTCTTGCGCGCGAAGACGCTGCGCGGCGCGATATGAGCGCCGATCGACAAGCCGAAGCGAATCGCGCGTTCGACCGCGCCGCGATTCATCACGGGCAGCACGCCCGGCAACGCGAGATCGACGGGACAGGCTTGCGTGTTCGGCGCCGCGCCGAACTGCGTTGCCGCGCCCGAGAAAATCTTGGAAACGGTGGATAACTGCGCATGCGTTTCCAGACCGATGACGACTTCCCACTGCATGCTCATACTCCCGCTGCCGATGGTGCCTTGGCATGCCAGTCGGTCGCGCGCTGGAACGCGTCGGCGACCTGAAGCATCCGGGCTTCGTTGAAATAGTTGCCGACGATCTGCAGACCGACCGGCCGATTCGCATTCGGGCCTGCGCCGAAACCGCACGGCACGCTCATGCCGGGCAGACCCGCGAGGCTCACGGAGAGCGTGTAGATATCGGCGAGATACATCTGCACGGGATCGTCGGCCTTCTCGCCAAGATTCCACGCGACCGACGGCGCGACCGGTCCCATGATGACGTCGCACCGCTTGAACGCTTCCTGGAAATCGCGCGCGATGATGCGGCGAATCTTCTGCGCCTGAAGGTAATACGCGTCGTAGTAGCCATGCGACAACACGTACGTGCCAACCAGAATGCGCCGCTTCACTTCGGGACCGAAGCCTTCCGCGCGCGACTTCTTGTACATGTCGAGCAAGTCCGTGTAGTGTGCCGCGCGATGCCCGTAGCGCACGCCGTCGAAACGCGACAGATTCGACGAGGCCTCCGCCGGCGCGATGATGTAGTACACGGGAATGGAAAGCTCGGTCTTCGGCAACGATACTTCGACGAGCGTCGCGCCGAGCGCTTCGTATTGCTTCAACGCGGCGTCGATGGCGGCGCGCACGTCGTCGGCAAGCCCTGCGCCGAAGTACTCCTTCGGCATGCCGATACGCAATCCGGCGAGCGGCTTTTGCGCATCACCGCCATTCCACGTCTGGCCGAGATGGCGCGTGTAGTCTTCGTTGTCGCGTTGCAGGCTGGTGGAGTCGCGTTCGTCGAAGCCGCCCATTGCGTTGAGCAAGAGCGCGCAGTCCGCGGCGGTCTGAGCCATCGGCCCGCCCTGATCCAGCGACGACGCGAACGCGATCATGCCGTAACGCGACACGCGGCCGTAAGTCGGCTTGATACCGGTGATGCCGGTGAACGACGCGGGCTGGCGAATGGAGCCGCCCGTGTCGGTGCCGGTCGCGGCGGGTGCAAGACGCGCGGCGACGGCAGCGGCCGAACCGCCCGACGAACCGCCCGGCACGGCCTTCAAGTCCCACGGATTTTTCACCGCGCCGAAGTACGAATTCTCGTTGGACGAACCCATGGCGAACTCGTCCATGTTGGTCTTGCCGAGACAGACCATGCCCGCTTGCTTCAAGCGATCGACGACGGTGGCATCAAACGGGCTTGCGTAGTTTTCGAGCATGTGCGAACCGGCCGTGGATGCCCAGCCGCGCGTCACGAACACGTCCTTGTGCGCAATCGGCAAACCGGTGAGCGCGCCAGCCTTTCCTTCCGCGATGAGCGCGTCGGCGGCTTTAGCCTGAGCGAGCGTGAGGTCGCGGTCCATGCCGATGAAGGCGTTCAGATTCTTCGCGGCCTCGATGCGCTGCAGATACGACTGCGCCAGCTCGACCGCGGAGATTTCCTTGGAGTCGAGCGCGGCGCGCAGTTCGGTCAAACTTTTTTGATGCATTGCAGTTCCCTGATGAGCGCGGCGGTGAACGCCGCGCGGGAGTGTCGTTTCGGCGCTGGATACGCCCGACGCGTTACTTGTTCGATTGCGTTATTCGATGACCTTCGGCACCAGATACAGCCCGTCTTGAACGGCTGGCGCACTGCGCTGGAACTCTTCGCGCTCGACGCGCTCTGAAACTGCGTCGTCGCGCAGGCGCAGCGCGACTTCCTCGATCTGTTCGATCGGATGCGCAAGCGGTTCGATGCCGGAGGTATCCACGGCCTGCATCTGTTCGACGAGACCGAAGAAGTCATTCAGGCGCGCGAGCGTGGGTTCTGCCTCGTGTTCGGGCAACTCGAGCCGCGCGAGATGCGCGATACGTTTTACGTCGGTCAGGGTCAAAGACATGAAAATCACCGGAGATAAGCGTGGACTTCCCAATCTCGAAAACACACTGCGCCGCGATCGTTTGCGGCGCGCGTTGCGATCCTGGGAAAAGCGCTAAAAAGCAGACTGGCGACGGCAAAAAGTGCCATCCTTTTCCTATAGATACGCCCAAATTATAAGGTATCATTACACGTTCGACTCACATCTGGATTGACCTGCCAGCGGCTTTCTCCTTGAATCGTTAAATTGCGAGAAACGTTTACGCGACACGTCTCATCCTGCGGTAGATTTCCTCGCGGATTTGCACTTCACGGCGAACCTTCGCCGCCCCGGCAAACCGTTATTTTTTCCGCTGCCGTCCCCGGCGCTCATAGCGACGCACGGCCACCCAGCGAGACAGGATTTTTGAATGTTCGGTTTTTTGCGCAGCTACTTTTCCAACGACCTGGCGATTGACCTCGGCACCGCCAACACGCTGATCTACATGCGCGGCAAGGGCATCGTTCTCGACGAGCCATCGGTCGTTTCAATTCGCCAGGAAGGCGGCCCGAACGGCAAGAAGACCATTCAGGCAGTCGGCAAGGAAGCCAAACAGATGCTCGGGAAAGTGCCGGGCAACATCGAGGCCATCCGCCCGATGAAGGACGGCGTGATCGCCGACTTCACCGTTACCGAGCAGATGATCAAGCAGTTCATCAAGACTGCACATGAATCCCGCATGTTCTCGCCGTCGCCGCGCATCATCATCTGCGTGCCGTGCGGGTCCACGCAAGTCGAGCGCCGCGCCATCAAGGAAGCAGCGCACGGCGCGGGCGCCTCGCAGGTTTATCTCATTGAAGAACCCATGGCCGCTGCCATCGGCGCGGGTCTGCCGGTCTCGGAAGCCACGGGTTCCATGGTCGTCGACATCGGCGGCGGCACGACGGAAGTCGGCGTCATCTCGCTTGGCGGCATCGTGTACAAAGGCTCGGTGCGCGTCGGCGGCGACAAGTTCGATGAAGCCATCGTCAACTACATCCGTCGCAACTACGGCATGTTGATCGGCGAGCAAACGGCTGAAGCCATCAAGAAGGAAATCGGTTCGGCGTTCCCCGGCTCCGAAGTGAAGGAGATGGAAGTCAAGGGCCGCAATCTTTCCGAAGGCATTCCGCGCAGCTTCACCATTTCCAGCAACGAAATTCTCGAAGCGCTGACCGACCCGCTGAATCAGATCGTCTCGTCGGTGAAGATCGCGCTGGAACAAACTCCGCCGGAACTCGGCGCGGATATCGCCGAACGCGGCATGATGCTGACTGGCGGCGGCGCGCTGTTGCGCGATCTCGACCGTCTGCTCGCGGAAGAAACCGGCTTGCCGGTGCTAGTCGCGGAAGATCCGCTGACCTGCGTCGTGCGCGGTTCGGGCATGGCGCTCGAACGCATGGACAAGCTCGGCAGCATCTTCTCCTACGAGTGATACGGCCGTGACCTTCAGACTTTGCTGTTCCACGACCTCACGGTCTTCAACGCGCAGTCTGAACGCACCCGCGTAACGCGACGCGCACACGGCCCGGCTCATGTCCGGGCCGTTGTTGAAACAGCGTAGGGCAGGCTCAGCCGAAACCGGCAAACCTGCAGCATCGATCCACCCGCTCACGCCCTCGGCGCCGACCATGGAATACAGTCCGCCGCCACTTTTCAAGCAAGGCCCTTCCGCGCTCGCGCGACTGATCTTCTTTGTGGTGCTCGCCATCGCATTGCTCGTTTCGGATGCGCGGTTCAATACGCTGGAAATTGCGCGCGGCATGCTCGGCGCCGGCCTCTATCCGCTGCAACGCGCGGCGCTCGTGCCACGCGACATCTTCATGGGCGCGGCCGACCTCGCGGTTACGAGCGCTACCCTGCGCAGCGAGAACCGCAAGCTCTCCGACAAGAATCTGGACCTGTCCGTCAAGGCGGGCGATGCCTCTCAGCTTTCGGCTGAGAACGCGCATCTGCGTGCATTGCTGAATCTGCAATCGCGCGCGACGACGCAAACCACGCCCGTCGAAATCCAATACGACACGCGCGATCCTTTCACGCAGAAAGTCGTGATCGGCAAGGGTTCGCAGCAAAACATCCAGGATGGCGCGCCCGTCGTGACAGAAGACGGCGTGATCGGTCAGGTCACGCGCGTGTTTCCGTTGCAATCGGAAGTCACGCTGCTGACGGACAAGGATCAAGCGGTGCCGGTGCAGATCGCGCGCACGGGTTTGCGCAGCGTGATCTACGGCACGCCGAAAGGCGACACGCTCGACCTGCGCTTCGTGCCGATCAGCGCCGACGTCCAAGCTGGCGACGAGCTCGTGACGAGCGGTCTCGATGGCATCTATCCGCCGGGACTCGCGGTGGCCAAAGTGTTGCGCGTCGACAAGCAGGCGGATACGGCATTCGCGCGCGTCGTCTGCGTGCCTATCGCCGCTGTTCGCGGCGCGCGTCAGTTGCTCGTACTGCATTACAACGTGAACGTGCCGCCGAATCCGATCGAAGTCGAAGCCGCCGCCGCTGCAAAGGAAGCGAAAGAGAACAAGGGCAAGAAGAAGCCTACGGCGAAGGCCACGGTCTCCGTCGAAGGCGCAAGCGGCGCATCGGCGACGTCGGCCGCGTCGGCTGCCGCTCCGGTATCCGCTCCCGCTGCCGTGGAAAAGCCCGGCGCGAAACCTGCCGCGCCGAAAGCCGCCTCGGCCGCTACCGCCCGGCCATCGCGAAAAGCGCATATGCCTAAGCCCGCATCCGCGAGGGCCGCGCAATGAACCGCCCGCAATACATTCTTCAGCCGGTCAATCCGTACTTCATCACCTTCAGCCTCGCTGCAGGGTTTCTGCTGAATCTGGTGCCTTGGGGCCGGCTTATCGGCATACCGGATTTCGTCGCGCTCGTGCTGCTGTTCTGGAACGTCCATCAGCCGCGCAAGGTGGGCATGGGCATCGCGTTTCTGCTTGGGCTGTTGATGGACGTGCATAACGCGAATCTGCTCGGCGAACATGCGCTGGCTTATACCTTGTTGTCTTATGGCGCGATTACCATTCACAGGCGTGTCCTGTGGATGTCCCTGCCTGTACAAACCTTCGTCGTCGCGCCGCTTTTGGTGGGCGCGCATCTCGTGCCGTTCGTAATCCGCCTGATGACGGGCGCCGCGTTTCCCGGCTGGAGTTATCTCGTCAACGGATTTGTCGAAGCCGCGCTCTGGCCGGTCACGAGTTTTCTGCTGCTGATACCGCAACGACGCGCTGCCGATCCCGACGATACGCGCCCGATCTGAGCGCCACCGCGCGCGTGCCGCCCCCGATGCGAACGCGCGCGGACTACACTTGAATCGCGACCCACCGCGAAAGCTGCATGACCGAAATAAAGAACACCGAGCAACAGTTGTCCAGATTCCGCCTGCGCGTCGCGGCGGCGGGAATGTTCGTGTTCGTCTGCTTCGGTTTGATCGGCCTGCGTTTCCTCTATCTGCAGGTCTGGAACTTCAGCAAATACTCGTTGCAGGCAAACGAGAACCGCATCTCCGTGGCGCCGATCGTGCCGAACCGCGGCATCATCACCGATCGCAACGGCGTGGTGCTGGCGAAGAACTATTCCGCTTACACGCTCGAAATCACGCCGTCCAAGATCACCGCGTCGCTCGACGACACTATCGACGCACTCTCGCAAGTCATTCCTATCGATTCACGCGATCGCCGGCGTTTCAAGAAGCTGCTGGAAGACTCGAAGAACTTCGAAAGCCTGCCAATCCGCACGCGTCTCACCGACGACGAAGTCGCCAAGTTCACCGCGCAGCATTACCGCTTTCCAGGCGTCGAAGTGCGCGCGCGGCTCTTCCGGCAATATCCGCTCGGCATGACGGCCGCGCACGTCATCGGCTATATCGGGCGAATTTCGCAGCGCGATCAGGAGCGTATCGACGACGCGAGCGACGCCAACGACGAAGCCTCCGATCACTACGATCCGCGTCTCGACGCCAACAACTACAAGGGGACGGATTACGTCGGCAAGATCGGGGTCGAGCAGAGTTACGAAACCGAGCTGCATGGTCTGACAGGTTTCGAGGAAGTCGAAGTCACGGCGGGCGGCCGCCCGGTCCGCACGATGTCGCGCACGCAGGCGACGCCCGGCAACAACCTCGTACTGTCGCTCGATATCGGGCTGCAGCAGGTCGCCGAGCAAGCATTCGCGGGCAAGCGCGGCGCGCTCGTGGCAATCGAGCCATCGACGGGCGACGTGCTCGCGTTCGTGTCCGCGCCGAGCTTCGATCCGAATTCCTTCGTCGATGGTATCGATCAGCAGACGTGGGACGCGCTCAACAACTCGCCCGATCATCCGTTGCTGAATCGTCCGCTGCATGGCACGTATCCGCCGGGCTCGACCTATAAGCCGTTCATGGCGCTCGCCGCGCTCACGCTGCACAAGCGCACGCCCGGCTGGGGCTTTCAGGACCCCGGGTTCTTCACGTTCGGCGGTCACACGTTCCGCAACGACGTGCGCTCGGGTCAGGGCTGGGTGGACATGAATCGCGCGATCGTCGTGTCGAACGACACGTACTTCTACATGCTCGCGCGCGACCTCGGCGTGAACGCGATGGCCGGCTTCATGAAGCCGTGGGGATTCGGCCAAATTACCGGGATCGACATTTCGGGTGAGGCGCGCGGCATTCTTCCGTCGACGGAATGGAAGCGCAAGGCGTATCGCAAGCCGGAGCAGCAACGCTGGTACGAGGGCGAAACGATCAGCCTTGGCATCGGGCAGGGCTACAACTCGTTCACCATCCTGCAGCTCGCGCACGCCACGGCGACGCTTGCCAATAACGGCGTCGTGATGAAGCCGCACCTGGTGCGCGACATCGAGAATCCGCTGACGAAGGCCATGCGCGTCGTGGTGCGCGACCCGAGCGACAAGATTTCCGTGCGCCAGCAAGACGTCGACTTCATCAAGCGCGCAATGGAAGGCGTCATCACGAACGGTACGGCCGCGAAGCTCTTCGTGGGCGCGCCTTATCAGGCAGCGGGCAAGACCGGAACCGCGCAGGTTTACTCGCTGCAGGGCGCGAACTATCACGGTCACGCGACGGCCGAGCATTTGCGCGACCACGCGTTGTTCATCGCGTTTGCGCCGGCCGAGCAGCCGAAGATCGCGCTTGCGCTGATCGTCGAAAACGGCGGCTGGGGCGCGGAATCGGCCGGGCCGGTCGCGCGCAAGGTGCTCGACTATTATCTGGTCGATCGTATGAAGCCTGGCGCCGAGGCGGCCGCGATCGAAGCCGCCGCATCCGCGACCACGGACGCCGGCCTGCCGATGATCGGCGGCACGCAATCGCCCGTCGCGGCGGCGCTGCCGGCCTCGGTGGTGAACGCGTCGCCGGCGTTCTCGCCGCTGGCGGCGTCGAATCCGGCGGTGGCTCGGGCTGCATCGGCGCCGGCGTTGCCTGCATCATCGCCGAGAGCAGCGAACGCGCGCATCGCTTCGGCGCCAGCGGCGGCGTCTGCAGCACGGGCCGCGAACGCGCGCGTCGCTTCGGCGCCTGCCGCGGCGTTGCCCGCGTCCGCGCCGGGCCGCAAGCCCGCGCCGAACAAACGACCCGCCGAGCCCACGCCGACGATGGTCCGCAGCAACCCGAACGACGCCGTGCGCACGCTAGCGCCGTCCGGCGGTATCGACGAATAAAGGATGACCGGCATGCAACTCACCTTCGACAAGCACGTCTGGAAAGAGCACGCAAAGCGCATGTTCGCGGGCTTCGACAAGCCGCTCGCGCTGATCGTCTTCTTGTTGCTGTGCGTGGGAATCGTGACCCTGTATAGCGCGAGTATCGACATGCCGGGCCGCGTGGAAGACCAACTGCGCAACATCATGCTGACCTTCGGGTTGATGTGGGTGCTCGCCAATATCCCGCCGCAAACGCTGATGCGCTTCGCCGTCCCGCTGTACACCGTCGGCGTGGCGCTGCTGATAGCGGTCGCGGCGTTCGGGCTCACGCGCAAGGGTGCAAAACGCTGGCTCAATGTCGGCGTGGTGATCCAGCCGTCGGAAATCATGAAGATAGCGATGCCGCTCATGCTCGCGTGGTATTACCAGCGGCGTGAAGGCAACATTCGCTGGTGGGATTACGTTGCCGGGTTCGTCATTCTGCTGCTGCCCGTTGCGTTGATCGCCAAGCAGCCGGACCTCGGGACGGCAGTGCTCGTGTTCGCCGCGGGCATGTTCGTGATTTATTTCGCCGGGCTCAGTTTCAAGCTGATCGTGCCGGTGCTCGCGGCGGCCGTGGTCGTCATCGCGTGCGTAGCGGTGTTCCAAAACCGCATCTGCCAGCCCGAAGTGAACTGGCCGATGATGCACGACTATCAAAAGCATCGTATCTGCACGCTGCTCGATCCGACTTCAGACCCGCTCGGCAAAGGCTTTCACACCATTCAGGCGGTGATTGCCATCGGCTCCGGCGGCACGCTCGGCAAGGGCTGGCTGAAGGGCACGCAGGCGCACCTGGAATTCATCCCCGAAAAGCACACGGACTTCATCTTCGCGGTGTTCGCCGAGGAATTCGGCCTCGCGGGCGGGCTCGTGCTGCTCTTTCTCTATATGGCGCTGATCGCGCGCGGACTGTTCATCGCGGCAAACGGCGCCACCTTCTTCGGGCGATTATTGGCCGGTTCGCTCACGCTCGCGTTCTTCACCTACGCGTTCGTCAATATCGGCATGGTGAGCGGAATTCTGCCCGTGGTCGGCGTGCCGTTGCCGTTCATGAGTTACGGCGGGACGGCGCTCACCACGCTCGGCGTCGCTGTTGGACTCATCATGAGCGTCGCGCGACAGAAGCGATTGATGCAAGGCTAGCCTCAATCCTCGTGTCCCGAAAAAGCCGCAGTGTCATGTTCACTGCGGCTTTTGCTTTTCCAGCTCCGCGCTCAGTTGCAGGTACTTGAGCTTCGCCGCCGGATCGCCTTGTGCGGCCGCCGCCGCGTAATAAGCACGCGCGACGTTGAGATTGCGCTCGACGCCATCGCCGCCACGTTCGTAGAACGATCCCGCCACGTATTGCGCGGTCATGTCGCCGCCTTCCGCCGCCTTCTTGTACCAGTTGAAGGCCTGCTCGTTGTCGCGCGTGGTGCCGCGTCCATCGAGAAACTGGTTGGCGAGCGCGAGTTCCGCCTGCACGTGTCCCTGACTCGCGGCGCGCAAGAACCAGCGATGCGCTTCCGCCGGGTCCTTGTCCACGAACTGGCCGTCGTCGTACATCTTGCCGTACACGAACTGCGCATGAGACATGTTGGCGTCGGCGGCGCTACGCAACCACTTCTTGCCTTCGGGGACATTGGCGGGACCGCCTTCGCCGTTCAGCAGCATCATCGCGTAATTGAATTCGGCGAGGCGGCTGCCCTTTTGCGCGGCGCGACGGAACTGCGAACGCGCTGAGACGAGATTGCCCGCGTTGTAATCGGCGACGGCGTTTTGCGTCGCGAGGTCCGTCGGCTTTGGCATCGTCTGCGACTGCGCGTTGGCCGCGAACGCCACGCCGAACATCAAACAGGCCGCAGCGATGCCGCCACGCCAAGCCGTGTTCATGCTCTCGCCTCCTGCAAAGCCTGACGCGTCGCCTTCAGGAGCCACATGACATCGGCGGCGAGCGCGATCAGGTTGATGCCGGCTTGCGCATATTGCCGCGCGCCAGCGACATCGATCGCGAAAATGCCGCTCGCGATGCCCGCGCGCTTCGCGGCTGCCGCAACCTTGTCGATGGCTGCCTGCACATCCGGGTGCTTCATGTCGCCGAGATGGCCGAGGCTTGCCGCGAGATCCGCGGGCCCGATGAAGAGGCAGTCTATGCCCGGCGTCGCCGCGATCTCGTCGACGGCTTCGAGCGCCGCCACCGATTCGATCTGCACGATGGTCGCGATCTGCGCGTTAGCGCCGGTCACGTAGTCGCGCCGCATGCCGTACGCAGCCGCGCGCACCATGCCCGCGACGCCGCGCAAGCCGTCGAGCTGGGCTTCGGTCGGATACTGCGTGAGCTGCACGATGCGCGCGGCATCGTCGGCGGATTGCACGTTGGGGAACATCAGCGTGCGCGCGCCCGCGTCGAGCACGCGCTTAACGAGCCAGCCATCCGAGAACGGCACGCGCACGATCGGCTCGCTCGGCAGATGCGCCGCCGCGATCGCGCGCAACTGATCGACGACGTCGCGGCTATCGTTCGGCGAGTGCTCCATGTCGATACACAGCCAGTCGAAGCCCGCGTGCGCGAGCGCTTCGGCGGCATCGGCGCTGCCGAGCGACAGCCACAGGCCGAAGAGCGCGCCGGGTTCGGCGAGACGTTGCTTGAGGGGATTCGTGAAGGTGCTCATAGCGCGGCTCCTGTAAGTTGGGCGCGCTTCGAGAAGCAGAAAAACGGCGGAAGGAATGACGGCATTACTCGCGCTCCGTTTGTGTCGCCGCGGAAGACGGGCGATTCAACGAGCGATGATACCGTGACGGCGACGCAGGCGTGGGCCGCGCCGCCGGATGCGTCAGGCGTGTTCCACGTCGGCCCAACAATTGGGCGTTTCGTACAAGCGAAGGCGCTTGAGCTTGAGATTGACGCCGTAATGCGCGTCGTAGACTTCCGCGAGAATCTTGAACGCGACCGCCGCCATATTCTCGACCGTCGGAATGCGGTCGAACACGACGGTCTTGTGATCGGCCATCGACTGCAAGAAATCGCGTACTTTCACGTCGCCTTCGTAGACGATGAAAGCGTGATCCCACTTGTTGACGAGATGCTCCATGGCGAGCGACTTCACATCCGCGAAGTCCATGACCATGCCGCGATCGGGCGCGCCTTCGACATCCACGAGATCGCCTTGCAGCGTGATTTCGAGCACGTAACGATGCCCGTGCAAATTGCGGCACTGACTGCGGTGATCGGGGATGCGGTGGCCCGCATCGAATTCGAGTTTTCGGGTAATCGTCTGCACGTCGGCGGGACCGTCTGTCAGGGAATGTTCAAATATTTATGCGTCTGCATCGACAGCCGCCACTTGGGATGCCGCTTGCACCAGTCGACCGCGAGCTTCGTGTTGATGTCGCGCGACGGGCCGTCCATTGGCTGGACGAGGAAGTACTCGAAATCGAGCTTTTCGTAATCGGCGAGGCGCTGGTTGTCCTGCGGCACGACGACCTTCAGCTCATGGCCCTTGGTCACGACGAGCGGTGCGTCGGCTTTCGGACTCACGCAAATCCAGTCAATGCTGTCGAGTACCGGCAGCGAGCCATTCGTTTCGATAGCCATTTCGAAGCCGGCGCCGTGAAGGGCATCGACGAAAGGCTGGTCGATTTGCAGCATCGGCTCGCCGCCCGTGCAGACGACGAACTTGTTCGCCTCGCCTTCGGGCCAGAGCGAGGCGATCATCGCGACGAGTTCGGCGGGCGTGCGGTATTTGCCGCCGTTCTCGCCATCGGTGCCGACGAAGTCGGTATCGCAGAACTGGCAGACGGCTTCAGCGCGATCCTGCTCGCGACCCGACCACAGATTGCAGCCGGCAAAGCGGCAAAACACGGCCGGACGCCCGGCGTTCGCGCCCTCGCCTTGCAACGTGTAGAAGATTTCCTTCACTGCGTACGTCATGACTGCTCTGTGATCAATTGAAGTTCAAACCGGCGCGATAGTGACTTGCTCGCCCGCGCGGTATGCCTCGTAACCGCGCTTGCGCAGCTTGCACGCCGGGCATTGGCCGCAGCCGAAGCCCCAGTCGTGTAGCTCGGCGCGCTCGCCTACATAGCACGTGTGCGTTTCGACGCGGATCAATTCGACGAGCGCGTCGCCGCCGAGCGTTTCAGCTAGACGCCACGTGTCGGCCTTGTCGAGCCACATCAACGGCGTTTCCAGCGCGTAACGCGTCTCCATGCCGAGATTGAGCGCCACTTGCAGCGCTTTCATGGTGTCATCACGGCAATCGGGATAGCCGGAGAAATCCGTCTCGCACATGCCGCCGACGAGAACTTTCAATCCGCGCCGATATGCCACCGCCGCCGCGATCGTCATGAACAACAGATTGCGTCCGGGCACGAAGGTGTTCGGCAGGCCGCTTGCGGTCGACTGAATCTCGATTTCGCGTGTCATCGCGGTATCGCTGATGGCGCCGAGAACCGATAGATCGATTGTGTGGTCTTCGCCGAGCCGCTCAGCCCAATGCGGAAAATCGCGCAGCACGGCGGCGCGAAAACCGTCACGACACTCGAGTTCGACGCGATGCCGCTGACCGTAGTCGAAACCCAGCGTCTCGACGGTCTTATAGCGTTCGAGCGCCCAGGCAAGGCATGTGGCCGAGTCCTGTCCGCCGGAAAACAGCACGAGCGCGCTGTCCTTAGCGTCTGTACGAGTCACCGTGAAACTCCGTGTTTGAGATTGGCCTGCGGGCCATGTCGCCGGTCGGTAAGAGAGACATGCTTTTTACCCCGACGTTTCAGTATAGGCCGACGACCCTTTCCCCACGTGCGGCGACTCTTATGTCCCATATACGAAGGCGTCGCCAGAATTCGCACGCTTTTGACCGGCCGCACCTGTGAGCCACAACGTCGAAAAACAAAAAGGACCTGCGGTCCGAGGACAGGCAAGTCCTTAATTCGATGCGGATTTTATCACGCAGCGCGATTGTTTGCCGATCGTTAGGCAGGCTGCGTCGAGCGAAGAGTCACCCAAAACGCTCCGAAGATTCAGCACGGATTATCGGTAAAAGCCGGCGATACGCACCGAATTGTGGTTGTTGGAGACATCCCACCACGCGGCTCAGGTCATTCGTCTTTGATGAAAATGCCGTCACTTGAATAAATCATCTCTCCACACACGCGGTCGTGGATGACCTTCCGGTTGCCCGTTGCAACTGCGTACGACACACTCAAATTCGGCAATATATACTTACTTGCCAAAATCACATCGGCAAAACTGTCTTTAAAAGCTTAAAGGTTTGCGCCGAGGAGCCGTAATTCTAGGTAATCGTCTAGAAAGACGGTTTGCGTTAAGTAACAAGTTCCGCCTTAACAGAATTCGCGCCTGAAGGCGAATTCAACGCGCAAACGTTCAAACGCAGCAAGCGCGTGGCTTTTTCTTCGTGCCGGCCCTTAGGTAATACGCCGCAATCGCTCCAGGCGCTCGAAACGTGTGGACGACCGGCGCGGGTCCGGCTGTCTGGCAGCGTCCGGCATTGCCGTTGGACTGATCTGCCCACCCTTCGGGGCAATTTCATTCGGCATCCGAATGAACTCGCTCCCGGCACCCATCCGCAGGGTTAAGCGGGACGCAGGTCCGTAACCGATTTGCCGATTCATTTCCGGCGCTTTGGTCAACGCACTCATTTTCTGAGCCGACGCACAACACATCATTAGTAACGCTAACTAATAATATGAAGAATTCGACCCATACCCCTGCCCGTTTCGCCTTCACCGCTCCCAAGGCAAGTCTGATTGCCGCCACGATCGTCGCCAGCGTGCTGCTCACCGCGTGCGGCGGGGCCGGCAACGACGCCTTCGACCTCGCATCGACCGCGGAAGCTTCGAAGCGCAACACATCGGCATTCGTCGTGACGGCGCCGACGGTCAACGCAACCGCGACCGGCACCGTGACCGTGAAAGGCACGACCGGATCGAAATGGACCACGGTTTCCGTCGTCGACATGACGACGGGCAACAAGGTAGCGCGCGATGCCGTACCCGCAAGCGGCGCATTCTCGACGACCGTCGATACCACGCGTCAGGTCAACGGCGTGCATACGTGGCAGATCACGGCGGCGAATGCATCGAACAGCGTGCGCTCGGTGCAAAACGTCAGCGTGACGGTGTCGAACACGAAGGCCACGACGCCTGCCACGCCGACCACCACCAAGATCTTCTACGGCGCGAACGGCCACAATAACGAAGGCGGCGCATACGACATTTCCAGCCCCGCGCTGCAACTGTCGCAACTGCAGGATCTCGGCGTGAAGCTGTACCGCAACGAGGTCTATAGCCAGGCGGCGGCGACGAAGCTCGCGGGCATTGCGAAGACGATGGCGGCAGGCGGCGTGACCGTGTATCCGGTGATGCTGATGGGTATCGACTTCAACAGCGAAACCGATGCTTATAACGCAGGCTTCGCGCTTGGCCAGCAGACGGCCGCCGCGAGCAAGTATCCGTACTATGAAGTCAGCAACGAACTCGAAGCGGACTGCCTTACGGGCAACGTGGATGGCGTCTATCCCCAGCACTTCGACAACAAGAAGTTCCAGATTGCGCGTGGCGTGATCCGCGGCATGATCGCCGGCGTGAAGTCGGTGGATACGGCGGGCAAGATCATCATGGGCGGCGGCGCGTGGATGCACTACGGCTTCGACCAGATGCTCGCGGCCGGCACGCAGCCGGACGGCACGACGGGTCACCCTGTTGTGAGCTGGGACGTCACCGCATGGCACTGGTACTCGGACCAGGGCGACATCACGAACGCATGCGGCGGCACGGGTTGCCACGACATCCTCGCGACGCTGCAGGCAATGGGCAAGCCGATCTGGATTAACGAATTTGGCGTGCGTCCGAACATGGGCACGGATCAACAGATCGCGTCGTACCTCGTTGGCAACAAGATGATGGCGCAGTTCGTCTCGGTGGCGACGAAGTACAACATTCAGGCTATCCAGACGTACGAACTGTACGACGATCCGGCGGGCGGCGAAGGTGCTTACGGTCTGATCAAGAACGACGGCAAGACGGTGAAGGCGGCTTACACGGCATTCAAGAATTTCGTCACGGCAAACCCGAAGTAAAGATGTTCTTCCAAGCGGCTCGCAGTCGGGGTCGCATGAAGCAAAAAAAAGCGGACAGGCAAATCAAACGCCTGTCCGCTTTTTCGCTTGTTTCGTGCAGATACCGAGCCTGACGAAAGCCCGACCGCAAAAGAAAAAGCCCGAGAGTGATGACACTCTCGGGCTTCTTAATTCTGGTGGCCTGGGACGGAATCGAACCATCGACACGCGGATTTTCAATCCGCTGCTCTACCAACTGAGCTACCGGGCCATCGGAGAAGTGAGACTATATCAGAGTGATGCACGAGGCTCAAGCCTTGAGCCGAATTTTTCTCCAATTCGACGCAATCGGCTCGATGCCGCGGGTCAAACGTCGTTCTTGTTCTTTCCGAGATCGACGCCCAATTGCTTGAGCTTGCGGTACAAGTGTGTACGTTCGAGCCCCGTCTTTTCGGCGACGCGCGTCATGCTGCCGTTCTCGCGCGCGAGGTGATATTCGAAGTACGCGCGCTCGAAAGCATCGCGGGCGTCGCGCAAGGGAATATCGAACGAGATCGATGCCGTCTGTCCCGCGTTCGGCGATGCCCCGCCCGAAGCCGCGTCGCCGGGTGTGGCGTTCAACGCCGACGCGCTCGGCAGCGCAGCGGCCACCGGCACGCCGGATGCCCCCGCGCTCGTCAGCGGCTTGGTCGATGACACGACCGCGGGCGCCGCGCTTCCATGCGCCAGGCCCTGCTCGACCGCCTTCAGCAGTTTCTGCAACGCGATCGGCTTCTCGAGAAAATTGAGCGCGCCGATCTTCGTCGCTTCGACGGCCGTGTCGATGGTCGCGTGCCCCGACATCATGATGACCGGCATCGTGAGCTTGCCCTGCGCGGCCCACTCCTTCAGCAGCGTTACGCCGTCGGTGTCGGGCATCCAGATGTCGAGCAGCACGAGGTCGGGCGTTTGCTGCAAGCGGTAGTCGCGCGCGTGTTGCGCGTTCTCCGCCACGTCCACCACGTGGCCTTCGTCGCTCAGGATCTCGGAGAGCAGTTCCCGGATCCCCATTTCATCGTCTACTACCAGGATGGTCGCCATTTAAGCTGCCCTTGTCTGCACTGTTGCTTTTGTCGTTCCGTGATTCGCTGCCGTGCCCGTTCCCCGCGTCGTCGCGCCGGGAGCGGCGGTATCGTCCGCGAGTTGAAGAAACAGAATCGATATCTGCGCGCCTTCGATGACATCCGCGTTCTTCGACCGATTGCGAATGTCGATGCGCGCGCCGTGCTCGTCGACGATCTTCTTCACCGTTGCAAGTCCTAGTCCCGTGCCCTTTGCTTTCGTCGTGACGTACGGCTCGAAAGCGCGTGACAAGATGCGCGCCGGGAAGCCCGAACCGTTGTCCGACACCGTGAGCCGTACCGCGACACGCGCATGGCCCGATGCGTCAGGCTCGCCATATTCTACTGTTCTCGTTTCGAGAAGCACGCGCGGCTCCGCGACATCGGCCACGGCGTCCTGCGCGTTCTGCAACAGGTTGTGAATCACCTGTCTTATCTGCGTGGCATCGCCGCGAATTACCGGCAGTTTCGTGAGGTCCACCTTGATCGCGCTCTTGCCTTCCTCGATGCCATACAAGGTCAGCACTTCGGCGACCAGTTCGTTCAATTGCAGATTACCGAGGACGGCCGGCGGCGTACGCGCGTATTCGCGGAAATCGTCGACCATCTGCTTCATCGCCTGCACCTGATTGACGATGGTCGTCGATGCGCGCCTCAGCACTTCGGCGTCCGGCGCGGCAAGTTTGTCCGCGAGCTTCATTTGCAGACGTTCGGCGGAAAGCTGAATGGGCGTGAGCGGATTCTTGATCTCATGCGCAAGGCGCCGCGCCACTTCGCCCCAAGCCACGGAACGCTGCGCGGAGATCACGTCGGAGATATCGTCGAACACGACGACATAGCCGGTGGTTTCCGCGTCGTCGGAGTCGGCGTCGGTGGCGCTCAGCAACTGCGTGCCGCGCACGAGCAAGGTGAGCGGCTCGTTCTCGCCAGGCACCGTCACCGCGACTTGCTGCTGCCAGTGTCCACGATCGCCAATGGGATGCCCGCTGCCGACAGCGGCGGCATCGCGTTCGGCGAAGGCTTTCTTGACCATCGCGCCGAACTCGCCGAGGGCATCGATCTGATCGAGCGGCTGATTCAGCAAGCCGATAAAGCGCTGCCGGAAGATGCGTTCCGCGCCGCGATTGACAGTGGTGAGCCGAAACTGCCGGTCGAACACGAACACGCCCGCCGTGAGATTCGCGAGAATGCTTTCCAGATACGCCTTCGAATGCTCCAGCGCGATGCGGTTGTTTTCCACCGCCGCGCGCGCCTCGGAAAGCTGCCGCGTCATCGCGTTGAACGACTGCGTGAGAAAGCCGAGTTCATCGCGCGAATTAATCTCGCGTTTTGGCGTGTAGTCGCCTTCGGCTACCTCCTTCGTGCCTTGCGCGAGCAGAAACAGCGGTCGCGCGAGCTGATTGCCAAGCGCGAGCGCGAGCATCATCGCGATGAACGTGGCGAGAAAGAGCGCGAGCGTCAGCGTGCCGATATACATCTTGCGCAAGCCCGTGCGCCCCAGCCGCTTTTCCTGATATTCACGATACGCGCGCTGCACGGCATCCGCGTTGCGCGCGAGTTCCTGACTCACCGGCTGCTCGATCTGCAGGAAGCGATCGACGTGCTGAAACTCCGTGGTCGTCGTGGGATCGGGGATCTTCGTGATCACCCGCAATCGCAACGCGCCTTTCGGCCCGGTGGACGATGGATCGCCGTCGATCTCGCCTTCGATCGCGCCATATGGATGATCTTGCGCCTCCTTCAGCATCGAGCCGGTCGGCTCGTTCGTCGGCAACAGCGAATAGTAGTTGCCCGAGGCCTGCGCGATAGTGCGCAATCCCGACACGCGCTGCGTGCCGTTATTCGCGGACAGATCCTCGCGGTTGTACTGATCGCGCGGACGCTCGAACACGACCGCGTCCTGAATGTTGTATTGATCGCGCAACCGCAGGAGCGAAAGCGTGAGACTCGACTGATCCGCGCTAGCAAGCTGATCGCTCATTTGCCGGCCGCGCGCCTTGAAGTCGGCGAGCGATGTCTGCAACATGCCGCGCCCGAGCGTGAGACCCGACGTGAGCGCGGTCTCGACGTTCACGTCGAACCAAGATTCGATACTGCGCGACACGAACTGATACGACACGACGTAGATGATCGCGCCCGGCAGCACGCCGACCAGCGCGAAGATCAACGCGAGCTTGGCCAGTAGCCGCGTGCCGAAGCGGCCCTGCCGCACGCGCGCCACGATGATCGCCGTGAGGCTGATCACGATCAGCATGAAGATGAGCGCAATCGCCACGTTCGCCGCGTAGAGCCAGCCGTAATAGCGGTCGAAGAATTCGGTATTGGCGCTGGCGAGCGCGAGCATCACGAGCAGCAGAACCGCCGTGACCGCCACTGTCGAGACCAGCAACCGGACGACGAGACTTTTCATGTCCGTGCGGCCGCGTCGAAATCTATTTCGCACGTTCTGCCGCCGTAAAAGTAAAACGCTTCCAGTCCGATGAGAGGTTCCAGTCGCGGTTGTTCACCGCGTCGATCTGGAACGGCTTGGGCATCAGCGCGATGTCGAGTTGCATGCGCACCGATGCGTTATAGGTTTCGCCGGGATGCACCTGATTGCGGTCGAAGACATGCCACGATGTCACGTGCTTGATCACCGCCATGGCTTCGTTGAGCGATGCAAAGCGCAATTGCAGGCCGCCTGTCGACACGCGATATTCATTGGTCAACGGCTGATAAGACAGCCGGATGCTCTGCGAAACATTCACCGGCTCCTCGTCGAACCAGTACCAGCGCGGCCGGGACAAGTTGAAGTCGATGGTGAAATAGAGCGGCACGCTGCGGTTCACGGCTTCTTCGAGGCTGCTGTTGAGGTCGAAGTCGAAATGGGCATCGAGATTCCAGCCGTTATTGTCCGACTGCAACGAAGCCCGCTGCACGGAAATGGTTTCGGCGAAGGCAGAATCCGCTGCCGCGAAATACAGGCAGAACGTCAGCGCGGTCCAGACGACGAGCGCGAGCCGAAGCGGAAAAAGGCGTTTGATCGTCACCGTTTCTGAAAGCGCGCGTAGAAGAATCCGTCGTGGTCCGCGCGGTAACTCGATGCAGCTTCCGCGTTCCCGTTCGATGGCTGGCCGGCCACTTGTGTGCTGTCCCGTGACCCGTTTGCCGCGCCCGCGCCCGCACCGGCACGCGCCCTGGTCGGCAGCAACTGGCCCGGCGCGTCCAATCGTACCGCATCTTCATGCGTGCTTCCAAACCAGCGAGCCTGCTCTTCGCCTTCCTCGGGAAAGATCGAGCAAGTCACGTAGAGCAACTCGCCACCCTTGGCGACGAGCGGCCAGAGCGCCGTGAGAATGCGCCGCTGTTCTTCGACGAGCGTCGCGATGTCCGAGGGCCGCCGCAACCAGCGGATGTCCGGATGACGCCGCACGATGCCCGAGGCCGAACACGGCACGTCCGCGAGAATGCGATCGAACGGCGCGCCATCGAACCATTGCGAAGGATCGCCGGCATCGCCTACGCAAATCTCGGCGTGCAGCTTGAGGCGCGCGAGATTTTCGCCGATACGTCCCGCGCGAGTCGCATCGCTTTCCAGCGCGACGAGTTCGACATTCGCGCGTTCGAGGATATGACCGGTCTTGCCGCCAGGCGCGGCGCACGCGTCGAGCACGCGCATGCCGTCACGCGCGTCGAGCGCTTGTGCCGCGAGTTGCGCGCCCGCGTCCTGCACGGACACGACGCCATCCGCGAAGCCCGGAATACGCTCGACCGGCAGCGGTGTTTCAAGGCGCACCGCGTGCAGACCGGCGGCTTCCGCTTGGATATGTTCCTGCCGCAAGCGTTCGAGATAGGCATCGACGGTGGCGTGACGCGCGTTCACACGCAGCGTGAGCGGCGCCTGCACGTTGCCCGCATCGAGAATCTCTTGCCACGCGTCCGGCTGACCGCGCTTCACGGCGTCGATCCACCATTGCGGATAATTCCAGCGCGCGACTTCGCTCACACGCGCTTCTTCGAGGAGCGCATCGCGTTCGCGCAGAAAGCCGCGCAGCACGGCGTTGACGAGGCCCTTCGCGAAAGCAAACTCGCGGCGCGTGGCGATGGCGGTCACCGCCTGATCGACGACGGTGAACGGCGCGTAGGCCGCGTGCGCTTCGTCGTCGGTGAGCAGCGTGAACGCGCAGACCAGCACGTTGGCCACGTGCGGCGGCGGCGCCTTGCGGACGAGCTTATGCAAAAGCGCATCGGCAAGTGCGAGACGGCGCATCGCGCGATACGCAATGTCCTGAATCGCGCCCCGCGCCGCCGGCTGTCTGCCCGCGGCGATAACCGTCTGCAAGGCGGCCGGCAACGCCGATCCCGCGCGCACGGCGCCGACCGCCTGCGCCGCGCCGTCGAGCGCGAACGCAAGGGAATCGGGAGCAAGATGCAGCGCGCTCAAATGAGTCGCTCCGCGCGCCGAGTGCGGCGCGGTGGAAGGTCGCCGGGAAGGCTTGTCGGTCATGTGTAAGGTCGTGCGACTTCGTGTGAACATCGATTCGAACGACGATTGTAACGTGCAAGGCTTCGTGGCCCGGTGCTTGCGCGTTTCGCACCACAAAAGGAAAAAGGCCGCGCCAGCGTGACTGGAACGGCCTTCGGTGTTACGCGTCGTAACGACGCCCCGGATTACATGCGCCCGGTGCGCGCCATTTCCATCAAGCGCGCGACGCGTTCTTCCGTCGCCGGGTGCGTCGAGAACCAGTTCGCGATGCTGCCGCCCGACAGCGGATTCATGATCATCATCTGCGCCGTGGCCGGGTGCGCTTCCGCCGTGGGGAACGGCACGCCGGACGCGTACGCGTGGATTTTCTCGAGCGCGCTGGCGAGCGCCTGTGGATCGCCGGAAATCTCCGCGCCGCCGCGATCCGCCTCGAATTCACGCGCGCGAGAAATGGCCATCTGGATCAACGCGCCCGCAATAGGCGCGAGGATAGCCACCGCGATGCTCGCAATCGGGTTCGACGGGCGCCCTTCGTCATCGCGGCCACCGAAGAACATGGCGAAGTTAGCTAGCGCGGAGATTGCACCGGCCATCGTCGCCGAAATGGTCGAGATGAGAATGTCGCGATGCTTCACGTGCGCCAGTTCGTGCGCCATCACGCCGCGCATTTCGCGCTCGGACAGCACGCGCAGGATGCCGGTGGTCGCCGCGACGGCCGCGTGTTCCGGATTGCGACCGGTTGCAAACGCGTTCGGCGCGTCTTCGTTGATGAGGTAGACACGCGGCATCGGCAACTGAGCGCGCGTGGCCAGGTCGCGCACCATGCGATAAAACTGCGGCGCAGTGGTTTCGTCGACCTCCTGCGCGTTGTACATGCGCAGGACCATCTTGTCCGAGAACCAATACGAAAAGAAATTCATGCCGAGCGCGACGACGAGCGCGAGCATCATGCCCTTCGACCCGCCGATCATCCCGCCGATCACGACGAAGAGGGCCGTGATCGCAGCCATCAGCATCGCGGTTTTGACCCAATTGAACATGTCAGGAACTCCTATCCCTAATACGGTGCGCAATTTGCGCGATGGTCCCGGCCACACTGGCCAGGACGCTCATTGTAAGCAAATCGTTAGATAGGGGCATCCGCGAAAAATTCAATCGGGTTGTTGCGTTCAGCGATGTGACGTCGCGAGCTTCAGTCCCAGGCCGACGAACGCCGTGCCCACACCGCGATCCAGCCACTTTTTCATCCCCGGTTTGCCCGAAAAACGTTCGGTGACGCTGCCCGCGATCCACGCAACGAAGCTGTTCCAGACCGTGCTCATGGCGATAAACACGAGTCCGAGTGTGAGAAACGCGAGCGTCTTGTGCTGGCTGTCCGCCGCGACGAATTGAGGAAAGAACGAGACGAAAAACAGCACGACTTTCGGATTCAGCACGTTCGTGACGAAGCCTTGCGCGAACAATTGATGCAGTGATTTTGGCGCGGCTTGCGCGCTGGTTCGAGCTGCGTGGGCGTCTACGGCCTTGTCGTGCTTCGTGAGAATGAGCCGCACGCCGAGATAAATCAGGTAGATCGCGCCAGCGATCTTGACGACGGTGAACGCCGTGGCCGATGCCGCGAGAATCGCCGTCAATCCGAATGCGCACGCGAGCGTATGAACGATGCAGCCCGCCGAGATGCCGAGCGCGGATACGATTCCCGCGCCGCGTCCCTGCGCGACACTGCGCCCGACGATATAGGCGGTATCGGGGCCGGGCGTGACATTCAGCAGAAAGACGGCGACGAGAAAGAAGGCAAAACCGGTAATGCCGAGCATCGGAAACTCCAAGCGTGCGCGTGTTGAAGATTCACGATTCTAGCGCCGCGCGACGCATGCGTTACATGTCCGTCGCGCGTGCTTCAAGCCTGGGTCAAGCGTCCGAATCGGTTTCCTGCAGCGCGAAACGCTGACCTCGGGTAAGCGGCGCGCCCGCGAGAAACTCGCGCACGGGCAGGCGCTTGCCACCGGGCTTTTGCAACTGCGTGAGCCTGAGCGCGCCCGTTCCGCAGGCGACGACGATTCCTTCCGCCGACACATCCACGATGGTGCCCGGATCGGCTTGCCACTCGCCGCTCACCGGCTGCGCGGACCAGATCTTGATCGCGACGCCATCGAGCGTGCCGAACGCGCCGGGGAACGGGTCGAACGCGCGCACCTGACGCGCAAGCGTTTCCGCCGGACGCCGCCAGTCGAGCGCGGCCTCGTTCTTGGCGATTTTCTGTGCGTAGGTCGTGCCGTCGTCAGGCTGCGGTGTCGATGGCAGCGCGCCGTCGCGTTCGAGGTCGCGGAGAGCCGCGACGATCAGATCCGCGCCAAGTTTCGCAAGGCGGTCGTGCAGCGTGGCGGTGGTGTCGTCCGCGCCAATAGCCGTGCGGCCCTCGCGGATCATCGCGCCGGTGTCGAGGCCCGCGTCCATTTGCATGAGCGTAATGCCCGATTCGGCGTCGCCCGCTTCGATCGCGCGATGGATCGGCGCGGCGCGGGGGGGGGGGGGGGGCGCCCGCGCGGGCGGGGGGGGGGGGGGGGGGGGGGGGGTGGGGGGGGGGGGGGGGGGGGGGGGGGGGGGGGGGGGGGGGGGGGGGGTGGTGGGG
>NZ_JALQDA010000002.1:0-51405 GCF_023631485.1 Caballeronia sp. GAFFF2 | reverse complement strand
GGGGGTTCTGGGGGGGGTTGTGGTGGGGGGGGTGATTTTTCTTGAGCGTATGGCGGTGTGCGGGGGGGGCCGGTGCGGGGGGGCGCGGGCGGGGCGCCCCCCCCCCCCAGCGCGGCAACAACGAAGCGTGGATGTTGATGGCGCCGCGCGGCGGAATGTCGAGCACTTCCTGCGGCAGGATGAGCCCGTAAGCGGCGACCACCATCACGTCGTGCGGCGTGGCGCGCAGCAACTCGATGGCATCGGCGGCTTCTTGCGGATACTTCCCCGCGCGCCTGAGCGACGTGGGCTGCGCGACCGTAAGCCCGTGTTCGACGGCAAAACGCTTGACGGGGCTGGCGGTCAGCTTCATGCCACGGCCAGCAGGCCGGTCGGGCTGGGTCAGAACCAGCGGCACGGGAAATCCGGCCGCGTGGATAGCCGCGAGCGCGGCGGCGGCAAATTCCGGCGTACCGGCGAAAACGACACGCAGCGATTGAGTCATCGATTGTTACTACCCTTGAGACAACATAAAGCGCTTTACAGCGCCTTTTCGAGCTTCTTCATCTTGCCGCGAATGCGCGTCTGCTTGAGCGTCGAGAGATATTCGACGAACACGTGACCCGCCAGATGATCCATTTCATGCTGGATGCACACGGCAAGCAGGCCATCGCAGTCCAGTTCGTAGCTTTCGCCTTTCTCGTTGAGCGCCTTCACGCGCACCTTGTCCGGCCGTTCGACGAAGTCGTAGATGCCCGGCACCGAGAGGCAGCCTTCTTCCCACTCTTTCTTGACCTCGCTCGCCCAGACGATCTCCGGGTTGATGAAGACGAGCAGTTCGTCGTGTGCATCCGATACGTCGATGACGATTACCCGCTCGTGCACGTCCACCTGAGTCGCGGCGAGGCCGACGCCGGGTGCCGCGTACATGGTTTCGGCCATGTCGGCGACGAGCTTGCGAATGCGGTCGTCCACGACGGCGACGGGCTTCGCCACCTTGTGCAGCCGCTTGTCCGGGTAGTTCAGTATCTTGAGCAGAGCCATGATTCGGATTATCTACGCGCGCCGCGACGCGTGTGAAGTCGGCCATTCGGCCAGGTTGCGGGTGGATGGCGGCATGCCGAAGATATGCGGGTGAATCCGCTGGATTCAACGCCGCCGGCAAGCGGCCAACCGGCGTCGCTCGGCCTGAACACACGGGCGGGCGACACTTCTTAATTACGTTCCGGGACCAAAAATCTTAACATGACGACCGCCTTACCGCCGACCGAGCCTCAACCGGAAGCGCTCACCACGGACCTCGACGAACTTTCCGCCTGGCTGCGGCTCACGCATGCAAAGGGACTGCGTCCCGCCGCCCTGCGCGCGCTCTTGAGCGCGTTTGGCGGACCGAAGCACGTTTTAGCCGAAAGTTTCGCCTCGCTCGCCGAAGTCACCAACACCGATGCCGCGACCGCCGCGCTCGCGCCGCCCGCCGAAGTCGAAGGCGTGCCATTCGGCAACTATATTGAACGCGTGCTGGAATGGGCCGCCGAACCCGGCAATCACATTCTCACTTTCGCCGATACCGCGTATCCGCAAGCGCTCCTCACCATGCCCGATCCGCCCGCGCTCTTGTACGCGAAAGGGCGAACCGACTTGCTGCAAGCGCGCGCGGTGGCGATCGTCGGCAGCCGGAACGCCACGCCGCAAGGACTCGAAGACGCGCGCCGGTTCGCGCGCGCGCTCTCGGACGCCGGGCTTGCCGTCGCGTCGGGGCTCGCGCTCGGCATCGATGGCGCGGCGCATCGGGGCGCGCTGGACGGCGCCACAGGCACGATCGCCGTCATCGGGACGGGCGCGGATCTCGTGTATCCGTCGCTGCATCATCAGCTCGCGCACGAAATCGCCCGCGATGGCGTGATCGTGTCCGAATGGCCGCTCGGCACGCCCGCGCGCTCCGCCAACTTCCCGCAGCGCAACCGGCTCATCGCGGGCCTGGTGCAGGGCGTTTTGATCGTCGAGGCGGCAATGCGCTCCGGCTCGCTCATCACCGCGCGGCTTGCCAACGAAATGGGCCGCGATGTTTTCGCCATGCCCGGTTCGATCCACGCGCCGCTGTCGCAGGGTTGTCATCGCATCATCAAGCAGGGCGCGAAGCTCGTGGAAACGCCGGAAGACGTGCTGGAGGAATTCGGCTTTCCCGCCACACGTCGCAAAAAGCGCGGCAAGGCACCGGCTCCGGCAAACGCCTCGTGGGCTTCGGCGCGTCTGCCCGGCAAACCCGAGACCGACGAAGCCGCCCGCGTGCTCGCCGCGCTCGGCCATGCACCCGCGACGCTTGAAAATCTCGCTGCCCGCACCGATCTCGACGGAGCCGCGCTGCAAAGCGCCCTGCTGCAACTCGAATTATCGGGCTTGATCGCGGCCTTGCCGGGCGGACGCGTGACGGCGCTCGAACGCTCGTGAAGTTGCGTCGTGCTACATTCGCGAAAAATGAGTACGACGCCAAACCCCAGACGAAAGGACGCCAGAAACGCCATGTCCGCGCTGAATCTCGATACCGATGCCGATGAGATCGCCGAGCGCATCGCCGTGCCCGGCACCTTGTTCGTCGCCTGTCTGTGCGCCGAATGGTGCGGAACCTGCCGCGAATATCGCGAAGGTTTCGACAAACTGGCGGCGGCGCATCCGGAAATCTGCTTCGCGTGGATCGATATCGAAAATCACGCGGACCGTTTCGATGACCTCGATGTCGAGAATTTCCCGACCATTCTCATCGAGGACTCGGTGACGACCCGCTTCTTCGGCACCGTGTTGCCGCAGGCTGCCATCGTCGAACGCATGCTGGTCGATCTGACCGCGCTGCCGAACATGGCGGGCGCGCCGAAACTGCGTCCGGCGCTTGCCACGGCGTAGAAAAGTGCGTGCGCGCGGCGTCGCGAAACGAAGCTCGCGGAACTATACGGCGAGCGTCGCAATTCGTGCTTCGGCGCGCATCGAACAAAGCCTGTGCTATAAAGCGGCGTTAATGCAGTCCAAATCGGACCGCTGCCAAATACCTACTATATTGAGTCATGTCCAAAGCCCTGATCATCGCTGAGAAGCCTTCCGTCGCGAACGACATCGCGCGTGCGCTGGGCGGCTTCACGAAACATGACGAGTATTACGAGAGCGACGACTACGTGCTCTCGTCCGCGGTCGGCCATTTGCTCGAAATCGCGGCCCCGGAGGAATACGACGTCAAGCGCGGGAAGTGGAGCTTCGCCAATCTGCCGGTCATTCCGCCGCATTTCGACCTGAATCCCATCGCGAAAAGCGAATCACGGCTGAAGGTTCTGACAAAGCTGCTCAAGCGCAAGGATGTCGACCGGCTCATCAACGCCTGCGACGCGGGGCGTGAGGGCGAACTGATCTTCCGTCTGATTGCGCAGCACGCGAAGGCGAAGCAGCCGGTCCAGCGCCTGTGGCTGCAGTCGATGACGCCCGCCGCCATCCGCGACGGATTTGCGCATCTGCGTAGCGACGCCGACATGCAACCGCTCGCCGATGCAGCCCGTTGTCGCTCGGAAGCGGACTGGCTCGTTGGCATCAACGGCACGCGCGCGATGACCGCGTTCAACAGCAAGGGCGGCGGTTTCTTCCTGACCACCGTGGGCCGCGTTCAGACGCCAACGTTGTCTATCGTCGTGGAACGCGAGGAAAAGATTCGCCGCTTCGTGCCTCGCGACTATTGGGAAGTGCGCGCCGAATTCGTCGCGGCGAAGGGTATTTACGAAGGCCGCTGGTTCGACCCGAAGTTCAAGCGCGTCGAGAACGATCCCGAACAGCGCGACTCGCGTCTGTGGAGTCTCGCCGCGGCCGAGTCCGTGGTGGCGGCTTGTCGCGACAAGACCGGCACCGTGACGGAAGAATCGAAGCCGTCCACGCAAATGTCGCCGCTGCTCTTCGACCTGACGAGTCTTCAGCGCGAAGCCAACAGCCGCTTCGGCTTTTCGGCGAAGAACACGCTCGGCCTCGCGCAAGCGCTGTATGAAAAGCACAAGGTCCTGACCTACCCGCGTACCGATGCACGCGCGCTGCCGGAAGACTATCTCGGCACGGTCAAGGACACGCTGACCATGCTCAAGGACAGCAACAACTATCTGCCGTTCGCGAAGCAAGTGCTCGACAAGGGCTGGGTGAAGCCGAACAAGCGCATCTTCGACAACTCGAAGATCAGCGATCACTTTGCCATCATCCCCACGCTTCTGGCGCCCAAGGCGTTGTCCGAGCCCGAGCAGAAGCTGTATGACCTCGTGGTCAAGCGCTTCCTCGCCGTGTTCTTCCCGGCGGCGGAATATCTGGTGACGACGCGGATCACCGAAGTCTCGGGGCATCACTTCAAGACCGAGGGCAAGGTGCTCGTCGAGCCGGGCTGGCTGCAGGTCTACGGTCGCGAAGCGGCGGGCGAGGAAGGCAATCTCGTGCCGGTGCAGAAAAACGAACAGGTCGATGTCGACAAGGTCGCCGCTCACGGTCTCGTCACCAAGCCGCCCGCGCGCTACAACGAAGCGTCGTTGCTCTCGGCCATGGAAGGCGCGGGCAAGCTCGTCGAAGACGAAGAGTTGCGCGAAGCGATGGCAGCGAAAGGGCTCGGCACGCCGGCCACGCGCGCGGCGATCATCGAAGGTCTGTTGGGCGAGAAGTACATGGTGCGCGAAGGCCGCGAACTGATTCCGACTGCCAAGGCATTTCAGTTGATGACGCTTCTGCGCGGTCTGGGCGTCGAGGAATTGACGGCGCCGGAACTGACCGGCGAGTGGGAGCACAAGCTGTCGCAGATGGAGCGCGGCAATTTGCATCGCGATGCGTTCATGCAGGAAATCGCCCGCATGACGCAGACCATCGTCAAGCGCGCGAAGGAATACGACTCCGACACGATCCCAGGCGACTACGCCACGCTCGAAACGCCGTGTCCGCACTGCGAGTCGCAGGTGAAGGAGAACTATCGCCGCTTCGCGTGTACCAAGTGCGAATTTTCCATCTCGAAGATTCCGGGCGGACGTCAGTTCGAGATTCCTGAAGTCGAGGAGTTGTTGCGCGAGAAAACCATCGGACCGCTGTCGGGTTTCCGCAGCAAGATGGGCCGTCCGTTCTCGGCCATCCTGAAGCTCGCTTTCGACGACGAGATCAAGAACTTCAAGCTCGAGTTCGATTTCGGTCAGGACAACGGCGGCGAAGACGGAGAACCGCCCGACTTTTCCGAGCAGACGCCGGTCGGCGCGTGCCCGAAGTGCCAGTCGCGCGTGTACGAGCACGGCATGAGCTACGTCTGCGAGAACTACGTCGCGAATCCGAAGACCTGCGACTTCCGCTCGGGCAAGGTCATCCTGCAGCAGGAAATCGCGCGTGAGCAGATGGAGAAGCTGCTGAACGAAGGACGCACCGACTTGCTGACCAACTTCAAGTCATCGCGCACGGGCCGCAACTTCAAGGCGTTTCTCGTCAAGCAGCCGGACGGCAAGATCGGCTTCGAATTCGAGAAGAAGGAAGCCAAACCCGGCGCGAAGACGGCAGCGAAGCGCGGCGCGGCAACGGAAGCGCCAGCCGATAACGGCGACGAAGGCGATAGCGATGTCGCCGTAGCCGCCAAGACGACGCGCGCCAAGCCCGCGACCAAGACGGTCGCGGCGAAGAAAGCGCCTGCGAAAAAAGCCGCGGTGAAAAAGACCGCTGCGCGCAAGACGAGCTAGCTTGAGCTCGCGTCGAAAAGAAAAAGCCCCGCGAAGCAATTCGCGGGGCTTTTTGTCATTGGCGGCGCAGCCGTGTTCAGTATGGCGACGCCGCCGGCAAGCGGCCACGCGGACGCGTCGGCTTGGCCAGCTTCGGGCCGAGTTCACTCTGATTCGAACGCGAACGCGACGCCACTTCCTCTTCGGCGCGCCCGTAGTGCGGCGGCGGCGCAGTCGATACCGCGGGCCGGCCCATGCCATCGCGGATCCACTGTTCACCGAGCTGATGATTGGGCGTCTGGCTGAAATACTCGACGAGGTGATCGATGAACGTGCGCACCTTCGCCGGCAGATGCCGACGGCTCGGATAAGCCACGTTGATCTCCACTTGCGGCAACTGGAAGTCGCCGAGCAGGCGTACGAGCTGGCCGCGCGTCGTATCGTTGCCGATCAGATAGCTCGGCAGAATCGCGATGCCCATGCCGAGCAGCGCAAACTGGCGCAGCATTTCCGTGTTGTTCGCGATGATCACGTTGGTCGGCCGCACCCGCACTTCGCCGTCCGGGCCGGTGAACACGCGTTCATCGCCCCAATACTCGGCGGGCAAGCTCAGACACGGATGCTCGAGCAGATGTTCGGGGCGCGTTGGCGTGCCGTGCGATTCGAGGTAAGCGGGCGTGGCGCAGACGGTCATGCAGCCGGTGGTCAGACGCCGCGTAACGACGCTCGCGCTTTTCACTTGCCGCGCGATCACGATGCCCACATCGAAACCTTCCTCGACCAGATCGACCTGACGATCCACGAGCGTCACGTCGGGTACGACTTTGGGATAGCGCTGTGCATATGTCTGTAACACGGGCGCGAGATTATGCAGACCGAACACCACCGGGGCGACAATTCTCAACGAACCCATTGGCTCGTGATTCCGCGCAACCACCATTTGCTCGACATCTTCCAGTTCATCGAGAATCTGCCGCGCGCGCTCCAGATAAACCTGCCCGGACTCCGTGAGCGAAAGGCTGCGCGTCGTGCGGTTCAGCAAACGCGTGCCGAGGCGACCTTCGAGGTCGGCGACATGGCGCGTTGCCACCGCATTGGAGATATCCATCGCGTTCGCCGCGCGGGCGAAGCTGCCGAGATCGGCCACGCGAATGAATACTCTCATCGACTGCAAATGATCCATGGGACAACTCCTGCCGCGAGGCGGCTTTCAATTTCTGCTGAAAAGCTATTCAGAATTATCCTAGGACTAGCGATTTCGTGCAGAAGTTGCGAGGGCGCGGAGTTTTTTCGGAAATTTCCGATGAAAATGGCGGCTTACGCGAACGAAAGATCGCCGATTGTTGTCGGCCGCACAACACTCGAACGCACGCGCCACAAGCCGAGATTTTTGGTCAAGCTGGCCGCGCCAATTTTGGCGGGTTAGCGGAAGAAAATGCGAACCGGCATCGGCAGATTTGCATTTGGGGATTGATGCGCTCCGTGAGCGTAATCACGGAGCGCTTGCTACGACGGGAATCAGGCCGCCAGACGCCGTTCGATATCCGCCTTGGCCTCCGGAAGCGCATCCGGCAAGCCTTGATGGAGCTTCGCGAAGAGCTCGTCGTGTAGGGCGAGTTCGTCGCGCCAGGCGGTATCGTTGACGGAAATGACCTGCTCGAATTGCTCGCGCGTGAAGTTCATGCCGCCCCAGTCGATGTCCTCGTAACGCGGCGAGATGCCGAACGCGTGTTCCTCGCCCGCCGCCGTGCCTTCGATGCGCCCGACCATCCAGTTCAGCACGCGCATGTTTTCACCGAAGCCGGGCCACGCGAACTTGCCGTCCGCGCCCTTTCTGAACCAGTTCACACAGAAGAACTTCGGCGACTTCGCGTTCATGCCTTCGAGGCGCTCGCCCATCTTGAGCCAGTGATCGAAGTAGTCGCTCATGTTGTAGCCGCAAAACGGCAGCATCGCGAACGGATCGCGGCGCACGACGCCTTGCTGGCCGGCAGCGGCCGCCGTGGTTTCGGAGCCCATGGTCGCGGCCATGTAGACGCCCTCTTTCCAGTCGCGTGCCTCGGTCACGAGCGGCACCGTGTTCGAACGCCGGCCGCCGAAGATGAAGGCATCGATTGCGACGCCTGCTGGATTCTCCCAGTCCGCGTCGATCGACGGACATTGCGATGCCGACACGGTGAAGCGCGCGTTCGGATGCGCGGCTTTAGCGCCGGTTTCCTTCGCGAGTTCCGGCGTCCAGTCGCGGCCTTGCCAGTCGGTGAGATGCGCGGGCGGCTTATCGGTCATGCCTTCCCACCACACGTCGCCGTCATCGGTGAGCGCGACATTGGTGAAGATCACGTTTTCCTTGAGCGTCGCCATTGCGTTGAAGTTGGTCTTCTCGCTCGTGCCCGGCGCGACGCCGAAATAGCCGGCTTCCGGATTGATCGCGTAGAGACGGCCATCGCGGCCGGGCTTGATCCAGGCGATGTCGTCGCCGATGGTCGTCACCTTCCAGCCGTTCATGTCTTGCGGCGGAATCAGCATCGCGAAATTGGTCTTGCCGCACGCCGAAGGAAACGCCGCCGCGACGTGGTACTTGCGTCCGGCAGGCGACGTGACGCCGAGGATCAGCATGTGTTCGGCGAGCCAGCCTTCGTCGCGGCCCATCGTCGATGCGATACGCAACGCGAAGCACTTCTTGCCGAGCAGCGCGTTGCCGCCGTATCCCGACCCGAAGCTCCAGATCTCGCGCGATTCCGGAAAGTGCACGATGTACTTCGTGTCGTTGCACGGCCAGGGCACGTCCTTGCGACCATCCGAAAGCGGCGCGCCGACCGAATGCACGCACGGCACGAACTCGCCGTCGTCGCCGAGCACGTCATACACTTCGCGGCCCATGCGCGTCATGATCCGCATGTTCGTGACCACATACGGGCTGTCCGACAACTCCACGCCGATGTGCGCGATTGGCGAACCGAGCGGACCCATCGAGAACGGCACGACGTACATCGTGCGGCCACGCATCGAGCCATCGAAGAGGCCATCGAGCGTCACGCGCATTTCCTGCGGGTCGATCCAGTTGTTCGTGGGACCAGCGTCTTCGGGGCGTTGCGAGCAGATGAACGTGCGGTCTTCGACGCGCGCCACATCCGTGGGATCGGAACAGGCTAGAAAAGAGTTGGGGCGTTTGGCGGGGTTGAGCTTCTTCATCGTGCCGGCGGCGACCATCTGTTCGCAAAGGCGGTCGTATTCCGCTTGCGACCCATCGCACCATTCGATGCGATCCGGCTTCGTGAGGGCCGCGACCTGCTGCACCCAATCGATCAATCTTCGATGTCGTACATAGGCCGGTGCTTCAAGATCTGCGGCGGTTTTGTTGTCTTCGACTACTGCGGGCTGGTTCATCGAGCTTCTCCGTTCTCTGCAATGAAAACCGGTGGCCCAACGACGCTGCATGCGAGAGGCTTTTTGCGACTGAACCGCCGGGCGCTTCATGCGCGTTGGCGCATGAAGAACGGTTCGTGAGCCGTTTGCGCGTCGTGGGCGTGTGTTCCTCAGGCGCTCAAGCGAGCGACTTTGCGCCTTGCGCCTTAAAGGAACAAACTGTTAAAAAGAGATACTAAGTGGCCTGTCTCCTCCTGCCTAACCGCGTTTTCCGCAGTGTGCGCTGTGATTCTTTATTTTTAGCGCATTCGTTCGCGGTCATTCAAAAATTGGGAGTCAAGCATAACACCGCGTCACACTCCTACCGTGATGCAGCGCGTACATGGATGAAGCGCATATTTATCGGTAGTTACCCGAAGTTAGTGCGTGATTCATTGTCTCGCGAGTTCAATCGAGCAGCACGTTTGATGCCCAACAAAAGCTAATCAATGCACATGAAAATCGCCATTCTCGACGACTACCAGGACGCCGTTCGGAAGCTCGATTGCTTCCATTTGCTCGATGACCATGAGGTGAAGGTCTTCAATAACACGGTGCGCGGGCTCGGACAGTTGGCTAGCAGACTGTCGGAAACAGATGCCCTCGTGCTCATTCGCGAACGCACGCGCATTAGTTCCCAGCTTCTCGACAAGTGCCCGAAGCTGCGCATGATCAGCCAGACCGGGCGCGCGGGCGGCGGACATATCGACATCGACGCTTGTACCGAACGCGGTATCGCCGTGCTCGAAGGCACGGGTTCGCCGGTCGCGCCGGCCGAGCTTACTTGGGCGCTCATCATGGCGGCACAGCGGCGCATTCCTCAATACGTCGCGAATCTCAAACAGGGCGCGTGGCAGCAATCTGGATTGAAAACCTCTGCACTGCCGCCAAACTTCGGCTTGGGACAAGTGCTGCGCGGACAGACGCTCGGCATCTGGGGATACGGCAAGATCGGCCAGTTGGTCGCGGGCTACGGCAAGGCGTTCGGCATGAATGTGCTGGTGTTCGGCCGCGAGCATTCGTTGCAGGCAGCACGCGACGATGGCTTCGCCGTCGCCGAAAGCCGCGAAGCGCTCTTCGAACAGAGCGACGTGCTCACCGTCCATCTACGTATGAGCGATGAAACGCGCGGCATCGTTCGAACGGAAGACCTCATGCGCATGAAGCCGACCGCGCTCTTCGTCAACACGAGCCGCGCCGAATTGCTCGAAGAGAACGCGCTGCTCAATTCGCTGCATCACAACCGGCCGGGCATGGTCGCCACCGATGTCTATGAGAGCGAGCCGATTCTGCAAGGCTACGGACTCTTGCGCATGGAGAACGTGATCTGCACGCCGCACATCGGCTACGTAGAGCGCGAGAGTTACGAGCTCTACTTCGGCGCGGCGTTCAGGAACATTCTGGCCTTCGACGCCGGCGACAAGTCGAGCGTGTCGAATCCGGAAGCGTTGCAGCACGCGCGGCGGCGTTGAGCGCAAGAGCGAGCGGCCGCGCGGCTTTCGCTAAAGCGTCGATACCTCGATCGAAGGCTCGCATCGCACCGGGAAATTCACCGAGTTCGCGATGAAGCAATAGCGATGCGCGTCTTCATGCAGACGCGCGGCTAACTCGGCGTCGTTCCCCGCGCCGATGGTCACGCGCGGATGCAGCGTCACGTCGATGAAACGGCCGCTGCCGTCCTTATCTTCCTGCATCGTGCCGATGGCTTCATCGACATATCCGGTCACGACGATCTTGTTGGTCGCGCACACATGCAAGTACCAGAGCATGTGACACGACGACACCGACGCCACGAACAACTCCTCCGGATTGTGGCGCGCAGGATTGCCGCGAAAGGCGGGATCGCTCGACGCTTCTATCGCGGCCTTGTTCGCCACGCGCACGAGATGGTCGCGCGAATAAGCGTCGTAGGCGGACGTGCCCGAACCGAGATCGCCTGTCCACGCGACGCTGAGCGTATAGGTGTGCTTCTTCGCCACGTTCTGCTCCTTGGCTCTAGTCGAGATGTGAAGCTGCCTCCAGAAGACGCGGCAGATGCGCGAGGAAATCGTCGGCATCGGCGCGGCCCAGATCGTACGCGTGTTGCATCTGCGCGGGGCTCGTATAGTCCCAGCTCGAAATTGGCACCTTGCGCGACGGCTGAACGTAGATGCGTCGCTGCTCGCCGTGCGGCACCACGAACATGCGCTCGCGCGGATACAGCCGCGTGACCATGACGAGCACCGTTCCCGGCGATGCATCGAGCGCGGAGACGGGCACGTTATCGACCATGCCGCCATCGAGCACGGGACGACCGTTGCGCCGCAAAATCGGCGTGAAAGGCGGCGTGCTCGACGACTGCAGGATGAGGTCGGCGAGGTCCTCCAGCGTCGCGCACTCTTGCGCGGTGACGAACTCCGGATGAAAACCGAGCGCGGTGCCGAGCGTCGGATGCAGCGTCTTGCGCACGTACTTTTCGATGTTATACGCGATGATGCCCGCCGCCACCGCGCTGCGCGCCCCGAGCCAGCGCGGCAGATGCGACACGCCGATGCGAATTTCCGGCGCCGTTTGCAGCGCGCCGAAGCGTTCCGCGAAAATATCGAGCAGCGCCTGACGGTAGATGCGGTAATGCGGGAACACGGACTGACCGCGCAGCAGGTTGCCCCAATAGGCGTTCTTCGTGTTGCCGCTCAGGGCTTTTGCGTAGTACTTCATCACCCATTGCGCGTTGTTCGTGTAGAGCATGCAGGCGGTGGCCGCGCCCGCCGAGATGCCCGCGATGATGCGCGGCTTGAGATCGAGTTGCGGCTGGATGACGTCCCAGAAACCTGCCTGCCACCAGCAGCGATTGCCGCCGCCTGCGAATACGACTTGATCGAACATGTTTGCTGCTTAAGCCTTTTGCTGATGCGTCGGGTTGATGAATGCGTAGGTCGTGGTCGCGTGAGCGGCGAGTTCGCCGTCGTCGCCGCGAAGCTCGATTTCGCCGAAGACGAGATTGCGGCCGCGTCGCTGGATTTTCGCGGTGACGAGGACATCGCCGGACTTGACCGGGCGCATGAAGGTCGTGTTGAGCGAGACGGTGGTCATGGGAACGAAGCCGCCCATTGCGTGGGAGATGGCGACGACCATCGCGGTATCGGCGGCGGCCATGAAGACCTGACCGCAGATGACTCCGCCCGCGTGCCGCAGATGATCGGCGTGCGGCAGACGCAGCGTGATCGAATCTTCCGTGGAAGATTGCGGCGCGAGATGCAGTTCGCGGACCCACGGCGCGAGGATCGTGTCCAGCAGATTGCGAATGGCGGAGTCGTCCATGGCTGTGAGTTTTTATGCTGTGTGCGTGATGATACCGGGCGGGACGTTTTTGATTTGCGGGCTGGCCGTTGGTGCGATGCGAAAATTTTCGGGCGAAGGACTTGCGCTTTTTGAAATAACCCCGCTATAATTTCATTTCTGTGTTGGGGGCGTTAGCTCAGTTGGTAGAGCAGCGGACTCTTAATCCGTAGGTCGAGTGTTCGAGTCACTCACGCCCCACCAATCATTTCAAGCACTTAGCCCAGTCTTTATGACTGGGCTTTTTGTTTTCTAAGGTCCGTGTAACCGCTGTGTAACCCGGCCTCGGCAACACATTCACGATGGGATGAACTCGCTTGAATGCCGGTTTGAAAGCGGTCGGCGGGAGCAATGTATTGAAGCATGCGTTGGATTGCCATAACGTGCGATCGAGCGCGCTTCGGGAAGGCAGGGGTTGCTGGTTCGATCTCAGCCGGGCGCGCCAAGCACTGCAAGTATTTCCGGCAGATTGCCAATGTAAGCTTTGCCAGAATTTCGCGTTGGGCTGCGTGAAAGCTGCTTAGGCAGTAAGGTTGCTTAGGTACTCGCTCGAAAGGCCACCCGAGTGCCCATTTTCACGTTTAGCCGATATTAGCTATAAAAGCTCGCCGCCCGTTGCGAGATGTTTGCGTCGGCCGTGATCACCTCTTTGCCTCTGAGCATGCGGACATTCGTACGATCGCCACTGCTTCCCAGCGCACATTCTCATCCTCTGGTTTCGCTGGCGCGCCGATGAGTGCCTACAGATCTGTCGGGTGAGCCCGCTCTGCGCAACACGCCTCCGTCTGAAAACGATGGCGCACCGGCGGCGACACGACGCCCGGGCTGATAGGATCTGCAGCGCCTTGCGGTCCGCATGCAGATGCCCCGGTACCATCGGCACAGTACGACGATGAAGACCAGGCACCGTACTTAGCGTCGAGCCTGTTTGGACCTTCCTTTTCTCAGGCGCAGGTCTCACAGATAGTCCATCACTATGTCGCTTAACTGAATGGCCGCTTCGCACTAATTCGAACGGTGAGCGACAGGTTGGCATGCGTCCGTCCGCTCTTCAAACTTTTCGCTGGAAAGCGGCAATGGAATTGAATTGCCCAGAAGCGGCCCGTCGGCAATGCATACTTCCGACCCTCAACGGACGGTCGCATTCCCAGCGATGCAAGGGCAGGTAACGGAGGCAGTCCGGTCATCCAACTCACTCTCCTCAACCTATGCACATGCGACGGGAGACAGTCTGTCCAAGCTTGATATGGCCGCTGTTCCGACCACAACCGTCGAAGACTTCACCGCGCATTTTCCCCTGACCCCCGCAAACCGTCGGACAAGACGCCAACTGCCTCTCGGAGGAAAGAGGAAACCATAGCGCAACACAATCGAGCAGTGCGCGCTGTCTGCCGTCATGCGCAAACGCGCAGGCGTGTCCCGCCGTAGCCTTCCATCAAGTATTCAACTAGGTAAGTGTCTGAACTGAAAGAAAAATGCATCGCAACATATCGACGTTAATTGCTATTCAATCACTGTGATTTTATTTCAATTTTGGTGCTCATATTCTTACCTCAAACAACGGGTGGAACCCTCGCCTCAATGGAGCTTGCCTTGCTTGATGAATCTCAATTGATCGACCGTTTGCGCAGTCTGCTAGGTGATGGTGCAGTCATCACCGTCGCGGAAAACATGGGCGGCTTCGTCGAGGACTTCCGCGGACGTTGTCGCGGTACGGCGCTGTGCGTGGTGCAGCCGTCGTCGACGGAGCAGGTCGCGGGTGTCGTGCGCCTGTGCGCGGCGGCGGGCGTGCCCTTGCTCGCACAAGGCGGCAACACCAGCCTGTGCGGCGGCTCGGTGCCGGCGGCGCACGGAGTGCCGCCAGTCATCGTAAGTCTGACGCGCATGCGCCGCATTCGCGGCATCGATGCCGCGAACGGCTCGATGGAAGTGGAAGCGGGCTGTGTCCTCAAGACCGTGCAGGATGCAGCCGCCGATGTTGCGCGACTGTATCCGGTGAGTCTGGGTGCGGAGGGTTCCTGCCAGATCGGCGGCACGCTCTCGACGAACGCCGGAGGCACCAGCGTGCTGCGTTATGGCAATACGCGCGAGAACGTGCTCGGCCTCGAAGTGGTCATGGCCGACGGAACCATCTGGAACGGCTTGCGCGGGCTGCGCAAGGACAACACCGGCATCGACCTCAAGCATCTCTTTATTGGCGCGGAAGGCGCTCTCGGCATCATCACGGCGGCCACCATCAAGCTGCATCCGCTGCCCATGCATCACGCGCTCGCCTGGTTCGCGCCCACCGACCCGCAAGCCGCGCTGACGATCCTCGGGATGTTCCAGACCAACTGCGGTTCGCGCCTCTCGGCGTTCGAACTGATGAACGCACGGCAGTTGCAGCTGGTCGTCGAGCACGTGATGGATCGCCGCGCGCCGCTCGAAGGAGCGCACGACTGGCACGTGATGGTCGAACTTAGCGACACGCGAGGCGCATCCGACATGGAAAGCGTGTTGCAGGACACGCTGGAAAAAGCCGCCGAAGCGGGCCTGCTCGAAGACGCGATCATCGCGAGCAGCGACCGGCAGCGCGCCGCACTGTGGGAAGTGCGGCACAGCGTGACGGAAGCCAACAAGAAGGCCGGCATTGGGCTGACCACCGATTGCGCGGTGCCATTGTCGGCAGTGCCGGCGTTCATCGAACAGGCCACGCAAGCGGTGCTCGCGCTCGATTCGCAGATCGGCATTGTGATCGTCGGCCATATGGGCGACGGCAACATTCATCTGGTGCCGATGTACTCGTTCGATGCCTGGAGCGCATTGCCCGACCAGACGGCCGCGGGCGCTGCCGTGCGCCGTGCCGTAAACGATGCCGCGCATGCGCTCGGCGGCACCTTCAGCGCGGAACATGGCGTCGGCCAGACGGGCTTGTCGGAAATGACGCACTACAAGTCCGCCGCCGAACTGTCGATCATGCGCGCCGTGAAAAATGCGCTCGATCCCGCGAATCTTATGAACCCGGGGCGTCTCTTTCCCGCCGCGCCGCTCTGATTCATTCCCCATCAAGCCACCACCGCCCCTCGCTTACCGCAGGAGACTGATATGAAACCCAAGCACGATAACAACAAGACGATCCTCAACCCCGCCCGCCGCTCGGCGATCAAGGCCGTAGGCGCAGGCGTCGTGGCCGGCGCATTCCCGTTCGTCTGGACGCCTTCGCGCGCGGCGAGCAAGCGCATCGTCGTGCGCGACGACGGCGGCATCTACACCAAGGCGTACGGCGCGGTGTACTACAAGCCGTTCTTCGAGAAGACCGGCATTGAAGTGGTGGGCGTGCAGGCCAATGCCGAGCCGACCGCACAGATCAAGAGCATGGTCGAGGCGGGCAGCTACACATGGGACATGGCGAAGATCAGCCAGCCCGCGATTCTTCTGCTGACCTCGGGCGCAAAGGAGTATCTCGAGGCACACAACCTCGAGTCCGATCCGACCATCGCCAAGATTCCCAAGCAATACATGTCGGCGTACGGCGTCGGCACCAATGTCTATTCGACCGTGCTTGCCTATCGCACTGATGCCTTCAAGGGCCGCAAGGCGCCGAGCTCGTGGGCCGACCTCTGGAACGTGAAGGATTTCCCGGGCCGCCGCTCGATCCGCAAGTATCCGTTCGATACGCTCGAAGAAGCGATGATGGCCGATGGCGCATCGACGAGCCAGGTCTATCCGATCAACTTCGATCGCGCGTTCGCGAGCCTCGACAAGATCTCAAAGCAAGTGGATGTGTGGTGGACGACGGGCGCGCAAGTCGAACAGATGCTCAACTCGGGTGAAGTCGCGATGGTCGCGACGTGGGCCTCGCGTGCGCAATCGGCGATGGCCTCGGGCGCGCCGGTGGGCATCGTGTGGAACCAGAACATCTGGGGTTGCGACAACTGGGCGATCCTGAAGGGCACCCCGAACGCCGACGCCTGCCGCGAGTTCATCAAGTTCGCCAGCGACCCGAAGCGTCAGGCCGCGCTCGTCGAGTACTTCCCGGCGGGTCTCACGCAACCGGAATCGTTCAACTATGTGAAGCCGGAACAGGCGAAGAACTGCCCGACGTTCCCGGACAACATGAAGACCGGCGTGCATATCGAGGCGAAGTACTGGCAGGAGAATCAAAGCGTGGCGCTCGAGCGCTTCAACCGCTGGATTCTCACTTAAGGCCTGGCATCGTTCATCAAGGAAGAGATCCGCATGGCAACCATCAATCTCCAGATCAGCGGTCTGTGCAAGCGATACGGCGACTTCGTCGCGCTCGCGCCGACCGAACTCGACGTCGCGCAGGGCGAGTTCCTGACGCTGCTGGGCCCGAGCGGCTCGGGCAAGACCACGCTGCTGAGCCTCATCGCGGGCCTCGCGCAGGCGGACGGCGGCTCGATCCGCATCAACGGCGTCGACGTCACCGACGGCGCGCCGTACGACCGCGACATCGGCATGGTGTTTCAGAACTACGCACTGTTCCCGCACATGACGGTGGCGGAGAACATCGCGTTCCCGTTGCAGATGCGCAAGGTCGATGCGGCGAGTGCAAAGAAGCGCGTCGCCGAGGCGCTGGAGATGGTGCATCTGCCGCATGTGGCGGGTCGCTATCCGCGTGAACTTTCAGGCGGGCAGCAGCAGCGCATCGCCCTGGCGCGCTGCATGGTGTACCGGCCCTCGATCATCCTGATGGACGAACCGCTCGGCGCCCTCGACAAGAAGCTGCGCGATCACATGCAGCTGGAGATCAAGCGCATTCACCGCGATCTGGGCACGACGATCATCTACGTGACGCACGATCAGGAAGAAGCGATGACGATGTCGGACCGTATCTGTTTGATGGATGCGGGCAAGATTGCGCAACTCGGTACGCCTGCTGATCTGTACTTCCGTCCGAAGAATGTGTTCGTGGCGGACTTTCTCGGTGAATCGAACCTGCTGGATGCACAGGTGACGTCACGTGACGGCGATCAGGTACGCCTCGCGATGCAAGGCATCGACAAGGGCCGCGCGATGGTCTACGACGCACAGGTGCAGTCGGGCAAGCCGGTCAAGCTGATGCTGCGTCCGCAGAACCTGTGCGTGAACGGTCACAACGATTCAAGCGCGGAAACGATGTTGGCCAAGCTCACCGACATCATGGTGACCGGCGGCATGACCAAGCTGTACATGCAGCGCCAGCAGCAGAACGCGGAAGCCGCCGAATTGGTGGCGTCGTTTCCAACCGACCGGCTGGGCGCGCGCTATGAGATCGGCCAGACGCTGACGCTGTCGTGGTCGCCCGCCGATGCTGTCGCCATCGCGGGGTAAGCCGATGAACCCTTCCGCCATGACCGCGCACGATGATCGTACGACGCGCGCCAAAGCGCGCAACCCGCGCCTGAGCCGCAAGCTGCGCGTGGCCGCGATGGCCGCACCCGTGATCGTGCTACTCACGGTGTTCCTGATCTATCCAGTCGGACAATTGCTGCTGCTGAGCATCCACAATCAGAGCGGCTTCACGATGGCCGAGTACAAGCGGCTGTTTGCCTCGTCGGTGTATGTGGAAGTGCTGTGGGTGACAATGAAGGTGTCGTTGCTCACGACCTTCTTCTCGGTGCTGGTGGGCTATCCGGTCGCGTACCTGATCTCGGCGGCCACCCGCGAGCGCAAGAATCGCTTGCTGTACTGGGTGCTGCTGTCGTTCTGGACGAGCTTTCTGGTGCGCACCTTCGCGTGGGTCGTGCTGCTCGGGCGTAATGGCGTGCTCAACTGGGTGCTGAAGCACCTGGGGCTCGTAGATACGCCGCTCGGGCTTCTGTACAACCTGCCGGCAGTGATCGTAGGCATGACGCACGCGCTGATGCCGATTGCCATCATGACGATGCTCTCGGTGATGGAGAACATCGACCGGCGTTTGCCGAGCGCGGCATCGACGCTCGGTGCGCGTCCGGGCACGGCGTTCTGGAAGGTGTACTTCCCGCTGTCGTTGCCGGGGGTGTTTGCTTCGGCCTTGATGGTGTTCGTGACGGCAATCGGCTTCTTCATCACGCCGACGCTCTTGGGCGGACGTCACGAGACGATGATTACGCAACTGATCATCGATCAGGTGCTGCAGGCGTTGAACTGGGGCTTCGCGGGTGCGATCTCGGTGCTGCTGCTGGCGGTGGTGCTGGTGGTGTTCGTGGTGTATGACCGGATGGTAGGTCTGTCGACCATGACCGGTGGCAGCACAGCGAGCAGCCCGAAGCAGTACGGCAGCCTGGGCCGCAAGGTCGGCGACGCATTGCTCATGCTATTGGCAAACACCACAGACGCCTTGCTTGCTGTACTCCCCAAGCGCAAGAAACGCGCAGGCGACGGCAACGGCATGACGCTGAGAACCGTGGTCGCGCTGATCCTGGTGTTCCTGAGCGCGCCTGCGTTCCTGATGATCCCGCTGTCGTTCGATTCCGCCTCGGGCCTCGCCTGGCCGCTGCACGGCGTATCGCTCCAGTGGTACCAACAGGTGATGGACTCGCCGCTGTGGATGCAAGCTGCCACGCGTTCGCTGGTGGTGGGCGTGGGCACCGGCGTGTTGTCGATGGCGATCGGCACGCCTGCGGCCTTCCTGCTGGTGCGCGGCGGCTTGCGCTGGAATGCGGCGATGCTGGCGTTCGTGCTGGCGCCGATCGTGGTGCCGCGCATGATCCTGGCGGTGGGCGTGTTCTACTTCTTCGCGAAGATCGGTCTGGTGGGTTCGTCGCTGGGACTGGTGCTGGCGCATACGGTGGTCGCGGTGCCATACGTGGTGATCACGATGATGGCGGTGCTGCGCAACTACGACACGCGACTTGATCTGGCCGCGCAAAGCATGGGCGCACGCACCTTCACGACACTTAGACGCGTGACCTTCCCGATCCTGAGCGCGGGCATGTTGTCCTCGTTTCTGTTTGCATTCGCGACCTCGTTCGATGAGTTGACCATCGCGCTGTTCTCCTCGGGCGGGCTGAGCACGACGTTGCCCAAGCAATTCTGGGACGAGACCACGATGCAGATCTCACCGGTGATCGCTGCGGTATCCACGCTGCTGTTCGTGTTCATCTCCATTCTGATTTCCATTGCTGACCGCTTGCGTCGTCGAAGCACGGCACCCTGAGCCATTCAAATTTAGAGAAAACCGTATGTTGCTGACGTCTCAATCCTTGCATGGCATCCTGCCCGCGATTCCCACGCCGGTGAATCCGGATGACACCATTAACGTCGATGCCACCCGCGCCTTGCTGCGCTATCTGCTCGAACAGGGCATCGACGGCGTGCTGCCACTGGGCGGCACGGGCGAATATGGCGCGCTGTCGAGCGAACAGCGCGTGCGCATGGTCGAACTGACCGCGCGTGAAGCGGCGGGCCGCATTCCGGTGATCGCCGGCGTGCTCGATCCGGGATATCACGACGCAATGAAAGCCGCGAAGGACTTCGCCGCCGCCGGCGCCGACGCCTTGCTCGTGCTGACGCCCTATTACACGAACCCGACGCAGGCCGGCATTCGCGACTACTTCCTGCGCTACGCCGACGAATCTCCGGTGCCCATCCTGCTGTACGAGATTCCGTACCGCACGCGCATCGCAATTGCGCCCGAGGTCATTCATGAGTTGTCGAAGCATGAACGCATCATCGGCATGAAGGCGTGCAACACCGACATGTATCACTTCCTGCGCGTGGTCGCGGGCGTCGACGATTCCTTCGCGGTGTTGAGCGGTGAAGACACCTTGTTCCCGCTGCATGTGGCGGCGGGCGCGCGTGGCGGTATCGTCGTGACGGCGTCGCTGTTGCCCACGGCGTGGCGGCGTATCTTCGAACTCGCCAGCGCAGGCAAGACGCAGGAAGCGCTCGCGATGCATCGCTCGCTGATCCCGCTGATGAACCTCGCGTTCGCCGAAACCAATCCGGGCCCGATGAAGTCGGTCATGGACCTAATCGGCGTAAATGCGCCGGACATGCTCGCGCCGCTGCTTCGTGCAGACGACACGCTGTCGGGCAATCTGCGCGCCGAGCTGAAGAAGCAGCTGGCGATCTTCGAAGGACGCTGATTACCGGCGCGACATCGGCAGCCGCGACTTCGAGATGGAGGTCGCGGCGACCTGCACGTGCTTGACCAGCTCCGCTTCGACACGCTCGATGGTCCAGCGCGTAGTGGGTACCGAGATGTTGACGGCGGCGACAGCGGTGCCGTCATGATCGGTGATCGGCGCGGCAACGGCGATGTCGCCCAGCACGGTTTCATTCTCGATGACGCTATACCCCCGGCGCGATGCCTGATGCACGCGTTCAAGCAGTTTCTTCTTATCAGTTTCGGTATAGGGCGTCATGCGTTCGAGCGGCGTGCGCGCCATGACGGCCTTCAGTTGCTTCTCGGGAAGACGGGAAAGAATGGCGATGCCGGACGCCGTGTAGAGCGCGGGAAGGCGCGCGCCCAGGGCGATATCCACATTGAAGAGATGGCGGCCGGGAAAGCGCGCGACAAACACGATTTCATTGCCGTCGATCTCGTGCAGATTCGTGGTTTCGCCGAGATGGCGGCTGATGTCGAGCAGATAAGGCGAGGCTTTATCGATCAGCTCGTTGGCGCGGATGTAGTTATACGAAAACTGCAGGACCTTGGTCGTGAGCCGGTAGTCGCGCGTTTCAGGCACGCGCGCCAGATAGCCGAGCGCCTCAAGAGTATGAACGATGCGTTGCGCGGCGCTGCGGTCGAGCGAGGAAGCCTTGGCGAGATCCGCAAGCGTCATCTGCCGGTTGGGACCGTCGAAGGCGTGCAGCACACGGAAGGTCTTTTCAGCGGAACCGACGAACAGCGAAGAGCGCTCGCCGAATGCTTCGCGCGTGCTGCGCGCAGACGTGGATGATGCCTTGGGCATGGGCCAATAATTGTATTCCGATGGCTTCGATTGTATTTCAATCAAAGATGCTTAACTCAGGAAAACGATATGAAAATCGCCTTCATCGGCGCAGGTAATCTCGCTTCGGCTCTAATGGGCGGACTCATTGGACGAGGCGCGACGCCGCATGACCTGCTGGCCGTCGATCCCTTCGAAAGCAAGCGCCAAGCAGCCGCGCAGGAACTGCGTGTCGCTACGGCGGAGCGCCTTGCATCGGCGGAGGGCTTCGATACAGTCGTGCTCGCCGTGAAGCCGCAGATGCTGGAGAAGGTGTGCGCCGATCTTGAGCGTGGCCGACAACGGTCTCGTCGGCGATTTGTTCACGGCCGTCCCGGAACTGGCCGCGGCGCTCGATAGCCGAGGCCGCAAACCCCCCTCACCCCTGTAACGATGATCCAGACTTGATGCCCCCCCGGCATGAAGTCTTGATTATTTCTCACGCTACACGCGTTTCTTTCCTCGCCAAAATACTTTCAATACGACGCCGCCGGAGCCTGCGAGGGCTCGCCGGCGCGAATGCGCGCGCCCGTTCGCGCGGAGCCACCCTCACTTACATACCGAGCAGACGGTATCTGCACGAAGCCAAACGGAGACCGGCCATGACGACGACCGTCGTGAAAAGGCGCACGCAGGCCGACCGCACCGCGCTCGCACGGGCTGCGCTGGTGCGCTCGGCCATCGCGATCCTGAGCGACCTCGGCTTTGCCCGCGCGACGACTTCGGCCATCGCCGAGCATGCGGGCGTGACCACCGGCGCGCTGCATCACCACTTTCCGACCAAGGAGAGCCTGCTGTTCGCGGTGCTCGACGAACTCACCGAAGAAGCGCTCGCGCTGTTTCGCCAGTTGCGCGATCCGGCGAGCCGCGGCGACGGCGCGGCGCGCGGCATCGTCACGTCGCTGTGGGCGCTGTACGGCAGCCGCCGCTATTGGGCGGTCTGGGAAATCAACATCGGATTGCGGCCGGATCAGGCGCTGCATGAGGCGCTCATCGAGCACCGCACGCGCACGCGCGAACGCATGTATCGCGTCGTCGAGGCGAATCCGTCGCTCAGGGCCGACACGAAGCGCGCACTGACCGAACTGCTGCCGTTCCTGCTCTCGTCGATGCGCGGCATCTTCCTCGACACGTTCTTCGCCGGCCATGAAGCCGAATGGCTGAATCGCCAGCTCGAGCGGCTGATCCATGCGCTCGATCAGGAGATGAAGGCGCTGTCCGCCTAGCCGAACCGCAACATCCCGCGCAACGCCCTTATTTGAATCGCATCACCCCGTTCAGGCACCTGGGAGCTCGCATGAATCACCCTAGTCGCGCTACGGCGCATCCGGCGGCAGGCGCCGCGAGAACCGGTTCGAAGAGCCTCGTCCTCGAAGGCGTCAGCAAGCGCTACGGCGGCGTTCAGGCACTCGACACGCTGACGCTCGCCGTGGAACCGGGCGAACTGGTTTCGCTGCTCGGGCCGTCGGGGTGCGGCAAGACGACCACGCTGCGGCTGATCGCGGGCTTCGAGTTTCCCGATACGGGCAGTGTGCGCATCGACGGCGCCGACGTCTCCGCGTTGCCGCCGAACAAGCGCGGTCTCGGCATGGTGTTCCAGAACTACAGCCTGTTTCCGCACATGACGGTGGGCGAGAACATCGGCTTCGGGCTGCGCATGGCGGGCGTGAAGAAGGCGCAGATCGCGGCGCACGTGACCCGCATGCTCGATCTGATTCGTCTGCCGCAGTATGGCGATCGCCGCATCGGCCAATTGTCGGGCGGCCAGCAGCAGCGCGTCGCGCTGGCGCGCGCCATCGTCAATGATCCTTCGGTGCTGCTGCTCGACGAACCGCTCGGCGCGCTCGACAAGAACCTCCGCGAAGGCATGCAGTTCGAGATCCGCCGCATGCAGCAGGAACTCGGCATCACGAGCGTGATGGTCACGCACGATCAGGAAGAAGCGATGACGATGAGCGATCGCGTCGTCGTCATGAGTCACGGGCGGATCCTGCAAAGCGGCGCGCCGCGTGAAGTGTATGACCGGCCGCGCAACCGCTTCGTCGCGGAGTTTCTGGGCACGGCGAATGTGTTCGCGTGCCGCGTCAGCGCGCGCAGCGTGCAGTCGATGTCCGTTGCCACGCTGCCCGAATCCGGCAACGCGCCGGTCGAGATGACGCTGGACTTGCCCCGCGCCCTGCAGGGCGACTTGCCGGGCACGCTGGAAGTGGCGCTGCGGCCGGAGAAGATCGCCATCGATGCGCCCAAGGAAGGTCATATCCGCCTGCGCGGACAGATCGTGCAGCACGTGTTTCGCGGCTCGCAACATTCCTATGAGATCGACGTGCCGGGCCTCGGCCCGCGCACCTACGCCTACGAACAAGCGTTCTCCACCGATCACGCGGGCCATGCGCGCGGCCAGGCGGTGACGGTGTCCTTCGCCCCGCACGACGTGGTCGTGCTCGAACCGGACGGCGCGCCCGCCGCCGCGCCGGATGCGAGCATCGCGCCGGTCACGCAGACCGGGCCGCTGGCGAGCGAAGGAGCGCGCTGATGTCCACGCCCGCCGCCACCGCATCCGCCGCCGCGCCCCGAGGACAGCGCCGTGCGCGCGAGGCCGCGCTGCGCATCGCGCTGCTGTGCGCGCCCGCGCTCGTGCTGCTGATCATGTTCTTTGCGTTTCCGCTGATCGGCAACGCGCTGCGCAGCCTTGGACTCGACGCGCAGGCCGGGTCGTCGCACGCCAGTCCGTGGTCGAACTACGAGAAGCTGTTCGTCGATCCGTACTACCGCGGCGTGATCGTCGAGACCATCAAGGTGAGCTTCATCGCGACGCTGCTGTGTCTGGCGCTCGGCTATCCGATCGCGCACTTCATGGTGCGCCGCGCGGGACGCCTCGCGATGCCGATGCTGTTCCTGCTGATCGCGCCGCTGCTCACGTCGATCATCATGCGCACGTTCGGCTGGCGCGTGCTGTTCGCGCGACACGGCCCGTTCAATGACCTGCTGATGTGGCTGCACCTGATCGAACGGCCGCTGCGCGTGCTGGGCGGACCGTTTGGCGTGTATATCGGCATCGTGCATGTGATGGTGCCGTTCATGGTGCTTTCCATCGTGCCGGTGCTGCGCGGCGTGGACCGGCGGCTCGAAGAGTCGGCGCGCATTCTCGGCGCGGGCGCGGCGCGCACGTTCCTGCTCGTCACGTTGCCGCTCGCGATGGAAGGCATTCTTACGGGCTGCGTGCTGGTTTTCATGCTCACGAGCGGCAGCTTCGTCACACAACTGCTGCTCGGCGACGGCAGCGTGGTCACATTGCCGCTGCTGATCTTCCAGCAGTTCTCGCTCACCCAGGATCTCGGCTTCGCCAGCGCGATGGGCAACCTGCTGCTCGTCATCGTGCTTGCGTGCCTGTATGTCCAGTTGCGCGTCGCCGGACGCAAGGGAGACGCACGATGATGCGCGCCGGAACCCTCGACAGAATGGCCGCGCGCGCCGGCGCCGGTTCGCTCGCGGTCTTCACCGCGCTGTTCTTCATCGCGCTCATCGCGCCGATCGTGGTGGTGGTACTGGTGTCGTTCTCGCCGGACGAATCGCTCGCCGTGCCGCTCGGCGGCTTGTCGCTGCGCTGGTATCACCGCTTGTGGGATTACCGCCCGTTCGTCGATTCGCTGTTGACGAGCCTTTATCTCGCGCTCAGCTCGTCGTTCATCGCGATCCTGATCGCCGTGCCCGCGGCGATCGGCGTGGGCCGCAGCAGCGGCCGTGTGGCGACGGCCTTGACGACCTTCCTGCTCGCGCCCATCGCCATTCCCGCGCTGGTGATCGGGCTGTCGCTGCTGTACTTCCTGTCGAACATCGGCATTGGCGTGTCGTTCCTGGCGCTGCTGATCGCGCATACGGTCGTGTCCGTGCCCTACGTGATGCGCACCACGCTCGCAACGTACAAGAACACGCATGCATCCTATCTGGAAGCGGCCTCGGTGCTTGGCGCGGACCGCTGGCAGACCTTCCGCCACGTGACCTTGCCGCTAATCGCGCCGGGCATCTTCGCGGGCGCGCTGTTCTCGATTCTCGTGTCGCTCGACAACCTCGGCGTGTCGTATTTTTTCGGTACGGCGAACGTCACGACGCTGCCTGTCGTGATGTTGTCGTACCTGCAAAACCAGTTCGATCCCGCCATCGCCGCGATCAGCACGGTGCAGATGGCGATCACCATTGTCCTGCTGTTGATCGTCGAAAAAACCTACGGCCTGCGCGCGTTGACGACGCAATGAAGCCAGCGCCACACCACCTCACCTGCTACGGAGCCTGAATGAACGTCTCACATGCTGCGCGCGCCACTGGGCTGGCGATCTCGCTTTCCGCCGCCGCGCTGACCGCGCACGCCGCCGACCTGACCGTCACCGCTTACGGCGGTGCATGGGAACAGGCTTATCGCAAGTGCTTCGTGCAGCCGTTCGAGAAGCAGACCGGCAAGTCGGTCGACGTGATTCTCGGCAGCCCGATGCAGTGGATCAACCAGATCGCGGCGAACACGGCGCATCCGCCCATCGACGTGATGATCGGCCTCGTGGACAGCGGCGAGATCGCGCGCCAGAAAGGCCTGGTGGAGCCGATCGACGAGAAGAACGTGCCGAACCTGAAGGACATCAAGCCGAACATGCTCGCGTACGGCAAGGGCTATGGCTTCCCGATCGCGTTCGGCGACTTTGGCCTGATGTACAGCAAGAAGGCGGTGCCGAATCCGCCGAAGACGTGGAAGGAATTCGTCGATGGCACCAACGCCGGCAAGTGGCACGCGGCGCTGCCCGGCATCGCCTACGTGGGCACGGCGCAGGGCTTGATCGGCTTGTTCGCGATGGTGTACGGCGGCAGTCTCGACAACGTGCAGCCGGGTCTCGACGAGATCAAGAAGATGCAGAAGAGCGGCAACGTGACCTTCTACAGCGAACCGAATTCGCCGCTGGTGGCGCTCAAGTCGGGCGATATTGACATGGCCATGTACTTCGACGGCCGCGCCTGGGCCGAGCATGACGCGAGCAATCCGGACATCGGCTATCTGAATCCGAAGCCGGGCGCGGTAGCGTTCCCGACCATGGTGCAGAAGGTCAAGAACGGCTCGCCGCTCGGCTTCCAGTTCATGAACGTGGTGGCATCAGCGGAAGGGCAGAGCTGCTTCGCCAACCTGATCCAGTACTCGGCGTCGAACAAGAACGCCAAGTACTCGGAGAAGGTGGCGCCGCGCGTGCCGCAGGACAACGACTCGATGTGGCTGCCGTTCGACGTGATCTCGCAGAAGACGCCGCAATGGGTCGAGATGTGGAACAAGCAGATCGGTCGCTGACCGCAACAGAGGATTGAGTTCATGAGCCTGAGAATTGGAGTCGATATCGGCGGTTCCTTCACCGATTTCGCGGTGCTGGACGACGACACGCGCAGTATCCGCACGCTGAAGGTGTTCTCGCGTCCCGACAGTCCCGGCAGCGAAGTGCTGGCGGGCATGGCAGGATTGATCGAGCGCTATGGCATCGAGGCGCGCGATGTCGCGTACTTCACGCACGGCACGACGGTGGGCGTCAACGCGGTGGTGCAGCGGCGCGGCCTGCGTCTCGCCCTCATCACCACGGAGAAGTTCGAGGACGTACTGGACATTGCGCGCCTGAAGATCCCCGACATGTATCACCTGCTGTCGCGCCGGCCGGATCCGCTGATTCCGCGCGACCGCGTGTTCGGCGTGAAGGGCCGGCTTGCGGCGGACGGCAGGGAGGAAGCGCCGATCGACAAAGCCAGCGTGCTTGCTGCCATCGAAGGCATTCGCCGCTCGGATTGCGAAGGTGTCGTGGTGTCGCTGCTGCATTCGTATCGCAATCCGCAGCACGAAAAGGACGTGAAGGCGCTGATCGCGAAGCACTATCCGGAGCTGTTCGTGTCGTGCTCGCATGAAGTGTGGCCAATCATCCGCGAATACGAGCGCACCTCCACCGCGATCATCAGCGGCTATGTGCAGCCGAAGGTCGCGGACTATCTGACGCGCCTGCAAGCTGCGCTCGCTGAAGCCGGCGTGCCCGCCGAACTGAAGGTGACCAAGTCGAACGGCGGCGTGATGAGCGCCGAGAACGGCAAGAGCAACTGCGCGCAGATGATCCTGTCGGGCACGGCGTCGGGCGTGATCGGCGCGGCGTATATCGCGAACCAGTGCGGCATTCGCAACTGCATGAGCCTCGATATCGGCGGCACGACGGCGGACGTCGCGCTGATCGTCGACGGCAAGCCGCAGTACGCGACCGGCGAATACATCGGCGAATTCCAGATTCATATTCCGTCGGTGTCGGTGTCGTCGATTGGTGACGGCGGCGGGTCCATCGCGTGGGTGGACGACTTCGGCGTGTTGAAGGTCGGCCCGCACAGCGCGGGGTCGAATCCGGGTCCGGTCTGCTACGGACGCGGCGGCGAACAGCCCACCATCACCGACGCCTTCGCCGTGATGGGCGTGCTCGGGCAGTCGGATCTCGGCTACAACTCGGTGTCGCTGGACCGCGACGCTGCGCGCCACGCAATCGGCACGCTTGCCGGACGGCTCGGCAAGAGCGTCGAGCAGACGGCGGAGGCCATCATCCGCGTGTCCACGTCGAGCATGTATGCGGGCACGAGCCGGCTCGTGTCGCGCTTCGGCATCGACCCGCGCACCTTCACGCTGCTGCCGTTCGGCGGCGCCGGCCCGATGCTCGCGTGCTATCTGGCGCGCGCGCTGAACATGCCGGACGTCACCGTGCCGGTCACGCCGGGCGTGCTGAGCGCGCTGGGCGGACTAATCGCGGACATCAAGAACGACTTCGTCAAGACGACCTACTACGAGCTGAACGAGGCGACGCTCGCGCTCCTCGCGAACGATGCCCGCGAACTGGAGAAGCAGGCGCGCGACTGGATGACGGCTCAGATCGGTCACTCGGAGGGCGTGTCGACCGTCATGACGGCGGACATGCGCTATCGCGGGCAATCGTTCGAGATCGAGACGGCGCTCGATGCCGCCACGATCGCGTCCGGCGATCTCGCCGCAGTGCGCGAAGCGTTCCATCGCGAACATCGTCGCCTGTATGGCCACAGCGACGATCACGCGGGCATTCAGCTGGTGGCGCTGCGGCTGGTGATTTCATCGCCGACGCCGAAGCCCGAGCTCGAACGCATCGCGACGAGCGATGCGGCGCCGGTGCCGGTGCGCGAGATCGATGTGTGGATGGACGACGAAGCGCGCCGCATTCCGCTGTATCGCCGTGCCGATCTCCGCGCGGGCCAGGCGTTCGAAGGCCCGGCAGTGGTCTCGCAAGACGATGCAACCACCTGCGTGCTGCCGGGCTTCTCGGTCACCGTCGATCCGTTCGGCAATCTGGTTCTGACGAATCGCGCAACTCAACTTTGAAGACCGATCATGAAATTCGATAAATCGGAACTGCAGATCTTCGCGAACTACTGCGTCGCGGCGGCCGAGAGCATGGCTTATACGCTGGTGCGTACCGCGCACTCGACCTTCGTGAAGGAAACCGAGGACTTCTCGTGTGCACTGGCGAGCGTGGACGGCCTGACCTTCGCGTCGCCGCGCACCTTTGGCGCGACGTGGTATGTCGGTCTGGATTACGGTCCGGTGATCCGTTCGTTCACGGACTACAAGCCCGGCGACGTGTGCATGACCAACGATCCGTACAGCGGTTACGTGGCGACGCACACGCCGGACGTGGTGATGTGGAAGCCGGTGTTCTACGAAGGCGAGATCATCTGCTTCGTGTCGGGGCACATTCATAACACCGACATGGGCGGCGCCGTGCCGGCATCGCTGTCGCGCACGCTGACGGAGATCCATCAGGAAGGCATCCGCTTTCCGCCGACGCGCGTGGTGGACGGCGGCGTGGTCAACGAGACGCTGCTGTCGTGGATGATGGCAAACGTGCGCGCGCCGGATCAGAACATCGGCGACTTGAAGGCGCAGATCGCGTGTCTGACGACGGGCGAGCGGCGCGTGCTCGAGATCGTCGAGCGCTTTGGCGTCGAGGCGTTCAAGGCGGGCATTGGCCAGTTGCTCGATTACTCGGAGAGCCAGGCGCGCGCGGTGGCGCGCACGATTCCGGATGGCAAGTACTTCTTCGCCGATTACGTCGATGAAGACGCCGTCGGCGGCAAGCCGATGCGCATTGCACTGACGCTGACGGTCGATGACGGCCTGCTCGGCTTCGACTTTTCCGGCAGCGATCCGCAACTGACGTCGTCGATGAACGTGCCGACCGGGAATCATCCGCGCCACGCGTTGTTGCTGGTCGCGCTCAATTACGTGCTGTATTCGCTGAACCCGGACATCCTGCTCAACGCGGGGATGTTGCGTATCGCGACCTGCGAGATGCCGCTCGGCAGCGTGCTGAATCCGGTGCCGCCCGCCGCAGTGGGCATGCGTACGCTGACGTGCGTGGTCGTGCAGGCGGCGGTGTTCGGCGCGTTCGCGCAGGCGCTGCCGGAGCGCATGCCGGCGTGTCCAGCGTCGAGCGTGTGTCTGCTCAACGTCAAGACCACCGACACGGCGGGCCGCACCATCATGGCTTCGCTGGGTCCGGTGATGGGCGGTGCGGGCGGTGCATCGGCCGGCGACGGCTCGGATGCGTCAGGCGCGAACATGGCGTTCCTGCGCAACACGCCGGTGGAGATCAACGAAGCCGAAGTGCCGATCCGTATTCTCGGATACGGCCTCGTCGGCGACAGCGGCGGGGCGGGTCAGTATCGCGGCGGGTTGGCCATCGCGATGGAGTTCAAGGTCTTCGCACCGAACACGCTGATCACGGCGCGCAATCGCGACCGCACGCTGTTTGGCTCGTGGGGCATCAAGGGCGGCATGGCGGGGCGCACGTCGGTGTTCAAGCGCAATCCGGGCACGGCGCGCGAGGAAGTGCTCGGCAATACGGACCTGGTGGCCTGCGAGCCGGGCGATGTGATCCGGCTCGAAGGCAATGGCGGCGGCGGTTACGGCGCGCCGACGCTGCGTGCGGCCGAAGCAGTGGAACGCGATGTCCGGCGTGGTCATGTGTCGGCGCAGCAGGCTCGTGAGTTGTATGGCGTGGTGATCGCGAATGGCGCCCTGGATGTGCAGGCTACCGCTGCGCTGCGTGCCGGGATGGGCACGGAGCGGAAGCTCGACGATGGCTTCTTCGACTACGGTCCGAACCGTCGCGCGCATGAAGCCGTGTGGACGCGCGAGCGCTATGCGGTGCTGTGCGAATACCTGGAGTCGGTGTCGATCGGCTGGCGCTTCTTTTTGAAGCATCAGATGTTCGAGCGTCTGGCGGCGCGCGGGGATGTCGCGGCGGGCGTGGAGATCGTGCATGCGGTGTTCGCGGAACTCGTGGCGGAGTTTCCGGCGCTGGAGGCGGGGGAGAAGCGGGCGGCTTGAGCGCCGCGTCTTGCACCAGCAGTAAAAGCAACGGGCCCGGTTCGATGAACCGGGCCCGTTTTATTTGGAGCGTGTCAGATTGATGCGCTTACGGCAACCACCCTTTCGGCAACCCCGCCAGCGCCTCCTTCATCCGCGCCACCGTCGCCGCCGCCGGTTCCACGAGCGGCAACCTCACCGGCCCCAAGCCATCGCCGAGCAGTTCAAACGCCTTCTTCGCCGGACCCGGATTGGTCTCTCTGAAGATCGCATCGAGCATCGGTGCAAGCATTGCATGTTCACGCAGCGCGGTCGCCGCATCACCATTTGCGGCACTCGCATGAATCCGCGCCCACGCCTTCGGCAACAAACTCGCCGACGTCAGAATGCCGCCCACCGCGCCCAGCAGCACGTGATGCACATACAGCAGGTCGTCGCCGCTGAGGATCGCCATGTCCTTGCCCGCCAGCGCCGCCGTACGCGCAAACGCATTGAGATCCGTGTTGCACGCCTTCATGCCGATGATCGTCCCGTCCTCCTTCGCCATCGCGGCGATGGTGGCGGGCGGCGTCGCGTAGCGCGTGCGCGCCGGAATGTCGTACAACAGCAGCGGCACGCCCGCCGCATCGCGATAGCCCTGGAAATACGCGCGCACACCGGCGTCGCTCGGCGTGACGTAGAAAGGCGTAACCAGCAGCAGCGCCGCCGCACCCGCATCGACGAAGGCCTGGCCCGCACTGAGCGCTTCCGCATAGCCCGGCGACACCACGCCCGCGACCACCGGCACGCGGCCACGCGCCGCTTCCACGGTCGCGCGCACGACCAGCGTGCGTTCAGCCGGCGAGAGCGCCGTATATTCGCCAGTGCCGCCCACCGGCACGAGGCCGGTCGCGCCATCGGCGATCAGCGTATCGACCAGTGCATGCAGACGTTCCGTATCGATTGCGCCATCCGCCGTGAACGGCGTCGGGAACGCGGGGTACATGCCCTTGAGGGCGGAGACTTCGAGTGTCATCGGTGAGAGTCCTGTGAAAGCCTTGAACAGCAGCGCGCGTCAGAGCAGCTTGCCGGGATTCATCCGGCCATCCGGATCGAGCGCGCGCTTCACGGCGCGCATCATGTCGAGTTCAACCGCGCTCTTGTAGTGCGAGAGTTCATCGCGATGCGCGCGGCCGATGCCATGCTCCGCGCTGATGCTGCCGCCGAACTCCACGGCGGCGTCGTTGACGATCTTGCCGATCGCATCGACGCGAGCGTCGCGGTCCTCGACCTTCGCCCATACCGAATGCGGGAACAGCACGATCGAGTGAATGTTGCCGTCGCCCACGTGCCCGACATAGAGAAAGCGCGCGCCTTCCACCAGTCCCGCTTCGTTCAGCCTGACTTCGGTCTGCGCGAGGCACGCGGGAATCTGCGAGATGGGCAACGAAATATCGTGCGTGACGCTCGTACCGAAGCGCACGTTGGCCTCGGACACGATATGCCGGATATGCCACAACGCCGCGGCCTGCGCTTCGCTCGCGGGCAGCGCGGCATCCAGCGCGATGCCTTCCTCGAGCGCCGCGCCGATCACGTCTTCGAGCATCGCCTGCAACGGCGCGTCGTGCGCGGCATCGGCGAGTTCGATCATCAGCACCCACGGCGACTGGCCGTCGAGCGGATCGCGCGTGTCGGGCACTTCCTGATAGACCACGTCGAGCTGGCTGCGCGACATCAGTTCAAACGAAGTCAGCGCGTCGCCGCAGGTGGCGCGGCAACGCGACAGCAGTTCGATGGCGGCATCGGCGGAATCGAGCGCGACCCATGCCGTGGCATGCGAACGCAGCGCGGGGAACAGCTTGAGCACGGCAGCGGTCACCACGCCGAGCGTGCCTTCTGCGCCGATGAACATCTGCTTCATGTCGTAGCCGGTGTTGTCCTTGCGCAGGCCGCGCAGGCCGTCCCAGACGCGGCCGTCCGGCAGTACCGCTTCGAGGCCGAGCACCAGCGCGCGCATGTTGCCGTAGCGCAGCACGGCGGTGCCGCCCGCGTTGGTCGAGATATTGCCGCCGATCTGGCACGAGCCTTCGCTCGCGAGCGACAGCGGAAACAGCCGGTCCACCGACGCCGCCGTTTCCTGGATCTGTTGCAGCGTGCAGCCGGCTTCGACGGTGAGCGTGTCGTTGCGCGTGTCGATCTCGCGGATCTTGCTCATGCGCGCGAGGCTGATGATGATGCTGTCGCCCGCTTCGGACGGCGTCGCGCCGCCCACGAGGCCGGTGTTGCCGCCTTGCGGCACCACGCTCACGCCAAGCTCCGCGCACAGTTGCATCACCTGCGCGACCTGCGCGGTGTCCGCGGGCTTGACCACGGCGTGCGCCTTCCCGTGATAGCGGCCGCGCCAGTCGGTGAGCATCGGTTCGGCGTCGGCGAGGTCCACGAGGCCCTTCGGCCCCACGATATGCAGCAGCGATTCGATCAGATTCATGATTGGACCAGCTTGGGTATGACAGTGACGTTGGGTTTGCCGGTCGCAGCCGCAGTGCCGGGCCGCGCGCCCGAGATGCGCTCGGGCAGCGTGTCGATGCCGGGGCTGCCGAGCAGCGTCATGGTCGTCACGATTTCATCGAACAGCAGCGACAGCACGTGCGCGACGCCCGCATCGCCGCGTGCCGCGAGGCCATACAGCGGCGCGCGGCCGAGCAGCACGCCGCGCGCGCCGAGCGCCACGGCCTTGACCACGTCGGCGCCGCGCCGCACGCCCGAATCGAGGTAGACATGCAGCGCATCGCCGACCGCATCGGCCACGGCGGGCAGCACGTCGAGCGGCGCATGCGCGCCTTCCAGCTGGCGGCCGCCGTGATTCGACAGCACGATGCCGTCCGCGCCGTGCTGCTGCGCGAGACGCGCGTCATCGACGGTCAGGATGCCCTTGACGAGCAGCGGCCCGTTCCAGTGCTTGCGCAGCCACGCGATGTCCGACCACGCCAGCGACAGATCCATCTGGCGCGCCAGCGCGGCCGCCTGACGTTGCAAATCGGGCGCTTCGCCGAGACTGCGCGCGAGGTTGACGAGTTGCGGCGTGCCCTGGCGCGCCATCTGCAACGCCCAGTGCGGATGCCGCAGCAGATCGAGGATCAGCTTTGGCGTGATCGGCAGCGGCAGGCGGTAGTTGTTGTGAATATCGTGATCGCGGCGGCCATGCACGGGCGTGTCCACCGTGACGAGCAGCGTCGTGTAGCCCGCTTCCGACGCGCGCCGCATGATGCACTCGGCGATCCGGCGATCCTTCTGCACGTACAGCTGCATCCACAGCTCGCCGTCCGGCGCAGCGGCGCGCACGTCTTCGAGCAACGACGTGGACGCGCTCGACAGCGCGAACGGCACGCCGCGCGCGGCAGCAGCGCGGGCCAGCGTTTCATCGGCCTTGGGCCAGAACATGCCGTTCAGTCCGGTCGGCCCGACGACCATCGGCGCGGCGGACGCGTAGCCGAACAACTGTGCGGCCGGCGAGACGTGCGAGACGTCCACCATCGCGCGCGGGGCGAAATGCACATCGGTGAACGCGGCGCGGTTGCGCGCCAGCGTATGGCCGTCTTCGGCGCCGCCGTCGAGATAGTCGAAGGCGATCTTCGCCAGCCGCCGTCGCGCGGCCTCACGGTAGTCGGCGACGTTGGCGAAGCCCTGCGTTGAAGAATAGAAAAGACTCATTGCATCGTGATGGTTCGACGACGGTTAGCGCAGCACCCAGTCGTTGAAACGCTCGATCGCGACATCCTGATGCGCCGGCCAGTACGACGGGTCGATACGCACGCCGCGCTTCAGATTGTCCGGGAAGGTCGGCAGGTTCTTCGCGCGCTTCGCATCAATGTACTGGAACGCGTCCGGATGCGTCGGCCCGACCGCCAGCGCGCTCGCGACTTCCGCCTGGCGCTTCGGGTCCGCGCAGAACGCGACGAACTGGCGGCAGGCATCGACATTGTCGCCGCCCTTCATTATGCCGAACCCTTGCGGACCGTAGATGTGACCGTCCCAGGCAATCGCGAGCGGCGCGCCTGCATCGATGGCGGGCAGCACGCGCGCCAGCCAGCTCGATGCCATCGCCACTTCGCCCGACTTGAGCAACTGCTCGCACTGCGCGCCCGTGGTCCACCAGATGTCGATGTTCGGCTTCACGCGGTCGAGGCTCTTGAACGCCTTGTCCAGATCGCACGGATAGACGCTGCTTGGCGGCGTGCCGGCGGCCATCAGCGCTTCTTCGATGGTGTCGAACGGGAACTTGCGCAGCGCGCGGCGGCCCGGGAACGCCTTGGCATCCCACAGGTCGGCCCAGGAAGCGGGCGTCTTGCCGCCCTTGAAGGCGTCCGAGCGATAGGTCATCACCGTCGTGTAGACGTTGTGGCCGATCGCATACTGGTCGCGGAACTGCGCGGGAATCTTCGCGACGGCTGCGTTGCCGTCGAGATTGACAGGCTCCAGATAGACCTTGTCCTTGCGCGACAGAAGATACACGGCCGGGAAGCTCAGCTCGGCCATGTCCCACGTCTTCGCGCCCGTCTCGACGATGCTCTTGATCTGCGCGGTCGGTTCAGCGCCCGAGGCCACGCCCACGACTTCAATGCCTGTCGCCTGCTGGAACGGCTTGTACAGCGTGCGGGTGTAGATGTCGGTGTAGACGCCGCCCGAGTCGCGCACCACGAGGCGCTTCGAAGCGGCTTTCGCCGAGGTCCAGATGGCGGGCATTGCAAGTCCGGCCGCGCCGGCTACGCCGAGTCGAATGAAGTCGCGGCGCGAAGCGGTGGAAGGTTTCTTTTGGTCGTTTGCCATGTGGGTCCCCGAGGTGCGAAAACGGACGCCGCGCGGACAGGCAGAGCACGCGCGGCGCCGCAGGAGTAATGGTCTGGCGGCTCGCCGCGCCTCATCGACGCATTCAACGCATTCGACGCGCCTTGCCAGCGTGCGCTCATGATCGGTCAGACGTGACGCTTCGCCAAACGAGATAAAAGCACCACATGATGCGAAATGCTCAAGACCTCGCGGGCTTGCAGTCGTCGTCGGCGGTGTAATCGCTGGCCTGCTTCAGCAGCCATTCGCGGAACTTCTCCAGCGGCTTGCCATGGCTGAGTTCGGTCGGATAGACGAGGTAGTAGGCAGAGTCGGCCTTGATGCTCGCCTCGAACGGCACGATCAGCCCGAACTGTTCGAGCTGCCCGCTCACCAGGAACTTCGGCACGAGCGCGACGCCCAGGCCTGCCGCGGCCGCGCTGATCGCCATGGTGTGCAGCTCGTAGCGCATGCCGTGCATGGTGCTCGCGTCTTCCAGGCCGAGGCTCGCGAACCAGCGGGTCCAGTCGTCCGGCCGCGTGGTGGAGTGCAGCAGCGGATACGCGAGCAGTTCATGCACGTGCCCGATCGGCCGCTCCAGCAGCGACGCCTTGCACACCGGCACCACTTCCTCGCCGAACAGATAGTCCGCCGTGGTGCCGGGCCAGGTGGGCTTGCCGTAGTGAATGGCGGCTTCGAAGTGAGAATCCACGAAGGAGAACGCATCCGTGCGCACGCCCATGTTGACGCGCACGTCCGGCGTGCAGGCGTAGAAATCGCCGATGCGCGGAATCAGCCACTGCGACGCGAACGTAGGCAGCACGGCCAGCTCCAGGTAACCGCCGCCGCTGCCGTGCGCGATGATGGAGAGCGTGTCGCGGTCGAGCTGTTCGAGCGAACGCCGCACCTGCGTGCCGTAGATGCGGCCCGCGCGCGTCAGCACCACGCGCTGCTTGGCGCGCACGAATAGACGCACGCCCAGATTAATTTCGAGCGTGGCGATCTGACGGGAGATGGCGCTCTCCGTAAGAAACAGTTCCTTGGCCGCGTGCGTGAAGCTTTCATGGCGCGCGGCGGCTTCGAAGGCGAGCAGCGCGCCCATGTTGGGGAGCTTGAACTTGCGCATGGTGATTCCAAACACTCATCAAGTCACAATTTAATCTCGCTTTACGCGCGGCACAACGATTAAAAATAATGCGACCTTGCCGTTGCGGCTCCGCCACCGTGCGTGAAGGCCGGCATCCAACGTCCAACCGCGATACCAGGCGACCATGCGAAATACGAATATCGAAAGCCTGCTCGAGCGTCTGCTCGGCTCCGAGAAGACGGGCTTGCTCTTCAAGACCCTGAACGCCCCCTCGATCCTGAACGACTGGGAACCCAGCACCGTCACGCGCGCCGAACTCGCCCAGGCGATGAACATGGCGCTCTTCGAAGGCCTGCTCGCGCGTTCGCCGAACGGCCGTACTTATACCGATGAAACCATCGCCAACGGCGGCTCCGTATATTTCGACCACGGGGCGCTGCGCACCGTGCGCTGGCCGCAGAACGGCGGCCTGCCGCCGGGCGAAGCCGCGTTCACCCGCATTCTCCGACCGCTCGGTTTCCGGCTGAACGGCCGCTATCCGCTCGACAAGCTCGGCATGACCGGCCGTTCCTATGCCCATGAAGACGCGCCCGATGAGATCGCGCAGTTCTTCGTGAGCGAACTGCACCCCGAGCGCTTCTCGGAGACCTTCCAGCAGGCCGTGACCAATGTGGTAGGCGCGTCGCGCGATCCGCTCACGCCGCTGGCGGTTGCGCAACTGTCGGAACTGGAGCGCGACGGCTCGCTGCCCATCGACGCGGTGCACCAACTGCTGCCGGTGATCGTCGGCGCATTCGAGCGTCAGCACGACCTGCCCATGCTGGCCGACTATGAATTGTTGCTGGCGGAATCGGCGGAAATGGCGTGGATCGCGACCGAGGGCAACGGCTTCAATCACGCAACCGACCGCGTCGCCGACGTGTTCCAGCTCTCCGACGACGAAAAGGCAAAGGGCCGTCCGATGAAGCCCGAAGTCGAACGCTCGCGTTCCGGACGGGTGTTCCAGACGGCCTATCGCGCGGACACGGTCGAGCGCATGTTCCGCACCGCGAACGGCGACACGGTCACGCGCAAGGTGCCGGGCTCGTTCTACGAATTCATTACGCGCAAGCGCGAGTTCGACCGTGCTGCCCGCGCCTGGATGACCGACCTGCGTTTCGATGCCGGCAATGCGCAAGGCATCTTCAAGATGACAGCCGGCGCGGCGAAGTAAGGTGAGCGCGCAGCCGTATGCGGCGGATGCCGCTCAGTTGCAGTCGCTGCAACGCGACCTCGCGGCCGCGTTGCGCGGCGAAGTGCGCTTCGATGCCGGCGCTAAGGCACTCTATGCGTCGGATGCGTCCAATTACCGACAGGTGCCGCTGGGCGTCGTGGTGCCGCGCGATGTCGATGACCTCGCGCGCGCGCTCGAACTGTGCGGTCAACATGACGTGCCATTCCTGACGCGTGGAGGCGGCACGTCGCAGAACGGGCAGTGCGTGAATGTCGCGGTCGTGGCCGACGCGAGCAAGTATGTGAACCGGGTCGTGTCGATCGATTCCGAGGCGCGCACGGCGATTGTCGAGCCGGGCGTGATCTGCGACACGCTGCGCGATGCGGCGGGCGCGCATGGCCTCACATTCGGTCCGGACCCGGCGACGCACAGCCGCTGCACGCTCGGTGGCATGATCGCCAACAACTCGTGCGGCGCGCATTCGGTGATGGCGGGCAAGACCGCCGAGAACGTCGAGGCGCTGGAAGTGCTCACGTATGACGGCGCGCGCTTCTGGACCGGCCCGACGTCGCCCGAAGAACTCCAACGCATCATTGCGGATGGCGGGCGGCAGGGCGAAATCTATCGGCAGTTGCGCGATCTACGCGACCGCTACGCCGACGCGATCCGTCGCGAGTTTCCGCAGATCCGCCGCCGCGTGTCCGGCTTCAATCTCGATCAACTGCTGCCGGAGAACGGCTTCAACGTAGCGCGGGCGCTGGTGGGCACGGAAGGCACGTGTGCGGTGACGCTGCGCGCAAAGGTGCGCCTCGTCCACAGTCCGGCGAGCCGCGTGATCCTCGTGCTCGGCTTCGCGGATATCTTCGTCGCGGCGGACGGCGTCGCGCATTTCGAGCGCTTTGGTCCCATTGCTATCGAAGGACTGGATCGCGGCATCATTCGCGGCCTGCAGGCGCGTGGCCTCAAGGCTGACGAAATCGCGCTACTGCCGGAAGGCGACGCGTGGGTCGTACTCGAATTCGGCGCCGATACCCTCGCCGAGGCCCGTGCGCAGGCCGAAGAAGCGCGCGCGTTTTTCCTGTCGGGCGCGGGCGGCGAGGGCGTCACGGGCTTTGTCGTCGAAGAGAGAGCGAAGCAGGCGCTGATCTGGTCGATTCGCGAAACGGGTGCGTCGGCGGTGGCGTTGTCAGTGGATCCGTCGAAGCCGGACCCGATCACCGGCTGGGAGGATGCGGCCGTGGATCCGTTGCGCCTAGGCGATTATCTGCGGCGCTTCCAGGCGCTCGTGGACCGCCATGGCTACGAGACCTGCCTGTACGGCCATTTCGGCGATGGCTGCGTGCATGCGCGCATAACCTTCGATCTGCGCAGCGCGGAAGGCGTGCTGGTGTGGCGGCGCTTCCTGCGCGAGGCGGCGGAACTGGTCGTGGAATTTGGCGGCTCGCTGTCGGGCGAACATGGCGACGGCCAGGCCAAGGCCGAGTTCCTGCCGATCATGTACAGCCTCGAGATCATCTTGGCGATGGAGCAGTTCAAGGCCATCTGGGACCCGGCGCAGCGCCTCAATCCGGGCAAGGTGGTGAACGCCTATCGCGCCGACGAGAACCTGCGCATGGGCCCCGCGTACAAGCCCGTGCAGTTGCAGACGAAGCTCACCTTCCGCAGTCCCGAAGGCGACGGCATGCAGCGCGCGGTGGAGCGGTGCATCGGCATGGGCAAGTGCCGCTCGCTCGATGGCGGCACGATGTGCCCGAGCTTTCGCGGCAGCCGCGAGGAACGCCAGTCGACGCGCGGTCGTGCGCATCTGCTGTGGGAGATGCTGCAGGGCGACGTCATCGAGGACGGCTGGGACAGCGTCGAAGTCAAGGAAGCGCTGGACACGTGTCTTGCGTGCAAGGGCTGCCGCAGCGACTGTCCGACGCATACCGACATGGCCTCGTACAAGGCCGAATTCCTGTCGCATCACTATGCCCGCAGGCGGCGTCCGCGTCAGGCGTGGTTCATGGGGCGCATCGGGCAGTGGGCGCCGTTTGCCGCGCGCGCGCCGTGGCTCGCCAATCTCGCGACTTCGTTCCGGCCGCTTGCGCCGGTGAGCAAATGGATCGCCGGCGTGGCGAAGGATCGCGCGTTGCCGGTGTTCGCGCCGCGCACCTTCCGTGCGACGGCGGCGGCGCAGGGGCATCGCAATGCCGCGAAGCCGACGCGCAAGGTGCTCTTCTGGGTCGATACCTTCAACGACCACTTCACGCCGGATGTGGCGCACGCCGCAAGCGACGTGCTGGCCGCGCTGGGCTATGAGGTCGTGCTGCCGAAGAAGCGTCTGTGCTGCGGCCGTCCGCTGTACGACTACGGCTTGCTCGACGAAGCGCGCGCGATGCTGCGCGAAGTGCTCGACACCTTCGCCGACGAGATCCGCGCGGGCACGCCGCTGGTCGGTCTGGAGCCGGGCTGCCTGTCGGTGTTCCGTGACGAACTGGTCAAGCAGCTTCCCGATGATCCGCTCGCGCATCAACTGGCGCGCCAGACCTTCATGTTCTCGGACTTCGTCGCCGATGCCGACTTCGACTGGCCGACACTCGACGCCGACGTGCTGCTGCACGGTCATTGTCACCAGAAGGCGCTGTTCGGCATGAAGAAGGAAACCGCGCTGCTCGGTCGACTCGGCGTGCGCTGGAAGCTGCTCGATACCGGCTGCTGCGGCATGGCCGGTTCGTTCGGCTTCAACGCGGACCATTACGAGCTTTCGATGAAGATCGGCGAAGACAAGCTGTTGCCGCTCGTGCGCGCGGCGCAGCAGGACACGCTGATCGTCACCAACGGCTTCAGTTGCCGCGAGCAGATCGCGCACGGCGCGCAACGGCACACGCTGCATGTCGCGCAACTGCTGCAACGCGCGCTGCAACACGGCACGCGCAAGCCCGCGCCACAGCGCGGACTCACTTCGCTTGATGCGTGAAGCGCATCAAGTCCTGCAATTAACTCGCTTGAGCCCGGTTGCGCGCACTCGCACAATCGGGCCAGTTCCACTGGAGATCCATCCTTGAAAGCTTCCACCATTCTTTCCGATCTGGGCATCGCGCGTCTGGCCGAAGAAGGCGATATCGTCGTGCGCTCGCCGATCGACGGCGCCGTTGTCGGCCATGTGAAGAGCCACACGCAAGCGCAAGCCGATGCCGCGCTCGCCGCCGCGAAGACCGCCAGCGAAGCCTGGCGCAACGTGCCCGCGCCGCGCCGCGGCGAACTCGTGCGCCTGCTCGGCAACAAGCTGCGCGAGAAGAAGGAAGCGCTCGGACGCATCATCACCCTGGAGACCGGCAAGATTCTTCAGGAAGGCATGGGCGAAGTGCAGGAAATGATCGACATCTGCGACTTCGCGGTCGGTCTCTCGCGGCAGCTGTACGGCCTGACCATCGCGTCGGAGCGTCCCGGCCATCGCATGGCGGAATCGTGGCATCCGCTCGGCGTCTGCACCGTGATCTCGGCGTTCAACTTCCCGGCGGCCGTGTGGTCGTGGAACGCGGCGCTCGCGCTCGTGTGCGGCAATGCCGTGATCTGGAAGCCGTCGGAGAAGACGCCGCTGACGGCGCTTGCCGTGGACCGCATTCTCGAAGACGCGCTCGCAGAATTCGGCGATGCACCCAAGGGCCTCACCTGCGTCATCAACGGCGGCCGCGAGATCGGTGCGCAACTCGTCGCGGACCCGCGCTCGTCGGTCGTCAGCGCGACGGGCAGCACGGAGATGGGCCGCACGGTTGGCATCGAAGTGGCGAAGCGCTTCGGCCGCTCGATCCTCGAACTCGGCGGCAACAACGCGGGCATCGTGACCGGCACCGCTGACAGCGAACTCGCGCTGCGCGGGATCCTGTTCTCGGCGGTCGGCACAGCGGGCCAGCGCTGCACGACGCTGCGCCGCCTGTTCGTGCACGAAAGCGTGTATGAGCAGACCGTCGCGCGTCTGAAGACGCTTTACAGCAAGGTCGCCATCGGCGATCCGCTCATGGCCGGCACGCTGATGGGCCCGCTGATCGACGCGCAATCGTTCGAGCGCATGCAGGCCGCGCTTGCACAGGCGAAGGACGAAGGCGGCACGGTGACGGGCGGCGAGCGTCATGTCGTGGCGGGCCGCGAGAACGGTTACTACGTGCGTCCGGCCATCGTCGAGATGCCGTCGCAGACCGCGGTGATGCTGAAGGAAACCTTCGCGCCGATTCTCTACGTGATGAAGTACCGCGAATTCAGCGAGGCGATCGAAGCGAACAATGCGGCGTCGCATGGTCTTTCGTCGTGCGTGTTCACGACCGATCTGCGCGAGGCCGAGCGTTTCCTCTCGGATTCGGGCAGCGATTGCGGCATTGCCAACGTGAACATCGGGCCGAGCGGCGCGGAGATCGGCGGCGCGTTCGGCGGCGAGAAGGAAACCGGCGGCGGCCGCGAGTCCGGTTCCGACGCATGGAAGGGCTACATGCGCCGTGCCACCAATACGGTCAACTATTCGTCCGCGTTGCCGCTGGCCCAGGGCATCGACTTTTCGATCGAGTAAGCCGCGCGTTCTGGAGCCATCATGATGGTCGACTTTACTGAGCCATTCCGGAACCCCGGCGGCTCGCCGATCCGCGAGTTGTTCAAGTATCTCGGCGAGCCGGGAATGATCTCGCTCGCGGGCGGTTATCCGGCGAGCGATCTGTTCGATACCGACGGCTTGCAGCGCGCCGCCGCACAGGCGTGGACGCATCCCGCGCGCTGCCTGCAATATGGTCCCACCGACGGCCTGCCGGAACTCAAGGACGCGCTCGCGCAGCTCATGCAGCAACGCGGCGTGACGGTGCCTGCGGACCAACTGATGGTGACGACCGGCTCGCAACAAGGCTTCGATCTGCTGCTGCGCGTGCTGGTCTCACCCGGCGATGCCGTGCTCACCGAGCAGCCCGCGTATCCCGCCACCTTGCAGGCCCTGAAGATGCAGCAGGCGCGCATCGTCACGGTGCCGGTGGATGCGCAAGGGCTGGATGTCGCGCGGCTCGCGGCGATGCTGGAGAGCGGCGAAGCGGGACGTCCGAAGCTGCTCTACACCGTACCGACGTTCGCCAATCCGACAGGCGCGACGTTGTCGCTCGAACGTCGCAAGGCACTTGTTGAATTGGCGGTGAAGCACGGCTTCATTATCGTTGAAGACGAACCTTATGCTGACCTGCGTTTTGCCGGCGAGGCCTTGCCTTCGCTGCTGAAGGTGGCGCAGGACATCGACGGCGGACGTGAGCGCGTCGTGTACTTCGGCAGTCTGTCGAAGGTGGTGGCGCCGGGGATTCGGATTGGCTGGACCGTCGCGCCCGCGGACATCGTGCGGCGCTGCACCGTCGCCAAGCAGACTGCCGATCTGTGCAGCGCGCCGTGGATGCAGGCGATTGCCGCCACGTATCTCGCACAGGGCGCGCTGAGGGAACACCTGCCGGGCATCGCGGAGCAGTATCGGCGTAAGTGCGAGGCCTTGTGCGATGCACTCGATGTGCAGCTCGCGGGCGCGCTGCAATTCCAGCGGCCGGAAGGCGGCATGTTTGTCTGGGCGCGCATGGACGGGACGGATTCATCGGAACTGCTGAAGCATGCGATCGAGCAGAAGGTGCTGTTCGTGCCGGGCAAGGCCTTCTATGCCGATCAAACCGATGCCGCCGCATTCCGTCTTTCGTTCGCTGCGCCGGATATAGGGGAGATAGGCGAAGCGGCGGCGCGGCTTGCGCGTGCGCGCGAGGCGCTGCTGGGCGAAAGCCAGCGTTAGTGGTAAACGAAGGCGCCGGGACAGGATGCCCCGGCGCCTTCGTTCGTCCGCGCCTCAGGATGAAGAAACCACAAGACTTAGTGATTATTCGTAGTTTGACGCTGGTTTCGCGTTTCCGGATAGTCGCTTCCAGCCCGGTCAGCCGGCCGGCTTAGCGCGCGGGACCAACGAGAAACACGACACTCACCTCTCGCTTCATTCTCGTTCCCCGCGATCATCGAAAAGCAACCGGATAGACATACATAATGAAAAGAAGCTTGTTGGCAGGGGCGACCCTCTCGTCGTTGGCCGTCGCGGTTCCCTGCGCCGCGCAAAGCAGTGTCACGCTCTATGGTGTCATCGATGTCGGCATCAACTACACCAGCAACGCGCAGACCGGACGCGCGAACGGCGCGCTCAAGGGCGCGTCGCAATTCAACATGCAGGACGGCGGCTCGGGCGGCATCAGCGGCAGCCGCTGGGGCATGCGCGTGAAGGAAGATCTGGGCGGCGGATATGGGGCCATCGCCACGCTGGAAAACGGCTTCAACATCCAGAGCGGCACGCTCGGCCAGGGCGGCGCGGAATTTGGAAGGCAGGCGTTCGTCGGACTGACCACGCCCTACGGCACAGCGACCGCCGGCCGCCAGTACGACTCGGTGGTGGACTTCGTGCAGCCGTACTCGACCGTCGCGATGTGGGGCGGCTATCCGGCCAGCCAGCCGGGCGACATCGACAATCAGGGCAACACCCGGCGCGTCAACAACTCGGTCAAGTTCCGCAGCAAGGACTACGGCGGCTTCTCGTTCGGCGGCGTCTACAGCCTGGGCGGCGTGGCGGGCAGCGCCGGACGCAATCAGGTCTACTCGCTAGGCGTCGGCTTCTCGCGCGGACCGTTGTCGATCGGCGCGGCCTACCTGAACTCGCGCGATCCGAACTATTCGTTCTTCGGCACCAATCCGTCATCCGGCACCGCCGCGACCAGCAACAACATGGGTTCGTTCGGCTCGGCGACGGCCGCGCAATCGAATCCGATCTTCGGCGGCTATAGCTCGGCGCAGACCTATCAGGTCATCGCGACGGGCGCGTCGTACAAGTTCGGCACTTCGTCGGTGGCGCTGAACTACAACAACGTGCAGTTCAAGCATCTTGAAGACGGCGACGGTCCGAACATGCTCGGCTATGGCGGCACCGGCAAGTTCGATACAGTCGAGGCGAACTACACGTTGCAGGCCACGCCCTCGCTGCTCGGCGGCGTGGTATACGAGTACGTGCATTCTAGCGGCGCGAACGATCGCGTCGCGGCCCATTACAACCAGGTCGGCGTGGGCGCAGATTACCTGCTGTCGAAGCGTACCGATGTCTATGCGATCGGCGTGTACCAGCGCGCAAGCGGCACCGATTCGTACGGCCAGTCCGCCGTAGCAGCCATCAACGGACAGACGCCCTCGGCAAGCAACCACCAATTCGCGCTGCGGCTGTCGCTGCGTCATCGTTTCTGATCCCTTATGGCCCGTGCGGCCCGAGGGCGTGCTGGGGGCCCTGATCATGCAGAGAGGAAAAATTGGAAGACGATAAACAGCGTAACGACAGACCTCTTCCCTAAAGCCGCCGTGCCGTCATCGAGCAGGCGCTCCCGGGCGCGGTGATCGCGGCGTTCCCGTTTGTATGGACACCCGCGCGCACGACGGGCAAGCGCATCGTGGTGCGTGAAGACGGCGGCGTCTATCCACGCTGCGGTTCGTGTTCATCTCCGTTCTGAGCTCCATTGCCGACCGCTTGCGCCGTCGAAGCACTGAATCTTGGTGCGATCCAAATTAGAGAAAACCGTATGTTGCCGAAGTCTCAATCCTTGCATGGCCAGCGCGCCATGGCGGCCGCCGGCGCGAACGCCGAGGACGCGGAACTCTGGCGCTGGTTCTCGCTGCTCATGCAAGACCGCCGCGTGCGCTGGTGCCAGGCGGACGACCGGTGGTTCGTCAGCGTCGACAACCGCCACGTGGCGACCGAACTATCCTTCGACGCAGCCATCAGACGCGCGAAAGAACACGTCCGGCAGCAAGGCTCGATGGAGCGGCGTCTTCGCTGAATATTGTGTTGAACTGAAGCGAACGCATCGTGTAAGTGAAACCGGCCGTATTCGCGCATGCTGATGACGTTGTTGCCTGACCCGGCACGAGGTCTTTTCTTATTCGGCCGCAGTTTCACCTGCCGAGTCTCGCGCAAACCCGCTTGCACCACTCGCCTTACCCCGTGAGCTTATCGCGGCACAGCCCTTCCAGCATCGCGATGCCATGACGCTGCCGCTTCACGAGGTCCTGCGCATTGGACTGCAGACACGCCAGCTCCAGCAGTGCCGACGTTACTATCGCCGCCGCGTCATTGATCCCGGCGTCGCGGCCGGTGGCGGCTAAGTCCCAGGGCTGCACCTGACGTCCGTCGAGGCGGCGCAAGTCATATTCGGCGAGCCGTTCCGTGAGATCAGATACGAGCGTTTGCTGGTTTCGCGCGCCGAGTTGACGCAACCGTAGATCGCCCACGCCGCGGCTCCACGCGGATTGATCGGGGGCGCCCTGGAAGGAATCGCCGCAAACACGCCCGCCGCTTGGGACGTCGTAATTGACAGCGAGTCACGTCGAGTCGTCGCGCAAGAAAGGTGCGCGCGGTCATGTCGGCGTGCGCATTGGCAGCATGTCGATTACCGCCGTCGTCGGTGTGATTCGCGGGCTACTAGCCGACTCATCACCATCAATGACAGCTTCTCCGCGTGTCTAATCGTCGGCCGGCGCGCGTCTTCCATCGCTCAATGTCGCAGCGCGTATCTCAATCATCCGGGTATCGGCGGCGTCGACGGATGAGCAGCCAGGAGTGCGTGTGGTTTCCATGACCGCTTCAGCGGAAATTCAGCCGTTTGTTGGTCCGGCTGCCCTGCCAGCGTGTGTCTTTTTTGACTTCGCAATGTCGCGCTGCGCCGCCGCGACATTGCGCAGCTTGAGCGGACAGGCGATGTTGTGCCGACTGCAGAAGTTAGCTCGACTACTGCCACGCCGCAGATAAAGCCTTTCGTGCTGATTTGCAAGAGTTCGCGCAAAGTGTGCAAGGAGGCCCGCGCTGCGTTCAAGGTGCTGCAGGGACGTCTGGACTACGTCTTGGGGGAAGGGGTGAAAAAGTGTGGGCGAATCGGCGTAGGACGGGCCGTGCCGTCGAATTTTCAAACCCATGAAATCAGAAGTTCAGTTGCCGCTCACTTCGTAAGACCGTCTCTCCACCTTAACATCTTTAACACCACTTTAACATCGCTTTAACATCCCTTTAACATGTAAAAATCGGCTCAAAGCCCCGCCAATAAAGGATCCTAGGTAATTAGGGCCATGTTAAAGCCTTTAACATTTCTTGTTAAAAGGGGATTTTTTCTGCGCGTGAGAGAACGCTCGGTGTCCGCGTCGAAAGGTCTCCAGATCTGAGATACCCCCTCCCCCTAGGGTCCCAGTGTCTCATCGTACGACTTGACAATCCGTGCGCGATGCATTGGAAAACTCACGTAATCGGCGATGCGTCAACGTTGGAATGTGGGCGCATGCGCTTATCTTGTCAACGATCCGTGCCGGTCTTAGTCTTACCGGCGAAATTCTGGAGGATGACCCACAAGAATGCGCCAACTCAGTCACAACGCGGGTTTGCGCGATACACTTCGCCACTTCTTCGCCACTTAGTTTTGGTTTTCGTGATTCAGCCAAACGCATCTTCTCGCGCCGCCGTGCATGCGCATTGACAACCGAGCCTAAGTCTGCCTCGCGGTGCACCATCGTTGCGCGCACATCCTTATAGCGCATTACGCGCCTGATGGCTGGAAAGAGACGGCCCTTGTCTGGCGTCAGCTACAACTGACGCCGCCGACGTCTATGGAGCGCTCGTCGACGCTGACGAAACTCGGCATATCGCCTGCCGATCGTTCGAAGGTGTTGGGCGGCGGAAAGAATAAGGTTGGCAACTCGATTGGCACGTGCCATCGATCGATTGTTTCCATCCTATGTCAATAGCTAAGTTCTCACGCGCGCTTTGTCGATGGCGCCTTTGCGGCGAGCAAATTTGCGGGGGGTACTGTCTCAGACCGGCCATCTTCGGTCATCCGAACAAACATCAATTGCGAGATTCAAGTGACGGTTATACCGCTATGAAGCGGCCATTGAAGCCGCTTCGAAGCGAATGGCAGAACTAAGAGGCCAATCACGCTGGGCAGTAGCTGGCGACTTTACGCCGTCTGAGCGACTCGGTCGTCGAAGCTATCCATGATGGATCCGACTTTAGAACGTTGCAAAGTGGATGTGTATCGCACTCAGCACGAAGTCCAGGAGCGCCTTTAATTCCGGCAACAATCCAACTGCCCTATAACTGGTCATCAAGGCGTCAAAGTTCAGTTACGAATCAACGCGTAATCTACGCCGGACTAACGAAATTCGGTTTTAAATAAGGACCCCATATTAATTGAAAACATCCGTACATGATGTCGGTTCCGGGGCGTTGAAATTAAGGCATATCGGCTTTCCCGCGATCCGTCACGCACGCGGATAGGTTGCTGCGCGGTATAGCTTACGTAGAAATGAACGCGCTCGACGTTGGAACGTATTACCGCAATCAGCGTACGGGCGGGGGACATTGGCGCAAATGACGAGCAAAGACGTCGCGTCGTGTCGCAAGAACGCCACATTGCATGACGAACATATGTGGCAGTTTTCCTTCGAAGATCAAGAGGTTAGGGGCCGTTTTCACTAGCAACCGTGTGAACACGATTAGCGCAATAACCGAACCTCAACAGTCGATCGCCGACTCGTCGGATCGTAGGCGGAGTACCGCGAGCCAGAGGGCAAGGCGGCGACGCCTGTCCGTAGGTTTTGGACTCAGGTTGGCCAACAAATGTCGCTGGTATGGCTTCACCGCGTGAACCGACCGGCAATCAGGACTACGATATCCTCGGGCGCACGTCTCGCTCCGCAGCATTTCTGACTGACAGGCTAAAGCCGAAACTGATGATCGGAAATTGCACCTTGCATAGGTCGATGGCGTGCTACGGAAAGGAACCCCATTCGCTACAACGCGCGTCACTTGCTTTCGCAACGAAATTACGAAACGAATCGACTTCCTTATGCACCGATGTTATAAATTGCGGACGTCTCGTCCCTAGAATATTCCGCGACTGGTAGATATCGATGCCCTCTGTTTTCCTCAGCCACAGCTCTGAAGACAAACCATTTGTTCGTGAGCTGTACACACGTCTCACTCGCGATGGCGTGACCTGTTTTTTTGACGAAGAGTCAATCGAATGGGGTGCTAACTGGGTGAGGGCATTAGAAAAGGGGATTGACGAATGCGACTACTTGGTGGTGATACTTTCCCCGAATTTCCTAACGTCTAAATGGGCTGAGATCGAACGAACCGCCTCGATGGCGAACGATCCAAATGGTCTCGAGCGCAAGGTTCGTCCACTAATGTTGACTCAATGTAGGACAGATGGGAATTTCCCCCGTTTTTTACGACAGGTGCAGACGCTCGATATTAGTACCGATGTACTATTCGAAAAAAAATACCCATTGATTTGCCATGATCTGGGGGGGACGCCGGGAGATAACATGGTTACCCCCACGGATCATTCGGTGTTACCACCGATAGTCAATCTTCCGGCACGCTCCCGCATGTTATATCGCTCACTTGGTAACCGATTTATAGGGCGTGTTAAAGCGTTGTGGACACTGCGCAACTGTCTAATTTTAGGCAAATACACTGTAGAGCAAGGCATAGCAGTCGTGGTCGGTACTGGCGGACTGGGCAAAACACAACTCGCAGTTGAATACGCTCACCGCTTCTCTACCGACTATCCAGGTGGGGTATTTTGGATCGAGGCCGATCAGGGACCGTCGCGACTGATTGCGGTTATTACTAAGGCCCTGGGTATTGAAGTGGACGAAACGCTGCCACTCGGTGAACAAGTCCAGGCTTTATGGCATGCGCTAAATTGCACAACTGCCTCTCTTGTAATCCTTGATAACTTTTCTGAGAGTCAACCTCTACAACCGTGGCTACCGCCAACCGGGCGAATCCATGTCTTGGTCACGACACGCAGGACCGACTTGACTCGCTACTCAACGGTTGAACTGAGCGCTTTAAGCTCTGAAGAAGGCGTTCAACTTCTAAGTTCAGGTCAACGACGTTATGGATACAATGAGGGCGCCAGTATTATTCAAGCGGTAGGCGGATTGCCGTTGGCCTTGGAGCTTCTTCGAGATTATCTCGATATGCGCCCGGATATCACACCGAAGGTCGTTCTGGATGAGTTTAAGCATGGGGATATTGTTTCTTTTTTGGAGGAGTTTGCGGGGGAGTATCGTGATGAATTACCAACCGGGCATGAAAAAGGTGTGATCAACACCTTCGAGTTTAGTTGGGCGCTTATCTCGGAATCAGCAAAACGCGTTCTGACGGTAATGGCTGTCCTGGCTCCAATCGGGTTGCCGCATCGGGTTTTGAGGGCCGCTCTGGCAATCCCCGAAACAACTCCGCTGCGTGATCCACTTCGAAATTGGCTAACCGAACTACGCCGGCTGTCGTTGATCGATTTCGACATTGATGGCAATCCGTTCACGCACCGATTAATCATGGGGTTTGTTCGACTTCGTAGTCCAATTGAAGACGCCCTAAGAGAAGCCACAACACAAAGTTTGTGCCGCGAAATGGAGCGATCACATGATCAAAATGACTTCCATAGCATAACCGAGCTTGAGGCGGTTCTTCCGCATGCAGAAGTTGTGTTCAAGAATCGTTCGGCCTCCGACCCGGTTATGATCGAGCTTGCAGTCCACATCGCTAAGCATTATGAAAACGTCGGGAAGTTGATGCTGGCTCGCTTTTATTATCAAGAAGCGTTGTCTCTTCTTGAAATTTCGTGCCCGTCTAGTCATCCAGCTATCTTTGTCTGCCAATCTGGCCTTGCAATAGTCCTCAAAGAGTTGGGCGAATTGAAGGAAGCACGTAAGCTGATGCTCACAGTGCTGGATGCAAGTAGACGACTCTTGCCACCCGATGATCCCCGCATCGTCGCTGATCAATCGAATCTGGCGGCTATACTTTCTGACCTGGGCGAGCTTTCGGAGGCCCGTGATTTGTTGCGTGCCGCCCTTGCGTCGGATCAAAAACGAATTCCACCAGACGACTCAGTCATCGCTTTGCGTCAATCCAATCTCGCCATGGTGCTTCTAGATCTAGGCGAGCTTTCGGAGGCCCGTGACTTGTTACGTGCCGCTCTTGCTTCGGATCAGAAAAGACTCCCACTCGATCATCCAGATATTGCTTTGCGCCAATCGAATTTGTCGATAGTACTTAGGGGACTCGGCCAACTTCCGGAAGCAAGAGACCTGTTGTGCGCTTCGCTGGCTGCGCAAGAAAAACACTTTCCAGCTGAGCATCCTCGGCTTAATGCTGTTCGGACGAATTTAGGAACGGTGTATTTGGACTTAGGTGAGCTCGAAAAGGCGCGTGATCTTTTGCGTCTTGTCGTTTCGTCGGTTGAGAAGTGCTACGAACCAGGTAACCACAACATCGCCAGAAGTCAAATGAATCTTGCATCTGCCCTTAAGAAACTAGGTGAACTCGGGGAGGCGCGTGATTTAATGCGCGTCGCGCTTGCTTCAGAGGAAAGGATATTCGGGTTTGACCATTCAAGAGTGGCAAAAAGTCAAAACAACCTCGCCACGGTGCTTAAGGATCTAGGTGAGCTTTCGGAGGCCCGTGACTTGTTACGTGCCGCTCTTGCTTCGGATCAGAAAAGACTCCCACTCGATCATCCAGATATTGCTTTGCGCCAATCGAATTTGTCGATAGT
>NZ_JALQDA010000001.1:0-80404 GCF_023631485.1 Caballeronia sp. GAFFF2 | reverse complement strand
GCTCTTGCTTCGGATCAGAAAAGACTCCCACTCGATCATCCAGATATTGCTTTGCGCCAATCGAATTTGTCGATAGTGCTCAGGAGACTCGGCGAAGTAGCAGAGGCACGAAGTCTGTTGGAGCTTGCCTATGATTCTTTGTTACGTAAGTTTGGACCGGAGCATCCAGACACGCGTCTAGTAAAAGGCAATCTCGATGATTTACCCTAGCTCGCACTAGCGAAGGCCAAGGTGGATACACTGCGTACCGAGCAGGTAGTTTGCGGCGCATGCAAAACCGCGTCAGCGACTTCGATTCGATGGATACTAGAAACATGAAGGGCGTACTTCCTGCCTTCGGCCACAAGCAGTCGGTCGAGACCTCCATCCAATTTGAATAATCAAGGTCTCGTCCACCGTCGCTCAATGGTCGGTCTCAGGCAAATGAATTGTCGGCGGCGTTGCCTGGAGTCGGCCAATAGCCGCCTGTCGGGGGCGTAGCCCAGTTTTGCAGGCCGACGCCTAATTCGCCCTCGCTCAATGTCCGGTCTCCGGCGAGCAAATTACGGAGGGCACTGGCTCAAACCCTATTAACGAAGGACATTCGAGTGGTGGGACGTTCTGACATTCAGAAGGCGGTTCGACTCAACTAGCGGCCATCAATCGTCGAGAGAGATTGCGCTTCGTCGGGGTTGGTCAGTAGGCGGTCGAAAAAGGGGCGGCCTCTGGACGAGTCTCAGGGACCATTGATACAGTGCCAACGTCGAATGGGACGAGCTCGATGGTCTTCGCTGCCAACGAAGCAGTCATCTCGTGCGCGAAGATCAGCGCGCTGTCCCCTCCTCTTTTCGCTCGCTGCGATCGAGGTCGGATGGATGGGCTCGACGAGACTTCCGGGCCGCTCACCGACTAAGAACTGATTGGATAATTCGGCGCGTCGTTAGAAAGCGAGCAGTTCGTTGTTGCAACATAATTGACAATGACATTGCTCTCAATCCGAGCTATCGACAGCGAGGCTATGACCCCACAAAGCGCCAGCAATCCGATGCTCGCATGGATACCGTGCTTAATCAAACCAACGGTGCATAATCAAGCTAAGAAGCGAATTTCGTCACGGAGCGACCGCGGTTGCGGAAGACCAATCCGGATAGTCGTTTATTGAAATTCGCAATATTTTAAGGGAATTACCGGGGAAGAGATGTTGCGTGTTGACCGGGGAGACTGTTATGCCACTCCGCACTACATATAATGGAATGTCACCCCATCTAGCATACGACGGCAGATCAGCAACCAAAACATAGTCGTAGGGTTCGACGGGTAGCCTAACGCATGACACTGTCTTAGACGTGTTGCGCGCGTCTGACAAATCAACAACCTCCTGATCATCGCATTTTGTCTGAATGGACGAAAGTTTGAAATTATGTGCTGCCGCTGGGAAGTCGCGCATTAGTGACTTCAAAGTCAACAAATTATACTGAAAATCGGCGTTTACGCCCGTTTGGAGATAACTTATTATAATTCTTTTCAAAAGGCTGTCAAATAGAGAGCTGATGCCGGACAAGTCCGAAAAGTATTCTGTTTCTGCTTTTTTAAACGAAACATAGGCTTGGAAATTTGATTGCTCGGAAGCCTCTTTTGCGATTGATATTTTATAAAAAAACAATGTGATTTGTTTTTTAATATCTGCAAGCTGTTCACGGGTAGCGTCGTCGGTTGACGCAACAACGACAGGGTCAAGCTTCTGAAAATCGTTGTAGAGATTGACGATCGAGAGCACTCCGCCTACATATTTTTCGCTATAAAACGACGCGACTGCCGTCCCACCGTCTGATATTATTTTCTGCCATATAGAAGCTGTAGTAAGCAGAGTAGAGCCAGCCGGCCCTGAGGGAACTTGCTTGATCGAATTCAATACCTTTGACGCTTGATTTTTCAGGTCATCGGTCGTCCTCCTTTCGATGTCGTCCAGCAAATCTTCATGCAAAGACGTTACTTCAGCAATGAGCGTCGCGAGGTTTGCGTTCATCGTGGACAAAGACGAGTCCAGATTCAACGCAGCTATCGCGAACACTGGATCGTCGGACTGCAAGTTCAGCAACCCGTTCGTGTTTGCTAGGTAGGCAATCGGTTGTTCTCTTGGCTTTCCTGAGCTAGCGCGAGTGTCGAGCGCGCCTAATTGGGAGAGAAGTAGCTGCGTCCGTTCATCGACAGAAGTATCCGAATAATTTACCTGGCCAAAAGTAAAAAGCGACGGAAGGATTGCCGTTTGCGCTGTAGCCACGCTTCCGCTCCAAATATTGCTTATAAGATTGATTCTTGCAAGCGTGATCTGTTGTAGTAAAAACTGCTGATAAGCTTCGACTGGCGACAAGCCGGCAATTGCGCCAACGCCCGGATCTTTTAACGTGGCTTTCACGTCTGGGTTTACTCTCCCGCCCATGATTTGCAGCCAAGTGAATATGATCGGAAATGCGTCACCTGCATCGACGAGCCGTTGTTCGCGCGTTTCAGCCGCTTGCACTGCTCCACTCGGTCTCGGATCAAGCTGAGACGGCTGCTGCGCAATCAAGGTGTGGAAGGCGCAGCGGCTCGGATATTTGACGAGTTCGGCAAATGATGGCGTCTGGAGAATTGCCCTGCGCTGGCCGGGCGCCGTGGTCGTCGTGTAAGCCATAATAGCCGAATAATTTATGTCAAATGCCGGACGCAATATAAACGCCGTTCCCCCCGCCCCGTCGAAACCGTCGGCACCCGAATTACTTCCAAACCGATCCCAAAGACCGACCGCGCAAAACTGTTTATTCTGCGGATAAACTGCAGGATCATTAACATCGCACAAATCTTGGGTGGCCCCAGCACCGCCCAGTCCGGAGGCGATTCCTTCAAGCCTTATAAGCCCGCCCATCGCCGGTGGGTCATTCGACCAGTAATCACGATCTACACATTCCGGAAAGTCTTCGTAGCTCGCGGGGTGATGCGGAAGTGGGAGATTGATGTCCTTGAGATTTTTATCTTGCCAGGTTTGAGAGGGAAGCACGGTCGCACAAGTCTCACAGAAAGTGACTTTCGGCGCGACTATTAAAAGCTTTCCCGTTGCAACTGCATCCCAGTTTATCCCTGATAGGGGAGCATTTGTTCCATCGCCACCGTAAGGCGTTATTCCCGACGGCAGTCGCGGCAGTTTGTAGTACCCTAGATCAGATATTTCATCATCGTCGACGAGTGAAGGAGTCGTGATTGGCTTTACCTCTCCCATGATCCATCCACCCTTGTTTGGATGCCAAATCCAGTCGGAGAAATAAAACCCGGTCATTGCTGGCTGTGTTCCTGGTGGCACCCACTCCAGCTCCGAATACGCAAGTGAGTTTTTCGCGAATGGGAGCGGGTGACGTACAAATGTGCGTAAATCTAAGGGTGCATTGATTCGAAGTTCGTTAGCCACAATAACCAAATTTCCGCCATTTGTGAGAATAGGATCATCTATAGAGACGTAGTCGCCATAAATAAATACATCCTTTGCTCTATTAACACTTACTGGCCGGTAGCGGGAGTCGATCTGGGTGGCATCGAAAATCTTTGTCTTGTAGTAAAAATTTGCACTGCTATATTGTTGCGCCAATATCGGAGATGAGAAGGCTAACAGTGATACTGGCAGACAGAAGCCGATGAGCCTCGAGGAATACGAATGTCTCATTTCCAGCGCTCCAAAAAGCAAACAATCTCCATACGCTAATCGGCAGTGGTGCTTGACCTCGCGTTTGTGTTTCGCCTCGCCCAGTCAATGCGGGGGCTCGCCGCTTACTTGCTTGCGTGCCTATGGGCTAGAGAGGCGGAGTTAAATTCATAGCACCCTAAAAGGGTGCAACAGAAAACTGTGCAAAAGCGAAACCTTCGTCTTACAGCGATTGCCAATATCTTTGATAAGTCGGTCACCTACGAAGCTTTTTCCGGAGGAGTCAACAAAGCTGCATACGCTCTCTTTACGATAACACGGGTTTCCTCTCGCGTTAGAGAGGAAACGCCGGAACACTGCGATTTGCAATGATCCCAAAGCAGTTGACATACCTCGTAACCGCCTGGATTGTCGGGGTCAACTTCGCCAATGCACTCATTGAACATTTCGTCACACTGATCGCATGACATACTAATGCCGAGTAATTTAACAGACTCAAGCGTGTATTTTGATGTGCCCATTTTTACCTCATGCCACGAATTAAGTTGAGAAGATTTGTGGGTGCAGCGTTTTTTAGATTAGGCCGCAGATCATCTATTTTCAAGGGGCTGTTGGCACTAGCTCTCGCTTGGACGACCCGATCCATCGGACAATATCGCAGGCATGAGCGACGGTAGGCCAGCCAATGAAAACACAGTTCGGATGTTGGGATGGCAAGCGGAAAATAAGAATTGGCGGGAACCACGAGAGGAATAACCCAATACGCCCATAGCGTTTTTTCGAGGGATGTGTCGTTGGAGGCACCATGCGCGTCTATGGTCTCGATCACGCAGCTTCTCAGACTTCCGAGGTTTCATCCTGTCCACGTCATCCTGCGCCGACAGCTCGATAAGCGCGGCAAGATTGCATTCTGTGCGGCGACGTTATTAGCCAGTGGGTGTCTAGCCATATCGGGCTGCGACGGAGGGGGCGCCACTATCATCAGGGCCGTCTGAAACGTCGGGGCAATCCTCATTACCGGCGAGCAGCGCGGTCGCAACAGCGAAAGAAAAATAACTGAATTCCACCGCCCGCGAACGTGATGGTTTCAGAGGCGACCGCAGTCAGTGGATGAAGCCGACATTGAAACGGCCCGCAACATCGAGCATGAACGAACGAAGTTGGCCGATTTGGTAAAGTCGCCAATGGCCGTTTATGGGAACTCCGGTTCGCAAAAACGGGATGCTGCTGGCTGACCGGTTTGGAGAAGGTTATCTGGCCGAAGTGGGTCGGCGGATTCAACCGGTCGATGCAATAGCTTGATGGAATCGTTCTGCCGGCGTCTCATAATCTAGCGTCTTTCGTGGGCGCTCATTCAGTCTTCTCGCTACGGCGTTGAGTTTAGCTTGCGAATAAGCCGACAGATCGATGCCTTTTGGGAAGTACTGTCTCAACAGCCCGTTCGTATTCTCATTGGAGCCGCGCTGCCACGGATGTTTTGGGTCACAGAAATACACAGCAATGTTGGTGGCTATGGTGAATCGTTTGTGCGCCGCCATCTCGGTGCCTCGATCCCAGGTAAGCGATTTATAGAGCTCTTGCGGAAGCTTGCCGGCGTGTTTGATGAGCGCATTCGCCACCGTCTCGCTGTTTTTGCTGTCGACCTTGACCAACATGACATAGCGTGTGTATCGCTCTACAAGCGTTGCGATCTGGCTGTTACCACTGCCGCACAGGAGGTCTCCTTCCCAATGCCCAGGCACCGCGCGATCTTCCACGGTAGCGGGACGTTCACTGATCGAGACCGCATCGCGGATACGGCCGTGGTCCTCCGTCTTCTGCGTGTGATGGCGTGAGCGACGCATTGCACGGGTGCGCCGCAGGTGTTCGAGCAGCTCTTTCTTCAAGGCACCACGTGTTTGAATAAAGAGCGTTCGGTAGATCGTCTCATGTGACACGTGGAAATCCTCGTTGCCCGCCCACGTCCGCTTCAGCCACCCAGCGATCTGCTGCGGTGACCACTGCAGTTTCAGCTTTGCAGCCACGATTTTCGCCAGCCATGGCTTCGTGACCAATTTGCATACCTTCGGGCGCAGCGCCCGCTGCCAGGCAAGCTGGTCAGCGGTGTCGGCCCGATAGCCTTTCTCGCCGCTGTTGCGCTTGATCTCGCGGCAGATCGTGGAGGGCGCGCGCGCCAGGCGCCGTGCGATCGACTGGATCGAATCATCTGCTGCGAGACCTCTTGAAATCTCTTCGCGCTCAGCTAGCGTAAGCGAGCGCTTTGAGCGCCGTCGAGGTGGCGGTTAATTTCCTCCAGTTTGCGCCAAAATTCCCGCTACTGACGAATGATTGCGATCGAATAGCTGCGCGATATGCTGCAGCGACTCACCAGCACGCCAGCGCTCTCACATCAGCGCCTTCTGACTCTCACTGTAATAGATTCGGCGTCTTTGTTTCATCGCAACACTCCCGCCACCTAAGCAGCGTTATTGTGTTGCATCGACCGGTTGAATCCGCCGTCGCCTTGAGACATTCGGAGGGTATAAGATCAACAGAAGTTGCGGCTGTCGGCGGTAAGCCCGCCGAGAAGATGCGACATATCTACGAGCCGGTGGGCGCCTATCTGAATGCACGGAGCGCGTCATGAGCCGTATTTGTCGATATGTTCCGGCCCCGCCGTGATTCTGCATAAGCTTTCTGCTTACATCGACTTGCATAGGATTGAGTGCGCAACATCCCACTAGGCGGTGGATTGCAATGCTCGGTCATGGAGGATGCAGACATCCTCCTCAGAGAAGAATCGAAACAGTTCAGCGCTGCTTGCCACACCCAGCTTGAGCATCGCGTTCGTTTTGTGGGTGCAGATGGTTTGCTTCGAGCGGTGGCGCGCTAACGCGATCTCCTTCAGCGACTGACCGGCTAGCGTGGCCCTGAGGACGTCAATCTCGCACGCGCTAAGAGGCTGAAAACTCTGGCCGCGTCCAGGCAGCGTCGCCGCGTAGTTGGAAAGCGTGGACGATACAAATTTTTGGCGAGCATACGCGGCATCGATCGCTGATTTCAGATGCTCGCCGACTTCATCCCGGTCCAGCACTGCATGAACGGCGCTCAGGGCCGACAGCGTGGCGAAGTAAGCGGGATTCTTGATACACGAATGCAGCACCAGAGCCACGTCAGTACGTCCCGCTCATATGCGGGTCAACAAAGGTTCGCGAGCGGAGTTTTGTCTCGACGAGACACTCTGAAGGTCCGCGACAATCACATCACAATCACTCGCAAGTTCGGCCAGCGTATCACCGCAGTAGGTCGTGGCCACAGTTGTGACCCCTGCGCATTGCCTAACGGCGGCCTCGGTACCCAGTGCGCTTATGAGATGGCTACCAGCACAAACAACCCTTAACGACATCGTGACCTCGCGGATAGATACGAAGCAACGAGCCTACCGAGGGCGTAGGCCTTGGACAATCGGATGGATACGAACAAGGCGATCTTCAGCCAGCCGCCCCAATCGCTTTCAATAAGCTGTCGTCGATAACGAGCCGAATTTTCCCCCGCTCCATAGGTACACAATTCTCACTGCCAACACTGCCAAACTGCCAACAGCGGCCTCAAATCGTTACTGGACAAGGGTTTCGCTGTTGGCAGTGGGCAGCGCTTCGATGCCAATTGTTGGCAGTCGATTGCATACACCGAGCTATCAGGGATTCCGTCATGCGAAACACTGCCAACACTGCCAACACACTGCCAACAGCAAAAGCTATATAACACAAGGGTTTGAATCGGGTAGTTGGCAGTTGGCAGTGTTGGCAGTGAAATTTCTCTACACGGGAATTTTGCGAAGGCATAAAATCAGGCGAAAGCTAATAGAAAGCGATCCACTCGTTCCTGACAAAGCTTTCATGTTTATGTATTTCGTTTGACCATAAAAAAACCTCGCGCGGTGGCGAGGTCAAAAGATAGAAATGCGGCGTGCTGCTACTGATCGTCGTCAGCTTTCCAATCAGCATGATTTTTACGTGGGTAGAGCACGTAGACCTGCCCCAAGCCACGCCCACCGTTTCTTGTCCAGCCCTTGCGCCCCGTGGGACGCAATAGGATGCGAGCTTTGTGAAGAGCCTTGCAAGCGTGCTTCAGGTCATAACCGACGACGAACACCCCCTTGAAGGTTGCGGGCGGCACATACACGGTGATCTTGCCGTCGACGTCAGCCCGGATAAAGCCCAGCGAGTTATGCACCACCGGCATGTTTTCGGTGAGCGGCAGTCGAACGAATCTCGAGTGCTCATGCTGCTCGATGAGACCTTCAACCTGCTCGACCAAGCGCTCATCGTCGCGGTCCCCTGTCCCGAATACATCGAGCCAACGTCGCCAGACAGTATAGACCGCCTGCTGCGATTCTTCGGCGGTCCACCCCGTCAAGCCTGCCTGCGATGCCATCACCAGGGCAGCAGCTAGCAGAGCAAACTTGCGTGTCGCGCGCCGCACGGGTGGCGCGGCATCCGGTGGCACCATCGCCGCCATACGGATACGCTCGCGCCCGATCTGCTCGCGCGCGTCGCCCCACCTTGGCAGAAGCCATTCCACGAACGCGGGCCCGAGCGTGCCGTGCTGTGCGCGACCAGCAGCCGTCAGTGCGTCGGAGAAAGCTTCTGCGCTGGCGTAGTCATGCAGTTCGTCAAATGCGCGGTGCAAGCCCGCGTCGGCGGGTACATCAAGCAAGCGTACCTCCTGCCCGCCACGCGGCTTAATACCGCCTTCGGCGAGATACTGACTCATCGCGACTTCGCCCGTCGAGATAAGCGTCAACCTCCACGACCGAGAAGCGACTGTGCCGCCGTCACGCGCTCCCTGCACCTTCGAAATGCCATTGAGCATCTGGTAGATCGCCGGGCCGATCTTGCGCGCATCGCCCGAGCCGATCTCGTCCAGATATAACAATCGGTCGTTGGCTGACTCTGACATCAGCGCCAAACCTAGGGACGTGCCATTCCAGCTCGCCTTGCTGCGGTCCGGGTCTCCCCAGACGCTGGCCGCCACATCGCCGCAGGTGCTCTTACCCGCTGTAGAATTGGTATAGAGATGCAAGCCAATGCCGTCCTTCTCTCCGGCAATGGAAAGCAGCGGCCCGGCCAGTGCGCACGCAACGCTCGTCATGGCCAGGGCATTTCCTTGCGTCAGACGACCTACCTGCTCTCGCCAATCGTCAAGCGTGCCACGCGCCTTATAGGCGCTGGGATTGTCCGGTTTGCCGTTAAAGTGCATACGAGCATTTGGTTGCCCAACGACTTCCCCGGTCGGCAATACGAAAGCGCCGTGCTGCCAACCGGTCATGCTGACGATTTCGTACCACGCGTCGCGGTTCTCGGTCTGAAGCCAGTACGCGAGTCGCTCACGAGCCGCGCGATCGGTCGCGACCGCCAAACCGCCGCTACGCAGTCGCGCCCAACCATCGCGCTCCCCGATCTCTGCATTGGGCATGGCCTCGATCACCTCTTCACCACAACCCGCGCGGCGCCAGCGCAACACGCGCATCTGACGGCCTGAGCTGTCCCGACCGCTCCCCAACGCCTCCAGCGAGTCACAGAGCCATCGAGGCGCAAGATATACCGTATTGCCGCTGTCGCGATCGACTTTCACGCCCACGAAGTACAAACCGTCTTGACGACACTCGAAATATGCTTCGAGTTCGGCTGCGCTGGCAGTTGTCGCTCCTGCAACGCTACGGTCCGGCTGATCGCCACCATCGGGCTTCGCAGCCTTCCAGATCTGCTTGGCCACCGCGGCCGCTCCAAACCGTGTGTACATGTCGTTGAAGTCTGTTTCGTTCTCGTCACGCTTGTCACCAAATTCGGGCACAGCGAGGGTGCAATCAACGGCTCGCGCCGCCTCCAATGCCTTCTGCTGTCCATTACCGAGGTCAGCCAGTACCGCGATCTCGGCACCGGGATAGGCAGCACGCATCGTCTGCGCAACCTTCGTGAGGTTGCCCGCCGAGAGCGCCGCCACGGCGACATCACCCGTACAGAGGTGAGCCGACAGCGCTGTGGCGACACCTTCGGCGATGAGCATGCGCTTGCACTCTTCGGGCGCGGCGGCAAACCAGCAGCCGCCCGCCTTCTCCCCATTAGCCAAGGCTGACTTACGTCCGAGTTCATCGATCATCTCGATGGTGGTGATGACGCTTCCGACCCGTACGGGCGCAATCAGAATTCGCCCCTCGAGCTGCGCGCCGCCCGACTGCGGCCGGTAGCCGATCAGCTTTTGAAGTTTCGCGGCGTCCATTTCGCGCAGGGTGTCAACCGCACTGACACCTTTGCGCATCAGGTACGGATGATCGTCGCGAGCGGGCTGGGCCTTCTTAATGACGGCGATCGCAAGCGAAGCTGCGTGCTTACGGGCCTTCGCTCGCTTCTGCGCCTCCTGTTCCGTGCGTGCGTCGCGCTCGGCACGACGGCGTTCGACTTCCGCCGGATCGACGAGCGTGCCTGCCTTCGAACGCGGGTTGTAGCCGTACTTCTTCGCGATCGCGAACAGCGTGGCTATGGTGATCCCGGCGTCAGGGCGGATCGAGCGCCATGTATCTCGAACGTCAGCCGCCACGTAGTTCGGGCTTTTCTGACTCCAGTTGTCAAACATCACAAAGCCAGCTTCGCCCTCGCTATGCTTGAGCGATGCACCGACGCGAAACCATACGTCGCGTTCAACGTCCGGCGGAATGTACGAGAGTGCTTCGAGGATTCGCTGATGTTCATCAAAGACGGTGCTCATTGTTCCCCTCCCGCGCTCACATGAGCCCGTGCGATCACACGAGCGAAGGCGAGGTTGTCGCCGATTGCCGCCGTCGCTTGCCCCGCGAGAACGCGCATGCGCGGCGATGGTTCGCGCTTGGACATCATGGTTTCAAGCAGATCGGCACGGCGAAATCCTTTCTCGGCGGCCGCGGCGAACACCACGTCGAGCACGCGGCGCGCGAACTGACGCACGTCGTCATCAGCCTTCTTTGCATGGAACACAAGGAAACCGCACATCAGCACGCATTCAGTCGGGCTCGCGTATTCGCCTTCAGCGATTGGAATGCCGAGTTTGTAGTTCTCGTTCATACGACCTCCCGCGCGGCCAGCGTCAGCCCCTGAATGATCTGCGGCAGCAATTCCGGGCGCAGCATGATGCCCTTCTGCGTCGGCACGAACTCACCCGCTGCATTAGCGACCACAAGCCGGACATCGACGTACTCGCGGCCTTTGTACCAGCGATGAACGATGCGGATGCGCTGCGTCGCGCTCTTCTGAATCTCCATCACCACCTTGTCCTGATCGACCGTACTCATACATCCTCCTTCGAACCGATCGCGCACTGACCGTGGCGCACGCCATCTGCGTGCGCGTATTCATGCAGCTGTTCTGCGACGCCAACAGACTGATCTATCAACATGCGAACGACACCGTAGACAGGGTGGTCGTCGCTCACAGGAAGGTCCGCAATGGCGATCAGCAACATTTGCAAGACATCGTGGAACTGCTGAACCTTCGCCGCCATCTCGAGGTGCTTAGCCATCGCTTCCCTCCTGTAAGGAGTACTCATCGCTGTAAGTACGACGAGAGCGCTCGATCTTGAGACGGTCGATCAACCGCTGCCGAAGCGTGCAGTCGGCGTCCGAGGCGATTCCTGCGATCTGTCCGATCAGCTCGGTTTCACTAGCGATGCGGTGAAGCAGGAGCGTTTGGTCGGCATCCTGTAACGCGCCCGAGCGGACTTGCTTAGGCTCGGCGCTTCGGTCGCTCGCGATTAAACAACCAACGGCGGACGTAACGGTGCTCAACGACGACGCTGCATCGACTGCGACACATGAGCAGTCAGCGAGGAATTGCAGCTCGCTATCCGAGGCGTGCGCCATGTCAAAGCGCTCTGCGAAAAACGCGAGCAAGCCAGCTGCCGACGGTGTTTGATCTATAACGTCGCGTGTTGTGTTAGTCATGGCGCACCTCCGCACGGGCGATGTCCACGAGCTGACGTAGCGCATCGCCGGTAATGTCGAGCGCATCCAGATCGGACGCGGCCAGCGTGGCTTCACGCAAAGCGTGCTGGGCGCACTGAATGATGTCGATGTAGACGGGGGGAACGAGAGGGCGGGTTTGCTCAGGACGAGCGGGGATAGCGAGTCGCATGGTGCGGCCTCCTGTAGCAGGTTCAACGAACCTGGCCCCCGCTGTCAAACGGGGTGGCCAGGCACTAGGCAGGGTTGACAGACCGGTGCTACAGGAAACCGGCGAGCGCGAACGCTCCCCCACCAAGGCCCGGCCAAAGAAGGCGAACACATGGCAGCGGACGAAAAAATACCGCCGGTCGGCGGTTGTCCGCCTGTAGCTGATCGAGCTGTCAAACCCGAGCGAGAGGTGTCTCCTCTCACGATTCAGAGGATAGACGACCGATTCCGATTTCGTCAAGCCAGCAGTGGTTTCGTACTGGACCGATGACGCCGCCACGCGAGCACGACTAACATAAGGACTCTTTTCGACTTTGGGATTTTTCTCATGGCTGGCCTCCGGGTCAGCCATTTTTTTCGTCAGCAAAGAGTCGTTTTCGTACGTGACAAATAGTGTGAACGTGCTAGTTCCGCTACGCTTGGCTACGCATGACTCGTAGTTCCGGTCTTGGCTGGCGCTTGCGCCAGCCCTTTTTTTGCCCATCATGACCGATCTCCATCCGTGAGCAGCGCTTGGAGATCCTTCACGCGCCATGCGAGGCGGCCGTTAATGCGAATCGGGCGGATGGGGCCGTTTTCGAGGCACGCCCACTTGCGCAACGTTTGTGGCTTGCGATTGATTGCGGCCGCCGCCTCTGCGGTGGCCATGATTGCCGGAAGGTCGGCGCGGTCTAAAAGATTCTGCTGGTTCATCTCAACGCTATTAGGGTTCGCCTTGCGGGCGAAACATCGAGCGTTGATCACGTGCCGATATGCGCTTTCAACGCCTCGACGTTCCACCTTGCTCGGCAATGTGTCTCGGCGTTGATACTTTGCCTGCAACAACCGCGCACAACCAAACAACAACCATCGAGTGCCGTTGAGTAAGGCTTTGCGGGCGGTTGCGCAACCGGGTAGACAACCGCTTCCGCGCTTTTCGGTCGCTATGCGCCATTCACGCCCCTGTCATAAAACACCCTCATCGGCAGTCTGTAACTCGCCGCATCGCCTCGAATTCGCTCCTTGGCGCGCGCCACGGTCTTGCTGATGCTCTGGGGCGTAACTCCGAACTCAGAAGCCAGTGCCTTGTGCGTCTCGCCATCGGTCGCACGCCGCACGATCTCAGCTCGCTGCTCCGCGCTTAATTTGGGCGAGAACGGGTTCTCGATTCGCGATGATTTAGGTTCGGCAGCGGAGCCGCCTTGTTCATTGCCACTAGGGGCGATCAGGTCGAACTGTATGCCGCTAGGATTCGAGCCCTCGGCAAAGAGATGCGCAGCAACCTCATTGAAGGTCCACCTCATGCCCAACGATGCGATGAACGCATTCGCGTCCGTCACGCTCAGCAGCCACCCGTTCCAATTGTCGATTGAGTCGAGCGGCAGCAACGAATGACGGTTGCGCGGAACGATAATGCGTTTCTGCGCTGCATCCATCAGCGCATGAAACCAGCCGTCAACCAGCAGGCGTTCGTCCAGTCCATCGTCGTACCAGTCGTTCAACACAAAGTTCACGATCGCAAGAAATTGCAAAGGGCTCAGGATGCCGCGCTCGTGAACCCTGTGTATCCATTTCTCGGGCCCAAACCAGCGCCGCTCGAACGTTTGTTCAACGCCATCGAAGATGTCCGTTTGCCTGTCGATTTCCTCGCCCTCGATGGCGTCTATAACGAGTTCAAGGAGATCTTGGGGAGGTTGAATCATCTTGCATCCTTCAATGCAAACCTTCAATTGAGATGCTCCCGCCAGACCGAGTGAAGGGGTCTCGGCTCTTCGCCCGCTAAAGCTAGACGGGAGCAAAGCTGGTTGCTAGTTGACTACTCGCAAGCTCGTTGTTTGCGGGGCGTCGAAATCGACATCGCCCTCCACGAGAATCCAAGCCTCGATTTTGTCGTACCACGCTCGCAGCAAATCGAGCGGGCGCCGACGGTAGTGCTTCTCGGCAAGCGCACTGGGCTTATGGCCCATGATCTGCGCGCTCACGCCGGCCGGCATCTCAACCCACTCGCACAACGTTCCGAACGAGCGACGCAGGCCGTGGAGACTAACGTGCGGCAGTCCGGCCGCGACGAGCGCCTTAACGTGCCCCTTTGACGGCTCATTGAGGCGTCCGTCCGCAGAGGTTGTACTACTGAAAACCCATTCGCTGCGCCGAGGCAACCCGCTGAGGAGCATGGAGAGATAAGCGCCTAGCGGAATCACACGCCCCGATTCTTCAATCTTGTCGGACAGTGAAAGACTGCGCCAACGAAAATCGATATCGCTCCAGCGGAGTGCGGCCATTTCCTCACGTCGCGCACCGGTCAGCAGAAGCGCTTGCAGATAGGCCGAAATGACGGGATTATCAATTTGCCTTACGGCATCGAACCAGAGCTTGAGCTGCTCGCGCTGAAGCACATCGCCTTCTTTGGCCTGCACACGCGGCACCGCGTCCCTTACGCGACGAGCCTTGTAGCATCCCGCTGGCACGACGCCGGAGTAATCGTCGACGTCCTCTGTCCATCGAATGAAGGCCCTGAGCAGGCGATACGAAAGCGCAGCCATCGTCGGTCGTTCTGAGGTTTGAGACTTCAACCACTCTGCGATGCGCTCGCCCGTCAGTTCTGAGAGCTTCAGTGCCATGAGGTGCGCGAGCGGACCAGGCATTGTTGTGCCCTTGCCTCGTCGGTACGGGAGGCCGCCTGCTGTTGATAAGCGAAGATGATCTTGATAGTGCCGCTGGCTCCATCGACCCCGGCGGTCATCAATGTAAGCCTCCCACGCTTCGCCGACAGTGACATCTCGACGGCGCTCCTCTACCTGCTTCGCCAAGCTTGCCGCCCGGCGCTCGGCGGCCTCTTCCCGAGGATCTTTACCGGCATCGACCAACCGCTGGAAGCGACGTGCTTCGTCCTGTGCCTGCGCGATCGTCCAAGCATCCGGTGAGCCGATCGTGATGCGCAATGTTGAACCGTGAAGCTTGGCTTGGAAGATGTAAGTCATTGCGCCTGACCGAGTCGCGCGTAGCCCGAGCCCGGTTGCCCCGCAATCCCACAAAAACGCTTGCGACTTTCCTTCTGGACATACGTGAGCGCGAATACGCGCCGCCGTAAATTTGACTTTTGACATGCCGACCCCATAGACACACGCCTTCTCCGTGTAACCGCTGTGTAACCCGATTTTGTCGTAAACGATCAATTTCGGTCAACGCGAAGATCCGTTGGTCGGAAGCTCAAAGGCTTGCCCAGTAAGGCTTTTGACGGGTTACACGACGCAAATCAACACTAATAAATAGTGCCAGACTGGGACTCTTAATCCGTAGGTCGAGTGTTCGAGTCACTCACGCCCCACCAAAGAATTAATGCAAAAAGCCCGGTCCTCGTGACCGGGCTTTTTGCATTCTGAGCCTTGCGACTCTCTCACTCGCATCCGCAGCGGACGGTCGGTCATGTCTGCCGCTTCCGCCCCATCGCGCCAAAAATTAAGAATTTTCGCGCAAGCCCTCGCTTTCAAATCGCTGAACAATCCTTGCCTCTTTCGCTCTCGATGCAACAAGGGCGCTGGTCGATCCGTTACCGTTCACGCGAGTCCGCGAACGCACCTGTCGAAACATCGTGACGCGGAAACCCGCGCTGTTCGTCACCGCATCGAATGCGTCCAGCACGCTGTCTCGCAAGGTTCCAATGGTCTTCACGAAACAACATTTAGTAGTCGCCCTCGCTTCCGTTACCGTCCTCCTGAGCGGATGTGCAACGGAAGCTTCCAAATCACTGCCCGTTCAGGCGGTCAGCATCGCTCAGACGCCCTATGCGGGCAAGCCGGTAGCCGTCGCCGTTGGCAAATTCGACAACCGTTCGAGCTATATGCGCGGCCTTTTCTCCGATGGCGTCGACCGCGTCGGCAGCCAGGCCAAGACCATTCTCGTCACGACGCTGCAACAGAGCCGGCGCTTCTCCGTCCTCGATCGCGAGAACTTGAACGAGACCAAGCAGGAAGCCGCCATCGCAAACAAGCAGCAAGCGCTTAAAGCGGCCAACTACGTCATTACCGGCGACGTCACCGAATTCGGGCGCAAGGAAGTCGGCGATCGCGAGTTGTTCGGCATTCTCGGCAGCGGCAAGAGCCAGGTAGCCTACGCCAAGGTGAGCCTGAATATCGTCGATACATCGACCTCCGAAGTCGTCGCGTCGAGCCAGGGCGCCGGCGAGTACAGCCTGTCCAACCGGGAAATCATCGGCTTCGGCGGCACCGCGAGTTATGACTCCACGCTCAACGGCAAGGTGCTCGACCTGGCAATTCAAGAAGCGGTGAACCACCTGTCCGAACAAGTCGACGCGGGCGCGCTACGAGCCTCCAAGTAAGCATCACTCATCAACACTCAGAAGCATGAATCACAAGAAACTTTTCTCGACCGGCATTCTCTTGCCGGTCGCGGCAGCGTGCGCGCTGCTGACCGGTTGTGCCACGCAATCCACGCCGCCGCTTTACCAGTGGGACGCGTATCAACCGCAGGTGTATGCCTTCTTCACGGGCGACAAACCCGTCCCCGAGCAGATCGACGCGCTCGAAAAAGCGCGCCAGCAAATCCTTGCGAAGAATAACGCGCTGCCGCCCGGCTTCCGTGCCCACATCGGCGCACTGTATGCAAGCGTCGGCCGTTCGGATGAAGCCAGAAAGGAACTCGAAGCCGAAAAGAACGCGTTCCCCGAGTCGTCCGCCTACATGAACCTTTTGTTGAGCAAACTTCATTAAACGCCGGCCATGATCAAGTTCCTCTCTCATAAACTCTTCGCGGCGCTGTCGGTTTTGTGCCTGTTGAGCGCGTGCGCTTCCACTCCGCAACAGATCGACTACACCGCATTTCGCAACAGCAAGCCGCGCACGATTCTCGTGTTGCCGCCGGTCAACGAGACGTCGGATATCAAGGCGACATACGGCATGCTCGCCCAAATGACGATGCCGCTCGCAGAAGCGGGCTACTACGTCGTGCCGGTCGCTGAAATGGACGAGACGTTCAAGCACAACGGCTTGACTACGCCTACGGACATCCAGAATGTCGCGCCGGCCAAGCTGCGCGAGATTTTCGGCGCGGATGCGGCGTTGTACTCGACGGTCACGAACTACGGCACCAAGTTCGTGGTCTTCGACAGCAGAACCGTCGTCACCGCAAACGCGAAGCTCGTCGATCTGCGCTCAGGCGACGAACTCTGGAAAGGCTCCGCGAGCGCGAATGGCAAGGAAGTGGGCGTGAACGTGGGCGTAGGTTACGGGCTCATCAGCGCGATTGCGCAGAGTGTCGTGACGCAGGTCGCGCATACCTTAACCGACAAGTCCTTCGACGTGGCAGGCCTCACGAGCCAACGTCTTCTGGCATCGGGCGGCAAGACAACCGTACTCTACGGACCGCACTCGCCCAAATACGGCACGGACTGATCGCATGCTCGCCTGAGCCCCACAGCCCAGGCGAGCTAAATCACCACCGCGCCTCTTTCCGCCAGCAACTCCCGCAGCACCGAACGGTGGCACCGCGACTCGTCCTCGCAATAACATCCGACCGACAAATTCGTCGAACGCGATAACGCCGCAAGCAAGTCCAGCGACCGGCTCGCCTCGGAAACCGCCATCTCCGCCTTGAATTTCCTCACGAACGCGCGCCATTGTTTGTCGTCTTCGGCCGCGAGCGCTTCGGCGACCAGTTCTGCCGACGGCGCCAGATTCGGATACCACACATCGTAAAAGTCGCGGCTCGCGAACTCGGCTTTCGGCACGCCGCGCGGCGGACGCCGAACCGTGCCGATACGCAGCCCTTCGTCCACCGCGCGCGGCGTGCCGAGCCGCACGATTCGAATCGCCATGATCGTTTTCCTTCGAATGTCACCGGCGAAGAATAACCGCGCCAAAGCAATGCGCGATACACGCTGATAACGCTTTGAAAGCTCCCGCGACCGTGGCGAGCGGAATGCGCCGGCTTCCCGTATCGTTTCGGATTATTCCTCTTCCGCTTACATCCGGAACCGCCGACGTGCCCTCCGAAGAACATCCCCAAAACGCGCCCCGCCACCCCGACGCACCCATGTCCTCGCTCGAGCGCCGCGGCATGCTCGCGATCCTGCTGTCCGTCGCGCTCGCCACGCTCGATACCGCCATCGCCAACACGGCGTTGCCGGCCATCGCGGCCGATCTGCATACGACACCCGCCGCGTCGGTCTGGATCATCAACGCATATCAGCTGGCAATGGTCGCCACGCTGCTGCCGCTTGCCGCGCTCGGCGGCATCCTCGGACACCGGCGCGTGTATCTCGGCGGGCTCGTCGTGTTTCTCGTCGCGTCCGCGGTCTGCGCGTTCTCGTGGTCGCTGCCGACGCTCGTCGCCGCGCGCCTGCTGCAAGGGCTCGGCGCGAGCGCGATCATGAGCGTCAACGCGGCGCTCATCAGCGCGATTTTTCCGCCGCATCGGCTGGGGCGCGGCGTGGGACTCAACGCGCTCGTCGTGGGGATCGCGTTCGCGGTTGGGCCGACGGTCGCATCGATCGTGCTCTCGCTCGGCACGTGGCCGTGGCTTTTCGCCGTGAACTTGCCGATCGGCGTCTTCGCGCTCGCCATCGCGGTGCGGTCGTTGCCGCAGACCAAGCGCGCCGAACACGGCTTCGACCGTGTCGCCGCCTTGCTCAACGTGATCACGTTCGCGTCGCTGATCTTCGCGCTCGGCGAAGCGGCCCAACGCGCGCCGGCGCATACCGTGCTCGCGTCGTTCGGCGTCACGTTGATCGCGGGCGTTCTGCTTCTGCGACGCGAGCGCGGTCATCCCGCGCCGATGCTACCCGTCGATCTCTTCCGCCGCCCGATGTTCGCGCTCTCCACGATGACCGCGATCTGCTCGTTTGCCGCGCAAGGGCTCGCGTTCGTGTCGTTGCCGTTCTTCTTCGAAAGCGTGCTCGGCCGAAGTCAGGTGGAAACCGGCTTTCTGATGACGCCGTGGTCAGCGCTCGTCGCGTTGATGGCGCCGATCGCCGGGCGCTTGTCAGATCGGCACGCGCCGGGTCTGCTGGGCGGCGTCGGGCTCGCGATTCTATGTGTGGGAATGGTGTCGCTCGCGATGCTGCCAGCGCAACCGCATGTGCTCGAAATCTGCATCCGCATGGCGATCTGTGGCGCAGGCTTCGGCTTCTTTCAGTCGCCGAATCTGAAGGCGTTCATGTCGAGCGCGCCGCGTGAACGCGCGGGTGGCGCAAGTGGCACGATCGCGACTTCGCGGCTGATCGGACAGGCCACCGGCGCGGCGCTCGTCGCGTTGTGCTTCAGCATCGCGGGGAAGCATGGTCCGGCGCTCGCGTTGTCGCTTGGAGCGGCGTTCGCGGGCGTGGGAAGTGTGGCGAGCGGATTGCGGCTGGTGACGGCGAGAACGTCGAAGGTGACGTCGTCGGATGGGATATCAGTCGAGCCGCAGAGGAAGATCTGAGGGTCGAGCACGGCGCCGTTGCGCCGCACGTTTGCAGTTGCTTGGAAACCCGCGCGAAGGCCGGGATACGCTGAATCTGCAAAGCTTTCGCGCGCGCGGCTCGCTTCCGTGAATTCGCGGTGCCGCGCTGCGGGGCGCATCGGCGGGCTCGCTTGGAGGACAACCCTTCACGCTACATTTCCTTAACTAGCTCCTTGGCGACTCACCGGACTCACATCCGCCGCACCTTGACCTTCCGCCCCTTCAACTTCCCCGCTGCCAGCTTGCGCTCGGCATCATCGGCGATACCGCGTTGAACGGCCACGTACGTGACCATGTCCATCACGTTGATCTTGCCGATCTCCTCGCCCTTGAAGCCCGCTTCGCCGGTCAGCGCGCCGAGCACGTCGCCGGGACGGATCTTGTCCTTGCGGCCGCCGAGGATTTGGAGCGTCGCCATGGGCGGCTTCAGATGCCCAGGTTCCGCCGATGTCAGCTCCGTCAGCGGATACCACTCCACTTCCTTGCGCTGCGCCACTTCGATCGCGCCGACGCGTCCCATCTCGTCCATGCTCGCAAGCGACAGCGCCCAACCTTCCTCGCCCGCACGCCCCGTGCGCCCGATGCGATGCACGTGCACCTCAGGGTCCGGCGTCACATCGACATTGATGACCGCTTCGAGTTGCGTGATGTCCAGCCCGCGCGCGGCGACATCGGTCGCGACCAGCACCGAGCAACTGCGATTGGCGAATTGCACGAGCACCTGATCGCGTTCGCGCTGTTCGAGTTCGCCATGCAGCGTGAGCGCCTCGAAGCCTTGCGCGCGCAGTACGTCGAGCAAGTCGCGGCATTGCTGCTTCGTGTTGCAGAACGCAAGCGTGCTGACGGGACGATAGTGGTCCAGCAGCAAACCCACTGCATGCAGACGCTCGTGATCCTCGACCTGATAGAAGCGTTGTTTGATCTTCGCGTTGCTGTGCTGTTCGGTGAGCTTGATTTCGCGCGGATTGCGCAGGAACTGCTGACTCAATTTCGCGATGCCCTCCGGATACGTCGCCGAAAACAGCAAGGTCTGACGGTCTTTCGGACACAGACGCGCGACTGAAGCGATATCGTCGAAAAAGCCCATGTCGAGCATGCGGTCGGCCTCGTCGAGCACGAGCGTGCGTACGCCATCCAGCGAAAGCGTTTCGCGCTGAAGGTGATCCATGATGCGTCCCGGCGTGCCCACGACGATATGCGCGCCGTGTTCGAGACTTGCGATCTGCGGACGCATGGGCGTGCCGCCGCATAGCGTGAGCACCTTCACGTTGTCTTCTGCGCGAGCCAAGCGGCGGATTTCCTGCGTGACCTGATCGGCGAGTTCGCGCGTCGGGCAAAGCACGAGCGCTTGCACGGCGAACTGACGCGCATCGAGTTTGGCGAGCAGCGGCAACGTGAAGGCGGCGGTCTTGCCGCTACCCGTTTTCGCCTGCGCGATGAGATCGTGACCGGCGAGTGCGAGCGGCAGGCTCGCGGCCTGGATGGGCGTCATCGATGTGTAGCCGAGCTGCTGCAGATTCGTCTGCATCGCTTCGTTGAGCGGCAGGCTGCTGAATGAGGTATCGGTCGCCATGGTTATTGCGCGCCTCGCGGCGGGGTTTCGGTGACCTGCTCGTAGGTGATGACGCCATCGGGTGCGTCGTGGCGCGTCACGTAATTGCGCGCGCCGCACATCGGGCAGCGGAACAGCAGTCCCTGACCTTCATTCTTGATGACGACGTCTGAGACGTCCCACGTTGCGTCGCAGGACTGGTTTCGGCAGGTGAACATGTCGGATTTCTCGTTGTTGCGTGATGCACGTAGCCGCGATGGAATGCGGCGAAGTGATTTTCGGTTCAAACCGAAAGTGTACGCGGGTCTGCGGGTGGCGCGGCGGAACCAGGTCCGTGTGTTTTGGGCGGGGGTATGGCGTTGGCGTTCAATAAAAAAACCGTAAGTGCCAGCGCGTTGAAACCTCGCGCGTGGTACTTACGGTTTCGGTGAGATAGCGTCGCGCTACCTACCCCTCAAACATCAATATTCCCCGCCCGCAACGCGTTACTCTCGATAAACGCGCGTCTCGGCTCCACATCGTCGCCCATGAGCGTCGTGAAAATGCCATCGGCCGCAATTGCGTCCTCGATCTGCACGCGCAGCAAACGCCGCACGGCTGGGTCCATCGTCGTTTCCCAAAGCTGTCCGGGATTCATCTCGCCCAAGCCCTTGTAACGCTGCTTGCTGACGTTGCGTTCCGCATCCGCGATCAGCCACTTCATCGCGCTCTTGAAGTCCAGCACGGCCATCGAGCGCTCGCCGCGCTTGATCAACGCGCCTTGGCCAATCAAGCCCTTGAAGGTATCGGCAGTGGAAACGAGTTGCTTGTAGTCGGCGGTCAATTGAAGATCTTCATCGAACACCGAAACTTTCACGTTGCCATGGTGACGCCGCTTGATATGCAACGAACGCAGCTCGCGAACCTGATCGTATGCCGCCTCGACCGTCACTTCCGGCTTCAACGGGTCCGAACGCAACTTCGTTTCGAGCGCCTTCGCCGATGCCTCCGCCGCTTCCTGCGTCGACAAATCGATGACCGTGCCATCCATCACCGCTTCGAGCGAGGCGGCATCGTAAATACGGCTGATGCGATCGATCACCGCCTGGGCCAGCAAATACGCACGCGCGAGTTCGCCCAAGGCATCGCCCGAAATCGGGTCCGCGCCTTCGCTCGGCACCAGTTCAGAACCCTGCAGCGCGAGCTTCAGCATATGCTGGTTGAGCTCGTGCGCGTCCTTCATATACCGCTCGTCCTTGCCCGCCTTGATCTTGTAAAGCGGCGGCTGCGCGATATAGATGTACCCGCGCTCCACGATCTCCGGCATCTGCCGATAGAAGAACGTCAGCAGAAGCGTGCGGATGTGGGCGCCGTCCACGTCCGCGTCGGTCATGATGATGATGCGGTGATAGCGCAGCTTGTCCAGGTTGTAATCATCCTTGCCGATGCCGCAACCCAGCGCCGTCACGAGCGTCACGATCTGCTCGGATGAAATCAGCTTGTCGAAGCGCGCCTTCTCAACATTCAGCACCTTGCCGCGCAACGGCAGGATTGCCTGGAACTTCCGGTCGCGCCCTTGCTTGGCCGAGCCGCCCGCCGAATCACCCTCGACGATATAAATTTCCGACTTCGCCGGGTCCTTCTCCTGGCAATCCGCGAGCTTGCCCGGCAAGCCGACGCCGTCGAGCACGCCCTTTCGCCGCGTCATCTCGCGCGCCTTGCGAGCGGCATCTCGCGCACGCGCGGCATCGACGATCTTGCCCGTGATGATCTTCGCGTCGATCGGCGTCTCTTGCAGATAATCTTCCAGCGCCTTCGCGACGATTTCCTCGACCGGCGCGCGCACTTCCGACGACACCAGCTTGTCCTTCGTCTGCGAACTGAACTTCGGCTCAGGCACCTTCACCGACAGCACGCACGACAACCCTTCGCGCATGTCGTCGCCGCTCGTCTCGACCTTCGCTTTCTTCGCGATGTCGTGGTCGGCGATGTACTTGTTCATCACGCGCGTCATCGCGGCGCGTAAGCCTGTCAGGTGAGTGCCGCCGTCGCGCTGCGGAATGTTGTTGGTGAAGCAGAGCACGCTTTCGTTGTAGCTGTCGTTCCACTGCATGGCCACTTCGACGGTGACGTTTTCACGCTCGCCCGTTGCATGGAACACGTTCGGATGCAGCACCTGCTTCTGCTTGTTGATGTATTCGACAAAGCCCTTCACGCCGCCCGCAAAAGCGAAGTCGTCTTCCTTGCCGGTGCGCAAGTCGGTCAGGCGAATGCGCACGCCGTTGTTCAGGAACGAAAGCTCGCGCATGCGCTTGGCGAGAATGTCGTAGTGGAATTCGACATTGCCGAAGATGGTCGCGTCCGCCAGAAAGTGCACTTCGGTGCCGCGATTCTCGGTGTCGCCGACTACCGGCATGGGCGAATACTGCACGCCGTTCTCTTCGATAAGCTCGCGGTTCTGCACCACGCCGCGCGCGAACTCCATGAAGTGTTTCTTGCCGTCGCGGCGCACGGTGAGGCGCAGCCATTCGGACAGCGCGTTCACGCACGACACGCCCACGCCGTGCAGGCCACCCGACACCTTGTAGCTGTTCTGGTCGAACTTGCCGCCTGCGTGGAGTTCGGTCATCACGATCTCGGCGGCGCTGCGCTTCGGGTCGTGCTTGTCGTCGCGTTTCAGGCCGGTAGGCACGCCACGGCCGTTGTCCGTCACCGAAATGGAGTTGTCCGCGTGAATGGTCACGTGGATGTCGTCGCAATAGCCGGCCAGCGCTTCGTCGATGGAGTTGTCCAGCACTTCGAAAACGAGGTGATGCAAACCGGTGCCATCCGACGTATCGCCGATATACATTCCCGGGCGCTTGCGCACGGCCTCCAGACCTTCGAGGATCTGAATGGACGATGCGCCGTAGCTGTTGTCGGGTTGCGAATTTGTGTTTTCAGTCATGGAATTTTCCGGTTCTGCGTCGCTGCTTCGGTTACTGCTCGAAACTTTTCAAAACACCTTAAAAACGCCAAAGGGGCGAGCCGCCCCTTGGTGTGTTCGTGGTACCTGAACGCGTCAGATGCGCATTGGCATCACGACATACTTGAATTCCTCGTTTTCCGGAATTGTGATGAGCGCGCTGGAGTTGGCGTCGCCAAGGCTCACTTGCAGCGTGTCGACCTTCAGATTCGCGAGCACGTCGAGCAGATACGTGACGTTGAAACCGATGTCGACGGTATCGCCCTGATACGCGATTTCCAGTTCTTCCTGCGCTTCTTCCTGGTCGGCGTTGGTCGACATGATCTTGAGCTGACCCGGCTCGACTAGACACCGCACGCCCTTGAACTTGTCCGACGTGAGAATGGCCGCGCGCTGCAGGGAGCGCTGCAGTTCTTCGCGACCGATTTCGAATGTGTTCTTGTGCGCCTTGGGAATCACGCGCTGGAAGTCGGGGAACTTGCCTTCGACAAGCTTCGACACGAGTTCGACCTGGCCAAAACTGAACTTCACCTGCGTCGCGGCGATGTCGATCTTGAGCGTGTCGTCGATGTCTTCGAGCAGACGCTGCAATTCGAGGATGGTCTTGCGCGGGATGATGACTTCCTGACGCGGGAACGTGCCGCCGTCGATCTTCATGGACGAGAACGCGAGACGGTGACCGTCCGTTGCGACGGCCATCAACTGGTCGCCATCCACCACGAGCAACATGCCGTTCAGGTAGTAGCGAATGTCTTGCTGGGCCATGGCGAAATACACCATGCCGAGCAACTGGCGAAACGTTTTCTGCGGAACCGAAAGGCTCGCGCCGAAGTCTGTAGCCTGGTTGACGGTAGGAAACTCGTCCGCGGCGAGCGTCTGCAGCGCGAAGCGGCTCTTGCCGGAGCGCACGGTCAGGCGCTTGTCGGACAAGTCGAGCGCAACCTCACCCGGCGGCATGGCGCGCAGAATGTCGAGCAACTTGCGCGCGGCGACCGTGGTGGCAATCTGGTCGCTGCCAACGCCGAAATCGGCGCGGGTGGTGATCTGGAGTTCGAGATCCGTCGAGAGGAACGACACATCGGCGCCGTTCTTGGTGATCAGCAGATTGGCGAGGATCGGCAAGGTATGGCGGCGTTCTACGATACCGCTCACGGTTTGCAGCGGCCTTAGAAGATTGTCTCGTTCGGTCTTGACCAGTTGCATAGAGTTCCTTCGTTGATGTGACGGCCTGTCCGCCGGTTTTGCCACCGCTGGTTTTGTCACCAGCGGTTGGTTCGCCGCGCTCGCCGGACAACCTCGTAACACGCGTTGCCGGCCCCCCGCCGGTCACTCGCGAATGCTTGACGCCAGCCGCCCAGGCCACGGACAGCTAAACCTATATTGTGCCTTAAAACGGAACCGCCCCCGAAAATTGGGGGCGTTTTTACCAATAAACAGGTCCGGTGGCGCAATAATCGACGCGTTCGCGCCGGCTCAACCCTTCAGCGTTTGTTCGAGCACGTGAAGTTCGTGATTGAGCTGCGCATCCGTGCCGCGTTCGGCCGCGATCTTGCGCACGGCGTGCAGCACGGTGGTGTGATCGCGACCGCCAAAAAGCTCGCCGATCTCGGGCAGACTCTTCTGCGTCAGTTCCTTCGCCAGATACATCGCGATCTGGCGCGGGCGCGCGATATTGGCCGGCCGCTTCTTCGAATACATGTCGGCGACCTTGATGCTGTAGAAATCCGCGACGGTCTTCTGAATGTTCTCCACCGAGATCTGGCGGTTCTGCACCGTCAATAGATCCTTGAGCGCTTCCTTGGTCAGCTCGATGGTGATGTCGCGGCCATGGAACTTCGAATAAGCGAGGATCTTGCGCAGCGCGCCTTCGAGTTCACGCACGTTCGAGCGCAGATGCTTCGCGACGAAGAACGCGACGTCTTCGGACAGACTCACGCCTTCGGACTGCGCCTTTCTCATCAGAATGGCGACGCGCATTTCCAGCTCGGGCGGCTCGATGGCGACCGTCAAACCGGAATCGAAGCGCGAGATCAGACGGTCGTCGATACCGGAGATTTCCTTCGGATACGTGTCGCTCGTGATAATGACTTGCGCCTTGTTCGCGACCAGCGCCTCGAACGCGTAGAAGAACTCTTCCTGCGTACGCGACTTGCCCGAGAAGAACTGAATATCGTCGATCAACAAAAGATCGAGCGAATGGTAGTAACGCTTGAAGTCGTCGAACGCCTTGCGCTGATACGCCTTCACCACGTCGGAAACGTACTGCTCCGCGTGAATGTAGCGGATGCGCGCGCCCGCCTTGTCCATCAGCAACTGATTGCCGATAGCGTGGATCAGATGCGTCTTGCCCAGGCCCACGCCTCCGTAAAGAAAGAGCGGGTTGTACGAGATGCCGGGATTGTCGGCGACCTGAATGGCCGCCGCGCGCGCGAGCTGATTCGCCTTACCGGTGACGAAATTGTCGAAGGTCAGCACGGGGTTGAGCTTCGAACGTTCGTAAGCGGAATCGGTTTCACCGCTGGCCGATGGGTTGCCGCCCGGACGCCACGTGCGCCGGCCAGCGGCGGCCTCGTTGGCGTCGAGGCTCGGCAAGTCGAAATCGGCTTGTTCGTCCTGCATGGCCTGAGCTTGCTGGGCGGCTTCCGCCGCCAGCGCGTTCACGTGCGCGGCAGCGTTCGCGTGCGCGACGACCGAAGGCGCTTGCGGTGCGGCGGCCGGCGCGGGCGGACGCGGCGCGCCGTCGGCGACACCCGCGCCGGCCGCCGGCCGCGGCGCGGCGTTCGGCGCCTGACCGATGGCGCTGCGAGCGGTCGCTTTCGGGTCGAGTACGAACTGGACGTCGATCGTCGCGCTGAAGTATTCGCGCGCCATATCGGCAATGCGTCCCGAGAACTGGCTCTTCACCCAGTCAAGCTTGAAGCGATTAGGAGCGGCTATGCGCAAGGTGCTCGCGTCGGCATCGAAGTCGACCGGGGCCAGCGGCTTGATCCACGTGACGTACTGCTGCGGCGTGAGTTCACGCTCCAGCAATGCCGAACAGTGTTCCCAGAAATCGTTCATCGAATGCGGTCGTTTTATGGTTGGCTCCGCGCTCCTGACGGCCGTGCTTGCCGGATGCGCTCAAGCGCCTCGGCAAGTCCCGGCACAGCCATGCAGGCATGCTCCGGAGGCTTACGCCGCAAGGGTTTGCGGGCGAACGGCGGGCCGAAGCAGTAGGCGGATATTTGGGAGTAAGGCGAGATTCTAACGCCAAACGGGACCGGCGCGCGAGTTATCCACAGGGTCAAATCAGCGCGTCCGACAGGCTGGAAATGAACATGATGCGAGCATGGCGAGCTTCACTATTACGCTAACCTATTGACGGTCAATAGGAAAACGGTTTAAATAGCGGGTTCCGCGAAAACAGAATTCCTGAACCTCCGGTCGTTGCGCCCGTTGTGCCTCTCGTGCCTGCGGTTATCCACAGTCGGAACACGGTGGCGCCAAAGCCCGCGCGGTCGATCAATACTCAAGTGAGAGCATCATGAAACGTACTTACCAACCTTCCGTGACGCGCCGCAAGCGCACCCATGGCTTCCGCGTTCGCATGAAGACCGCTGGCGGCCGCAAGGTCATCAACGCTCGCCGTGCGAAGGGTCGCAAGCGCCTGGCAATCTAAGGCTTTCCGGTGGCTGGTCGCGCACGTGTGGTACAGGCCGTATCTGTCCTGAAGCCGGGCGCGCATCACGAACCGGCAGGCTGCTTCAGCGCCGCACAGAAGTCTTGAAACAGGACATCGTTCAGTTGCCGGCGCAGGCCGCGTTCCCCAAGGCCGCAAGGCTACTGAAAACGGATGAGTTCTCATCCGTTTTTCGTTTGCGCCCATGGCGACGTTCGCCGCATTTCGTGCTGTACGGGAAACCGACTGGGCAGGAGGCGCGTCTCGGCCTCGTGATCGGCAAGAAGCAAGCGCCGCGTGCAGTCACGCGCAACCTGATCAAGCGGCACGCGCGTGACGCGTTTCGGTTGCGTCGCGAAGCGTTGAGCGGTTTCGATATCCTCGTGCGCTTGCACGCGAAAATCGACCGCAAGGCCATGCCGAGCGCCAGTTCGCCGCCGCTCGGCGCGCTCGTGCGAGGCGAACTGGAAGCATTGCTGGACCGTGCCGTGCGCGAAGTCGCGCGCCGTGCGGCTGAAACCGTGGCGGCGCCGCCTGGCGTGCCCGCCGTAGACGACACCTCCGGCCCTTCCGGGTCATGAAGCGCAGTCTGCGTCTCGAATCGCCGGTCACGGCGAACGGGGCGCGCGGCGCGAAGCTTATGCAAACGGCACTAATCGCGTTGTTGCGCTTCTACAAGGTTGCTGTGAGCCCGCTGCTCGGCAGCCGGTGCCGTTTTTATCCCTCCTGTTCCGACTACGCGCGCGAGGCAATCCAGTATCATGGCGCCGCGCATGGCACGTATCTCGCCACCAAAAGGCTTTGCCGCTGCCATCCGTTCTCGGCGGGCGGCGTCGATCTCGTGCCGCAGCCTTCCGATTCGCGATCAGATTCCACGCGGGTTTCCGAGCCGGCCGCGGAATTCGCTCAAGAAAAGCATTCACCACTAAACGGCGCTGATGCGCTTACCGATCGACACTGAGACAACGCATGGATATCAAACGCACCGTCCTATGGGTCATCTTCTTCGTGTCAGTTGTCATGCTGTTCGACAACTGGCAGCGCGACCATGGGCGCCCGTCGATGTTCTTCCCGAGCGCGACGCAGCCGGCCAAGACCGCCAGCAACCCCGCACCGGGCACGGCCGCATCGGGCGCGCAGCCTTCCGAATTGCCCAACTCGCCGGCCGGTACCGCCGCGCCGGGTTCGACGACGCCGCCCGCCACGGCGGCCGCGCAACTCGTCAAGTTCACGACGGACGTGTATTCCGGTGAGATCGACACGCGCGGCGGCACGCTTTCGAAGCTCTCGCTCGTGAAGGAAGGCGACGGCAAGCAGCCCGACCTCTACATCACCCTCTTCGATCACACGCCGACCCACACGTATCTCGCGCGCACGGGCCTGCTCGGCGGCGACTTCCCGAACCACAACGACATCTTCACGGCGGTGCCGGGCCAGACGTCCTTGTCGGGCGACGCCAAAACGCTGACGCTCGCGTTCGAATCGCCGGTTAAGGGTGGCGTGAAGGTCGTAAAGACCTACACGTTCACGCGTGGCAGCTACGTGATCAACGTCGATACGAAAATCGAGAACGTCGGTAGCGCGCCGGTCACGCCGAAGCTCTACATGGAACTCGTGCGCGACAACACGCCGGTGGAGACGCCGCGCTTCTCGCATACGTTCATCGGGCCGGCGGTCTACACGGACCAGCATCACTTCCAGAAGATCGACTTCAGCGATATCGACAAGAACAAGGCTACGTTCGCGCCTTCCGCCGACAACGGCTGGATTGCGATGGTGCAGCATTACTTCGCGTCGGCGTGGATTCCGCAGCAGGGCGCAAAGCGTGACATCTACGTGCAGAAGATCGATCCGGATTTGTATCGCGTGGGTGTGCAGCAGGCCGTGCAGACCATTGCGCCGGGACAGACCGCGACCGTCGATGCGCGTCTTTTCGCGGGTCCCGAAGAAGAGCGCATGCTGGAAGGTATCGCGCCGGGGCTCGAGCTCGTGAAGGATTACGGCATGGTTACGATCATCGCCAAGCCGCTTTTCTGGCTGCTCGAAAAGATCCACAGCTATGTCGGCAACTGGGGCTGGGCGATCGTGCTGCTTACGCTGCTCATCAAGGCTGTGTTCTTCCCGCTGTCGGCGGCGAGCTATAAGTCGATGGCGCGCATGAAGGAAATCACGCCGCGCATGCAACAGATTCGCGAGCGCTTCAAGAGCGATCCGCAGAAGATGAACGCGTCGCTGATGGAGCTTTACAAGACCGAGAAGGTGAATCCATTCGGCGGCTGTCTGCCGGTCGTGGTGCAGATTCCGGTGTTTATCTCGCTGTACTGGGTGCTGCTGTCGTCGGTGGAAATGCGCGGTGCACCGTGGATTGGCTGGATTCACGATCTGTCGCAACAAGACCCGTACTTCATCTTGCCGGTGCTGATGGCTGTATCGATGTTCCTGCAGACCAAGCTGAACCCGACGCCGCCGGACCCGGTTCAAGCCAAGATGATGATGTTCATGCCGATCGCGTTTTCGGTCATGTTCTTCTTCTTCCCGGCTGGTCTCGTGCTGTATTACGTCGTGAATAACGTGCTGTCGATCGCGCAGCAGTATTACATCACGCGCATGATGGGACAGCGGAAGAAGAAGGCGGCTTGAGGTTTCTTTAGGTTTGATGTGGAAGTGGATTTGAAAACGCCCGGCATGCCGGGCGTTTTTGTTTGCTGTCGATCTTAGTAGGTTCAGGGTCAGCTTCACCGCTTCGCCGCCCCATAAAACTGCTGCACGAGTTCCTCGACCAGATACCGATGATGCGGCGACAACGCCTCGATCTTCGATACAAGCTCGAGCGTTTCCCCGGACGCCGGGTATTGCTCATCCCGTACGAGCGGCTTAGGCGTCCCCTGAGCGATACCGCCCGGCGACGGTCCATAGTGCAGCCAGTGCAACTCCACTTTGAACCATTCGGCCAATACTTCCAGCTTGTCGATGGTCGGAATCGAACGCCCGGTGAGCCACTTGTGCGCCGTTTGAGGGGAAACCGCCTCGCCGTGGTAACGAAGACTGAATTTTTTGGCGAGATCGGTCGCGCCGCGCAACTTCTCAGGTGCGCGGGTCATCGAGAACTTAAGCCGCTCGGAGAAATCGGCTTTTTCTTGTGGTGTAGGCATAGTGCAATTGTGCGAGGCAACCGTTGCCTATGCGTCAACCAATCGCGTTAGAAGTGGCGGAAATATTCGTCGTTTTATCTTGTGTAAGCGTTACCGGTCACTGCCAAAAGGCAATCTAACTTCGCTCTCAGACCTTCGTCAGTGCTGCCCAAGCCGCGAATTTGTTGTAGAAAATGGCGTGAGTCGCATGCGTTCGTCCGTATCTCAAATAAGATACGGCAAGAATTTTCCTAACGGGCGGGATGCCGGCAGTTAAGCGTCTCAGCGCGATACAATCCCCGCACCCGAAATCCCTGCTTTCCTCACATGTTCAGCAACGACTCCGATCCGATTGTCGCCATCGCCACCGCGCCCGGACGCGGCGGGATTGGCGTCGTGCGGCTGTCGTTCGGACGCGCGGGGGAAAGCGCCGCGCACCTCGCGATGTTCGCGCTGTGCGGCCAATCGTTGAACGCGCGCCACGCCAGCTACGTGCCGTTTCTCGACGGCAACGGCGAGGCGCTCGATCGCGGCATCGCGCTCTACTTTCCCGCGCCGCACTCATACAGCGGCGAATACGTGCTCGAATTGCAGGGTCACGGCGGGCCGATCGTGCTTCAACTCGTGCTGCAACGCGCGCTCGACGTCGGACGCGAGTTCGGCCTGAGACTTGCCGAGCCCGGTGAATTCACGCGACGCGCGTTTCTCAACGACAAGCTCGATCTCGCACAGGCCGAAGCCGTCGCCGATCTGATCGAGGCCAGCACGGAAGCCGCCGCGCGCTCCGCGGGCCGCTCGCTCGAAGGCGCGTTTTCGCGCGAAATCCACGCGCTCGTCGAAGACGTCATCAATTTGCGGATGCTGGTTGAAGCGACTCTGGACTTCCCCGAGGAAGAGATCGACTTCCTGGAAGCAGCGAACGCGCGCGGCAAGCTCGCACGCATTCGCGAGCGCTTGAACACCGTCCTCGCCGATGCACGGCAGGGCGCCTTGCTGCGGGAAGGCTTATCGGTCGTGCTGGCCGGGCAGCCGAACGTGGGCAAGTCGTCGCTGCTAAACGCGCTGGCCGGCGCGGAGCTCGCTATCGTCACGCCGATTGCCGGCACCACGCGCGACAAGGTCGCTCAGACCATTCAAGTGGAAGGCATACCGCTGCATATCATCGATACGGCGGGTCTGCGCGACACGGAAGACGAAGTCGAGCGAATTGGTATCGAGCGGACTTGGGGTGAGATCGAGCGCGCCGACGTCGTGTTGCATTTGCTCGACGCCCGCAGCGGGATGACGAGCGAAGACGACGCGATCGCCGCGCGTTTCCCCGATGGCGTGCCGGTCGTGCGCGTGCTGAACAAAACGGACCTGGCGGGCGCACCAGCCGCAAGCCGCGACGCGGACGGCGACGCGCGCCAAGTCAATCTCTCGGCGAAGACGGGCGAAGGCATCGCGCTCTTGCGAGAAATGCTGCTCAAGATTGCCGGATGGCAGGCAGGCGCGGAGAGCGTGTATTTGGCGCGCGAACGGCATCTCATCGCGTTGCGGGCGGCGCGCGAACATCTGGCGCTGGCGGCCGCCCACGCCGATCAGAATTCACAGGCGCTCGATTTATTCGCTGAAGAGCTGCGCCTCGCTCAAGAAAATCTCAATGCAATCACGGGTGAGTTCACTTCCGATGATCTACTGGGCGTGATTTTCAGCCGGTTTTGCATCGGAAAGTAACTCAAGCGAGTTTCGGTTTCCCTATCTCCCGCAACTCGGCGCTCAGTTTGTCGCTTTCCTGCGGCCTTCCATGAAACGCGGCCGGTGTGTTCTGGAACAACTCGATGCGATACGCCCCGTCGCACATCGACAGAACCATGGTCTGAATCGCGTTCAGACTCGGATCGAGCGCCGCCGTGCCGCGTGGCCACATCCCTGCAACCGCACGCAAAAGCAAAGTCTGCCCGCTCGCCATGCGTCTGACTTCCCGCACCTTGGCCACGAAAAGCGGCGTCGGATGCTGCGCGAAAATCGGTTGCAGATGCGCTTCGATGCACGCGCGGCCATCGATCGTGCTGCCGTCGAATCCGACCAGACTGCCGCGCTCGGCGAATCGCGCGGCCATTGCTGCCGCGTCTTGACGATTCCAGTCATCGAGCAAGCCGAAAAATACGCGGCGCGCGTTGGTCGCCCAATCAGCAAATGCGGTCTGAGTCATGTCGCCCTCTTCCATGCAGCCGCAAAGACGCCGGCGCCCATGAGCAGCGCGCCGCCGGTCCGATTCACCGTGCGCTGCACGGAGGGCTTGCGAATTGCCCGACGCGCGCCCGATGCGAGCATCGCGTAAAAGAACGCATTAGCTGCCGCCAGCCCGACAAAGGTTGCCTCGAACAGCGCGATTTGCGAGACGCTTGCCGCGTGGGGATCGATGAACTGCGGCAGAAACGCGACGAAGAAGATGATGCTCTTCGGGTTGAGCGTGGTTACCGCGTAGGCGTGGGCCAGGATGCGGCCGGTGCGCAGATCGTCGCCGGCCTTGACTGCGTCCGTGTCGATCACCGGCGCGCGCCACAACTTGATGCCCAAGTAAAACAGATACGCCGCGCCGACCCACTTGACCACCATGAACAGTTCCGCCGATGCCGCCAGCAAAACGCCGAGACCGAGCATGGAAGCCGTCATCGACGTGAGGTCGCCGAGCGCCACGCCGAGCGTCGTCGCGAGCGCGTACTTGCGCCCGTGCCCGAGCGCGTAGGACACGACCAGCAATACGGTCGGGCCAGGGATTGCAACAAGAATGGCCGATGCGATAGCGAACGGCAGCCACTGAGCAAGCGTCATGGGATATCTCCTGATTTCGTTGGGATTGATTTATCCATGAACGGCGGCGCGGCGCAATAGGCCGGAAGGCTAGCTAGACATCTCGGCGAAGAATCGATTGCTTGGAAGGTTGGAAAGCGCTCTTGGTCGGGTAATGCGCCGCACAAGAATCGTGTTGAGATAAATCGCTACCATTGGCAAGTAATAACCGCTTCAATTTCCTCCAAATAGAGGTTTTTAATGCCTTTCATATCAATACGCTGCGTTCTGACGAACTAACGCAAGCGTGCGACATTCCGGCTTGTTGCAATCGCACACAACTTGTGCTTGCAAACTTTCAAACGTCAATTAGCATGGCTTTTGCATTTAGCGGCTTTTAAATACATAGCTAATTCGAGACGAATTCGTTTGGAGGCTACTCAATGAAGAAGCGCGCCAGTTTTCTCGTTGCGATGGTAGGGACGTTCGCTATCGCTTGCGCTGGGCAGGCCCAGGACAGCACGGTTCAAGCCCAACAGACATTCACGTTTCGGCCTAACTCATATGGTTGCCTGTCCAAGGACAAATTCGATTCAGCCGATGAGCATGCGAAAGCTGGCGAGCATCAAAAGATGCAGCAATATTTCGAAGGCTTCGAATGCGTTTCGACGCCGGTCGATTCGCATTTTCGCGTATTGCGCGTAGTCGGACACGACATCGAATTCGTCAATGCGTCGAATAGCGATACGCAGGGAATGTGGACTGCCGACCGGTTCATCGAACAGAAAGGGCTTTGAGTAATTACAAATGACGGTAGCCTACGCGCATCGAATAAATGCGCGTAGGTAAATCATTGCCGTTGAAAATGGTGCCATCTTCCGTGGCGGCGAACGCTCGCTGCGCGCATCTTATTCTTCCAATTTGTTCCTGAATCACCGCACAATGTCGGTCGCGTGAGCGTCGGCGTGCGGTGTCTTGGTATTTGTTCGCCGCCTCTTCTACTTTCCTTGCCGGTTTTCGACCGGCCTTTTGGTGTTGCATGGCCCTCAAATCGACAATCTACAAGGCGGACCTTCAGATCGCCGACATGGACCGCCACTACTACGGCGACCATTCCCTGACCATCGCGCGTCATCCTTCCGAGACCGACGAACGGATGATGGTGCGCGTCGCCGCTTTTGGCCTATTCGCGAGCGAACGACTGGAGTTTTGCAAAGGACTATCCGACACCGATGAACCCGATCTCTGGCAAAAGGACCTCACTGGTCAGATCGAGACGTGGATCGAGATCGGCCAGCCGGATGAGCGGCGTATCGCGAAAGCGAGCGGTCGCGCGGACCGCGTGGTGGTTATCGCGTATGCGGGCAGGACGAGCGACATCTGGTGGCAAGGTGTGAAGGGCAAGGTCGAGCGTCTACAGAACGTGACGGTGTGGTCGCTTGAGGAGGGCGTCGGCGAGGCGCTTGGCAAGCTGGCCGAACGGACGATGCGGCTGCAGATGACGGTGCAGGATGGTGAGGCGTCGTTGGGAAGCGCGACGGTGGATCCGGTGATGATTCGGAAGGGGGTGTTTAAGGGGGCGGCGGTTTAATGTCGATGCGGGCGGGTTGAACGACGCGCAGTTTACGTGTGGGATATCGTCAACGCAAAAAGGCTCAGCCGAATAGCTGAGCCTTTTGATTTTTCGTGGTGAGGAGGACTATCAAACTATTCATCCTACTCCCCGCCAGAAAGAGCATTGATCCGTGCCAAATTTACTGTTACCCCCAATACTACCCCCGGATAGATGACGCTGCTGCTTTGACGCCGAGCGTTTTGTAGCTAACGGGTTCGCGCGCGAATGTGGGCGCCGCCATGCGACGCATTTCGCCGAAGCGATGATCGAAGAGATTCAGTGGCAAACCGGCCGCGCGTTAGCTCCAAAATAAAGAAATCTGTTGTGGCGCCGATTCGAGCCAGTGGATCACAAGGGAGCATGCCCTCCATCGGACAGCGCAAACGCCGAGCCGTCCATTACGATTGCCGGCGGTCCTTATCTACGGAGCGCGCGGCTTGCTTGCTTTGATCGCCTATTCTGCCCTCAGAATGGTCACTCGCAGACGACGCGCATCGGGCGTGCAGAAGCGTTGCCGAAGTTGGGCACTGGGTTCGACGTGACGAGTTATCGCCCACTTAGGGATCAGGGAGCCCGACGATATATCCAGGACAATCTCGTCAATCGTAGAGAACCGTTTTCCGATACCCCAGATGTCGTCGTCAGCCGGCTCGTCGTCGACCAAAAGTTCATTCCCGTCGAGCTGAACGGACTGCAACAGGCCAACCACTTCTTCCCTGGTTGCACTATCAGCAGGCGAGGGGGTCCAAACAAGGTTGAGAACGCGTGGCGTTTCTTCGCCGGGCATATAGGTCCACCGGGCGTTCGACTGAGCTAATTTGTGGCGAATGAAATCTCGCGCGGAAGAATATCGTTCCCGTGTCAGGAGCGACAACGGCTTGTCCATGTAGGCCGACTTACCTCTCCGTCGCAGCTCCCCCTCGCTATCGAAATAAATCTCGAAAACCATCCCACACAAAATGTATTGACTAACGTCGTCCGGGAACCGTCCGAGCTGGATATCCAAGTTGACGATGAAGTTCATCGCTTTCTGCGCGTTGCCGCAGGCGGCTTGGTAAAGGTTGCGCCCCAATACAAACCAAGAGGTTGGCGAGAAAGATTCATGTCGAATCGCTCGTACCTCTTCTACGGCCGGATTTTGGATGTACCAATTGTGCGACTTAAGTGAGTGAATGATCTCGTTAATTCTGCCGGGAGCGTCGTCCTCGTACGTGCCATCGCGATAGCCATCCTCTTCAAACGTCAACTGTTGTTGCGCTATTCCGGGGGCGTCCTCAGTTGTCCCCGGTAAAGCCTCCTCGTGGATTTCCTCAGGAAGTCGTCCGGATTGGGCGCCTGGCTGTGCAGAGTGAGGCTGGGAAGCGGTAGCACCTTGCGATGATGCGTCCAACGCGGCTTCGGAATGTTCGGCAGCTTCCAGTTCAGGCTCGTCTGCCGTTTCCGGCGTCTCGCTTGCCCCAGACGCCCCCGTTTCGGGAGCCGCTGTGGCAGCAGCGTTCGTTCCCAGTTCAATCTGGATGGCTGCTGCCAGTTGGCCGACGCTGGCCGGCTGTCGCTTCGATAATCCTTCAACTAGGAAAGCCAAGCTGGCGATCGCGATATTCTCGTGCCCAACGACCCGTTTGAATTCGGAAATCAACCTGGGATCGATTACCTTCAGTTTTGGGTCGTCGTTAGGAACTGCCTTTCTCCTTCCGCCCACTACCTCCGTGCGCTTACGCGGCGCATAAACCCAGTCGGTCTTCTGATCATTGGTAACGAGCAAGACCCTACTGAATTGTTCACGCGATGTTAGTGATGCTTCCAGTATTTCAAACCAGACGATCAGATCGCCGAGGCGATTCTCAGGCTTACTTTCGTCGCGAAAGGCGGGGGGCAAACGATGCTCAATGCGCGCAGGTCCCTCGATCGCTGCGCGTCTGCAGAGTCCTGCGAGGTCTGAGTCTAAAATGACATCGCCGAGGTGCTGCTGAATCTCTTCGTGAACGGCCTCGGGGTCAAATTGATGCCTGAAGGCGCGTGTGAATTTCTTCAGTCCGTCTATTGCGCCTCTGAATTGCGTGAGATAAGCGGTTCTATCGCCTCCGAATTCGATCGCCGCTAGAAGCTCTTCGTCGACAAACAGGGATGCCGTGTCTAGCATAGCGTCAAGCGCTTTGCGCGGCTGATCTTCGTCTTTGCTCTTCGGTGTGTACGAACTCAACTGGCCCTCGCGAACCCTTGCGAGATATTCACCCGCGCACCACGCCGGTATGCGGAGCCGTCCTTCCGCAGCAACGGCGTCGGACCATGTGAAGAACTCGCTGCGTGCGGCCGTATGCAGCTTGAACATATACGCGATGATATTCGTGTCAAGGAACACCAAAGTGTCCGGCGACGCGGCCATTTCGGCGAGCTCGCGCAAATGTTCATCTTTCGTCCGATCGATCGCATGGCATCCAAACAGCATTGGTTAAATCCCCTTAAGACTGTGCGCGTTTATCACTAAGCTGGATGTGCGCACGATTGGCAAAGGCATTCGCCACTAGCCTGACTGGTAGTGTCGGCACTTCAGACCATCCCGAGTACCTTCATTGCGGCAGTCTTTGGATCCCCAAAGAAGATCGGGTCGACGTGCTCCATGATGTCTGCGCTCACATCAAGAAAGTTGCGCTTGTTTTCGATCGGAATAAGCGCACGCTTGGCGCCGTTGTCCATCGCGACCTGAAGCGGCTCAGTAAGCGAGCGGAGCGGCTTGATGTTCCCCTGAACACTCATGTCGCCGAGGATAAGAAGTGCGGAGCTCGCAGGCGCCTTGCGCAACGCGGAGTAGCTGGCGACGAAGAACGCCACACCAAGCTCTGCTTCGACGCGGTTCGCGAGAAGGTCGATGACCTCGACGTGAAGGTCGGAGACATCGAGGTCACGCGCAATTCCTAGGTCCGACTTCTTCGTTTGCAAAAAACTAAATGCGCGCTGGACCGATTCTTTCATCGCGCCAGAGACGCCACCGGCCAGTTTCAGCTTACCCGTTCCACTGGAGATCGATACTTCTACTCGGTACAAGCCTACCGTACCATCCGACGTCACGCCCGCCGAGTAGACCGTTCCCGGCGAGAGCGGGTCTGTGGAAATGAGATCACGCCCGCCCTGCTCCGGTACACCGACAAACTTCTCCTCGCCCGTCTCCTGCAGCGTGTAGCTAAAGGACGTGTGGTAATACTCGAAGGAACCCATCTTCTTCAATTGCTCCTTCACGCGACGTCGCCCTTCCAGAGCGAGCTCGAGGATTTCGCTGAGCTCGTCCTGCGTCATGTCGCCGTGCGGGAAAAGAATCTTGACCAAGCCGGACACCGTTTTGCGGACAGCTTTCCGATCCCGGGTGTTAAGGTGGGCGCCGAGCGAGAAGTGGCGATCGATGATCTCGGTGAAGTTATGTTTCCGCATTTCGCGGAGGGCCTCAGCTAGGTAGTCGACCACGAAGCCATAACCGTTCGTAAACATGTCATTCCGCATCTTCGGAATCTCCCACCCTGGCAGATAGAAGTGCATGCGGTCGATGAATGCCATGTCGTCGCGGATGCTGTCCGGCATGGGGGCGAACAGATGGCCTGTCTGCACCATCACGTCCACTGGCTGATTGGTGTTGCCGAACATCGCGATGCTCGCGTCCCCCGAGACCGCTTCCTGGCCGCGCTGGAACGTGCCTGATTCACAGTAGGTCTTCATCGTTGTGATGACCTCCTTCGGCATCTTCTGCAGGTCGGCAACTTCGTCAAAGCCGACGACGTCCCAGATCTGCACCATGCCCTTCTGCCGGCCGTTCATGTGGCCGAAGAGGTTGGCTACAGTCGTCCCGCCGGTGAGCAGCGCCGAGTACGGTGATACCTCCTGCACCACGTAGCTCTTGCCCGTGCCGCGGGGCCCGAGCTCGACTAGGTTGTAGTTGCGCTCCGCCAGTGGAATCAATCGCACCAAGAACAGCAGTTTGAGGCGTCTCGACATCTCGCTGGGCTCATAGCCCATGCTCCGCAAGATGAGGTCGAGCCACTCATCGGCCGTGAACTCGCTGCGGATACGCCGATACTCCTCGAGGTCAAAGGTAGCGATCTGGATCGGAGTCAGCTTATCGATCCAGAAGGGATTCTTCCCGCGCGATTCCTCGTCGTACTCGAAACGCATGTCCACCTGCGCCCAGACGCCACCCATCACGAGGCGTTCGTAGTCGCGGACGTAGTGCTCGGGGATGTGCACGTTTTTGTGGCCGAAGTTCGTGAGCTCGGCCCAGTAGTCCGAGTCGACAAGGCGCACCTTCACCTTATCGATGAAGGTATGGCGACCGCGGTCCTTGACCATGGCCTGCGCCTTCATCGACTCGTCGGAGCGGATGTAGTTGTTGGCGAGCGTGTCGTTGACAACCTGGAGCCCCATTTGGATCGCGATTTCGTCGCTCGAGGCGCAGTACTTTCCGAGGAGGAACTCGAGGACAAAAACCGGCACGTTGGCGCCGACCTTCACCTTTCGGACAAGGTCCTTGCGCACTACCTTCCCGGCAAACAGTCGGTTGACTTTGTCGTCGAGCGCGTCTCGCGTCGGGGTCGCTCCGTTGCTCATGGCTTAAACTCCAAGTCGAACCGGGATGTCGGTGGGGGAGCGGAAAAGCTCCGCGTCGGTTGCAGGGTCCTGCACCACGACGCGCAAAGAGGCTACGCTTTCATCGCTCAACAGGAAAGCGACGGTTACCTGCTTGTTGGGCTCGAGCTCTAAGGTGCCGGTGCTGCGATCAAACTGGGCGTCCACCACCATGCCGACGGCCCCTACCTGTTTACCGGCCGCCATCAATAGCGGCCGAACTTGAATGCCCGTCGCGCCAAGCAGCATCTGCTTGGCGCCGAAGGTGAACGTAACGCTAAAGATACGGTTTGTCACGGCCTCTGGGAGCCCCGTTGCTTCAATTGGAGCCGCCGCGGGTCGCGCCAATTCGTGCGTTTGAGTGCGCACGGTCAGCACCGGGATGACCATCTCCTGGAGCGACGGCCCGCCGTGGTGGAACGCGAGGTCACCGCCCGCCTTCAATACCCCCGACGCCGCCGGGAACACGAGCTCGAGGTCCGAGGCGTAGCCGAGGGACGATGCCGACACACGGACGCAGCCGGGCGGCGTCGTGCCGCCCCGTCCGATCCAGCAGCGCCGATGTAGCTCCACGGTGTCACCGCCGGGAGCGTCGGTGCGCATCGACTCGTCGCGGTCATTGGCGAAGAACAGATGACCGTGGTCTGCGCTCACCACCGACTGCTCGATGCCTGCAGCCGCAAGCTTGCGGATCGCGCGCGCAAGATTGTCGATGACCGTGTCCATCACCTGCCGAGCCTGAAACGTGAAGCCCGTCTCGCCCGCGTGGTCGATCTCCTGCGAGCGGACGAGGACGACTTGTGCACCCTCAAACTTCTTCGCGAGCTTTGAAAGCGGGAGGCTCAAGAGTTCGTCGAGCGCAACGTCGACCAGCTTTGGCACGCGCGCGGCGGCGTGCTTCTTCCGGCTCGCGAGGTCGGGCAGGAAGCTGTCATCGATGCGTGCACCGAGCTTGCCGCCCTGCTCGGTGACTGAGAAACTCGCAGAGGCGCCGTGGTGCAGCGCCGCCATGCCGATAGGCGTGATGCTGGGAAGCGCGCCGACGGCCGCGCGAACGGAGACCTCCGAGGTCTTCGGCAGCCGCTCGGCGAGCTCGATGCCCATCTCGAAGCGCATGGCGTCGACGAGGAGGTAGGCGACGGGCTTGGGCCTGTCGGCGACGATTTCGCTCCAGATGTGCGTCTGGTGGAGTGCGCCGGGGACGGTCCACCCAGATTTGACGAGCGCTTTGGTGAAGCCCTCAGCCATCGCGTGACAGGCGTCCTCGTAGGCACGGCGGACAACGCCCAACGGCCGCTCCTCGGGCTCCTCGTCGAGGTTCGCGACCCACGCTTCCAGACGGCGCTGTGCCTGATCGAGACGGAACCAGCCATCCTTCGACACGTAGGCGTCCAGCCACGCTGCCGCGCCTCCGCAAGTCTTGTTGACTGCGTTTCGCACTTCAACCGCCGCGTTCCCAAGTTCGGCCATCCGCCGAGTCGCTTCCCACTGCGCCTTCCTACAGACGTCACGGTCAAGCCAGAAGCTCTGCTCTCGCTCGGAAACGAGTCCCAGCGCCTCACCGAACCTGCTGTTCGAGATGAGGTCGCCCGCGTGACGAAGCAGGGCGCGCTCCTCGAAGCGAAAGGTATCGATGGCTCCAAGGCTGCCGGGCGGCAGCGTCGCATTCTGGAGACCCAGCTCCTCTTCTACGCGATTGGCGAGCGCCGGGTACGCATCGGGAAAGTCCCTGCGAAGACGCCGTGCAAGCTCGCGCACGGCAGATACATCATCCTTTGATGAAGGCTTGGGGACGCCGTCGAGGGAAGCGGGCACGTCGCACGACAGGTCGAGGCGGAACTCCCCGGCGAGAACATAGCGAAGCGTAATGGCGCGCAATTTCGCGGGCGGCGCGTCCGGTTTCAGCTCGAGCCCGAGACGCGCCTCCACGAGCTTTGTCAGCTCGCGCGTTGCCTCCTTGCTGACGATCTCCGCGTCACGCGTGTCGTCTGCGAGCCAAGTGGCTAGGAGCGCATCGTTGCCGCCCGTGTCGTAAAAAATGCTCTTCAAGATCGAAGGTGGCTCTACGGCAGAGTCATCCGCCGCGGCACGCGCGAGATCCTTGTAGGAGACCTGTCGATCAAAGGACAGTAACTCGTCGACGACACCGAGCGTGTACTTCTGGAGGAGGACGTTCTTCGCCAGCTGCTTAAGCTGCGGTTCCCACGTCGTTCCGGCCTTTTCCAGCTCCATCAGGACGGAGGCACGGCGGTCCCGGGCAACCTTCGGCAGGTAAATGATGACGCCCCCTGGAACGTCGCAGCTCACATGCGGCTCCACCACCGCGCGAAGCTCGAACATCGAACCTGCATACTCCGCAAGGCTCGCCTCAGTGCCCCCGACGTCAACCGAAACGGGATCGTTCGCGCTGCGAGGACGGCCGCGTACTTCCTCGACAAAGGACTGGAATTCGCCGCGCTCGTCGTACCAGACGACGACGCGGCGGAACTTGAGCTTGTCAGCGAGCTGCCTCGCCACGTAGTCGTGAAGCGGGTGCATCAGACGTTTCCTCCCTCGGCTGCAGCCTTTCGGCGACCGCCACGAGCGCGCCCGGCGCTGCCCGAGGCGGCCGGCCCTTCGAGCAAGCTCCTCAACGCGGACTTCACGGCGGCCGAAGTCCGTTCGCGGATGAGTTCTTCCACACTGCGCGTGGCCGTCTTGCGCGCGGTCCACTTGGCGTCAGTTCCCTGGGCCCAGAACACGTCCTCGAGACCGTGGGCAATGGCGAGGCTGCGGTCCTCCGCGCACTTCGGCACCACGCGCTCCGGCCAGAGACGCATGGCGAGATGGGCCCAGTCGTACGTGCCTTCGCAGAGCGCGTCCCACGTCGCCTTGAGTTCCTTCTGCCAGGCCTTGTGATGAGGAACGAGCCGCCAGAGTGGCGCAAAGTTGACGACGACTCCGTCGTCAAAATCTGGATTCCAGATAGGAGCCACGCGCCCTAGCTCGTCGACGAAGTTGCGAAGCTCGCCAACGAATGCATCCTGTATGGCAATCACCTTGCGCTGCGCGGTAGGGGGTGTCGTCCCGAACTCGGCGCGGAGCGCTTCGAGCTTCTGCTCTTCGTGCCGTAGCTTGGGTAGCGCGTGGTCGTTCTGAAGACGAAAGAGTGAATCGCGACTAAGCCGCTGGTAGTAGGCCCATGCTGAGTACTTGGCCGTGGAGGACGCCAACTGCCAGTAGACCGGTGCCTTACGAGCGCTCTTCGAGTAGTGCGCTGTGTGCGCGGCGAAGAACTCCCTCCGGATGGCACTACGGAGTTGGTCAACATTTTCCTCGCGCGAGGCCCAAAAGCGCTCCTGATACTTTTGTACGGCTGCCACGATATCCGACCGCGCGCCCTCGTCGTCGGTCAGCCATTCCGAGTCAGATTGGCGGTCCGATTCACTCTGTCCGACCTCTGCTGGAGAGGTCCTCCCGAGTTCATCGAGGGGCCCAGGCAGCGCGACCAACGCCAACGCATCACCGTTCCATCGCCCCAAGACCGTTCCCATCGAATAGGAGAGGCGCGAAGCGGTACTGCTGACTTGCTCAATACGACCGCGCAGTGTCTCAAGTGTGTGCCCGGCGACCGTTCGGCTGCATTCGTGGCTAGGTTGCAGAAGGTTCTCAAGGCCGGAGACCGCGGAGCAGATGCGCTCCCGCACGTCCCATGCGTCGCTCGGAGGCGCGACGAAGAGCTGACAGAGTTCGTCCCTCGCATCGATTTCATCTATGCCGCGGAAGAGAGCGCCCATTACCCCGACTGCAGCATCAGCCAAGTTGCAATCGGGAGCGGGAAGGGTCTTGATGCTTCCGGTTTCGTATGAGCCAAACTTCGACTGCGCATAAATCAAGTTCAGATAGGAGTTGCTCGCCAATGCAGCAAGGAGCGCAGCGACCCACCGATCGGCCGAACCAGTTGGGACGATCACAGGGCTCTTATCTGAGAAGCAGACGCCAGAACGCAGGCGGCGGGCGCTAAATCCTTTTTGGCTCCTTCGCGACCAAGTTGCAGCCGCTTTGCCATAGTACGTCGACGACTGACGACTCAGGGCAACGTTGCCATGGGTGCGCTCGGCGTGTGCCGCGAGCTCAGCGCCATCTGCGCGTCTATTAATGAGTAGGTGGGTGTCCGCACTAAACCAGCCATACTCACCGCCCTTCGAGAAGGGCTCCCAACCATCGTCGCTTCCGGCGCTTGCGCTGGGGACCTCCCATCGAAGCCGAACGAAGCGCTCATCGTCGCCCGTCGAGAGTCCCTTGGTGACTCTTCCGACGCTCGGTTCGATTCGCGCGTCCGACAGCAGCGCTCCGGCTTCATTCTCCGACAACTGGTACAGGAACTGGCAGTGTGGCAGCTTACGAAAGTACTCCCGGTCGTGCTCCATCCACGCACTATCTCCGAGAGCCCGCCTGATCGAGTCGGCAACCTTCGGCGTATCCCTTAGGTCTTGGAAGCGGACCACATTCTTGCTGCCGTCGCCGAGTATGTAGGCAGCGGTTTCTACCATCGCGTCAAGAACGCCAAGGCCAAGATCAAGGACCATTTCTAACGAGCAGGACGGATCGTCCAGGATCGCCTTGCGAAACTTTCGGAGGTCTCGACCGACAATGAACGAACGTGAAGTAATTGCCCCGATGCGACCGCCACTAGCGACAAGTTTGGACATTCGAAGCACGAATGCCGCGAAGATGTCATTGACGCCTTCAGGGAACTCCCGTTGGATGTACTCTAGGCCGACCACCGTAGGCTCGCCGAACGGCGGATTCATCAATACCGCGTCGAACCTCTTCTCGGCCACACCCAAGAGCCCCATGCCCTGTGCTGCATCTTCCGCAAACAGCCGTCGCTGCGGATTCGCACCTTCGCCTTCGTCGTTCACGAATCGAGCGAGAGCGGCCCGAATACGCTCCTCGGGGGGCGCGAAGAGGTCGCCGGTTTGGCCGCGCTTCGCCTGCGACCCAACGAGCTGTTCGACGCGCAGCAGCAATCCTAAATCGCCCGCGAGGTTCAGCGACTCAACAAGCGCGGTGAACACCCGCTCGACTTCGACATCGTCCAGCTTTGCGACGAACTCCTTGGCGATCTGCTCGTCGGCCACGAGCGGTTCGGCCACGACGATGTTGGAACGCCGAATTTGCGCACGCTCCGCGCGCCCTATGCCGAAATCGCGGTACGCCTTTTGTGCGCGCATCCAGAGCGCGAGCTGAGCGATCTGCGCGCAGCGCGGGTCGATGTCCACGCCGTGAAGATTGTGCTCGAGGATGAGGCTAGGAAGGGCCATTCGGAGCGCATCGAGGCTCGGATAGTCCTCCGCCAGCGTGCGGCACGTGGCTTCGCACTTAGGGCTTTCGGAGTCGGCATACGCCTCCTCGTAGATCGCGAGCAGAAGGTCGAAGGCGTACAGCAGGAAGTGCCCGCTACCACACGCCGGGTCAAGGACGCGCAGGTCGCGCGGGTCCTTCTTCGCACGCGGTGCGATCTCTTCACCAGGCTTGCGGACCATGTAGTCGCACCGATCGGCGAGCGCGGTCTTTGCGCCCTGCATCTCGTACCAAATGCGCCCGAGTGTATTGTCGGTGAGGAACTGCACGACGTAACGGGGTGTGAAGAATTGATTGCGGACGGCCAGCTCGCGGCTGTTGCGCGGCGCTGGGCTTTCCTCGCGCATCCTCTTACGCTCGTCCTGCCCGTTAAAGAATTGATAGACCCATCCGATGGTCTCGTCTTCGCCCCAAACGCGGCCAAGCTCCGCGGCATTCAGCATCTCGATGAGCTGCTCGAAGGTTGCGCGCTTCGGCCAGAGCACGCTCGACGGATCACGGCGGTCGAAGAGTACTTTCACCTCGGTCGACAGCTCGTCGAAGAGCGACTCAATGTAGAGTCGGTAGCCATCGCTGTTGGGCAAGAGCAGCAGCCCCGGCGCCATGCCGCTGAACTCCAGATAGCCAGCGGACCGCTCGCCCTTGGTTATGCACTCCTGCACTAACTCGCGTGCCTCCAGCATCTTGAGTGCGACAAAGCGATTGATCGTGGTGAAGGCGGCGTCGCGAAGATAGTCCGCCGCCGAGTCCACAGTGCCCATGCCGGCGGCACGCTTGTGATTGATAGCTGCGACGATGCGCTCGCGCTGGAACGCGTGGCGGGCAGAAAGATGGACGCCAGCCTTCGCAGCCATCACTCCATTACGGTGCACGTCAAAGTCGCCCTCGAGCTGCGCCGCGAAGTCCTCTTCGAGGAGCTTCCGCGCTCGCTGGGTCGCGCGTTCAATCGCGTTGCGTGTCTCCTTATCCATGTCGGAGGCCCCCCGCTGCTGACTCGGCGACCGCTCGCGCCGCAGACAACTCGATGAACCGCTCGGCGAACCACCGCACTCTCGCAACGCCTTCTGTCGGCGCCTCAGAGAGCGGAGTCTGAAGGTGCTTGCCGATCTTCGGCAGCAGGAGCACCAGCAGCAAATCTGACGAGTTGCGGTCAAGTCTGAACCGCGTCGCCCCCTGTGCGTCCAGCCATTGCGCGAACGCGTCAAGCGCGGCGTAAGCAGGCTCCGTCATTGGCTCGTGTAGATCGAGCAGCTTCCAGATGCTGTCGGGGTTCAGTAGCCGGATAGGAAGGAACGATTCGAAAAGCGCCCCTGCATTACGAGCGAACTCGATGCCTGGAAACCAGCCGCGCAGCCGCGCGACGAAGTCGTATACGTCGCTAAACGCACCGCCTTGCTCCCGCTGCCGTCGTTCGGTTTCCGCGAACAGGCTTAAGATGGTGCCGTCGCCAACGCGCACGGATTGACCGAGCATCACCATGAAGTTCCGCTCCTGCTCTGAAAGAGTGCCAGCCGCTGGCTTGTACCCAAGATCGTGTTCAATCTCATTCCAGACGTGAGCCATCATGCTGCACACCTGCACCTCACAGGGCACGTCCATAACATTGGCATACGTGCCGACGCCGTCGGCCTTGGGCAGGAACACCTCGATGTGGCTCGCGCGATAGAAGTTGCCCGGGTCGTCGCGGTTCTTGTCCTTGCGTTCATGGGTCGGCCGCAGGTCGCCAGCATCGACAAACCGCCGGCAGACCAGCTCCACAACCTGCTCTTCGTGACGCTGCTCGTAGGTTGCAACTCGCACCGCGGCGAGGTCACGAATCTGCGCGAAAACGCCGTCAACGTTCGGGATAGACTTCTTGCCGTTGGCTGCAAATCGGCGCAGCTTGGCTTCGAGGCTCTTTGGGCTTTTGGCCCGGGACGTAACCTGGGCACGGATGGCGTTTCCTTCAACGATTTCGGAACGGCAGATCTCGGCAACCCGCGCCGCGAGCTTGAGGTAACGGTCGTACTCACGGTGGTAGCGCTGAACAGCCTTCTTAATGGTGTCGTCAGGGATCGTCATGTTGGCCTCTACTGGACAATGACTTTCTTGCCAGAGCCAATCAGGCGCGAGCACTCCTCTCGAATGCCGTCCAGTGCAGCCTCGAGCTGTTCTTCGGTCTCGATTCCCTCCGCGAAATAGCTACCGACGCTCACCGCGACGACACGTTCGCCATCAATGATGCGGCGAAGCTCCGCGACAGCTGCGCGCAGGCGCCCCTCGCAGGCATCCAGGTCGGCACGAAGCTGTGGAATAGGCACGCGGTCGGCCTCAGGCTTCTGCCCGCGTTCAAAGAGTTCGGCAAGGCGGCGCTGCTGCCCCTCGTCAATCTCCGTCCAGCCCGGAGTCTTCACGAGCTTTTCAAAGGCCTTGGTATAGGCAGCAACGCGCGCGTCAAGTGCCTCGTTGAAGCGAAGGTTGTACTCGTTTTCAATCATCTTGGTCTGCTGCTCGATCGCTGGTAGTTCCTTGAAGAATGTCTCGCGCGCGAGGAGATCGTCGAGCGACGACGCGCGCGTGCGCAACTCGTCGGCAATGTCGGATTCCTGGCTCAGGAAGTTCCAAAGCACGCTTTGAGCATTGCGAGCGCGCTCGAGATCGTGGAAGCGCGGCTCTGAGAGCACCTGCTCGAGCTCGACAGCGCGCTTGATGGCGTCCTTGATGGAGCGGTGGCTCGTATTGAAGGTCGCGATGGCGTTGTCCTCCGAGCCCCGAAGGATGGCCTTCATCTGTCCGATGGCATCGTCCAGCACCATCCCTCCAGGCAAGCGATGGGCATTCAGCGTTGCGAGCGCTGCGGAGACTGTGTCCTCGTTGCGCGCAACCTCCTTGCGAAGCAAGGCAACGATCGCGCCCGCGTTCAGCTCTTTCACCTCGCTGCCGAAGGTGTCGCGGAAGGCCTCCGAGGCCTTCACCAGCTCCTCGAACTCGATGCCCTTCTTCGGTCGGAACGACGCCTGGCGGAACAGGTTGTTGTTCGAGAAGGTGTCGCGCGACTCGACGCCGATCACGGCATCGAGCGTCTGGCCCTTGCTGGTCGCTTCGATCTTCCCGGCGCGGAGCAGCGAGAGCACCAGCAAGCGCACAACCTCGAAGTCCCATCCGAATGGCTCTTTGGCGAGTTCGTCGGTGAGGTAGCGCCCGCTCGCCGTGTCGCCGTAGTTGGAGCGCTCCTCGATGCGGTCGAGCACTTCCTTAAGCGGGCCGCTTTCAGTACGGAAGACGGTTTTGCCCTTCTCGTCACGCAGGAGGCGAATGCTGCCGAATACGCTTGGAAGCCCCTGGAGGTTCTCGGCGGTGAACAGAGCGTCAGTGCCCTTCTTCACGTCCGCCGCCTTGGCGGCGGCTTCCGTGAAGCGATCGAAGACCTCGGGTAGTACCTGGCCGAGCACATCGGCCGCGGCCTTGCCTACATCGACGGCTCGATCGCTGGGGCTCCGGTCGTTGCCGCGGAAGTAGATGCGACCCGAGAGGCATGCGGCCCGCAGAAGCCGACGAAGCTCGTCACTGTGGCGGCGCAGACGAACGCGCTCCTCGGCGATGAGCGCGGGCGTGTCGTCGCCCTTGGTCTCGCGCTCCTTGCGCACGAGCATCTCCTTGGAACGGAACAGCTCGACGATCTCGCGGTCAATGGCGTCGGTCAGCGCGATGGCCCAGAAGACGTGCTTACGCTCCTGCTGGCTGCGCGTGCGCAGCTCGGCGGCGAGTGCATCGAAGTCCTTTCCGTCCTCGGCGAGATGCACTTGGACCATCATGTCGCCGCTCGTGACCTCGCGGCCGTGGATGGCCAATCCCGCTTTAAAGGTCTTGGTGTCGAACAGTATGTGCGACGGCTGCGGCTGCCAGAATGATGACAGCACCTCAGAGTAAAGGCGGTGCGAATCGCCTGGCTTCGGGCTGATGCCGTTGCGCAATCGCTCCCAGTCGTCTTCGGCAGGCGTCGGGATGCGGTAGCCGTCGTCGCCGTGGCGAACTTTGTGCGCCGCCTCGAGCTCTCGCAGCGCCTCTTTCACCGAAGCTAGCTGCGAGTCCCCCCCGACGCTCGGCTGGAGCGCGGCCGCAATGTTCTCGGCGCTGCGGTGCACGCTCTTCACGTACTGGAGCAGGCAAATCACCTTCGCGACGGGTTGTGCGAGCGGGTGATTCAGCTCCTTCAAGATGGCTGCGATCTTGGCGCGGACCTCGGAGCCGATGTTCCCCTCGACGAGGTCGTAGACATGGTCGAGACGCACGAGGTCGCCGAGCTGACCATCGGCGAGGTTCACGGCCGGGTTGATGAGGAGCTGCTGCGCGAGCTTGATGATGGTGCGATTCGCGCCGCCGACGTGCTTGCTCGCACCGCCCTGCGTGCGCAGGCCCGAGACGACCTGGATAATGAGGTCGATCTGGTACGGTAGCACCGGGTACAGGTCGATGAACGTCTCCCGCGACAGCTCCGGGAGCTTGATGTCGGCAGTGAGTCGGGTGTGCTCGGTCAGCCGGCCGCGGTGCTCGTCGAAGAGTTTCCCCAGCGCAGTCTGCGCAGCAGCGTTCTTCGAAAGCACACGCCGGCTCGTGACCTCGGAAATATCCGACGACTCGAGGTGAACCTGCTGCGGGAACCGATCCATCAAGCGGGCCAGCTCGATCTTCTTGTCATCGAGGCCGCTGACGAGCTCGCCGAGCTTCTCCTGAGAGGTGACGACGATCCAATGCTTGCCTCGGCCCTTCACGCCTAAGCTCTGCACGATGGCCTGCAGGTCGAGCATCTTCTGGACGTCTCGCGCGACGAACTGCCCAACCTCGTCGACTACGAACATCAGCGACAGCCCCGGCTTCCGACGCTTCATCAGCTCGCCCGCGCGCTCGGCCAGCTTGCCCGGCGTGATGTCGGCCTTGTTCTTGACGGCCTTCACCCACGAGTCGGCCATTGGGTACGTGTCGGGTTCGAGGCTGTGGAGTACGCGGCTCGCCTCGGAGAGCGCGAAAGCGACCTTGCCCTTCTCGGCGAACCAGTCTTTCTTGAAGAGCTGCTTGTACTCTTCCTCGAAGCGGGCGAGCTGTTCCTTCTCCTCAAGCCCGATCTCGAGCTCCGAGAGGTCGAGGTCTTTCGCGTAGCCCAAGCTCTGCAGGAAGAGCCCGTACATGATCTCCGTCAGAGTCTGGTTGCCGCTGCGGATGCCGCGGTCCGTCGAGACGTCAAAGATGACAGTGTGGGTCGGGATCTTCTCGTTGATGGCCCTCAGCAGAACCGAGAGTTTCTTGTCGCCGGCGCGCTCGGCAAAGCGCTCGGCGGCGGACTCGCACGCGACGGTACGGTTTGCAATGGAAAGCCCTAGCATCTTCGCGAAGCTTGACTTACCGGAGCCGAAGAAGCCTGAAACCCAGATGGCGACGCCCTCGTGCGGCTTGTTCGGTGTCTCGCGGTAGGCTTCGAAGATGTCCGTGTAGTGCGAGCGGATCGCGTCCGTCACGACGTACTCATCGATCTCGTCGCGGATGATCTCTTCGTCGGTCTGATCGACCTTAATGACTTCTTCGATGCGACGGTGAATGTCGTTGGCGAAAAGTGTCTTGATGGTCGTGTTCGTCGTCATCGTCGGTAGTCTTCAGAAGATCTTCGGGCGGTAGTTGTGTTCCGCGTCGAGCACACCCATGAATCGTAGGCCTGCCGCGCCATCGAGGTCACCGGGGTAGAACAGAACCGTCGGAACGTGAACGCGCCCCTTGAGCTGCTCGAGAAGCGAGAAGGTCCGGTACATCGGGAAGAGCGAGCCGGTGCGCAGGATGAATACGACGTCGCGCAGTGGATCGGGATTCTCCGGCATCCGCCCAGCGACCAAGTCAACTAACGGCGTGTACTCAGACAGGACCGAATGTATAGTCTCGACGAGAGTCTCAACGCCCTGGTCCCGTTCTGCGTTAAACCATTCTTCCAACGGACGCTGCGACTGCATGGCCTCCGCCAGGCACTCCGAGAGTGAAATACGTTTGATGCGCTTGCCCCTCTGCGAGAGGCGCGTCTCGAGCAGAGTAACGTGTTTGCGCAGCTCGAATTCCTCTTCGGGGATGTAACGAAACAGCGCATACGGCATGTCGTGATAAGCGCTGATGCGTTCGCGTGGATCGGGAAGCTCGAGCACGGGCTCGAGATCCTGCTTGATGCGCGCTTCAAGGTCGCTCATGCCATCATTCCCTCTGCATATTCGTGGGAGCTTGCACACGGTAAATCCAATTCCACGATGCTGCCCGCCACGTGGTATTCGAGCTTGCGGAACTGATGCAGCCGCAGGAGCTCATGCTCAACGTCAGACGGCCGCATCAAAAAGAGCCTCCAGTCGGGCGAGTTGACGAGCTTGCCAGGGCTCAACCTCAAGTCGCGCATCGCATGGAGCAAATACATGAAGCTTTGCTCTGGCAGGTGGTATGACGCAAACTCCTTCTTTACTGCGCCGCGAAGGAGTCCGAAGTCCGCAGCCATCTTGAGCAGCCCAGCAGCAACGCGCTTCGTAGTTTGATCGGACCATGCGTGCTCGGTGACAGCGCCGCGCTTGTCAATGTCGCAGAGATACGAGCCAACTTCCTCTGGTCGGACACGGAATGCGCCAGCTTCGTAAGCGTTGAACAGCCACGTTTCTAGGAAGTCACGTACAAGGAATTCGTCGCGGGTGATGTGCCACAGAAGCAGCGGTTTCCATTTCTCGATGGTAAGTCCCTGCTTCGCCAACATGACCAGCGCCCTATCCCGTCCTCCCGGGTCGAATCTTCGATTCAGGACGTGCGCGACGTCGCGCAGCCAAGCAGCGCTACGGGCACCGATGAAGTTTTCGGCGCGAAGACGATCTAGGTTCTGGCGCTTCGATTCTTGGAAATTCCAGGTCGCGAAGACAGCATAGGTTTCTTCGATCATCGCGCCTTTGATGACCATGAACGACGAGGCGACGTTCGCGCGCGAGCTCGAATTCACGCGTCCGTTCCCCTCACATAGGGAACAGCGAGGGCGGCGGGCTCACCACGCGCGAAGCCGAGAGCGAGCAGCGTGAGGTCTGCATCTGTGCAGCTGAAAATGCCGGGCAGCGGCACGGCTCGTCCCTCCGCAGAACGGCGCAGTCTCGCGTAGGCTTCGAGATCTTGCTCACTGACGAGCTCGAACCTTTGAAGCAGATCGACAAGGTCTGTGCTGCCCAAGGTTTCGATCCGCTCGAAGAACGAGTCCCAGTGATCGGCATCGTCCAACCAGCGCTCCCAACGCGCGTCGAACTCTTCCTCGACCTGTTCTGGCAGGTTCCAAAGCGTAATGCAGGCCGGCGGGTTGAAAACCTCGTCGCATCGATGCGCAGCGACAGCAAAAACCGATCGCGCTTGCGCGAATCGGTGGGTGCGCGGGAATCCGCGCCGCAGCGTTGCGGTTCCCAGTCTGCCGAGTTGACCCTTGGTGTTCCACCAACGCGCATTGTCGAGCTCTCCAAAGCGCGCCACGACGAGTCGTAAGCGGAGAAGTCTTTCGAAATCAATCATTGCGCCATGTAGTAATAAGTTGCCGCCTTTTGTGGCGAAATGATTACCTTCTTGCTACTTAATATTGGTGAAACATCGTCGCAACTAGCAGCCGACTGAAGCACTAGCCTCGTTTAAACGCCAAAACTTTTCGGCCACCGTAGCCGGTAGATCATTCGCTGCGAATATGCTATGTAGCCGACGGTCTGCTATATGGGCACCACCCCTGCGATCTTCGGAATTCCGCACACGCGGTACAAAAGCTACGGAATATTAGGACAAAAACTCCAAACCAACAATCGAAGCGCCGTCGACGTACATCAGCGCGGACGAGCACGGCGACATGATTTCTACACGATTCTGGGACGCCCTTAACTCGTGCGCTGCGCCGTCTAGTTCGCCGCGAATCCGTTCACTTCGCCGCCTAGTGAGTGCAGCTCTACGCGAATATCAGGCAATTCCTCCAAAATGAGGTTCGCGGTCTCGACTGTCATCGTTGACGTCTGCTAGTCCAAATCAGTATCGCGTGCGTCGTCGCGCGTGCTAGCTACACACTTGGCTAGCGATCACCTCGCTTGGCGAGTTCCAGGCGTTGGCTTGACGGTGTCGCGCAAGCAATCCGACACCCAAAGAGCGTGCCGACATTCCGCTTCGAGCGTTTGTTTCCTCATGGTCAGTGGCGAGGGGACCCGGCGACCTGCTCAGCTGCCCCACGATAGCCACATATTCGAGCAATCAAAATTCCTCGCCCCCACTTGTCCTTCTCTAGACCCACCCGAATGATGAAACCCGTTTTGGAAAGCGAAAGCGAGTGTGCCGGAGGGTCGAAATTCACAGCCATACCGGTGGTTTCAACCGCAAAGCCAGAGCAGTGTCTTCCGCGACGGATGCGCGCCTGGCAGGCTTCCCGACGATCAAGACCCTCGAGGGCTTCGACTTCGCAGCGGCCAGCGGTGTGCCCAGATCTCAGGTCCAGGAGCTGGCGAGTCTGGCGTGGAGCGAAACGAGAACGTTGTATTACTCGGTCCGAGTGGCACAGGCAAAACGCACATTGCAATGGCACTTGGTTAGGCAGCAACGCAAGCAGGGATCAAGGTGCGCTTCATCACCGCAGCGGACCTGCTGATGATACTGACCACGGCACATCGACAGAATCAGCTGGGAGACGCGCTAAAACGATTCATCAACCCGTACAGGCTGTTGATCATCGATGAGATCGGATACCTGCCGATGAGCCTTGAGCAGGCCAACCTGTTCTTCCAGGTGAGCGCCAATCGATACGAGCGTGGCAGTCTGATCGTAACCAGCAACCTTTCGTTCGGGCAGTGGGACCAGACGTTCGCCGATGACGCAACGCTCCCTGCTGCCATGCTCGACCGGCTATTACATCACGTTCACGTCGTGGCAATCCAAGGCGAGAGCTATCGACTAGGCGACAAGCGACGCGCCGGATTGGTTATGAAGAGATCGACTACGACAAAGGAGAACGCCTCCAACGGAGTGCGGTCGGCACCGCAATAACACTACAACCCGGTGTATCAAATCGAAGTGCCGATGCCGGCAGAAATTGTATCAAATCCTGAGTGCCGTTGACACCGTGAGTGGACGGACTCATGAGTCAATCGACATGGATTCGTTACGCCCCAGTTCTTGCTCCGTTATTCTTTGTCGGCCTGTTGCTTGCGCCGGAATTCACGCACGGGGAAGTGGGTAGGCAGCATCGTCTAAATGCCCATCCTTGCTCTTGCGGAAATGCGGCGATGATCCGCACCAGTACCCTCCACAGTGCTACGCGCTCCATCCCGCCGCGCCACTCGCACTTGCGCGTTCTCCTTCGTCGACAGGTTGATTCCGAGCTCTTCCGCTTCAGGGGCTTGAAGTCCGTGGCTCAGTTGCCCTTAGGCAATGACGATGCGTGCTGGGTCTTGGCGACCTTCTTGGCCGTCGGCTGGTCCACAGCGTCATCCCAGATCCCCATCGCGTCGGTTACGGCCTTTTCGATGACAGCATGCCGGACACGATCTCGGGCATCACTAATTCGGCGTTGCAAATCAGCGCAGCACTGGGCGTCGCTGTCATCGGCGGCGTAGTCTTCGGTGTCGCAGGGCCTTCACCAGATCCGGTAACCCTCGGGAGCGCGCTATTCGTCGCGATGTTGTGCGTTGGCGGCAGTCTGACCGTTTCCGCCGTCCTTTCTATCGCGCTTCAAAATCGAGTGTTCAAGCCGCTGCAAGGACTGCGCCTCGGTGAGCTGGGGGGCGGGCGTCGAGATGCTGCTCTGTCACCGCTGGTGATGCGTCGCTGGTAGGGGTACCTGAGATCCGGATGCCTTTTGACGCGGACACAGACCGTCCTCTCACGCGCAGAAAAAATTCCCCTTTCACAAAAAATGTTAAAGCCTTTAACATCCTCAGAAAATCGCCCTTCTCCTTTATTGGCGGGGCTTCTAGCCAATCACACCGATGTTAAAGCGATGTTAAAGTGATGTTAAAGTTTGTTAAAAATGTTAAAGCTAAAGAGACGCCATGGGGACGTAAGCGGCGACCCACTTTCGATTTCGCGGCTGCAGAAATTCGACGGAACGGTCGGTCCAGGGGCGGTTCGTTTGAGATTCTTGTATTCCCCCGCCCCATCGAAGACGGTAATTCCAGGCAGCAAGCAGGAGCGCAATCGCGCAGGATGGTCCTTTAGGCGTCTAACGCGGACCTTATGCTGCAGTGTGCCAAGAGCTCCACACGCGGCGGCCGGCGCGTCCCTAGGACTTCTGCAGACGGGCCAAGAACGGACGCCCAGCGTCCGGCCACGAATCGTCAATAAGCGGCCTGCAAAAAACCCGTGCAAGTTGATTACCCCGTTCCATCGTTGCCTGTGGATCGAGCCTATCCGCTCAAAGGCTCTGACTTGCCTGGTCATGCTGGCGGGGCGGCGCGTGGGGATTCTAGTTCACGCCGGTGTGTAAATCGCGAGCTTTAACGCGGGGTCGTCGTTCGCCTGAAAGGTGGCGTAATCATAGTGTTGCGGGCCGCGCTCCCGATGGATCAACATCTTTTGCCCGGACGCGCCGGCACGAATATCGTGCGCAATCCACCATTTCGCAAACTCGGCGCTGTGCGCACGTAGTCGTTCGACCAGTTCGACAAAGGCCGGATCGTCGGCATAAAGATCATGCGTTGCGCGAAACAACGCAATCATGCGACGCGCCTCTTTAGTCCAGGCCGCGCCGAAAAGCCGTCGCGAATCCGGTTCGATGAACATGAACACCAGAATGTTGCGGTCCGCTTCGGCAAGGCGCTCGAAGCCGAGTAGATCGGCCGCCGCTGCATTCCAAGCCAACAGATCCCAACGCCTGCCCGTGATATAGGCGGGAAGCTCGAGAGTCGCAATCAAATTCACGATTGGTCCCGGCACGCTTTCACGAATGAAGGTTTGCCGTTCGCCGCTGCGTGCCAGAGCGCGCAAATGCGCCGCCTCGACTTTGCCTAGCTGCAGCGCGCGAGCCAACGCTTTGAGGGTGGTATCGGACGGACTCACCGTGCGGCCCTGTTCAAGACGCACATACCAGTCCACGCCGATGCCCGCGAGTTCGGCAACCTCCTCGCGACGCAATCCGGGCGTGCGACGCCGCCGTCCGTTGTTGATTCCCACTGATTCAGGGCTTAGCTTCTCGCGCCGTGAGCGTAGGAAGTCGCCAAATTCACTCCGGCTTGCAGTTGTCATGACCGTCCATCCTTAAGGAGGTACGCCGGAATCCCAGGATAGTCCCAGGCCTTGTTACCAATGCTACGCCTGCCAGAATGACCTCGTCCAATCACCACCAAAGAGGAACACAGATGAAAGCAGCGATCTTGAAGACGCTTGGCAAGCCGCTTGCGATTGAAGACGTAGCGGATCCTGTATTGGGAACCGGCGAAGTGATTGTCGACGTCGCTGCCGCGCCAGTGCTGTCGTATGCGCAGGAAGTGTTTAGCGGCGAGCGCCGCTACCTGATCGATTTGCCGATCGTGCCTGGCTGCGGGGCAATCGGTCGCGTGCGTGCGTTCGGCCCCGACGCCACACGCCTGAAAAAGGGCGACTGGGTTTTCTGCGACCCAACCGTGCGGTCACGCGATGACGCGCTGACGCCCGACATTACATTGCAGGGCTGGAGTGCGCGCGGCGACGGCGGCCTGCGACTCGCGCGCCATTTCCACGACGGCCCATTCGCCTCGCAAATGCGCGTGCCAACCGAAAACGCCATTCGCATTGGCGAGATCGATCCCGCTGATGCCGCGAAATGGTGCGCGCTCAATACCATGCTGGTTCCTTACGGCGGGCTGCTTGCGTCGAATCTGCAGGCTGGCGAAACATTGCTTGTGAGCGGCGCGACCGGCAACTTCGGCAGCGCATGCGTCGCCGTCGCCCTCTCGATGGGTGTGCGCCGCGTGGTCGCGCCGGGCCGCAATGAACGCGTGCTTGCGGATCTGCAAAGGCGCTTCGGCGAACGCATCCGTACCGTGAAGCTTACAGGCGACGAGGACGAAGATCGGGAACGCATGCGTGCGGCTGCCGGAGCACCCATTGACTGTGTGATCGATCTGCTGCCGCCATCTGCGACCACTAGAACGGTGCGCGCGGCGGTGATGGCCGTGCGGCCGTACGGACGTGTTGTGCTAATGGGCGGTGTCGGCATGCTCGGCGGCGACGGTCTCGATTTGCCTTATCCGTGGATCATGCGCAACGACATTACCGTGCGGGGCAAATGGATGTATCCACCGGAAGCGGTCACGCTAATGACCGGCCTGATTCGTGGCAGTCTGCTCGACCTCGGACACTTTGATGTGACATCCTTCAAACTTCAGGACGTGAACGAAGCCATCAGTCATGCTGCGGCGAATGGCGGCCCATTCAAGATGACGGTGGTCCATCCATGAACGCGGTTTCCCCCGCGCTTCGGTCAGGCCGAGTCAGTGCGCCGGGTCATTTAACCAACGCCACGCCCGATCGCGCCTGAACGATATAGGGTTCACAAGACCTGTCACGCAGATCTTTGACCGTGATATGACAGCCCCTCTTTATATTCGGGATGTCAGGGCATGCAGTCATTCAGGTGCTGCTAACAGGTGCGTTTGATAGAGAGAATTGAAAGATCGGTTCGGGTAATTATGGGTCGAGCGCGACAAGCGCGCGCGAGCTGATTCGCAGTTCATCATTGCTTGCTGTTCGAGCGCTCATAATTGACCGCCTACCCCAGAAGCCGACACTGTACACATCCAAAGCTGAGTTTAGTCGGCAGAGCTGACACCCTTTTTCTCGCGCCATAAAGCAGGATCTAATGCAGAGCGGAATTGGAGGGGCAGCTGTCGACAATTGGCCCTGCGAAGACTGATGGAACGGCCGTTTTGGGAAACTCGACTGGCTGCTCAGGGTCCGAGACCCGACCGACGGCGACTTGATAAGCGACCTACCAGGGAAGCGTCTCGCCGCGGTAGTTGTAATAACGAAGACCTGGCCTGCCCGACGATGCAGCTATCTGATTCACTATTCCAGGAATGCTTTCCTCGACACTCAGCGTCGCATTAGCCCCGCCCATCTCCGTCCGAACCCATCCCGGATCGATGAGCGCGAGACCCCATGAAGCGCTTGCGTGGCGCGCAGCAAATGAGCGCATCAGCATATTCAGTGCCGCCTTGCTGGCGCGATACACTTCCCACCCACCGCTTTCGTTCAGTGCTACGCTACCAAGGCTCGATGACATGATTGCGATCGTTCCTTGCTCTTTTACCTTCTCGCGTAGCCGCTCAACTATGCGGATCGGGCTCAGGGCGTTTGTGACCATCAAACGGGTGAAGTCTTCGGTTGATACTTCGTCCGCTCGATCCGCTGAACCTAAAGCGATACCTGCGTTGACATAGAGAACGTCGAAATCGTGATGAGCAAGACGGCGCGCAAGGGAGTCAGTGTCATAAGGCTCGGCGACGTCCATCTGCTCGATGCATAACCTGTTCCCGAATACCTGCTCAAGGCGGTGCAGCGGCGTATTGGCACTACGAACCGTAGCGACTACTTCCCAGCCGCGCGAAAGCCATTCTTGGGCGAGCGCCATGCCTAGGCCGCGCGATGCCCCAATGATTAATACTTTGTTAGAGCGTGTCATATGGATTTCTCCCTTAACGAAAAAGCGGCGTTGAGATAGCCATGTCGCGGACTAAGCAAAGGTTCTCGTCCGTTGGTTGTGGCTTAGCCAAATTCTGCTGGATCCTCGGCACTGAATGTAGTCACCCGAGTGGCATAAGACATATGTCGTCGAGTAATGACTTGGCTGCTCGCCACGGTGCGTAACCTTAAGCTCGCCATCCGTAAAGCACCAGCACCTTAACGTTCGCTTTCAGTGCAACGGGGACGGGGTGCTCGCCGCTGACGACGTTCACGGTGTTTCTTTCATTGCAGGCGAGCGCTCCGTGCAGATGGGCATCTTACGAGATCTGGCATCACAACCGCACCCGTCACGTCGCAGGTCTCTTCGTACCGATATAGGTCTTTGCGCGCAAGTACGGACTGGGACGGAAGGCTAACGAGGCGATTGCGGAGCAGGCGCACAAACTGGAGTAGTACGCTGCAGCCGGGCAGCGCTTACGCGAACACGCCGCGTTATAGTTGTGAAGTCGTCTGCATGGAGCGCGATATCCTTCCGGTTGCGCGGCGCTGCGCCTCCTTCTTTCTCCCATCCCTGAGACCCGCCCGCATGGATCGCTTAGCCGCAATGGAAACGTTCGTCGCTGTCGTGGAGGCAGGCTCGTTCTCCGCTGCGGCGCGGCGACTTCAGATTGGACAACCCGCCGTTTCTAAATCGATTGCGCAGCTGGAGGAGCATCTGAACGCGCGGCTCTTGTTGCGCTCGACTCGCGGTCTGACACCAACGGACGCGGGGCAGCGGTTTTATGAGCATGCATGCCTAGCCATCGAAGAAGCTGATCGGGCGGAGCATTCTGTGCGCGAAGAATCGGAAGGACTGGCAGGCAGACTGCGAGTGGGCGTTGCCGTGACCTTCGCAAGGTTGCACATAATTCCCTCGCTTGGCACGTTTCTCGACCGACACCCGAAACTCAGCGTAGAAATCGTGATGGACGACCGGCCGATCGATCTGCTCGAAGAAGGCATCGACGTCGCGTTACGTATGGGTCGGCTCGAAGATTCCGGCATGATCGCGCGTCGTGTCGTGAGCGGAAGACGACTTGTGCTTGGCACCAAGGAGTACTTCGAGCGACAGGGCGTGCCACGTACGCCCGCCGAACTCACTCAGCATGAAGCGGTTGTTCACTCAATGCACGGCGGTGGCGATTCTTGGGCGTTTAGACACGCGGATGGCACCGAAGCCGCCGTCACGGTGTCAGGCCGCTTGCGAGCTAGCGCCGCCGAAGGGATGCGCGCCGCAGTGCTCGCGCATTTGGGACTGGCTGTCGCGTCAGAGTGGATGTTCGCGCCGGAGCTCGCGGACGGCTCTGTGAAGGCTGTCCTACTAGATTGGACGCTGCCTGACGTCGACGTGTGGGCCGTCTCTCCGTCCGGTCGAATGGCGACGACGAAGGCACGCGCCTTCATCGCTTTCGTTGAGGGCCTCTTTCCCCTGAAAGACGCTCAGGCGGCCTCAAATACTGGCCCTGCCGATTGAAGCACCGCCGTCGACAAAGAGTGTCTGCCCGGTGACGAAGCCCGCTTCATCGGAAAGCAGGAACGCAATCGCCGCAGCAATCTCTTCAGGCTTACCGAAGCGTCCCATTGGCACGCTCGACAGATAACGCTGCTCGCCCTCACTTCCGGGTGGATTGTTGGCGCGGAACAATTCGGTTTCGGTGGGACCGGGTGCGACCGAATTTACGGTCACGCCTGTCGTCGCAAGTTCCAATGCCCATGTGCGGGCAAAGCTCACGAGAGCGGTTTTAGCTGCGGCATAGGCTGTGCGCTGCGTCATGCCCAAACTGGTGAGGCTGGAGATATTGACGACGCGCCCCCAACCACGCTCGCGCATGCCGGGCACGAACGCCTGTGCGGTCTGGATCGCCGGATGAAAATTCACAGCGAAGACCTCATTGAGCGCCTCGAGATCAATTTCGCCAAGGCGTTGTGGACGCACGAGACCGACGTTATTAACGACTCCGTCGACGCGATGGCGTGTCGCCAGTTCGCGTAGTGCTAAATCGGTACTAACACGATCGCCGAGGTCCAGCGTGACGAGTTCGCCAGGAAATGCCGCTTGTGACCGCGCGATGCCGATCACATGATGCCCTTCCGCGGCCAGCCGCGCGCTGAGCGCGAGGCCGATGCCTTTGGTGGCGCCCGTCACAAGGAAAGTGCGCTTTGTCATGATCGTGAATGTATATGAGAAAAGTGCCCTGAAAAACACCCATAGGCGACGTAGACTGCGCTCAATCACACCTTCCGATTTGCACGCTCGAGTACTGGAAACATATCGGCCGGTTCGGGCCGATGCGTGTAGTCAGGATTAACCTCCGAATACAACACGATGCCATCGTGGCCAATTACGTAGCGCGCCGGCATCGGCAACGTCCATGACGGGTCAGCGTTGAACATAGGCAGATCGTTTTTCAGGTCCTTGTAAAGATCGACCAAGTAGTCGGGCAGCGCAAAGCGCAGGCCGAACGCTGCGCCAACCTCGCCTTTCGTATCGCTCAACACCGGAAAGCCAAGCTTGTTATCGCGTACCGATTTACGGCTGTTGACCGCTGTCTGCGGTGAGATGGCGACGACGCTCGCGCCGTAACCCTCGATTTGCGACAGCACCTCGTTGATCGCTTGCAGCTCAATGTTGCAATACGGACACCACACCCCACGGTAAAACGTGATGACAAGCGGTCCCCGACGAAGCAGGTCGGCCGACAACACCTCATTGCCGTCTTGGTCTTCGAGAACGAAGCTAGGCGCACGGTCGCCCGCCTTGATCGCCCGCGCTGCCTGACCACTTGCGATCAGCGCGGCGGTGGCGCGCTCCATAATCGGGTGAATTGCGGGCGGTGCATTAAACGGCGGCTTGCCGCCTTTGAAGTCTGCCTTGAACGCGTCGAGCTTGTTTTGCAATGACATCGTGCTTCTCCAAAAAGGTTTTCGCGAGCTGTGGCTCAGGCGTCAATTGCGGCAGCCGTCTGCGGCTTCGTCCACTCGTTGCCCTTCATAAAGGCGTCGTAAGGCGTATGCACGATGTGATTCGTGTAGTTGCTCATCACTTTGGTCGCGACGCCGAGAATCACTTCAAACACATTGCGGCGCGTATAGCCGGCCGCGAGAAATGCGTCGACCTCGGCATCGGTGGCAAAACCTCGCTCACGCACCACGATTGCCGTGAAGCGATGCAGGGCTTCCAGCTTTGCATCGGGAAGCGCGGTGCCAGCGCGCAAGGCGTCGATCACGGCCGGGTCCATCTTGATCATCTTCGCAAGCGTGCTGTGGCCAGCCATGCAGTAGTGACACTCATTCTCAAAATTCGAGGTCAGGTAGATGACCTGCTGTTCATGCGGCGTCAGCGTGCTTTTGGAAAACAGATCCCAGAGCGTCGAATAGCCGGCGAGCAGTTCTGGCGATTCCGCCATGAAGGACTGAAGATTCGGTACGAAACCGAAGGCGGCTTTCGTGCCTTCAAGCTGGGATTTGGAGTCATTCGGCGCGGATTCGATGGTGTAGGCGGTGAAGGTATTCATCGTGAGGTCCTTTGTGAGTCGACGGTGAGCACATGATCGCGCACCCATCGCACTACCAGAAGGCAGGCGGCGGTGATAGAACTTATTCTTTCGAGGAATGGCCAGCTAAATCGGCCAATGCCAGCGATCCCGGTGTAGTCCGACACAGGCGATCTGATGTATTACCCTTGTGTCGATACACTGCCGACGTAGAAGGCATCAGCAGTTGATCCAGGAACGGTCGTCTCGGGGTGGTGCGAGCTGGAATCAGTCGATGCAACGCTTTGCGGGAGTGTCCCTATTCGTCACGCTTTGACCATTGCCTATCGCACGCGCTGGCGGGCCCCAAAAGGGTCGCGCCGAGGCATTCGGTGCCTGCGCTCTTGTATTGCCGACGCGGGTGCATTGGGCGGCGATATCCCATTGTCATCATCCCCAGCCGCTTACAAATATGATGTTGGCGCGTCAGGCGCGAAATTAGAAGGATCGACCGCTTCGTACACTGATTCTTCGAAGGCCGAGCCATGCTTCGGCGATGCATTTTGCATTCACCGAGCCCCTCCTCCTGCAGCCACCTATTCCAATCGACGTTAAAGACTAAATGGGCCATCAACTGCACTGTCATGCAGGATGCAGACGTCATCTTCAGAAAACAGCCGAAACAGTTCTGCAGTCGTTGCCACGCCGAGCTTGAGCATGGCGTTCGTTTTGTGGGTGCAGATAGTCTGCTTCGAGCGGTGGCGTGCCAAGGCAATCGCCTTGAGTGATTGACCAGCAAGCGTAGCTTTTAGAACGTCGATTTCACAGGCAGTAAGGGGCTGATAACTTTGGCCACGTCTGGGCAGCTTTGCCGAGTATTTAGCAAGTGTAGACGAAACGAATTTTTTGCGGATGTGAGCCGCATGAATGGCAGCCTTCAAATCCCTGCCGACATCATCCTTATCGAGCACCGCGTGAACGGCCCTCATTGCCGACAGAGTTGCAAGAAATGCTTCATTTTTTATGCAAGAATGCAGGACCAGGCCAACGTCAATATGACCCGCACGTATGCGGGACAGCAATGGTTCGCCCAAGGCGTTTTGCCGCGAACTAACGCTTTGAAGGTCCGCGACGATTACATCACAGTCGACCGCTAGATTCGCCAACGTGTCTGCGCAGTGGGTCGTAGCGATGGTCCTGACCCCGGCGCACTGACGAACCGCCGCCTCAGTGCCAAGTGCGCTAATAAGATGGCCGCCAGCACAAACAACCCTAATTGGCATCGCTATCTCCGCAGGAAGAAAACTGTCGAGACTAATTAGAGATGTAGCATCAGACAATCGGATAAGTATGATTTTGTTCGGGGACGGGATCTGGCTTCCCACCTATCGATCCTCGAGCAGCATCGCCGTCGCACTGGCTGAGAGCTCTGTTACTGAGCCAGGCACGTCGCGAAGCTGGACAGCGGCTTTCGCGAGGACTTTGCGCACGTCGAACTTCACTTCGGCTGTACAAGAACTTGGATTTGTGAACGGCCCGCTACGTTGAGACGCATCCTCATCGGAAGCGGCTTAATGCCATACTCAAAATAATTGACCGGTGCTAAGCATGAAACATATCACCAAGGCTTGGTTCATAAATGAACGAACCCGGGACACCTGGGTGCAAATCGGCGTTCAAGTGGGTAGTAAAGTTCATTACGGGAAAATTTCCGATGCGGCTCTAGTTGAATTGGCATTAAGAGCTTGCAGCACAGTGCAGGAAGCAATGAATACCGAGCTTTTGCAAGCCGTTCGCGCATTCGTCCGTCAGAATAAATACGCTACCGCTCCAATCCTAACTGCGCCCCTTGATCCACTAAGTGATGCCAAGATACAGTCACCGCGTCGTTTATAAGATCAGCGAATTTGATGCACATTGAAACACTGAGCTACATTTTTCTTTCTGCCTCCCCCGTGACCTTTGGCGACGCGCCTTTATCCCCACCGCCGAGTGCCACCAATAGCGCCGCGCGGGTCGTCAAACGGTCGAAGTGATTTTGTGCCAAAGCTTCCTGAATTTGTTGCACCGACTGCTGGCTTTGCAACCACGGCTGTACGTCCGTTTCACCGGCAGTGAAACGCGCTTTGGCCAAGCGTTCGGCTAAGCGAGACTGCTCAAGTCGCTCCTGCAGCTTGGCCTCTTCGCGTTCGAATTGAGCGCTAGCCGTCAACCTGTCTTCGACCTCCTGGAGCGCAATATAAATTGCCTTTCGGAATTGGAGCGCTGCGACGTTGTAATCCGACTGCGACACTTTTATTCGCAGCTGAGTCCGGTTCCAATCGACAAATGGCAACGCGATGGCCAGCCCCACGTTGGCCACAGGATTGGTTAGGAAGCGCGCTAGGTCATCGCTCAATGTACCCACGGAACTGGTAAGCGATAGCGACGGATACAAGCTAGCACGAGCAACATCGATGTTCGCTAGCGTTTGCCGCACTCGCCATTCCGCTGCACGTACATCAGCGCGGCGATGAATAACATCCGCTGGTAGTCCCGCAGCTACCGGTGGGAGGGATCGGGTGATCAGTCTATCCGGGATGTCGATGGCGGTCTCGGGTGGCCCGCCTACTAGGATCGCCAACGCGTTTCTATTCTGCAAAAGCTCCTTGGCGATTTGATCGATGGTCACTTCTTCGGCAAGCACAGTCTGCCGCGCCTGAACGACATCGACCCTGGACGCGCTTCCCGCATCGTAGCGCGCCTGCACTATTGCAAGAGTCCGCTTGGCGTAGGCCAACCGGTCCTTAGAAAGCGTTAAGCGCTCGTTAAGCAAGCCAAGCATCCAGTAATTCTTCAAACATGCGCTAATTATTCCTAGTCGAGCCCAATCTGCGCCGTGCTCTTCTGCATTCGCAAGCCAGTTCGCTGAATCGCGTTCAGCAGCTAGCTTCCCACCAACGTCTAAGTCGTAATTAAGCGACGCGTTGACATCTCCTCCGCGCGAACGCATGCGGCGCAACGTGAGAGACTCCGTGCCCCAACCAATGTTGCCGCCCACGGTGACTCTTGGCGTCATATCCGTCGAAGTGTTTGTTGCCTCCAATTGCACTTGACGCAGGCGGTCGGCCGCTATCAGCAGATCAGTGTTAGATTCAACGACACTGCGGACTAACCGATTAAGGCGTTCATCCCCAAACTCCCGCCACCATTCCTCTGCAACGTTCGATCCATTGGCCGCCGTCGGAGCGCTCCAGTTCACTGGGACTTCTGCTGGCGGTACTCCTGGCAGTTGCGGCGCAACACAGCCAGCAATCGACAGAACGGCGCAAGCAAACGAAGCCTCGCTGGATCGCTTTGCGATTGTAGACAGTCTGCGGCTAATCATGTGCAAGCGCGTCGATAGGGTCGAGCCGAGCAGCACGGCGAGCCGGCATCAAACCAAAAATAACGCCTACGAGCGTCGACGATGCGAATGCTGTCGCAGCTGTGATGGGAGACTGAAGCATCGCCCAATCATTGGCAAAGTAAGAGACACATTCACTCAACGCGAGGGACAGGACCAGTCCTATCAATCCACCTGAAACGCAAAGAAACACTGCCTCTAAGAGGAACTGCTGCAAGATATCGCTGTGTCGCGCCCCTACCGCCATGCGGATTCCGATTTCGCGCGTGCGCTCTTTGATTGAGACTAGCATCATGTTCATGACGCCGATGCCGCCAACACCGAGCGTCGTGATCGCTACTACGATCATAAGTGTTGTCATAATGTCTTGGGTCTTATTGAGTAGCTTGGCAAAACTATTAGCATTGAACGTAGCGAAGTCCTTGCGACCATGACGCTGCGCAAGCACGTCACTGAGACGGGCTTCCGCGTCGTCAGTGCTGTGATCGCCAAGCACACGCACGATAAGTCGATCCGGCAGCTGGCGTCCCATGACTCGGGTTGTTGCGGCCGACAGTGGCATCCAGACGTCTAATGCACTGGGGTCGGAGAACATGTCGCGCTTTTCTTTTACGACCCCTATCACTGTCGCTGGCGCGTTGTTGACCGCGATAACTTGGCCCATTGCGTCGCCGTACTGGCCAAATAACTTTCGCTGCGCTGCCTGACTAATAACGACCACTTGAGTATTCTTTGCGAATTCGTCGTCATCGAATCCCGTCCCTCGCAGGAAGCTCAAACCTCGCACCCTGAAATAGTCTTTGTTCACACCAACAAGTCTTCCGCGTCCGTGAGCGTGTCCATGCTGTATCAGAACAAATTTTTCAATTTCGGCCGTCCCGCTATCGACATAGTCCTGGGCCGCCAGTAGCTTCAAATCGGCAAGCGTTAATGACTTTCTCAACGATGGGCTCGCCTTATCGGAGTCGCCGATCGGCCAGAAGGTAATTGTGTTCGTTCCCAACGAGCGGATCGTGTCAAGAGTGCGTTCTTCCGCACCAAGGCTTAGCGCGACTATCGACACTACTGCGGCGACGCCGATGACAACTCCGAGCATTGTGAGTGCTGTACGCAGCCGGTTATTCGCGAGACTCCTCAGCGCGATTCCCACGCTTGTTCGTAGGCAACCGATACGTGTTACCACACTCCTCTTCTGACAAGATGCGCCCATAGCGGGGCATTCATTTTTTTCGCCGGAAATCGATAAGCCAAGCCAGTGCGAACCGACAGGCAGCGCAACGCTAGAATAAGCATCCTCAGTTTTCGCCGTAGAGGTTGGCCTGTCATCCACGATCTTGCCGTCCTCTATTTTGATTACTCGATGAGCATGCTCCGCGACGCGTTCATCATGAGAAACCAAGACTACTGTGTGACCCTGACGATGAAGTGCGTCAAAGATCTCCATGACCTCGCGAGCGCTCTTCGAATCCAACGCCCCGGTAGGCTCGTCACCGAGTAACACCGTCCCGCCGTTCATCAACGCTCGCGCAATGCTCACTCGCTGCTGCTGACCACCTGATAGCTGATTAGGACGATGCCTGGCCCGACGCGCTAGCCCGAGAAGGCTTAAGAGCTTTTCAGCGCGATGACGTCGTTCGACGGACGGCGTGCCCGCGTACACTGCAGGAACTTCCACGTTCTCCGCCGCGCTTAAGTGAGAAAGCAGGTTGTAACGCTGGAAAATGAATCCAAAATATTCACGCCGCAGCTTCGCCAATTTTTCGCCATCTGCGTCGAACACAAGTTGACCATCGAGTTTGTAAGTGCCGGCACTTGGGCGAGCAAGACATCCGATGATATTTAGTAGGGTTGTCTTCCCAGAACCAGATGTCCCAACGATAGCGACGAATTCGCCGGCATTGATGGTGAGGTTTATATCTTCAAGAACGACTATGTGCTCACCTCCCGCTTCATAGTGGCGACTAACATTCGAGAGCTGAATAAGCGGCTCTGACATGATTAGCTCCCATCTGAGATAGCTGGGTCTGTAGGCGAATTGAATGCCAATCCGTCGTCAATAAGCACCGCCTCTCCAATAGCAAGCCCATCGCGAACTTCTGCCTTAACGTTGTTGTTCAGGCCGATCCGAACGCTGCGCTGAACAATCTCGCCCCGATCGTTGATAACCCGAACTTGATACCGCCCATCAGGTGCTTTTGCCCCCAACGCTTCGGACGGAATAATCAGGACCTCTTTACTCGAATTGATCGCTACTCGAACGTCGGCGGTCATCGCGATACGAAGCTTGCGTTTCGAATTAGGAACGTCAAAAAGCGCGTTATAGAAAACGGCCCGGTGCGTCGATTCTTCGCCGCCCGTACCGCGTTGACGAGCGGATTCAATATACCCCCGGGGCGCCGGCTCTATCGAACGCAGCTTCCCGCAGTAATGTTGGTCCGGCTCCCCTAGGGTCGTAAAGCAGGCAGTCTGGCCGAGACGTACCCGATGCACGTCCGCCTCGGACACTTCTGCGCTCACCGTCATCGTGCCGAGGTCGGCAAGCCTCAGTATGACTGGAGTTTCCTGCTGCGCATTTACCGTTTGCCCCTCTCGCGAAACGATCGCTACGACTTCTCCCTCGCTCGGTGCGACAATCTTCGTGAAGTCAAGATGTGCCTTGGCAGTTTCGACTTTCATGTGGGCACTGCGGATACTGGCGTCAATGCTCTCCAGCTGGGCCTTTCGACTCCGATACTCAGTCTCAGCTCTGATATTGTCCTGACGCGAGGTTGCTTCTTCGGCGAGCATGAGGTGATGGCGACGCATTGCCATTTCGGCTTCAAACAGCTTAGCGTGCGCGGCTGCCCTGTCTGCAACCAGCTGATCCTCGCGGGCCTGCTCTTCTTTCAGCTCGTTTTCTGCGACGGTAGGGTCGATCTCCGCAAGCAATTGCCCTTTCGTTACCTTGTCTCCAACGTGAACCTTCAAAGATTTGATTTGGCCGGAAGCCTGTGAACCCACGTCTACCTGGGTTCTACCTTCAAGCGTCCCTTCTGCCAAAACCACGTCGTCAACATCACCTTTTTCTACGCGCACAGTGCGAAAGTTCGATTTCATATCAATCCGGCACCACAGCGCGGCGACAACGACTGCAGTGATCGCAAGAGCAAGGACGACCACCACCAAAAATTTCTTTAGCATGATGTTTCTTAGCAAACGCGAAGACGTTCCTACGAGCGTGCTGCAAGCGTGGGTTGAAGTGCGCAATAGGGAACCGCCTCAAGATGAGTCAGCGCCGTTGCCCTCCTTAACTTCGTCTGAAATTGACCGCTCGTGGTCACGGGGAAGTGCAAAGGGATAGCGGTAAGCAGTTAAGGCGCGACAGAATCGAAAGGATGCTGACCTGGGCGTATCGCCCATCGGTGGGATCTTTCCCAAGGACAAAACTGCGGCGGACTGGCTGCTGCCGATGCCGGGCTCAGCACAGAGCTAGTGTGTTGCGGCAAATGATAATCATCGGAAAAGAGCGACCACAGATTGATTAGGACCGCTCAAATCACACAAATGGCCGGCCCTACTACACACATTCCTGAATTTTTTAATAGCCGAGATTTCCTTCCGCAAGCTAGCCAACAACTACTCTACCCGCCCGAATCCTCTATCTGGAATGCGACACGTACGAAAGTGGCAAAGCCACATTGGCTTCAGCAGTTACGGCGTTGTTCCTCCGCTTATATCGAGACGAGATTTCCCTGGCGCTAAGATGGACTGAACTTGAAGGAACGGTTCCGGCGTCTTCCGTTCCAGCCTTCGCCACCCGGCCAAGGAAACCGTGAATCAGCATTGCACGCGCTTCCGGCTTTATCACCGAACTTCTCCGGTCTGCTGGCAGTAGGTCGCTGTCGATCCATTTGCATTCTTATGGATTCGCGCCTCTTAAAGGTCGATTGGCACAGTGAGACACACGGTGCGCGCAACGCCATGTCTGACGTCTTCGCGCTTGTTATCCAATTGAAGCCGAAACTTGATGCAACAGGCAATCCGGTGAAGGTTACCTTTCCCATCCGTTCGATCCCTGAACCTCGAATTTCGAGTCTAGGAGATTCGTCGTCCATCTAACATTGGACGTGTACGAATCTGTCGCTCTGAGTTGGCAGCTGTTGCGACGCATCGTTACCGCAAGCGTGTGAGCGTTCATTGATCCATACAGGCGACGCAGGAATGCGTCTCTCGAAAATCAAGAAGCAGGCAGTGATGCCGAACGCTCGCCGGGGGCGGTAGCGGGCCGGGCACGGGCGGTGGCAAGCGGCTGCATCTGGGCCGGCAAGTGTTTCTGTTCAAGCCCGCTCTGTGAAATGTTTCATCACGACGGCGGCTAATTCCTGTAGCTCCGACTTCTCATCAAAGCGCTCCTCGCGTCGTGACCTGAGAAAGAACCGAGCCTTTGGGAGGCTTGGAAGCGTTGGTTTTGACACCTGCCGCAATCCAGGTCGCGCGGCCGCAGAAGCATTGAGACAACCCACGCCGAGCCCAGCTTCTAGGGCGGCGGTGAGGTCGTCAACGCCGGACGCGATATGACTCACATAGAAAGCAATGCCCCTTTTACGAAGGCTATCTATTGCAAGGCGATGCAGCGAGCAGAATTCCGGCAGGAGGACAAGGGGCAAGGGGCGCCCCGGCAGAGGATTCGAGCGTTTGGCACCAATCACCCACTGCAGTGGCTCGACACCGAGCTCCGTGCTGTCGTTCAGCCGAAGCGACTTTACGCCTATTAGGCTCATCAGCAAGGCAAGTTCGATTTCGCCTCGTTCATACGCTGCCTGAATATCGGAGCTCATGCCAACGAGGCTTCGCAATCGGATCCGGGGGCAGTCTGTCACTGTTCGCGCGAGCAGTTGTCCGAGTTCTGCGCTGCGAAAGTAACCCGTAACACCGATTGCTATCTCGATGTCCTCGGGAATCGCATGCATGTCTCGCCATGCAGCTTCCGACAAACCGACGATCCTCCTTGCGTGGCGTAACAGTTGAATGCCTGCAGCGGTAGGCGTGACGCCGCTCTTGGCCCGCAGCAGCAATGTCTGACCCGCTCGGGCTTCAAGCTTCGCAAGTTGCTCGCTCAAAGCTGATTGCGAAAGACTGCGCGCAGGGGCAGCAGCCGTAATGCTCCTTGCTTCCACTGCGGCGATAAACGATTTCAGTTGCTCGACGTCGAAAACGTGCATTTCATCCCCCGGAGATGCCGATGGATCATAGCTGATCTTCCCGCTTTTCGGATTCGTTAATGACAGCCACTATACGAGCATTAATCACAGACAGGAACGAACATGCCTCATATCAACATTCAAACTCAGGATCTCGTGATCGTGATCTTGGCCGCCGAGCCGCCGAAGCGATTAGTCAGCTGACAGCGGACGTCCTTGGCAAGGATCCGGCTGTCATGGCCGTGACACTCGACTACATCGCCGACGAGGATTGGCTGATCGGGGGGAAAAGCCTAGCTGAATTGTCTGCTGCATCGTATTTCGTCGAGGTGAGCATTACCGACGAGACAAATACAAAGGCAGAAAAGGCCAACTTCATCCGCCAAGTGCACGAAGTAATGTGCGGCTTGAGAGCAGAGGTTCACGAAGTGTCATACGTGTATCTGATCGACGCTCGCGCCGCCGCATATGGATTCGGCGGACGGACGCAAGAGTGGCGACACCAGAAGGCAGGCGTCTAGACGATCGTCTCAAGATTCGTGGCACTTGCCGAGACTCACAATGGGCATTGGTCACGGGTCATCCACTTTTGATGAGAAAGCCATGCTCGCGGACTTTTTGGAAACAATCGGCTCGCTCGGTGTGTTGGCCAGCGCCGTGGCCTGCTGCAAAAATGCTGGATCCAGTCGCACTCGCCCGCAACTGAACGAAAACGTTCGACACTCGAACGGGTGCCTTCATCGCCGGCCGAAGGTACGTCACTTCGAGTCAAATGCGGATCGCGAATGTACAGGTAATGCATTAAAAGATTCTGCCATGAAGGATCGTCCTATCCCCCGGGACGGTTTCGTTGACTAGCAGCGCGCGAATTACGAGTGCTTCTTACGGTAACGCCAGAGTCTCGCCGGCACCGCTAGACACAGTGCTCGCAAGCACCGCTGCTCGCGATCGCTGGGGCTACACGATCCATCGGCGGCTTCGGTCCGGATCATCAACGCGTGTTGGTTGCCAATCGTCGAGGACACCTCTACCGGCTGACAAGGCCGGTCATTTGACCGATATACGAAGCCAGCGATGGATGCGATCGTGCTTGCTTCGCATCACACTGGAGAGGCGCGATTAGCAGCGTGCGCCTCACAGATATTCGATATTACTTGGAGTATCTCAATGAAGTTGAAGGCAATAGCGGTCGCTGCCATCGCCTGTGCTGCGCTTCTCACAGCAGATCCGGGTTTCGCGCAAAGCATTAGCGATTCCGCGTGCGGGTCTGCAAAGAACGTCGTGCTGGTACATGGGCTTTTTGCCGACGCTTCCAGCTGGATGAAGGTCATTCCACTTTTGCAAGCCAAAGGGCTGCACGTTACGGCGGTACAGAACCCCACCACCTCCCTTGACGCGGACGTCGCTGCCGTTAAGCGTGTCCTCTCCCAGCAGGATGGCCCGACGCTGCTTGTCGCCCATTCCTATGGTGGGATGGTCATCAGCCAAGCGGGCGATGATCCCAAGGTATGCGGGCTTGTCTACGTCGCTGCGCGTGCGCCCGACGCGAATGAGGACTATGTTGCCCTGACCAAAAAATTTCCGCCCGCGCCTGCTTCCACAGGTTTGCAGTGGTCACCCGACGGTTATGGAAGTCTGTCAGAGCAGGCATTCGTCAATGACTTTGCGGGTGACCTTCCGAAGTCGGAGGCTCGTGCCTACTTCGCCGTTCAGCAACCGGTGGGGCGGGCGATCACGATGGCAAAAACGACCCTGGCCGCATGGCGCGACAAACCAACGTGGTACGTGGTATCGACCGAAGACCGAACCATCAACGCCGATTTGGAGCGCTTCATGGCCAAGCGCATGCACGCAAAGACCACTGAGATCGAGGCCAGCCACGTTGTGCTCATTTCGCATCCGAACGAAGTTGCAGATCAGATACTGGCTGCCGTTGCTCAACAGCGATAAGTCTGCCAATCCGTGCATCGATCGAACCCTGGATGTCTCGTACGCGGTGATACTCCTTTGGTTGAGCGTAGCTGAGACGCAAGAGCGTGGAAGAAGGAAGAATTAAGAAAGAGGCCCGCAGCCGTCATGGGGCTGAAAATGTGATCGCGCTCAATTCGGCGTGAAGTGTAGTGCGCAAGTTCGTACCGGTAAGTGCAGCATTGCGCCTCGTCTCACCGACTGTCTAGCGTCGTAGCATAACGGCGCCTACATCCTGCGCCGTCCGATCTGCTCATCGAGGCGCCACACGAGGTTCACGGAAAATCGACGATCAAGCAACGGGGTGGACAATCCTAATCTCATCGCTCATGACTTCCGATCAGCGAGCAGGCGACTCGTGATTACCGTTCCGGAAACAGCTACCTCTACCGCACACGCCCTTTTGGCTCGCGAGTGCGATCGATCGGGCGCTACCGCTGCTCCTACCTCTCATGGTGTCTATCGTTCCGGCGCTCCGGCTGAGTCCAGCAATATATCGCCGGCGAATCCGGTCACGCATTTATCGGTCTTATGGCCGTCTGCTGACGGTCGAGCGCAAGGCTCTTTTATTGGACGATGACGACGACCGTCATTCGCTGCTTGAAGGACTGGCTTCGGCTGAACAGTCGCTAAACGACTTCAGCGTCCGTTTCCCCATGCTGATGCGCTTTATTTCCTGTGCGAACACATCGGCCTGGTGCAGGCACATCTACGGGTTAGGAAAGGACGCTTTCTCCTATCTGAACATCGATGTGCGATGAAGCGACTCTCGAGCCCTCACACATCACAAACTGCTCAAGGAACCGCAGGCGCAGTCGATAACCTGAAAGGCTGTGCATGCCTTCCTCAGCCCGGCCTATGTTCCGGGTGCATCAACTTATTCTTGACACAAGCAGACATGCGGCATTTCATCAGCACTCTTTTTCTTCTTGCGCTTCCTTTCCTCGTGTCGTGCGGAGGAAACTCCAATACACCGTCGAATGGAGCTGCGGCAGCAGCAAACGCAGCCTCCTCGACGGCGTCGACGTCTGCTCCTGGCGAATCGGGCCCAGCGACGACCGCTACCGGTGCGTCGGCGCCGGCATCGACCTCCGCCGTCGTGGGCACAAATGAGCCGAACCCGGCGACAACAGTTGCGGATAACGTATTACCGATTAGCGTGCAAACGCCGAACTATGACATCAACCGGGCCTTGATTAGCGTCACCGTCTGCGTGCCCGGCACGTCGATGTGCGAAACGGTCAATAACGTCATGGTGGATACAGGCTCTGTTGGCCTGCGATTGCAACGTTCCGCGCTCAAACATCCTGAACTCTTCTCGGCGATGGCAGGACCCGACGCACATGCGTTGGCGGAATGCTATCGCTTCGTCTCATCGGCCGCTTGGGGAGTAGTGACTCGCGCGGATGTCCGGTTAGCTGCCATCCAAGCATCGAGTGTTCCAATTCAGATCGTTGATGAAGCAAGCGCGTCGTATGGCGATCATCCGCGTCCCGACTCCTGTTCGAAGGGCAGCAAGCCGACGTCGAACGGAACGCTCGGGATTGCTCCGGTATCCCTCAACGATTGCAAGGATCCATGCTTCATTTCGCTCAGAACACCTCGGTACTACGAGTGCACTGCAGAAGGGTGCACGCCCATCGCTAAGCCCGTGGCCGCGAATTTTCGCGTTGTTCATCCGATAGCGGCTCTTCCGTCTGATAACAATGGCTACGTGCTCAACGTACAGGCGGTTCCGGAGTCGGGCGCGAGCGCCACACCGGGGACGCTTACGCTCGGCATCGCAACGCGTTCGAACAATTCACTCGACGTTACCAACGTGATCGATCTCGCGCCGGATGGAACCTTCACGACGGTTTGGAACGGGCAGTCGTACTCTGCGAGCTACTTCGATACAGGCACCGAAGAATATTACTTCGCCACTTCGCCGGCTGGAGTGCACGCGTGCGGCTCTCACTGGTGCGCAGCGCCCGAAGCAGCGTTATCCGCGACCCTGAAGGGCCAAACTACGGAAGCGACCGCCAATTTTCGTGTCGGCGATTCAACCAGTCTGATTAACAGCGGTAAGGGCGCGTTCAGAAATATTGCCATTGTCGCTAACAAGGACTCGCGCGCCTTTGTCTGGGGTATGCCGTTCTTTGTCGGACGCAAAGTCTTTATCAAACTGACTGACGGGTCGAGCGGTTCCAGCAATGCGTATTACGCGTTTTCCGATGCCGTTTTCCCCTAACGCGTGATGCGGTAGGAAATTGCACGCCGAAGCGACATCGCACCGGCTCACGCCACCCTCAAGTTGATGGTCCGCAAGCCGTCAATAAAAGAGATGGTTCGGGAACTGAAAACGTGCATCGACGGTGCGATCGCTTCATCAGGGAGAAACAACATAAGCAGCGAGCGCGCCCTGGGCGCATCGCCATTCACATAAACCCAGACTGAACGTCCTTGAACTCGTGAAACCAACCCTTATCAGTGCCGCAACGCTCGCGGTTTTTTGTTCCGTATTTGCAGGATGCGGAGGCAGCTCTGCGCCTTCGACCTCCGGCAGTGTCTACATGGGTCCGCTCAGCAACGCGACGGTCGAGGTTCATGAGCTTGCAGCGGACGGCACCGTGTCCGACAAGCCCGTCACAACTACCACTACCGCGTCCGACGGCTCATTCACGCTTAAATCGGCACTGCACTATCCGGTGTTCGTACGGGTCACGGGCGGTTCTTACGAGGAAGAGGCAACCGGCACCGCGACCACGCTAAACGGCGAACTTGACGCGGTCTACCTGACCGCGCCGTCTCAGATGGTAGTTTCCACCTATTCGAACGCCGTCGTTGCCGACGCACGTGCTGCGGGCGGCCTCACTGCCGACAACATTGCCTCGGCGATGTCGCGTATGAACGCCTTTGCGGGCGACATCGACGTGAGCTCGACCACACCGACTTTCGTTTCGAGCGGCACTACGACGGACGTTTCCGATGGCTCGAAGATGGCGCTCGCGCTCGGCGCGGAGTCACAGAGCCGCACGTCGCTCGGCCTCTCGGTCGTCGAGAGCACGCAAAATATCGTCGCGCAAGCCGGCAACGGCGACAACCTCGCACAATGTAACGCCGGTGCAGGCAACATCAACTCTGACGGCACGCTCGACGCACCGGTCAGCGGTAACTGCGCGATTACCACTGCCGCGGCCGCTTACGTTGGCGGCAGTCACAACAAGTCCGGCATCAAGAAACTGTCGGCACTTAAAAATGTGATTCCCGGTCATGCAGCCGCAGTATCCATCAGCAGCGCGGCGTGCACGAATCGCGAAAAACTGTTAAGCGAGCTCGGCACGCTCTTCGCCAATCGAAAGAACGAAGTTCAGGCACAGCTCGGAAATGGCGTCACTGTGGCGAACTGGAAAAACTTTGCCAACGGCGGCACGTGGGGTCCATTCGCCGCGAGCTACGGCCCGGTCACGGCGGCAGCTTGCGGCAGCGACGTCGGCGCGTTCCAGCGCGAACTGGTCATGGCTGTGGAGAACTACTGGGTCGATCAGGGCATCAACTATTGCCACCATCACATCCCCGGCTGGTTACCGCCGAAGTCGCCCGCTAAGTTTCGCAACTTCTCCTCGGGCAGTACTTCTGGCGGCAGCACGTCCAAGATGACCTGCACCGCGAACCGTCGCGCCGATGGGTCGCAGAGCCTCACGCCTTTGACGCAAAGTGACGAGATTCAGTGGCAAGGCGTCGATTGTTCAGACTTCACCTCATGGGTGTACAACTTCGCGGGTCTCACGCAGGAAACGAATAACCTCGAGACGGGGATCGGTTCGCAGGCTTGCTCTACAGGCGATGATCCGCTCGTAAGCTCAGGCCAAAAGGAGCCGGGTGTGTTGCTGGATATCAACCAGGGCAACATCGCCAACATGGTCGGTTACTTGAAGCCGGGCGACCTGCTGTACATTACGCAAAAGGCGACCGTCCCGGCTAACGTCGGCACGGTCACGACAGCGGACGGCTACGATGTCTCGCACGTTATCACTTGGACCGGCAAGCATTACAGCGAGCTCAGAGCGAGCGATCCGGCGCACTTCGATCTGGGTACGCTGGGCAAGGTCGGATCGCGTCTGGGTGTTGACATCGCATCCTACCTGTCGACGTTGGACGGCAAGCCCATGCCGGTGTCCGAGTTGGGAGAATCGACGGACAAGGATCCGTGGATGATCATCGACAGTCACGATGCCGGACCGGCCTATCGTCCCTTCGTAATCAAAAATGCGACGATGAAAGCCGACTGGTACGCCGCGAGCCTCTCGCATGTACGCCGAATTATCGAAGCCGACAAGGTACAGACCGATCCGGCGCTCGCACCGCTCGTCATCACGCAGACAGTAAGTTCGAGCAACAACGCAGGTCCAGTGCTGACATTTGCGTCGAAGGCGTCATGGGCGAGTGGCACGAATGGCTACAAGCTGATTTATCAGCGGCCGAAACCGGGCGCTACACCCGCTTGCTATCGGGTAGGAACTCCGCCGGTTGCCGCAAGCACAGCGGCGGCGCAGTAAAACTCGTTGTTGACTGGCCGCCGTTCTTAATGGCGGCTAGTCTTACATTGAGGCTTTTCTCCCAGAGCAATTAGCGGCCACGTATCTGCGCGTGGTCGATCTCCACTCAATCAAGCCTCCTGACATACACTTATTTTCGCGGTTACAGCGGTTACATCAGTTACGCTATCCACGGACCCTTATCAGGCAAGGCTCGTAGCGTAACCGTTTTTTGTAACCGCGATTTGCTGTAACCGCGCAATCTGCTCTGGACCATTCAAACCCGTAGCCGGTGTAACCGCAGGCGCGGTTACAGGCGTGCACGGTTACACCGTCGCGGTTACGCGGAAAAGCCCATCTGATAAGGCTTCAATCTGACCTGTAACCGCGTAACCGCTGTAACCGCGTTTGCAGCAAGGTCAGAGAGTCTGTTCCCACAGGGCAGATGTGAAGACGTACACCTTAGTAGGCCCTTTGCCGGGAACCCGTTCGGCGCGCTGGGCCCAGCCGATGGCAGCGGGCTTGATCCAACCCGCGTCTATCAACGCCCGTGCAGCGGCTTTGAGATCTTGACCAATACAAATCTCTCGCCTGAATACCTCAGGGAAGACTAGGTATTCGACGCCCCCATCAACCATGCGCCGATATCCCGCACGATTAGGCGTGGGTCTTTCGCTTTCTGAGTAAAGGTCTGTAAAGCGCGACTCCTCATGAGCTTCGAAGAACGCTTTGACTTGGGAAAGGATTGCCGCGTGCTCGTGATTGCCGGCACCGCCTCGGGTCTCTAGCCATGCTCGAAAACACGTGGCTGCGGCTGCGAGTGTTTCACCGGGCTGCCATCCGGTGATTCCGCGATCCGTCGCATACTCGCCTGCCAGGCCGAATAGGGCGAGCCGCTTACAGACGCGATGCGCCTGACCATTTGCGTCAGTCGGTAGGTCCTCGGCTTCCTGTGTCGCCTAGCACTCGCAGTTCGACCCGCTACACAAAATTGGTGTAACAGGTGTAGCCGGTGTAACTTTGGCCGCAAACCCAAACTGGGCAAGAGTTTCCGCGTTACACAAATCGCGTTACACCGATTGCGTGTTACACCGCCAGGTGTAACACGGTCTCTCGCCCGTCACGAACAACGGCGAGGCGAGCCATGAATAGCACGCTCACCGAGATCCTCGGTTCCTGTGAACGCTGTACCTGCCCGTCGTTATCGGTGCGGGCACGACGGTGAACGGAATCGAGCGAAGCAATACCGCGTTCGGCGTGCCCTGCGCGACCCAGCAAGCCGCGTGGGCGGCGGCACGCGAAATGTGCGAACAGATGGATGGCGTCGGCTTCTGCGTGGGCCGCCTCGATCCTGTCTCGGAGAGAGGGGCGCGCCCTGGCGACTAAGAAAAAGGACGCAGATCCGCGCGGCAGTTGGACAAGCTCTACGCGGAAATGATCCGAAGTCACGCCTATCGCGCGCTCAGCATGCCCGCGCGCTGTCTGATGTGGGACATGAAGTCGATGGTGACCACGACGAACAACGGGTCCATCGGCGCCCCGCTCTCGGTGAGGAAAAAACAGTTCGGCTGGAGTTCTTCATCGGCGCTGAGCAAAGCGCTGTATGAGCTCCGCGCGATGGGATTCATCGCCGTGACGAAGCAGGGAGGATTTAAAGAGGGGACGCGTGTTTGCTCGTTGTACCGCTTTACTGATCTGCCCGTCTACGAGCATAAAGCCAGCGATCGACAGCCCCGGCAACCTGGTCACCGGATCCGGGGCGCAGCCGCTAGGTGCTCGCGTTACGGCCTGAGGTCGACATCGGTAGATTCGTTGGAGTGCTTCTGTCCGAGCGCGAGCAGAACCAATTCTTTCGCCGCGAGATTAGGGCACACGAAGATGACGAGATCGTTCGTCTTAGCGGCCGCGAGTTCGTCGGCGACGATCTTCCCTGCAATAGCGGAGTCATCTAGAACCGACGTACGAATATCCTCGAAGACGTGCAAGTCGAACTTTGCAATCGGCGAGAAGTCAGTACCGTCTTCCAATGCCACGATGAACTTTTGACCATGGGTCGAACATTCAAAGCGCTGCCCCTCTGTGGAGATCAAGCGAGATGTTTTCATGCGGCGGCCTAGTAGATCGCAGCCCCGGCAGCCGCGAGGGATTTCGTGGTTTCGGACCGCTAGAACGCTTCGCACATAAGCTGCCGGGTGTTCGCGCTGCGCAAACAAGTTAGCACGGATTGCTGCGGCCTACTTTTTGTCCATGCTTTAATAATAGTAAAAATCTGCTTAATTACATGTTCTGGCGGCGATGCTTTTGCCTCCGCATCTCGGTACGTTGGAGTTCGCGCGCCGGCGCCATATAGCAAAATGAACCTGTACGACTGTCAAATGTTGGCCGCTAGCATCAGGAAACGGGTTGACAACGGAATACTGAATGGCCAACAACTTGCGATTGAGCTCGACCATCTTGCAGACGCACTTGCGCCCTGTGTGGGGACGGACTGGCGCGTCCAGACATCCTTATCTGTTGCACGCTCGTTACTAGCACTTAGAAAAACGCTAGAGGCACTTTTCCGCCTGGAGCGCCTGATCTCGGAAGAGGTGTGCCGTCGTGACAGCGACTGAGGATCTTAGAACGTCCGGCACAAGGAGGTGACGCGTGAGTGGCGACCGCGTTATAAGTCAGCACCGCGCGCGGACGTCGAGCGGACGCCGTTCCTAAAACTTTAGGACCTGAGATCAGCACACTTCTGTGCCGATCTCCACGACATCGACGCCGCGCTAACATGGATAAAGTGTCATCGGTGTAACGGTGTAACGCGATCACATAGTTGGTGTAACGCCGAAAGGCTTATGAGACAGGGCTTTCCGGGACGCGTTACACCTGCTACACCCGTTACACCGACATTTCGATGATCGCGAGAGACGCGTTACGAAGACCATACGCGGGAAGTAAATACATAGACGCGTGTACTCCCCTTCCCCGGAATGCGCTCAACTCGTTGATACTTTCCGTCGGGCGAAACCCGAATCCAACCCGCATCCACAAGCACTTTGGCAGCGCCTTTCGGATCAAAGCCTTGAGACACTTCGCGCTTAAAAACTTCCGGAAAGACAAGGTATTCCGAAGCTCCATCAACTGCGCGCCTAAACCCGGCGCGATTCATGGTTGGTCGGTCTGAAACATCATTGAGGTCGGTGAATCGCGATTCTTCGTGGGCCTCGAAGAACGCTTTGACGTGGGAAAGGATTGCCGCGTGCTCGTGATTGCCTGCGCCGCCTCGGTTCTCTAGCCATGCTCG